>NZ_JBHSOJ010000016.1:376075-377492 GCF_042656225.1 Streptococcus caledonicus
TAAAACTAAATAGAGCACCCTTAGCTCAATTGGATAGAGTACCTGACTACGAATCAGGCGGTTAGAGGTTCGACTCCTCTAGGGTGCATTTCGGGAAGTAGCTCAGCTTGGTAGAGTACTTGGTTTGGGACCAAGGGGTCGCAGGTTCGAATCCTGTCTTCCCGATGAAAATTTGGCGGTGTAGCTCAGCTGGCTAGAGCGTCCGGTTCATACCCGGGAGGTCGGGGGTTCGATCCCCTTCGCCGCTATAATTGTTATATATGGATGACTTTGGACCTTTAGCTCAACTGGTTAGAGCACTCGGCTCATAACCGAGCGGTCGTAGGTTCGAGTCCTACAAGGTCCATTACAATTATTATTTTCGGAGGATTACCCAAGTCTGGCTGAAGGGAACGGTCTTGAAAACCGTCAGGCGTGTAAAAGCGTGCGTGGGTTCGAATCCCACATCCTCCTTTATTATTAACGCGGGATGGAGCAGCTAGGTAGCTCGTCGGGCTCATAACCCGAAGGTCGTAGGTTCAAATCCTGCTCCCGCAATATTATTATTTTAGTTGGCTCGGTAGCTCAGTTGGTAGAGCAATGGATTGAAGCTCCATGTGTCGGCGGTTCGATTCCGTCTCGCGCCATTTTAGCGGGTGTAGTTTAGTGGTAAAACTACAGCCTTCCAAGCTGTTGTCGCGAGTTCGATTCTCGTCACCCGCTTTATTTAGAAATAAATAAAATCCAAGCATTGGCTTGGGCGCGTAGCTCAGGTGGTTAGAGCGCACGCCTGATAAGCGTGAGGTCGGTGGTTCGAGTCCACTCGTGCCCATATTATTATTTTATGGTCCGTTGGTCAAGGGGTTAAGACACCGCCTTTTCACGGCGGTAACACGGGTTCGAATCCCGTACGGACTATAGTTAAATAAAAAGGGGATATATGTTATCTCCTTTTTTGTATTTTCGGGCTCTTTGTCAACTGTAGTGGGTTGACAAATTTAACACCGATAGAGGACAAAGTTTGTCTGTAATCGCCCAATAACAGAGTATCTATCTTAATAGCGCAGCCTTTAGTATACTGTTCTTAAAAATGATTACTGAAGGTTATTGTAATGTCACAACCTATCCTCCCTTTGGAAACCCCATAACCTCGTCAGTTTGAATCAAAACCCAGAAATGATGTCTTACTGAAAATCCGACTGGATAAACTTGAACTGACCTTGTTCCAATCCCTTAATCAAGACAGGTTAGAAGCTATTTTAGATAAGGTGCTAAGCTATGACGATTCAACTCAGTGATTTAGGACAAGTTTACTTGGTTTGTGGGAAAACTGATATCCGTCAAGGGATTGACTCACTTGCCTATCTGGTTAAAAGTCAATTTGAACTAGATCCTTTTTCAGGGCAAGTCTTCCTATTTTGCGGTGGTCGTAAAGATC
>NZ_JBHSOJ010000016.1:377672-378417 GCF_042656225.1 Streptococcus caledonicus
TTTTCTATTACACTTAAAATCAATACCACAAAAAGTCGTGATTTCTATTGAAATCATGGCTTTTCTTTCGGTATAATATAAAAAAACAATGGAGGGATGAACATGAGTTCAAAAGATAACATTATTGAAAGTTTAACAAAAACGATAGAGACCATGTCTAATGAACTCGCCCTCCTTCGTGAACAAGTGGCTTATTTGAGTCAAAAACTTTATGGCAAGTCATCAGAGAAGGTCCATTATCCTTTAAGATAACTAAGCCTTTTTGAAGAAGAACTTCCTGAAGAGGATTCTGATTTACCCTGTTAAAACTGAGATTATCACTTATAAACGTCGGAAATCTAAAGGCGTTCGTCAAGCTATTTTTAACCAATTCACTCCAGAAATAGTCCATCATGAACTAAAGGGTGAAGACTGCAGTTGTCCAGACTGTCATGGTCAGTTAAAAGAGATTGGCTCTTGCGTCCAAAGACAAGAGTTGGTCTTTATTCCTGCCCAATTAGAACGTGTTGACCATGTCCAACATGCCTATAAATGTCAAAGTTGCAGTGAGGAGGGCCACGTTGATAAGATTATTAAGGCTCCTGTTCCTAAAGCTTCCTTATCACATAGTTTGGGATCTGCCTCTATCATTGCTCATACGATTCATCAGAAATTTAATTTGAAGGTTCCCAACTATCGTCAAGAAGAGGATTGGAATAAAATGGGCTTGCTCATTACACGCAAAGAAATTGCCAACTGGCATATC
>NZ_JBHSOJ010000016.1:378427-383750 GCF_042656225.1 Streptococcus caledonicus
CCTCTTTATGACCTTCTACACGAGAAGTTGCTGGAACAGCCTATTCTTCATGCGGATGAAACCTCTTATCAGGTATTAGAAAGCGACAGTCAGAAGACCTACTATTGAACGTTTTTATCAGGCAAGCATGCCAAAAAGGGAATTACCCTTTATTATCACGACAAGAGTCGAAGTGGGCAGGTCGTCAAGAATTTTCTGGATGAGTACGAGGGGGATGTCCATTGTGATATGTGGTCGGCTTATAGGCAATTAGAGAAGGCAGAACCAGTAGGTTGTTGGGCACATATCAGAAGGAAGTTCTTTGAAGCTACTCCGAAAAAGTCTGATAAAAGCTCTGTAGGTGCTAAGGGTCTCAAGTATTGTGACCGTATGTTCGCCTTAGAGGATGATTGGATTGACCTCTCTGTTGAGGAGAGGCTGCACAAGCGCCAAACAGAATTAGCTCCCTTGATGACTGAGTTTTTCGACTGGTGTCGAGAACAAACGGTCTTGCCGGGTTCCTCGCTAGGGAAAGCTTTGGATTACAGTCTCAATCACGAGGAGACGTTCAGGGCTATTCTGAAAGATGGCAGACTTGTTCTTTCCAATAATCTGGCAGAAAGAGCTATCAAGTCCTTAGTGATGGGTCGGAAAAATTGGTTATTCTCTCAAAGTTTTGAGGACGCCAAGTCAACAGCTATCATCATGAGTTTACTGGAGACGGCCAAGCGCTACGGACTTGAATACTGAAAAATACATCACCCATCTTCTAGAACATCTTCCAAATGAGAAGACCCTCGCAAAAGAAGAGGTTCTAGAGGGTTATTTACCATGGAATAAAACCATTCAACACCACTGCAAGCAAAAACGTTCCAAAGTCAGTTAAGATTTTGGAACGTTTTCAATATACTCTGTTATTGGGCGCTTACCTTGTATTTATTACAATCCGTAGTTATAATCATCATCTTTCATGGCTTCAACCGTACCAAGAAGATAACCATTACCTACTTGAGAGAAGAAGTCGTGGTTAGACGTTCCTGTGGAAATACCATTCATGACAATTGGGTTGACATCATCGGCAGTATCTGGGAAAAGAGGATCTTGACCAAGATTCATAAGGGCTTTATTGGCATTGTAGCGCAAGAAAATCATCACTTCTTCAGTCCAGCCGACGGTATCATAAAGTGATTTGGTATAATTCTCCTCATTTTCATAAAGTTCGTAGAGGAGGTCATACATCCATTCACGGAATTCAGCTTGTTTTTCTTCTGACAATTCATTAAAACCGAGTTGGAATTTATAACCGATATAGGTACCGTGTACAGATTCGTCACGAATAATCAGTTTAATAATTTCAGCAACGTTAGCCAATTTGTTATTACCGAGGTAGTAGAGTGGCGTAAAGAAACCTGAGTAGAAAAGGAAGGTTTCAAGATAGGTAGAAGCTACTTTTTTCTGAAGGGCATCACCGTTTTTATAAATTTCGTTGATGATTTCAGCTTTTTTTTGCAGAAATTCGTTATTGTTTGTCCATTCAAAGATATCTTCGATTTCTTTTTTCGTGTTTAAGGTTGAAAAAATCGAAGAGTAAGATTTAGCGTGAACAGATTCCATGAATTGGATATTGTTCAGAACAGCTTCTTCATGAGGCGTTCGGACATCTGCACGGATCGCATCAATACCTGACTCGGACTGCATTGTGTCTAGGAGGGTTAGGCCTCCAAAGACTTTACCAACCAAATCTTTTTCATCTGCGCTAAGTTTACGCCAGTCGTCAAGGTCGTTTGACAGTGGGATACGAGTATCGAGCCAGAATTGCTCAGTTAATTTTTCCCAAGTCGATTTGTCGATAACGTCTTCAATTTCGTTCCAGTTAATGGCGCTATAGTAGTTCATGAGTGATTCCTTTTTAATTTTATTTGTTTATTATATCATATCATAATTTGTTATGATAAGGAAAAGAGAGAAGTTGAGGTAAACGATTAGTGTTACTAGAGATTATAATGGAGTTCATCTTAGGAGTCTTCATTTTCATAAGTGATCGTTAGTTGCTAGAGCAACCTAAGGGGAATAGTTTTTCTGGGAGAGCTAAGAGGGGGAATTTACACCGTATGGCTAATCAGTACCCTTATATTTAGTTGGCTAACTGTTCAACTATTTTCGGCTATTCTAAAGGGAGAAGGGAACTGGGCCATTATCTTAGTGGCTATTGTTAGCCTAGCTATTGCCATTTGGCTAGGCTATCGCTTTTGGCGTTACACACAAGCCTTGCTTTTAGAAAGAAACCCAAAAAGTGATTTTTAAATGGATTAGTATAAGATGATGAGACAAAGGAAGAGGCAGAGACGTGATGGTCTTTGCCCCTTTTATGTGTTCAGAGATATAAGGTGATTAAATCACACAGCTTTCACATTGGTTAGCACCAACTTCTTCGCCATCATCTGTATATGTACGAACATAGTAGATGGATTTAACACCTTTATTGAAGGCGTAGTTACGGAGAATAGAGAGGTCACGTGTGGTTTGCTTGCTTTCAGTCTTCCATTCGTAAAGTCCGACAGGGAGTTCACTTCGCATGAAGAGAGTCATTGAGAGACCTTGGTCAACATGCTCGGTAGCCGCAGCATAGACATCAATCATTTTACGCATATCCATATCATAAGCTGATTGGTAGTATGGAATAGTATCCGTTGACAAACCATAAGCTGGGTAGTAAATTTTACCGATTTTCTTCTCTTGGCGTTCTTCAATACGTTGTGTGATTGGGTGGATAGAAGCAGAGCAATCATTGATATAGCTAATAGAACCGTTCGGAGCAACTGCTAGACGGTTTTGGTGGTAAAGACCATCTGCCATAACCGCTTGGCGAAGGGCTTCCCAGTCCTCTGCTTGAGGAATAAAATGATCTTTGAAAAGCTCTTTGACTAAATCTGATTTCGGAACAAGTTGACCTGTGACATACTTGTCAAAGTAAGAGCCATCAGCATAAGCAGATTTCTTAAAATTAGCAAATGTCACGCCACGTTCGCGGGCAATATTATTAGATTCTACAAGTGTCCAATAATTCATCAGCATAAAGTAGATATCTGTAAACTCAATAGATTCAGGTGAGCCATATTCGATATGGTGTGTCGCAAGGTATGAGTGAAGTCCCATGGCACCAAGACCGAAGGTATGAGCCTGGCTGTTACCATATTTTACTGTTGGCACAGCATCTATGCTTGAACTGTCTGTGACAAATGTTAGCGCGCGCGTCATGGCTTTGATTGATTTTCCAAAGTCTGGAGAAGTCATCATGTTGATGATGTTTGTTGAACCAAGGTTACATGAAATATCCATTCCCATCTTCAAGAATTCTTGAGCATCGTTAAGTTCACTAGCTGTCTGAACTTGAAGGATTTCAGAGCATAGGTTAGACATAATGATTTTACCATCAACAGGATTTGAGCGGTTAGCCGTGTCAATATTGATAATGTAAGGGTAACCTGATTCTTGTTGAAGTTTTGAAATCTCAGTCTCAAGATCACGAGCTTTAATCTTTGTTTTGGTAATTCTTGGATTAGCAACGAGCTCATCGTACATCTCAGTGATGTCAATGTAGTTGAATGGAATACCATATTCTTTTTCAACGGTATAAGGGCTGAACAGGTACATGTCTTCATTGTTGCGAGCCAATTCATAGAATTTATCTGGAACAGTCACACCGAGTGAGAGGGTTTTAACACGGACTTTTTCATCGGCATTTTCTTTTTTTGTTGATAAGAAAGCGATAATATCTGGGTGGAAGACATTAAGGTAAACCACACCAGCCCCTTGACGTTGTCCTAGTTGGTTAGAGTAAGAGAAACTGTCTTCAAAGAGTTTCATAACAGGGACAACCCCGGAAGCAGCACCAGCGTAACCTTTAATAGGTGCACCAGCTTCACGAAGGTTATTGAGACTGATACCAACCCCTCCACCGATACGGGATAATTGCAGAGCAGAGTTGATGGAACGTCCGATTGAGTTCATATCGTCAGTAACTTGAATCAAGAAACAAGAAACGAGTTCACCACGACGGCTACGTCCAGCATTCAAGAATGATGGTGTTGCTGGTTGGTAACGCTGATGAATCATTTCCATCGCCAAGTCATGTGCCAATTCTTCATTACCATCTGCAAAATAGAGGGCGTTGAACATGACACGGTCTTCAATACTTTCCAAGTAGAAGTCCCCATCGTTGGTTTTTAAAGCGTATTGCTGATAGAACTTATACGCTGCCATGAAAGACTTAAATTGGAAGTTTTCAGCTTTTAAATCAGCTGCCAGTTGCTCAATAAAATCAGGAGAGTACTTGCTGATAAAGGCAGTCTCAATATAGTCATGCTCAATCAAGTAATTGATTTTAGCCATCATGCTTTCAAATGTTAGCGTGTTTGGGATAACATTTTCAGTAAAGAAAGCACTGAGGGCCTCTCTATCTTTGTGCAACATGATTTGCCCATTTACAGGGCGGTTGATTTCATTATTAAGGCGGAAGTAGGATACATCGCCAAGTTCTTTAAGACTCATCTTGCTTTAGTTCCTTCTAATTGTGATTAAACGATTTCTTTTAATTTTGAGGGTTGGAACCCTGAAAAGACGATGTCACCAGCTTCGATTACTGGAGCAGCTGTGAAACCAAGCCCTTTAACGTAGTCGATTTTTTCTGGCTGTTCATCAATGTTGATTTCTTCAAAATCTGCACCAGCATTTGTCAAGAATTTTTTAGTCATATTGCATTGCATGCAATTATTTTTTGAATAAACAGTAATTTTTGCCATTTCAATTTCTCCTAAAAATGATACCTTATTAGGATACCAAAATTTTCAGAAATTGCAACTTAAAAAACTTAAAAAACACAAAATATGGTACAAGGTTAATTCTATCGCCCCTATATATAGTGGTTTATTCGTTCTTTATAATGTAGAAAGCGAAAAAGATAAATGGATGGTATCTTGTGAATTATGAAATTTTTTTAAAACCGCGTTGTAAAATGAAGTGCAACAGAAAAGACATGTTCGTCTGATATACTAGAATTCCCCCAACTCAGTATAGAAAGCAGATGAACATGTCCACTAATCATTCTACCAAAAAGTCGCGTTGTTCTCATTTCTCAGCCCCTGAGCGAGGTGAAATTAGTGCTTATCTCAAGATGGGGAAGAAAACCGCTGAGATTGCTCGCCTTCTAGGTCCTCATCGCTCGACGATCAGTCGTGAAATCAAGCGTGGCAGCGTCACTCAAGTTCAAGATAAGAATGGAAAACTCTTATACTCAAATGTCTACTTTCCAGACAGTGGTCAACGTGTCTATGAGACCAATCGA
>NZ_JBHSOJ010000016.1:384018-403189 GCF_042656225.1 Streptococcus caledonicus
CCACTGGGGGATTGACCTTGTACTCGGTAAGGAAACCAAGGATGAAGCTGTTGTTATGACCTTGGTAGAACGCCAGACTCGGTTTGTCCTGGCTTGTCAATTGCCGAATAAGCAAGCAGAGCCGATTAACGCTACAGTTAAGGAACTTCTTTTAGAGTATCCTATTCTTTCGATCACGTCGGACAATGGTTCAGAGTTTAGTAGTTTGTCAGACTTACATGGAGTTGATATATATATATATATGCCCATCCTTATTCTTCGCATGAAAGAGGGACTAATGAAAACTTCAACGTTCTTTTGAGAAAGTTTCTCCCAAAAGGTATCTCTCTAAACCCACTGACAACAGAATAACTTAATCATTATGTCTCTGCTATCACTAATAGACCTAGACGACTTCACCACTATAAAACTGCAAATTTTCTGTTTGGACTAGCCCAAACAGCCTAAACAAAGGAATTCTAAGTCAGCCTCGAACTTGTGGCACTTGACTTGATAATGCGCGATTTTTTTTAAAGTTGCATGAAATGACTTCTAAAGCTTGACTACCAAGCGGTTTTAAGTTATGATAGTTCTTGTTAGAGCATAAGCTCAAAAAAAATTGGAGGATTTGTTAACATGGCTAACAAACAAGATTTGATCGCAAAAGTTGCAGAAAGCACTTCATTGACTAAAAAAGACTCAGCAGCAGCTGTAGATGCTGTTTTTGCAGCAGTTGCAGACTACCTTGCAGCAGGTGAGAAAGTTCAACTTATCGGATTCGGTAATTTTGAAGTTCGTGAGCGTGCAGCACGTACAGGTCGCAACCCACAAACTGGTGAAGAAATCACAATCGCAGCATCAAAAGTTCCAGCATTCAAAGCTGGTAAAGCACTTAAAGACGCTGTAAAATAGTAAAACTGTCCAGTGGACCGTTTTAGCCCCTGAGCCTAGAAATAAGAAGTGAAGGGATAAGAAGACCAGAGATAGTTCTGGTCTTTTGTTTTGAAAACAGTTAGCTAATCTATTTGACGCCTATTGTATCAACGTTTCTGCGTTGTGCAATAGGCTTTTTCTGTGTTTTGGGGCTCCAAGTATCGGGGGAGCGATACTTGGAGGTGGGAAAACAGAGTCTGTGATAAACCAGTGCGAGATCACAGGCTCACTTATGAAAGGGGCATAAAATCAGTAAGTTTCCATGATGTCAGTAACATTTCATTTTTTTAAGGTTAGAGTAAGAGGTTTAGTATCAATTCATCAAATAGTGGCTTTTCATTTGATTGGCTGAGTTTTAGTTGCAGGACTATAATCCCCTTTTATACTATTCTATTGTTCTTACTTTAATGATAATCTACCTTTTTACCTTAAAATTAGACCAGTATGTGCTATAATAGTTCTATGAATACTAAGCAAAAAATTGAGAATTATGAATTATTGTTAATGCTGGCAGAGGGTCTTTTTGCCAATGAGACAAATGCTTTGGCGAATTTGTCAAATGCTTCTGCTATGTTGCGCGTGACTTTGCCAAATTCTGTGTTTACAGGTTTTTACCTTTTTAATGGTCAAGAATTGATTTTAGGGCCTTTTCAAGGTGGTGTTTCTTGTGTTCATATTGCTCTAGGTAAAGGTGTTTGTGGTGAGTCTGCTGAGAAACGTGAAACATTGATTGTAGATGATGTGACTAAACATGAGAACTATATCGCCTGCGATAGTGCAGCCATGTCAGAAATTGTTGTTCCAATGGTTAAAGATGGAAAGTTGGTCGGTGTCCTTGATTTGGATTCACGTTTGGTAGCGGATTATGATGCTATTGATCAGGAGTATTTGGAAAAATTTGTTGCTATTTTACTGGAAAAAACGCATTTTAACTTTGATATGTTTGGAGTAGAAGGTTAATGTATCAAGCACTTTATCGAAAATACCGCAGTCAAGCCTTTGATGAAATGGTTGGACAAGAGGTTATTTCTACGACTTTAAAACAAGCTGTTGCTTCTGGGAAAATTAGCCATGCTTATCTTTTTTCTGGACCTCGTGGGACTGGTAAAACTTCTGCCGCCAAAATCTTTGCTAAGGCAATGAACTGCCCTAATCAAGTAGATGGGGAACCTTGCAATACTTGTGATATTTGCCAAGATATTACCAATGGTAGCCTAGAAGATGTCATTGAAATTGATGCTGCTTCAAATAATGGGGTTGATGAAATTCGTGACATCCGTGATAAATCTACCTATGCTCCAAGTCGAGCGACATACAAGGTTTATATCATTGACGAGGTTCATATGTTATCAACGGGGGCTTTTAATGCTCTCTTGAAAACTTTAGAAGAGCCGACTGAGAATGTTGTATTCATTTTGGCTACGACAGAACTGCACAAGATTCCAGCAACCATCTTATCTCGTGTGCAACGATTTGAATTTAAATCCATTAAGCAGGTCGCTATTCAACAACATTTGGCAAGGATTTTAACCAAAGAAGGTATTTCTTATGAAGATGATGCCTTGGTGATTATTGCTCGACGTGCTGAAGGAGGTATGCGTGATGCTCTCTCGATTCTTGATCAAGCATTGAGTTTGGCACCAGATAACCAAGTGACAGTTGCCATTGCAGAAGAAATTACGGGATCGATTGGACTTGTGGCACTTGATGATTATGTGACAAATATTCGTTACCATCAGGTGACAGAGGCGCTTGAGAACTTGGAGACCCTCTTTGACAGTGGTAAATCCATGAGTCGCTTTGCGACGGATTTGTTGACTTACCTTCGTGATTTGCTAATTGTTCAAACCGGTGGACAAGCCAATCGTCAGACGGAGCAGTTTACTGAAAACCTAAATATTCCTCAAAGTCAGCTATTTGCTATGATTGATACGGTTACGACTAGCTTGCCTGAGATTAAAACAGGTACACATCCTAAGATTTATGCAGAGATGAT
This sequence comes from Streptococcus caledonicus, assembly GCF_042656225.1. Taxonomy (NCBI): domain Bacteria; kingdom Bacillati; phylum Bacillota; class Bacilli; order Lactobacillales; family Streptococcaceae; genus Streptococcus; species Streptococcus caledonicus. Next base: position 386,927 of record NZ_JBHSOJ010000016.1, read on the forward strand.
GACCATTCGTTTAGGGGACAATAGCAAAGCAGTTCAAACGGAGATTCCAGAAAACTTAGAAGCAGAGCTTAGTCAGCTACGTTCAGAAATCGCTGAGCTGAAAAAACAATTATCACAAGGGATTGCAAATCCTAGCTCTGCCATTGCTCCAAAACCTCAAACCAAGAAAAGTGCTATCGCCTTCAAAGTGGACCGTGTCAAAATCATAACGATCATGGAAGAAACAGTTGCGGATAGCCAACGCTCGCGTGAGTATCTTGAGGCATTAAAGGGTGCGTGGAATGAGATTTTAGATAGCATCTCGGCTCAAGATAGGGCCTTGTTATTGGGGTCAGAGCCAGTTCTTGCCAACTCGGAAAATGCTATTTTAGCCTTTGATGCGGCATTTAACGCAGAACAGGCCATGAAGCGAGAAAATCTCAATGCCATGTTTGGCAATATTATGAGTAAAGCCGCAGGCTTTTCTCCGCAAATTATGGCAGTGCCACGCCAAGACTTCAATGAGATTCGTGCAGAATTTGCTCAAAAAATGAAAGCACAACGTACGGAATCGGAAGAAAGTGTCGCAGAAGAACCAGTACTACCAGAAGAATTTGCTTACTTGACAGATAAAGTTGAGATTGTGGAAGATTAAGAGAATAGATGAGGCTAGAAAAAGCTTAAAAACAGAGAATGGCTTAGAGTGACGTTTCTTGACAACATCACTCTAAGCCGTTTTATATTGTTTACTTTTTTTATTGCAAGACTAACATTTAAGTTTTTGCCAGCTTCATTTATTAGTGTGATTAAGAAATGATAATTTTTAGTAGATACCTTTAATAGAGATTGTGATTATCTAACAACGATAATGGGAAGTAGTTTTTGTTTTTTCATGTGAAATACCTCGCTTTTATTTTTTTCTATATTTATGATAAAATGTTAAAAATCAAAAAATTCCCATATATGCGTGATTGAGGTGTGATATGAAAAATTTTGGAGAAATTTTTAAAAAGTTTCGAGAATCGCGAGGATTAAAGTTAAAAGATGTTGCAAAGGCTGGTATATCAACGTCCCAGCTATCTCGATTTGAAAAAGGAGAGACAGATTTAACCATTTCTAAGTTCATGCTTATCTTAGATGAAATTAACATGCCTATTGACGAATTTATGTATGCTGTGCATGATTTTCATAGGGATGAACTCAATGAACTTTTGTCAAAGGTTAGGCATTTTGTATCTAATCATGATGTTGATGGGTTGAAAAAATTACTCTATTCCCAAATGGAGTCAAATCCTAAACAAGAGAAATTTCATAAGCTTAATATCATTTTATTAAAAATTCGCTTACAAGATTTATCAGGAGAAGCTTATTATTCTAGTGGTGATTTATCGTATCTAACCGATTATCTTATTAGTGTGGAATATTGGGGATATTATGAACTTTTGATTTTTTCAAATACTTTAGATGTCCTAAAACATGATGTTTTCATGGTTTTGGCTAGAGAAATGTCTAGGCGTTCTGATTTCTATAAAGAAATTCCAAATAATAGACGATTAATCTCATCAATGTTATTAAACGGATATATCACATGTGTTGAGAGAGGAAAATTTCTGGATGCTCTGTATTTTGAAAAACAACTAAACCAATGCTTTTTCACTGAGACTGAAATTTATGAGCGATTGGCGTTTCAGTATGCACAACATCTGTATCATTATAAAAAAGAGAAGGATTGTAAAGCAATTATTGAAATGAGAAAGTGTATCGCTGCAATGAAATTAGCAGGAAGTAACCACTTATCCAAAACTTACGAAGGGCATTTAGAAAAAATTTTAGGAGAACATAGCTAATCAGCAGATATGGGAAAGAAATTTAAAGTTTTTTTCAGAGTGATATACTTAAAGCGTGATGAAGGAGGTTCCATTATGGAAATGTCGCCTTATGTTTTAAGTCAGATGGAAATGTATATTACAAAACCAAAAATAATCATTCTTTTTTCATAACGAATGAATTATTACGAAAAATAGAATGTGATGCAATAACAAAAATGCAATATTATGATTATTTAACATCATATCATTATCAACGGGAAGAAAATGAGTTACAAGATACGCTAGATAGAATTAAAACTGCCGATGAAAAACTGCTAGAATTTATAATTCTAACACATAGAGACTGTAACATTAGATGTAAATATTGTTATGAGAAATTTAAGAATATTTCAATGTCTCTAGAGGTAGAAGATGCTATTGTAACATTCGCGGATAAACTATTATCCGAGGGAAAGGTTGTGTAGACTTTATAAAGAGCGAATACAAAAGGATTTTTCACTTTTTATTCTTACCAAATCTTATAACGATATCCTTGATATAAATTAAATTTTTGGAGGAATTAACCATGATTATAAAAGAAAATAAAAAATATGACCCAACTTCAGCTGTTGAAAAACCAGGTAACGGATTTTGTCCGAATTTTATCTGTGGTAAGTAGCTTGTAACTAGTTGGCTAACCTTTCCTAGCTAACTTCTTTATTTAGAGGAGATGATATGAAATTACTTTCCTATCTTGGTAAATTCCGTTATTTTGCCCTTGTGGTCTTTATATTAGGGGCTTTCTCTAGTATTTTACAGTCATTAGTCATTCAAAAAGTGATGACGATTGATAGGGTAACGGACTTTGAATCGCTTGGGAAACTGTTTGTCGTAGGATTGTTGACTTATCTGCTATTTTATGGTCTAGAATTTGGGGCAAATGTTATTTATGATGTGTCTTGTAAACGTATCATGTTAGCTTTGCGAGATAAATTGACAAAGACGCTCCTCTTAACGAAGGAGTCAATAGACCAGCATGAGACGACCAATTTTCTCAGTCAAGATTTAGAATTTTTCTATGACAATTACGTGACTCAGGTCATGCGTTTGCCCAAAAATGGGATGATTTTCGTAGTTGTATCAGTTTATTTATTCACCTTAAATCCTGTTCTAGCGCTTCTGTTTATTTTAGGCTCTCTTTTACGCCCATTACCACAAGTGCTTTTAAGTAAAATGGCGGATACTCTTGGTCAAAAGCAGAGCGAGGAGCGTGAGCGTTCCATGGCTCTCATTATGGACTATATCAATGGTGGAAGCACACTATTACATCATCAGGCATTTGACACGACCTACGGAAAATTGGAACATCAGGTGCTGACTTATGAAACTGCCCGTCGAAACTATTATTATCTGTCTAATTTCCTCTTTTTCTGTAATGGTTTGACACAGTTTTTAGGGCGTGTATTGCCAATTGGAATTTATTTTTTATTACCAAATGTTTTTGGGCATATTCCAGTGTCAGCGTTGGTTGCTATGTTTATTGCTTCAAATAGCTTATCAAATCCCCTTCAAAATATGATGTATGCAACCTTTAGCATGCAGGCTACCAACTCGATTAAAACAAAAATCTATGAGCTAATGGATAAGCCTGTTGATGAAGCAGAAGTTCCATACATCCCTGGTTTTGAGGCCTTGACTTTGCAAAATATCACAAAATCCTATGGAGAGAAATCTATTTTTCAAGAATTTTCCTATACCTTTGAAAAGGGGAAGAAACATTTAATCAAGGGAGCTAGTGGGAGAGGTAAAACAACCCTGTTAAATATCATTAAGGGTGAGAGTGTAGATTCTGGAAAAGTTGCTCTTGTGACCAATGATAATCAACTCTTTGAGACTTATCAAGCTAATATTGGTGTGGTGAGCCAGTCACCCTTCCTCTTTAATGGAAGTCTAGAAGAAAATCTTTGTCTGAATCAGACCTTTTCTCGTGATGAGATGACCAAAGTATTAAAACAAGTTCATTTGCTTGAAGAATTACCAGAAGGTTTAGAGTTTCAGATTGAAAATAATGGAAGCAATGTTTCAGGTGGCCAGCGTGTACGGATAGAATTAGCACGATTTTTACTCCGTCAAAAGGATATTCTGCTGCTTGATGAAGTGACCGCATCCTTGGATAAAGAGAATGCCCGTCGTGTGAGAGAGTTGATTTTTTCACTTCCGATGACCATTATTGAAGTGGCTCACCATGTGGACGAAACAATGGTTTATGATGCTATTATAGAATTGTAGGTGATGAGATGTTTAAGTATTTTAATAAATTTTTGGTGACGTTAGCCCTCATCTCCAGTGTTTTAAACAGTTTTGTCTTTCTCATTGAACCATTGATTACCACAAAAATTTTTGATTTAACTTCTTTAAATAGCAGTAAGAATGTTTGGGAGTTTTTGTTTTATGGCTTGACCCTGTATGTGATTCTATATACGGTGATGTTTATCGCTAATCTCTTACTGAACCAGATAATGACTATTGGTTGTGGCAACATTCGACTTCGTCTCTATCAGCAGTTGATGTTAGGTCATCAGAAAATGGGCAATGATAAGAAAATTTCGCTATTGACACAGGATGTCGAATATTATCTCTGGAACCATATTAGCCCTAGTGTTCTCCTTGTTGCACATATTAGTAATTTCCTCTTACTTAGTATCTACCTCTTGTCCAAAAATATACCGATTGGTTTGCTGTTTATTGTCTGTGCCTTTCTTTTCTTAATTGTTCAACTTAGAATTAGTAAAATAGCAGAGCAAAAAGGGGGCGAACAAGCCGCAGAAAGACAGAAATTACTGAGTTCATTGAGTGATACGATTGCTGGAAGGTCAACATTGGCTCAGAATCAAGCTCTTTCTCCTAGTTTTAAAGTGCTTCAAAAACAATCAGCATACTATGAAAAGTCACGGCAAACATTTGGGATTTATCAATCTTTCTTTGCCTTTTTAGCCAATCAGATGCTCTTTGTGTCTCAATTCTTACCAATCTTTTTAGGCCTGGTTTTGATGACAGTAGGGACAGATTTGAGAACGACTGACCTGATTGCGATGTTTATTGCAGCAACACGTCTGGAACAACCGCTGATGTCAATTGTGGATAATATCTTTAGGCTGAAAGGGTCAAAATCTATTTCTGAAAAGTTTGACCAGATATTAGCCCAGCCTATTCCTAAAGAACAGGAGCGGTCTCTTACTAATGAAGATTTTGAAGCCTTAGCATGTCATCAATTAACGAAGTCCTTTGCAGGTAGAACGCTCTTTTCAAACCTCACTTATCGCTTTGAGAAAGGAAAAAAATATTTGATAAAAGGACCGAGTGGTTCTGGTAAATCAACCTTTTTTAAGTTAATCTCACAAGAATTGAAGCCTGACGAAGGCTCTATCGAGATGGTGACTAAAAATGGTCAGGTAATGGTAGACAATCATCAGCGTATTGGTGTAATTGCTCAGTCACCTTATCTTTTTAATGATAGCATTCGCTATAATTTGACATTGGGAGATAAGTTTTCAGATGCCTTATTATTGGAAAAACTAGAGCAAGTTGATTTAACAGCTGAGTTTGACAATATTTTAGATTACCAAATTGTGAATAATGGAGAAAATATTTCTGGTGGGCAAAGGGTACGGCTAGACATTGCACGAAACCTCATTAGACAAAAAGATGTCCTCTTAGCAGATGAAGTGACAGCTCCGCTGGATGCTCAAAATGCTAAGAACATACGAAATCTGCTATTTAATCTACCAGTTACCGTTATTGAAATTGCCCACCATATTGATGATGATTTTGTCTATGATGGAGAAATTGAGTTAACATCATACAAAAAAGCCTAAAATCCTTGGTCGGATGTGACCAAATTTTAGGCTTTTTGATTTGAATTATAGTTATTACCACGATGTTAAGCTAACTTCCCCACTAGAAATTTCCATCATGCCACCAGAATCTAATTCAACAAGGAGGCCACCGTTTGGAGTAATATCTTGGGCAATACCTGAATAATCCTGCCCATTTTGTGTGAAAGTGACATGCCTATCTAATACTAATGATTTATCACGGTAGACCTTGTACAAATCATGTTCTGGAATGGTTGAAAAGATATGCCAGATTTCACTAATGAGATCGTTTCGTGTAATCGTAGGCAAATCATCTGAAAAGAGGCTACCAGCTTTCTGCTTGAGATCGCTTGGAATATCTTTAAGATGGAAATTAATCCCTACACCAATGATAACATCTGTAATGGTACCAGTCTCAATTGAGGAAACGGCCTCTGTTAAGATACCAACAATTTTTTTACCTTCAAAATAAATATCGTTGACCCATTTGATGTCACAATCTTTACCGGTTAGGCGGTGAATAGCTCGGACTGTTGCACTTGCTACCATGAGCGTATAGGTCGGTAGCTGATCAAAGGCTACATTTGGCTTAATGTGCAAACTCATGTAAATGCCACCATTTTTTTCAGCAAAAAATTGGCGTCCCATTCGCCCACGAGCTGCGGTTTGATTACCCGCCAGATAGAGTCTAGGAGAGGAGTTGCCATTGTCCATGCCTTGCTTGGCATCTAATTGGGTAGAAGCGCTGCTTTGTACAAAAGTCACAGGAAGACCAGTTTTAGAAGTGATTTTATCTGGAATTAAGAGATCACCAGATACCCAGCGATAGCCTTTTCCTTTACTGGTTTCTATCGTAATGCCTTGTTCTTCAAGAGTTTTTATAGCTTTCCAAATAGCTGTGCGAGACACTTGCAAGGATTGAGCCAGACTTTCACCGGTGATAAAGTCTTTTTTCTCGTAAAGTGCCTCAAAAATTTTTTCGTATGTTTTCATAAGTCTAGTATAGTATAAAAAGATTGATTTTGGTAGTTTTAAATGAGAAGATTTTAATAGCCAAAATGAGTTATCTATGTTAGAATAATAACGTTATTAAGTCCCGAAAAGGTAGTTGTATGCTAGTGATTGTTTCCTCTGTTGTGACACTTCAACTGGTTTATAGCTAGTGCTTTGTAACCTAGTAACGCGTAGTGTTCTTTATCGTTCAAGGAGATCTACGAGATTTTTATTAAAGGGGGACATTTTTATGTCAGAACGTAAACTTTTCACGTCTGAGTCAGTTTCGGAAGGACATCCGGATAAGATTGCAGACCAAATTTCAGATGCGATTTTAGATGCGATTTTAGAGCAAGATCCAGAAGCACATGTTGCAGCAGAAACAGCTGTTTATACAGGTTCTGTTCATGTTTTTGGTGAAATTTCGACGACAGCTTATGTTGATATTAACAAAGTTGTTCGTGAGACGATTGCTGAAATCGGTTATAACAATGCAGAATATGGCTTTGCGGCAGATTCTGTTGGCGTACATCCGTCGTTGATTGAACAATCACCAGATATTGCTCAAGGGGTTAATGAAGCTCTTGAAGTACGTGATGGGGAAAAAGATGAACTTAGCTTGATTGGTGCAGGTGACCAAGGTCTTATGTTTGGTTTTGCCATTGATGAGACACCAGAATTAATGCCACTTCCAATTTCATTATCACACCAATTGGTTCGTAAATTAGCAGAGCTTCGTAAATCAGGTGCGATTTCTTACCTTCGTCCAGATGCAAAATCTCAAGTTACAGTGGAATATGATGAAAATGATCAACCAGTGCGCGTGGACACAGTTGTTATCTCTACACAACATGATCCAGAAGCGACAAACGAGCAAATTCGTGAAGATGTGATTAACCAAGTCATTAAAGCTGTTATTCCAACAGAATATCTTGATGAAGACACAAAATTCTTTATCAATCCAACAGGACGCTTTGTTATCGGTGGGCCTCAAGGAGATTCTGGTTTGACAGGACGTAAAATCATTGTGGATACTTACGGTGGTTATTCTCGTCACGGTGGTGGTGCCTTCTCTGGTAAGGATGCTACTAAAGTTGACCGCTCTGCTTCTTATGCGGCACGTTACATCGCTAAAAATATCGTAGCAGCAGGTCTCGCTAAGAAAGCAGAAGTTCAATTGGCTTATGCCATTGGTGTAGCTCATCCAGTATCTGTGCGTGTAGATACTTTTGGTACGGCAACAGTTTCTGAAGCTGCTTTGGAAAAAGCGGTGCGTGAAAACTTTGACCTCCGTCCAGCAGGTATCATTAAGATGCTTGATCTTAAACGCCCAATCTATAAACAAACAGCAGCTTATGGACACATGGGACGTACAGATATCAACCTTCCATGGGAAAATTTGGATAAGGTAGATGCTCTGAAAGCAGCAGTAGCAGAATAATAGCGTTTAGATATGAGGTTGGGACACTTTTCCCTGCCTCTTTTAAATAGAGGCGATGGGGTGGGGAGTAACACTTTCTATAAGAGTGAATGGCCTACCATTGAAATCTGTTTTAGAAAAAATAAAGTAAAACTCACTGAAACTTACTAGAATAAATGAAAAAGATGAAAGCTAATGAAGGTTGGCTTTTTTGGTGTTCTCGTGGTAAAATAAATAATGATTTACAAGTAGAAAAGAAGAGAGAAAATGAATTATTTTAATGTCGGAAAAATTGTTAATACCCAAGGGTTACAGGGTGAGTTGCGTGTGATGAGTGTCACTGATTTTGCGGATGAACGTTTTAATAAAGGCAGTCGCTTATCACTTTTTGATGATAAGGACAACTTTGTGATGGAAGTCGAAGTAGCAAGTCATCGTAAGCAAAAAAACTTTGATATTGTGAAATTCAAAGGACTTTACCATATCAATGATGTTGAAAAGTACAAAGGATTTTCACTCAAAGTGGCTGAGGAAAATTTATCAGAATTAGAAGAGGGTGATTTCTATTATCATGAAATCATCGGTCTAGATGTTTATGAAAATGATGTTCTGATTGGTCAAGTAAAAGAAATTCTACAACCTGGAGCCAATGATGTTTGGGTGGTTAAACGCAAAGGAAAACGTGATTTGTTGCTTCCATACATTCCACCAGTGATTCTCAATGTAGATGTTGCAGGAAATCGTGTTGATGTTGAAATCATGGAAGGGTTAGACGATGAAGATTGATATTCTGACCCTATTTCCTGAGATGTTTGCCCCGCTTGAGCATTCTATTGTCGGTAAGGCAAATGAAAAGGGATTGCTTGAGATCACCTACCATAATTTTCGTGAAAATGCAGAAAAGGCTCGTCATGTGGATGATGAGCCTTATGGTGGAGGTCAAGGAATGTTGCTGCGTGCGCAGCCGATTTTTGATACCATTGAAAAAATTCAAGCTAAAAATCCTCGTGTGATTCTCCTTGATCCAGCAGGACGTACCTTTGATCAAAGCTACGCTGAGGAATTAGCGAGTGAAGAAGAGTTGATTTTTATTTGTGGTCACTATGAAGGCTACGATGAGCGCATCAAAACGTTAGTGACGGATGAAATTTCTCTTGGAGATTTTGTATTGACGGGTGGTGAGCTTGCGGCGATGACCATGGTGGATGCGACGGTGCGCCTTATTCCAGATGTGATTGGTAAAGAGGCCAGTCATCAGGATGATAGCTTCTCATCAGGCCTCTTGGAATACCCACAATACACCCGTCCATATGATTTTCGTGGCATGACTGTGCCGGATGTCTTGATGTCTGGGCATCACGAAAATATCCGCCTTTGGCGTTTGGAACAAAGCCTCAGAAAAACTCTGGAACGCAGACCAGATTTACTTGAGCTGTACCATTTTACTGAAGAAGAAAAACAATTATTAGAAAAGATAAAAAAAGAGGAAATTGATGAATAAACGTATTAATTGGGCACAGTGTGCTGTCTATTTGCTTGGAGTGGTCATTTTAGCGGCGGGGATTACGCTTAATACCAAGAGTCTTTTAGGGGTTTCTCCGGTGACGACTTTACCTTATATTGCAACGGTATTGTCTGGTATCTCACTGGGAATAACGAGCTTTATTTCCTACTGTGTGATGCTGCTTTTACAGGCGATATTGTTGGGAAAAACATTTAGACTTATCCAGCTTTTTCAGCTTATTGCAAGTGTGTTGACCAGTTATTTTATTGAAGTTTTTGATGGGTTAATGCCAACTGCCGAAGGGGTTGTCTTGCAAGGGATTTTTCTAATCTCGGCGGTTGTCTTAATTGCTATTGGTGCTTCGCTTATGATTGCTATGCAGTTAATTCCTAATCCTGCGGATGCTTTGGCGGATGTGATTGGTTTGGTAGCTAAAAAAGGATTTGGTTATGGTAAAAATCTTTTAGATGCTCTGCATATTTTACTAGCTCTAATCATTGGCTTTTTAGCCGGTCAACCGTTTCTAGGGATTGGTATTGGTACTGTGATTGCAATGGTTTTAACCGGTCGTGTAATTGCGCTTGTTCACCCTTATTCCGAAGTATTATTTAAACGTATTCAAGAAAAGTAAGGAGCGATTATGACACAGACTATTCATGATATTACGATTATTGGTGGCGGTCCTGTTGGGCTTTGGGCAGCTTTCTATGCTGGCTTACGTGGCATGGACGTGCAGATTATTGAAAGCCTATCAGAGCTTGGTGGGCAGCCTGCCATTCTTTATCCTGAAAAGAAGATTTATGATATTCCAGGCTATCCAGTCACAACAGGTGCTGAATTAACTGAGAAATTGCTGGAACAGTTAGAGCGTTTTAAGGACAAGACGACAATCTGTCTTAAAGAAGAAGTACAGACTTTTGAAAAGGTTGATGGTATTTTTCACATTAAAACCAATAAAGCAGAGCATTTATCCCGTTCTATTATTATTGCGTGCGGTAATGGTGCTTTTGCGCCACGTCCCTTGGGCGTTGACGGTGAAGACCGTTATGCCGATACGACTATTTTCTACAATGTTCACAAATTGGATCAGTTTGCTGGCAAAAAAGTGGTTATCTGTGGTGGTGGGGACTCAGCAGTTGACTGGGCAAACGCCCTTGAAAGTATCGCAGAGAGTGTCACGATTGTTCACCGCCGAGATAGCTTTCGAGCTCATGAACACAGTGTAGAGGTCATGGAAAACTCTTCTGTGGAGATACTGACTCCTTATGTTCCTCTTTCAATTTCTGGGGAAAATGGCAGAACGACCAGTTTGACTATTCAAAAAGTGAAATCAGGAGAAACACTTGATTTACCACTAGATGCTTTGATTGTCAGTTTCGGCTTTTCAACTAATAATAAAAATCTTAAAAATTGGAATGTGGATTACAAACGCACTTCAATTAACGTATCTCGTAACTTTGAAACTAGTCAAGAAGGTGTTTTTGCAATCGGTGATGCCGCAGATTATGAAGGCAAAGTTGAGCTGATTGCGACAGGATTTGGTGAAGCGCCGATTGCAGTAAACGAAGCCATCAAATATGCACACCCAGACAAGGATAACCGTCCAGTGCACTCAACATCGTTGATCAATGAGTAAACGTTACAGGAGAGACGGTTTTATCTTGTTATCCGTTTACTAACTCTTGCCTGTAAAAAGTGGTCAATGCTTTATAATGAGAACACAAAAAAGGAGTTGGATTCAGTCCAGCTCCTTTTGCTATCTTAGGTATAGCATAGCTCTGATGAACAGCGAGTGGAAAGTTTTTGAGATTAGCTCAGTTAGATCATTCTAGTTCTTAAAGGTATTCATCTCTAGAGTTTTAGAAAAGTGAGGAAATATAGTAGAATGAAACTAAAACAGGAGACCATTGAATCAGAGACATATGCTATAATTACCGCTTTATTACGACTCTTTTGTGTCCTAATGTTGATTCAAATTTTGGAGCTGTTGTATCTAACGTTGTTTTAGGGGCTATTTAGGCATTAATTGGGTGTCTGTTGTGTTTTTCGTGCTCTTTGGAAGTTTTTGAGAGATATTGCTTGACTTTGCTAGAAAATAGTGTAGAATGAAATCTGTAAACGATTGCAAAGGAGGTGCCCCTATTTTAAAATCTGAACGTAAGCAACTGATTATGGATAAGTTAGCACAAGAGCATTTTGTGACTTTGGAAGAGTTGGTTAGTTTACTAGAGACCTCAGAATCAACGGTTCGGAGAGATTTGGATCAGCTGGAGTCTGAAAATAAATTACGCCGTGTTCATGGCGGTGCGGAGAGTTTACAGGCGCTGAGAGATGAACCGAGCAACCTTCAAAAATCTGTCAAAAACATTCAAGAAAAACGTCAGATTATCACTCGAGCTCTGGAAGAGATTCATGCTAATGATGTGATTTTTATAGATGCTGGAACCACAACGGCGCTCTTGGTAGATGTTTTGACAGACACGACGATAACTGTAGTGACTAATTCTGTTCACCATGCTAGTCAGCTGATTGATAAAGGGATTCGGACGATTATCATTGGCGGTTTTGTCAAAGAAACTACCGATGCCAGTATTGGTCAAGCTGCGTTGATGCAGATCAAACAGCTCAATTTTGACAAGGCTTTTATGGGGATGAATGGTGTGGATACTGCTTATCTCACTACTCCAGATTATGAAGAGGCTATGGTCAAAAGGGCAATTATTGATAATGCCAAGGAGTGTTTTGTTCTTGTGGATGCGTCAAAATTGGGTCATGTCTCCTTTGTCAAGGTTGCAGAAATTGAAAAGGTGACGCTACTTACCTCTGACAGTAGCTCTGCCATTTTCCAAAAAATAAAAGAAAAAACGAGGGTAATAGAAGTATGATTTATACGGTAACCCTAAATCCATCCATCGACTTTATTGTGCGTCTGGATAGCGTAGAAGTTGGCGCTGTTAACCGCATGGAGAGCGATGACAAGTACGCAGGTGGAAAAGGGATTAACGTCAGTCGTATCTTGCAAAAGTTGGGGTACGACAATACGGCTACTGGTTTTATCGGTGGTTTTACGGGACGTTTTGTGACAGATGGTCTGGTAGCTGAGGGTATTAAGGCGCAGTTTGTTGAGGTGGATCAAGACACTCGTATCAATGTCAAGATTAAGGCTGACCACGAGACTGAAATCAATGGTACAGGGCCAGTTATCACGGAAGAGCAGCTTGCTGAGCTTGAAAAAACTTTGTCGCAAGTGACTCCAGATGATGTGGTGGTCTTTGCAGGTTCAGCTCCGGCAAACCTTGGTAATCAGGTTTATAACCGATTGATTCCTTTGGTGAAAAATGCTGGCGCAGAAGTGGTTTGTGATTTTGAAGGACAGACTCTTCTTGACAGTTTAGCTTATGAGCCACTCTTGGTGAAGCCAAATAACCATGAGCTCGAAGCGATTTTTGGCGTGGAACTTAATGGCATTGACGATATTGAAACCTATGCTCGTCACATTCTAGCTAAGGGTGCTAAAAACGTGATTGTGTCAATGGCTGGTGATGGTGCGCTTTTAGTGACGCCAGAGGCAGCTTATTTTGCAAAACCAATCAAGGGTCAAGTGAAAAATTCTGTAGGAGCTGGTGACTCAATGGTGGCTGGCTTTACTGGTGAATTTGTAGCTACTGGAAATCCACTTGAAGCGCTCAAATGGGGCGTGGCCTGTGGAACAGCAACAGCTTTCTCAGATGATTTGGCAAGCATTGACTTTATTAAAGAAACTTTTGAAAAAGTAGAGGTAGAAAAACGATGAAAATTCAAGATTTATTGAAGAAAGATTTGATGTTGCTTGATCTTCAAGCAATTTCAAAGGAAATGGCAATTGACGAGATGATTACACAACTCGTTGATAAAGAGGTTGTACACGATTTTGATGTCTTTAAAAAGGGTATTATGACACGTGAAGAGCAAATGACAACTGGTCTTGGTGATGGTATTGCCATGCCACATGCTAAAAATATTGTGGTAGCTGAGCCAGCAGTGCTTTTTGCAAAATCAAACAAGGGTGTTGATTACCAATCACTTGATGGTCAACCGACTGATTTGTTCTTTATGATTGCTGCACCTCAAGGGGCTAACGACACTCACTTGGCAGCACTTGCTGAATTGTCACAGTATCTTTTGAAAGATGGTTTTGCTGATAGCCTTCGTAAAGCAATGACACCAGAAGAAGTTATTGCAGTCTTTGATGCAGCATCTGAAAAAGCAGAGGCTGAAACGGTTGTAGTTCCTGAAGAAGGTCAAGATTTCATTGTTGCTGTTACAGCATGTACAACTGGTATTGCTCACACTTACATGGCAGAAGAGTCACTTAAAAAAGTAGCAGCTGAAATGGGTGTTGCTATTAAAGTTGAAACAAACGGAGCTTCAGGTGTTGGTAACAAATTAACCGCAGAAGATATTGCTAAAGCAAAAGGTGTTATCATTGCGGCTGATAAAGCAGTTGACATGCCTCGTTTCAATGGTAAACCACTTGTGAACCGTCCAGTTGCTGATGGCATCAAGAAAACCGAGGAGCTTATCAACATCATCTTAAACGGTGAAGCAGAAACTTATGTGGCTAAAGATGGTGCGCAAGCGGCTACTTCAGAAGAAAAATTGTCAGCAGGTCAAGCTTTCTATAAACACTTGATGAGTGGTGTATCACAAATGCTTCCATTCGTTATCGGTGGTGGTATCATGATTGCCCTAGCATTCTTATTTGATAACCTTTTAGGTGTTCCTCAGGATCAACTTGGAAATCTTGGTTCATACCATGAAATTTCTTCAACTTTCATGAAGATTGGTCAGGCTGCCTTTGGTTTCATGATTCCAGTATTTGCTGGTTATGTTGCCTATTCAATCGCTGAAAAACCAGGTATGGTTGCAGGTTTCGTTGCGGGTGCCATTGCTTCAAATGGTTTGGCTTATGGTAAAATTGCTTACGCTGCTGGTGGAGAAGCGACAGCAGGTCTTGCAGGTGTGCCATCAGGTTTCCTTGGTGCTCTTGTAGGTGGTTTTCTTGCTGGTTACCTTGTTCTTGCGCTTAAAAAATACGTGAAAGTGCCACGTTCATTGGAAGGTGCAAAATCTATCTTGATCTTGCCACTCTTTGGTACCATTTTGACAGGCCTTGCGATGTTAGCGGTTAACATTCCAATGTCAGCAATCAATACTGCGCTTAATAATTTCTTGAACGGTTTGTCAGGTAGCTCAGCTGTTCTTCTTGGACTTCTTGTCGGTGGTATGATGGCAATTGACATGGGTGGTCCAGTCAATAAAGCAGCTTATGTTTTTGGTACTGGTACACTTGCTGCGTCTGTGACAAACGGTGGTTCAATTGTCATGGCAGCGGTTATGGCTGGTGGTATGGTTCCACCTCTTGCAGTTTTCATTGCAACACTTCTTTTCAAAGACAAATTTACAGATGAAGAACGTGATTCAGGTTTGACTAACATCATCATGGGTCTTTCATTCATTACGGAAGGTGCGATTCCATTTGCCGCTGCTGACCCAGCGCGTGCAATCCCAAGCTTTATCGCAGGTTCTGCGATTGCAGGTGGACTTGTTGGTCTTGCTGGTATCAAATTGATGGCACCACACGGTGGTATCTTCGTTATCGCTTTGACATCAAATCCAATCCTTTACCTTGCTTTTGTCCTTGTCGGAGCAATCATCTCAGGTGTCCTCTTTGGTTACCTTCGCAAAGCAAAATAAGATAAACAGTTGAGTGGGACAGAAGTCATGATTTCGAAGTCTTGGCTTCCCTTCGCTCTCTGATTTCTAAGCTCAGGCTGAAACTGTCCACTGGACACTTTCACTCCCACCTCCGCACAGCTCCAAAGGTCTGTGAGATTTTTGGAGGTTGAAAATAAGATGAACGACGTTCATCACATTCGTATAGGATGGCTGCTAACGGTTGCGTGGTACTAAAATAGTCCGGTGGACTATTTTAGGTGGACACTTGAAAATGAAGAAGTGTCCAGTTGCAGACCTCCAATCAACCACTGCGCCAGTCTGTTATTACTATCAAAAAGAGAAGGCTGAGATATTGATATACTCCCCTTATAGTGGACAGTGAAAAAACAAAAATTCACTAGAAACTAAAAGGGGAGTTTTCGTATGTCAAAAAGAAGTCCAAAATCAGTAGAAGAAAAAGTAGAGATTGTTAACTTGTATCTAGAAAAAGGGAAATCCATTTCAAGCTTAATAAGGGAATATGGCGTTAGTGATACCACCATTAGAACTTGGGTTCGTAAATACAAACATCTAGGTATAGCAGGACTAAGAGAAAGTAAAACTTGGACGAGGTACTCAAAAGAAATCAAAGAACAAGCCGTACAAGATTATCTTAATGGAACAGGGTCAACGTATACTATTTGTGACAGGTATCAAATATCCTCTAGAAGTGTTCTCGAAACGTGACTAAAACGGTATACTAGTGGTATAGAAATCAAACCAACTAGTAAAGGATTAAGTCGTATGAAACAGGGACGTAAAACCACTTTTGAAGAACGTGTGGAGATTGTCAACTTCACCATTACTCATGATAAGGACTATCAGGCAGCGATTGAGAAATATGGTATTTCCTACCAACAAGTTTATTTCTGGGTGAGAAAGTTTGAGAAGGATGGTAGTCAAGGACTCCTAGATCGCAGAGGTAAA
>NZ_JBHSOJ010000016.1:403199-658670 GCF_042656225.1 Streptococcus caledonicus
AGATTGAGAAATATGGTATTTCCTACCAACAAGTTTATTCCTGGGTGATAAAGTTTGAGAAGGACGGTAGTCAAGGACTCCTAGATCGCAGAGGTAAAGGGGTAGACAGTAAACCGCCCCTTCCCCCAGAAGAAGAGTTACAGCTCAAGCCCCTAATCAAAAATGGTGTACAGATGTGACTTTCTTACCGTATGGACGAGGTTGTAAAGCTTATTTAAGTGCTATTAAAGACCTTTATGATGGTTCTATCGTGGCTTACCCGATCAGTAAGCATAATGACAATCCTCTTGTCATGGAGAACCTAAGAAAGACTATCAGATGACACGCTCTAGGTCACGAGTTGGTAAATGCATTGACAATGCGCCAATTGAGAGTTTCTTTGGTCACTTTAAGACGGAGTGTTATGACTTGAAGGCTTACAAGACATTTGAGGAATTAGTTTATGATATTGATGACTATATCTATTTTTACAATAACGAACGATTTCAAGAGAAGCACAACGGCCTTGCCCCTCTTGAATTGAGGGACAAGGCCGTTGCTTAATCTTTTATTATTTCATTGTCCACTTGACGGGGAACAGTTCAGTTATCTTGCTTGGTTCTTTTGTTCCAGAAAAGTGAATAATCAATTATCAAAGAGGTTGGGACAAACCAGCAATTTAGGGCACTTAGTTTTTTTATTCTGGGAAGTTTTCGAATCAGTCCAAAGGAAATTCCTTGTTTTTATGCACCTCAGTAGTTTACTATTTTACAGGTTGGATGTAAAGAGCTTCTGCGTGGGAAGATGAAAATTGTGAGTTTTATCTTGAAGCAATCTTTTTAATTACAAATCAATTTCTAATACAATTGGTGTGTGGTCTTGACGGGCACCCGAGTCAATCATATCTGATTTAGTTACCTTGTCTGCTACACGATTGGAAGTTAGCCAGTAGTCAATTCTCCAGCCTGTGTTGTTGATTTTAGAGGTTTTACTGCGCTGTGCCCACCAAGTATAGGCGCTTGGAACATCTCCGTTAAGGTGACGGAAGGTGTCAGTAAAGCCTTTTGCTAATAGATTGGTAAATCCATGACGCTCTTCATCAGTAAAACCTGGTGACTGTCGGTTACTTGCTGGGTTTGCCAAGTCAATTTCTTTATGAGCGACATTGTAGTCACCAGTTGCTAGGACTGGTTTTTGTTTATCAAGCTCTGCTAGGTAGTCTGCGTATTTATCGTCCCAAACTTGACGGTCTTCCAAACGTTTTAGTCCATCACCAGCATTTGGAGTATAAACTTGAGTGACAAAATAGTTGTCAAATTCAAGTGTAATGATACGGCCTTCAGAGTCCATTGTAGTTGGAGCACCGATTTCTGGAAAAGTGATGATGGGATTTAAATCTTGTTTATAAAGAAACATTGTACCAGCATAGCCTTTACGCGCAGGCTCAACTGACGAACGCCAAGCGTTCTTATAATCAGGAAAATAAGTCTCTAGGATTTCCAAGTGCTTTTTAGTTGGGCCAATTGCAGAGAGCTTGGTCTCTTGAATAGCAATAATGTCTGCATTTTCAAAGACTAGGGTATCAAGTACCGCGCGTGAAAGTTCGCTACGTGGAGAAGTACCAGTCAAAGCTGCGTTTAGGGAATCAATATTCCAAGAAATAAGTTTCATTTAAAGGTTCTCTTTCTAGTTTTCTTTTTTATATTTTATCAAAAATGAGCTATCTACGCGACTTTAGGGATTTGAGTTTTTTTGGGAGTGGATGATGGTTTTTTATAAAAGCTATTGTTAAGGAATTTATTAGCAATAAGTTTTACCAATATGAGTAGAGGCCAAGCGTCATTATGCGAGTATAAGCTGGTAAAAATGGTATAACGAAAGAAATCAAAGGAATAGCTATCCGATTTCTGTTAATAAATTCAGGCTAGTTTTGCTGGAATGAAAAATGATTGGAGGACAAATGATGATTGAAAAAGTGGAATGTTTGATTAGTGAAATCAACCGTTTACATTTTGAGTTTTCAAAAGACTATTTTGAAACAGGTAAGGTGGAAAAAATTAATTTAAAACATACCTTTGCCAAAATTCCAACTGAGCCGATTTGATCTTAGATAAGATTGAACGTTTTAAAGACAGAGAAGAAGGTTACTCAGTCAATTCTATTTTAAACAATATTTTTGGCGCACGCATGATTTTAACTTCTGAAGAAATTGGCCAAGTTCTGGAGCGTTTAGATGACTGGCGAGAAGAATATGGTTTGAAAAATTGGTATCTTCGTGATAAAGATGAGTATGTTGGCATTCATGTCTATTTAAAAAATGAGAGCAATTTTTACTATCCATGGGAAGGGATGATAAAGATGAGGAAAAGAATATTACTAGCCATATCAAGTATAAACGAGGTTTTGTGAAGTGATACAATCCCATTTAACTCCTAATTTGAAAATCAAATGCCTGTTTTGAAAAGTATTATACAGGTTGTTGATTTAGTCAAAAATCGTGCAGAAGAAGTTGCCTAGACAAAGAAAAAGGTAAATTCTTTACTTGTATTAGAGATATGATATAATAAAATCAAAGTTATAGGAGGTGCTTCCATGAAAAGGGTATTTCAATCGACGGTTTGGATTTTGTGGGGAGTGATTTTATTGGGAAGTTACTGGATTTACCTTCCGCCTATTAATCCGATGAGTTCAGAATTCTGGTTCTTCATGATTTGGGTTTTGGTGTTGTTGGCAGGTGCTTTCTTCTTGTTAAGTGCTATCAACACAATTTCCGCCGGAAAAAAGGTGTTGCAAAATAACAAGGTTGGTCGCCATGGTGTAGCGCGTGATGTTACCATTGATTTTAAACGTTATCTAAAGCCTTTGGGATTTTCTTTAACATTAGCGACGATCATTTTTCTTTTGATGACAGTTCTAAGTTTCTTTAACTCACGCATTTTTAGGGCAAAAAGCTACGCTAATATCATTACGGTGACTGAAAAAGATTTTATCGAAGATTTTCCAGAAACGGATATTACCAAATTAGCCCTGCTTGACCGTTCATCTGCCGAGAAAATTGGAGATACTTACTTAGGAACTATTGATAAAGTGTCTCAATTTGGTATTTCAGATGATTATCGTCAGATTACAATCGGTGAGCAACCCTATCGTGTGTCTCCGCTTGAATATAAAAGTTTTTGGAAATGGCTGAGCAATCATAATGAGGGTATCGGTTATTATGTCAAAGTTAATCAAACAACAGGTAAGGCGGAGTTGGCAAAACTTGATCAGGGAATGAAGTATTCTGACTCTGAATATTTCTTTAATGACACAATGCGTCACTTGCGCTTGCGCTATCCATTTACGATTTTCGGAGATCCGTCTTTTGAAGTTGATGATGAAGGAAATCCTTATTATGTAGCCACTATTTATGAGCCCAAATTCATGCTTAGTGCAAACGATCCAAAAGGTGTTGTGCTACTAAATGCCGTAACAGGTGAAACCAAGGAATATGGATTGGCAGATATCCCTAATTGGGTTGACCGTGTCTTTTCGGCTAATAATGTGATTACACGCATCGATGACTATTATACTTACCAAAAAGGTTTTTGGAATACGGTATTTAGCCAGACTGGAGTGAAAGAAACAACAGATATTTACAATTACATTAGTATTGGTAGTGACATCTATCTTTACACAGGAATTACCTCAGCAACAGCTGATTCTTCAAATCTAGGATTTATCTTAGTTAATATGCGCACACGTGAGATTGTTAACTATAAACTTGCTTCAGCTACAGAGTCAGCAGCGCAAGAGTCCGCAGAAGGTGAGGTTCAGGAAAAGAATTACAGTGCGACAGCTCCTTCTTTAGTAAAGTTAAATGGCAAAGCTTTTTATCTAGTATCACTAAAAGATGATGCTGGGCTTGTGAAATCCTATGCCCTTGTCGATGCTGAAGATTATCAACAAGTAACCGTTAATAATGATATTGCCAGTCTTATCGCTCAATTTACAGATGCTGATACAGGAGTTCTATCAGGTGTTGGAACAAACGGTAGCACCACTAAGAAAAGTAGTATTTCAGGGATGGTAGAAGCTTTGGCGGTTCAGACTATTAACGGAACCACTATTTACTATCTACAATCTGGCGAAACCATTTATAAGGTTAAAGCAAGTACAAGTACACCAGATAATCTACCATTTATCAAAGTTGGCGATCAGTTTGCAGGAGAACTTAGTAAAGATAATTATCTCACTAATCTTACTTTAAAACCAACTGAATAATAGAGAATCTAGAAAACAGTAAAAGGCATTGAGTGGCGTGATGATAACAAACGCTCATTTAATGCCTTTTTAGACTATTCATATTTAAAAGAAGGACTGAGAGTTGAATTTTTCTTGCTTCTTTATTTTTTTAGCTAACATGGTAACAAACTGCATTTTGAGGCGAGTTCCATTTTCATCAGTTTTATGCAATTCCCCAAGGTTTTCATTGTATTTGATTAATTCCCAATCTTGGTAGTAATGGCGAAGCTCATTTTCTTTAAAAGTAAATGAAAAAGGCATTGGACAGGGATGTTTTTGGGTATCCATAGCACAGACAATAAGATTATAACCTCCAACTTTAGTATGGGCCTGCATATCGAAGATAATTTCAGGCACAGCTTGACGGTCTAAGAACATGAAGACAACTGTTGAAATGATGGCATCATAGATGTCAGTAAGGTTAGCTTCGTTAATATCATACCAATCAATCTTGGATGGAATATCTTCTTCAATAGCCATATTTTCTAGCATAACAAGGCTTTGTCCATTTGCATCTACAGAGGTGACATCATGACCGAGCATGCTAAGATAAAGCGAGTTACGTCCTTGACCAGAGCCTAAATCAAGAATTTTTGAGTTAGTGGCAAATAGCGGAGCTGCTTCAATGACTTCTGAGTGTGTTCTAGTCCATCCATGTTTTTTTGACAAGTAGTCTTCGGGCTTGCAGTAAAAATCTAAACGGAATTCCAAGTCATCACTTGCAGCAGCAACTTTATGCCAGGCTTGTGGTTCAACAAAGGGGATTTCAGAGTCTGAAGTGAATACATGTTCAGCTAAAATCTGTTCCTTCTCATCCATCTCGAAAAAGCAGAGCGCTCCTTTTAGAACGGTTAGTTTACCATAAGTTCCAATTTTTGTATTATGGCGTACTTTGATGGTGTCAGGCATGGTTTCAGCAGTCCAAATGGGATTGCTTTTGTAGCACATTAGTTGTTCATAAGTTACTCTCATAGTGACCTCTCTAGAGTTATTTCGTCCATTATATCATATTGGAAAGTTTAAACTGTAATATAATTACGATTAACTAATCATTGATATAAATACATTAAAATTGTCATATTATATAAATTAATAATTTTGAAGGAAGAGACTATCAAGATGAAAGTATTTATTCAAGAATTTCATAAAGAGCAAATTATTTCAGCCATCCAGCGCTTAGTTGCTTTTCCGTCCGTATGCCATGAAGGTGAGAATGGAACGCCGTTTGGTCAGGCGATATCTGATGTACTGACAGATACTTTAACCCTTTGTAGCGAATTAGGGTTTAAAACTTATAGAGACCCAGACGGTTATTACGGCTACGCTGAGATTGGGGAAGGTAGCGACTTACTAGCTATTCTTTGTCACTTGGATGTTGTTCCAGAGGGAGATTTGAGTAAATGGGACAGCAATCCTTTTGAAGCTGTTATCAGAGATGGTAATCTCTATGGTCGTGGTGTTCAAGATGATAAAGGCCCGTCAATGGCGGCACTCTTTGCGGTCAAAGCTCTGATGGACAGTGGTGAAAAATTGACGAAACGGATTCGTTTTATCTTTGGGACAGATGAAGAGACCTTGTGGCGTTGTCTTCGTTCTTTTACTGAGAAAGAAGAGCAGGCTACGATGGGCTTTGCTCCAGATGCAACATTCCCAGTCATTTATGCTGAAAAAGGGCTCTTACAAGCTCGTCTCCTTGGATCAGGTAGCAAAAACCTGTCTCTCGAAGCTGGTGAGGCTTACAACGTTGTTCCAGCTAAGGCAACCTATCAAGGTCACTTAACATCTGATTTAGTTCCAATTCTGACTTCTCTTGGCTTTGCTTTTGAGGAAAAAGCTGACGCTGTTACCGTTTTTGGCCTTGCCAAGCATACGAAGGATGCTCCTCTTGGTATCAATGCTATTGTGAGATTAGCCAAAGGCTTGACAGAATTAGTTAAGCATCCCGCATTAGACTTTATCGTTAAGGGAGTTGAGGAAGACGCAACAGGTGCTCAACTACTTGGTAAAATCTGGGATGAAGAATCAGGTCATTTGTCCTTTAATATAGCTGCCTTAACCATTAACAATGAGTTTTCTGAAATTCGCTTAGATTTACGGATTCCAGTTCTTGCTGACGTTGAGCAATTAGTGGCGGAGTTGAAAGAAGTAGCAAGTGACTACGGTCTAACCTATGTTGAACACGATTATTTAGATCCGCTTTATGTCCCTCAAGATAACGAATTGGTGAGCACCCTCATGTCTGTTTATCAAGATAAGACAGGAGACATGACCCCAGCCAAAGCATCAGGAGGTGCAACCTTTGCCCGTACCATGCCAAATTGTGTTGCCTTTGGCGCGTGTTTCCCAGACTCAGACAAGACCGAACACCAAGAAAATGAACATATAGCTTTATCAGATATCTACAAGGCCATGGACATCTACGCAGAAGCAGTATATCGTTTGGCTTGTGAGTAACAATTAACGCTCCCAATTTGGGAGTTTTTTTTAACTTAAAAAAATGGTATAATACCAATTGATTAGAAACTATAAAAAATTTTTATAGCTAGTCCAAAAATCAGGTTTCATTAGCCTTGAAAGGATTTAGAAAATGACAGAAAACAACTCATTTTACATTACCACACCGATTTATTATCCGTCTGGAAAGTTGCATATCGGTTCAGCCTACACGACCATCGCCTGTGATGTTTTAGCACGTTACAAACGTATGATGAACTACGATGCTTTTTATCTCACTGGACTTGATGAGCATGGACAAAAAATTCAGCAAAAAGCAGAAGAAGCAGGTATCACGCCACAAGCTTATGTAGACGGTATGGCTGTTGGTGTTAAAGAACTTTGGAAATCATTGGATATTTCTTACGATAAATTTATTCGCACGACAGATGATTATCATGAGACTGTAGTTGCTGCTGTTTTTGAAAAATTGCTGGCGCAGGGTGATATTTATCTTGGTGAGTACTCAGGTTGGTATTCTGTATCGGACGAGGAATTTTTCACCGAAAGCCAGTTAGCAGAAGTCTGTCGTGATGAAAATGGAAATGTCATCGGTGGTGTAGCCCCATCTGGTCATGAGGTGGAGTTGGTTTCTGAAGAATCTTATTTCTTCAAACTCAGCAAGTACCAAAAACATTTAGAAGCTTTCTTTAAAGCTCATCCAGATTTTATCAGCCCAAATTCTCGCATGAATGAAATGTTGAAAAACTTCATCGAGCCTGGTTTGGAAGATTTAGCAGTGTCACGTACAACCTTTACTTGGGGAGTTCAAGTTCCATCCAATCCAAAACACGTGGTTTACGTTTGGATTGATGCTCTCTTGAACTATGCGACAGCTCTTGGTTACGGTCAGACGGATTCAGCTAACTTTGATAAATTCTGGTTGGGTCAAACAGTCACCAAATCTTGGACAGATGAAGCTGGTAAGACCTGGGAGTTTACCGTTAATCCTGAAGTTAACCACATGGTTGGCAAAGATATCTTGCGTTTCCACAGCATCTACTGGCCAATTATCCTCATGGCGCTTGACTTGCCATTGCCAAATCGTCTGATTGCCCATGGTTGGTTTGTCATGCAAGATGGGAAAATGTCTAAGTCCAAAGGCAATGTGGTTTACCCAGAAATGTTGGTAGAGCGTTTTGGGCTTGATCCACTTCGCTATTACCTCATGCGTTCATTGCCAGTCGGTTCTGATGGTACTTTCACACCAGAAGACTACGTAGGTCGTATCAACTATGAATTAGCCAATGACCTTGGAAATCTCCTCAACCGTACGGTTGCCATGATTAACAAATATTTTGGTGGTGCCATTCCAGCCTTTGCACAGTCAACTGAATTCGATGCTGATTTGGCAGCAGTTGTTGCTGAAAACTTAGCAGCCTACCATAAAAACATGGATGCGGTTGACTACCCACGAGCACTAGAAGCTGTTTGGAACATTATTGCTCGTACCAACAAGTACATTGATGAAACAGCTCCGTGGGTACTCGCAAAAGAAGATGGAGACAAAGAGCAGTTAGCTGCTGTTATGGCTCACTTAGCAGCTAGTCTGCGCGTGGTGGCTCACCTCATTCAACCATTTATGATGGAAACCTCAAATACCATCATGGAACAACTTGGACTAGGTAGTGAGTTTGACCTTGAAAACCTTGAATTGTCTGGTCTACCAACAGGTGTGACAGTCGTTGCTAAAGGAACACCAATCTTCCCGCGTCTTGACATGGAAGAAGAAATTGCTTATATCAAAGAACAAATGGCAGCAGGCAAACCAGCTGTTGAAAAAGAATGGAACCCAGAAGAAGTCGAATTGAAATTATCTAAGGATGAGGTTAAATTTGAAACCTTCGATGCAGTAGAAATCCGTGTCGCAGAAGTTAAGGAAGTCTCAAAAGTAGAAGGTTCTGATAAACTTCTCTGCTTCCGCTTAGACGCAGGCGATGGAGAAGACCGCCAAATCCTGTCAGGCATTGCCAAATTCTATCCAAATGAACAAGAATTGGTCGGCAAAAAACTTCAAATCGTTGCCAACCTCAAACCACGCAAAATGATGAAAAAATACATCAGCCAAGGCATGATTCTCTCAGCAGAACATGATGGTAAGTTAACAGTCTTAACAGTTGATCCAAGTGTTCCAAATGGAAGCGTGATTGGGTAGAAAGTACATTGAAAACAGCCTCAATTGCGAGGCTGTTTTTTATCTGTTCAATATATGGGCAATAGTAGATAAATTAGGATTGTTTTAAGTCTTGGATGAGAGGTCTTGTCTGCCAACGCATATTGGGTAAGATAACATGGTGACAAGCCGATAATGGCAGGAAGTAATTTCTTAAAAAGTGTTATAACATCCATAAAATTCTTTCCTTAAAACACACGATAAACATAAGGATTATCAGGTTGGTTGACCTGTTTTTCGTTTTCGATTTGGAGGACTGGAAGGTTTTGTTCTAGTTGTTGGTTGTATTCTAATTTTAGATGACCTGTGACAGTTATCCAAGTATTGTCTTGATAAGTTTGTGTTCCCCCTGCGGTCAAAAGACCATAGACGCCTGAGTCTGCAATACAGTGGATAATGCCAAATCGGAACAGAAATTGATGTCCTTCATGTTCAGGTTCATTGTAGACAAAACCTGTAAAGCGAATGCTTTTTCCAAGAAAATCATCAGGATAGAGATAAATGAGCTCCATCACTTCCATGTAATTTTCGGTTGTAATCTCTACTAGGTTGTGTTTAGTGTATTTCGTCAGAGCTTTCTGCATTTCCTTTTGGTAGCTGGTCGCGGTGAAATAGAGGCTGGTATCTGGTTTGAGATACTGGATATCAGAGCCTTCTTGCTCGGCAACTTCAGGGTCCGAACCAGCGGCCAAGGGGAAGTTATAGCCCTTGGCAGATACAGTAGTTGCGTCGAGGGTTACTGTAGGGACAAGCAGGGCAACGAAGATGGGAAACATCAAAATGATCGGACTGGTTAGCACCGCTATTTTCCCAGACAAATGGCTGTGCACCTTAAGGTTTTTCACCCAAATCACCAGTTGAACGATAGCAAGAATTAGCGAGAGCACCATAGAAATATAGGCCAGATAAGTGTAATGAATATTGATATATTGGTCAAGTTTTCCAGATAAGTAAAGATACATGGACATCTCAAAATACCCAGCTAAAATCAAAAATCGAATCATTACATCACCCCCAATACTAAGCAATAAATCATGACCATCAGACTAGATGTACCGACAAAAAAGAAAATAAATGACGGTTTAAAGGATTTAGCCATCATAAGTAGGTTTTTAATATCCACCATTGGACCAATTAGTAAAAAAGCCATGACAGGTGCAATTCCAAAACTTGAAAGGAGCGAAGCACCGATAAAGGCATCCGCTTCGCTACACAGAGATAGGATAAAGGCCATGAGCATCAGAAGCAGAATTCCTAAAAGGGGTGTCGTACTGATGGAAGTCAAAATCCTTGTTGGTAAGTAAATCTGCATGGCAGAAGCAACCAAAGTACCAAAGATTAAGTAACGTCCGACATCGAAAAATTCATCAATGGCATGTGCCAAAGCGTAAAATAATTTTTGCCAGAGAGTCTTATCTGAATAATCGTGGAAATGGTTAGGCTGCGCAGTTAGTTTTAGAATATTATCATCAACCACAAAACCTAGTAGTAATCCTAAAACAAGGGCAATGAGGATAGCTCCAAAGAGACGTAAGAATACAAAGCGCCAGCTATTTCCAAAAGCAGAATAAGTGGCAAAAAGCACAACGGGATTGATGATGGGAGCAGTTGCTAAAAAGGGTACTGCTGTGTAGCTCGGCACTTGTTTTTCCAAAAAACGGTTGATAATAGGGACAATTCCACACTCACAGGACGGAAAAATAAATCCAATCAAGGAACCAAAAATGATACGCAAGACTTTATTTTTGGGAAGAAACCGTTCAACGACCGTATGTGTGACAAAGACTTCGATAAAACCTGAAAGAATGGCGCCAATTAAAACAAAAGGCAGAGCTTCTATAATAATTGAAAGAAAAATTGCCATCCACTGTAAGACGTGATTAGGTAAAAAATCTAGCATTAGTCACCTTTTTCCTTAGAGAGTAGGGCAACTATAAGTCCTAGTAGCATTCCGATACTAGGTCCATAACTCAATCCGAGTAAAGGCTTTCCAAACATTTCTCCGAAAATTAATCCGATACTAGTACCCAAACTAAGTCCTAATGAAATCCCTATTGCCAGTTGATTATCAGTGTTCTTATTTTTGTTCGTTGCCATTTGATGTTCCTTTCCATTTTTCATAGGCATACCCAGCTAATCCTATAATCAAAACGACAATGACAAATCGTTGCCAACCTTGTTGGAGAAAACTAGCCACAAAAGCAGTAATAAGACCTACGACGATATAAAAAAATGTATCACGTTTATTTTTTGTCATGTGCCTCTTCCTTTTTTATTAACTCTGGAAAAGTAACGTTTTCAAGGTCAGGGAGTTTTGCGAATGATTCAAGGACTTTTTCTAATTCATCTTGTTTTTTATAGGTTAATGCCATGAGAGGCCTCCTTTATTTTTTTCTATCATTATACCATATTCTAAACTTTAATTTTTTAATAAAAATTGACTAGGTAATTTAGTTTTTTTCTTGACATATCATGTTTTTAGTTATATAGTTAGTTATATAAGCAACTAACCATATAACCGAGAAAGGAGGAAACAATGAAGTTCAACTATGATAGCGATGTATCCCTATTTCAGCAAGTAGCTCAGCAGTTAGAGGAATCCATTTTTCAAGGAATTTATGCTGAGGGAGAGCAGGTTCCGTCTACGACAGAAATTTCAGCAGCCTATCAAATCAATCCAGCAACGGTTCTAAAAGGGATGAATCTTTTAGTTGCGGAAGGCATTCTTGAGAAACGTCGAGGTATGGGAACTTTTGTGACAAGCGGTGCGCTAGCCATTTTACAGAAAAAAAGAAAGACGTACTTTAGTGAACGACAGGTCCAGGAGCTGGTTCACATGGCTAAGGGACTTAGTTTGGAAAAAGCAGAGCTACTAAAACTCATTGAGGAGGTATATGATCAATGACATTAAAGGTTTCAAATTTGTCAAAACGTTTCGGCAGGAAAGAGGTCGTATCTGGAGTTTCATTCGAGTTAAAGGAAAAGACGATTTACGGTTTTCTAGGTAGAAACGGTGCTGGTAAAACAACAACTTTAAAAATGATTGCTAATCAACTCACGGAAACTTCTGGACAGATTTCTCTTGATGGCATTGATCCTAGAAAAGATAGTCTGCAGCAGAAACGTATTTACCTCGTGTCAACTGAACATTGGCTACCTGCCAATTGGTCTATGGCAAAACAGCTCAAATGGCTAAACAAGTTTGATGATAAGTTTGACGGTGAATTTGCGGAGGAGTTGATTCAGTTATTTGGTTTAGATTCATCAAAGAAAATAATCAAACTTTCAACAGGTTACCAATTCGTGGCAAAACTTATCGCTGCCTTGTCCGTGTCAGCTGATTATGTCCTGTTAGATGAACCAGTTCTAGGACTTGATGCAGCCCAACGTAAAAAAGTAAATCAAGCTCTGCTATTAGCCTACAACAAACGCCCCAGAACGTTTGTTGTCTCAAGTCATTTAATTGAGGAAATTGCCCCACTGTTGGAAGAGGTGATTATCATTGACAAGGGGACAATCAAGGTTCAGGATGCTGTTGAACACCTGCTTACAAAAGGTTATACTTTGACGGGACCTAAGCATTTGGTCACAGAATTGTCGCTTGGAAAGACAATCCTTGAGACGAGCACTCTTGGAAAAACCAAACAGGTAGTGATTTTGGGAAATCGACCTCCTCAACTTCCTTCAGAGGTTGAGATGACATCTCTCAATTTGCAAGATTACTTGATTTATCTGACACAGGAGGTCTAGGATGTTTAAAAAGCTATATTTTTATCAATTAAAACCTTTATGCTATTTTTTGCCGGTGATGTTGGGGAGTTTGTTTATCCATAGAGGGATTATCAATGTTAATGCAGGTCAAGCTCACTATACGATTCATCCCCTGATGTATGTAATCAGTTTTGTGTTTGGAATGACAGGAGTAGCGGTTATGTTTCGTCAGTTTGCTCAGATTGGTGTTAGTCGAAAGGATTTTTACTTGAGCTTGGTAGCAAGACAGCTGACTTTTGCGCTGATCTATTTCTTATTATTAGCCTTTTTAATACCGGTTATTGATAAAACGTATCCCGATAATGTTCTGTTGTCTCTTGTTACTACAGATGGCAAGCTGTCTCAACTTGAACTTGTGAGAGGTTACCTTTCTATTTTATTAGCCCATTTGATTTTTGGGATTTTGGGTGTCCACCTTGCCCTCTTATTTAATAAGGTAACCGCTAATGGACGTGGCTTGCTTCTCGGAGGTATTATTGTGCTGGTTTGGACTTTTAGTGTTTTTTGGGATATGGGAGCTGGAGAGTATTTGGCATGGTTGTTAGAGACAGCTTTGCAAGTTACTCAATTAGGACTGCTTGTCATTCTTTTAGCTCTGCTTTGGTTTAGTATTTATAAACATAATAGTAAAGAGTATTATAAATAGGATTTGAGAGTGGGGAGGTCATTATTTCGATGTCTTGACTTCCTGTACTCTCTGTATTTTAAACTCTGGCTGAGACTGTCCAGTGGATGTTTTAGGGGACGCTTAAAATGAAGAAATGTCCAGTTGCAGACCTACAATCAAGCATGTGGTCAAAGGGTCAGTGTTATAAAAAATAGAAGGTTGGGGTACTTTTTCCCAGCCTCTTTATGCTATAATAAGTTAGAAAAGGAGCTGGATTCGTGAGAAAATTAAAAGTGCTTGTGGTATCTGTATTGCTTGTTATGTTTATGGTTGCTTGTCAACATAAGTCCCAAAAATCATTAAATAAACCAGATAAGTATACAATTACATATTCAAATCTTCTTGATAAAAAAACACAAAATGATGTTGCGAAGTCTTTAAGTAAATTATTACCAGCAGAAGATATCAACCTCTTTTTTGAACAAGTCAATTTTTATAATCAACATATCCCTACAGACAGTTTAGTCCAATCTGATTACGGTACTTCAAAAAGCTTAATACCTATCTATGATATAGGAGCTATCAGTGATAAATGGTCGAACCACTTTCCCTTGTTTCCTGGTTATAATTGCCGCTTAACAACCTTTCAACTAGTTAAATCCATGATTAAATTATCACCAACCCTTCCAGCTGATGATAGTTTGCTTTTTATTGATAAGGAAGCTCTAGTGGATGCGCCAGCAATTTACCAAGTTAAACCTGAGGAACAGGAGAATTTTAAGATTCTTTTTAGTGCTGTAGCAACGGAAAATATTAACGATACAAAAATTCATTTGGAAAAGGTCCAAGAATACTGGAAACAACAAGGTGTCACTTTTGCTAAATCTAATGTGACTATGGTGTCCGTCTGGTTTCATGATCAATTAGATGGAGTAGCGACAAAATTATTTATTGGTCATGTAGGAATGCTTTTTCCCTCAGAGGGGGGGTACTTATTTATTGAAAAGATATCCTTTGAAGAACCTTATCAGGTGTTGAAATTTGCTGACAAGAAAGCGTTGCATGATTATCTGATGGCAAAGTATGATACGGATACATCTGGAAGTACAAAGCCATTCATTATGGAGAATGACAGGGACTTTATCGGCTAATCAATCAGAATTTAATGTTAAATTCAACTGTTATTAGACAATTTATTAAAAAAGCAAAGAGGAAGCAAAGATGAAATTAGCTTTGTTGGGAACAGGTATGATTGTTAAAGAAGTCTTACCGGTTTTACAAGAAATTGATGGGATAGAATTAGTGGCGATTATGTCAACACAACGTTCGATTGCTACGGCAGAAGACTTAGCTCAGCAATATGATATAGCACAGGCAACTAGCATTTATGACGACATTTTAGCCAATCCTATTGTGGATACTGTTTATGTTGGCACGCCAAATCACACTCATTATGACTATGCACGCCAGGCTCTATTGGCAGGTAAACACGTGATTTGTGAGAAACCATTTACCCTTACATTGGCAGAATTTGAGGATTTAATGGTCATAGCAGAGCAGAGAAAGCTAATATTGCTTGAAGCGATTACTAATCAGTATTTAGGGAATTTTCACTATATCAGAGAAAATTTGAAGCAGTTGGGCAAGCTTAAAATTGTGGAATGTAATTACTCTCAATACAGTTCACGTTACGATGCCTTTAAACGTGGTGAAATTGCGCCAGCTTTTAACCCAGAGATGGGTGGCGGTGCTTTGCGTGACTTGAATATCTATAATATTCACTTGGTAGTCGGCTTATTTGGAGCTCCGCAATCAGTCCAATACCTTGCCAATATGGAACGGGGAGTGGATACCTCTGGGATATTAATTATGGATTATGGCAATTTTAAGGCAGTGGCTATTGGTGCAAAAGATTGCTCTGCTGAAATAAAATCAACACTTCAAGGTGATAAGGGATCAATTGCAATTTTAGGCCCAACAAATACGATGCCTAAAATAAGTCTGACATTGAATGGGGAAAAATCTCAACTCAAAAATGCCAATACCCCACATCACCGCATGTATGCAGAGTTTGTAGCATTTGAACATATTATTAGGGAAAATGATCTTGCTGCACGTGATGTGGCCCTGGAACATAGTCGTCTCGTGATGACAGTCTTAGAGCAGGCGGTTGAAAGTATGAACTCCAAAGTAAGTGAGATTTAAACCCTAAAAAGGGAATTGATATTGATAGTTAATATCAACAAGGAGATTTTAATGAAAAAGAAAATGTACAAAGCTAAGAAACGTTGGGTAGTTGCAGGTGTAGCTGCAGCTACTTTTCTGACGCCTTCAACGCTTGCCCAAGCAGAGGAGCAGGTTTCAGTTTCTCAAACGTCTGCAGTCGTTGCCACAGAAACCTCTGAGACCACAACTGCTCCGTCAGAAACACAGGCTCCTGTTGAAGTACCCAGTACCTCTACGATTGACTCTGCTTCACAAGTCGCTGACTTGCCGGTGACCGAAGCGGTGACTTCGTCTCCTGAAGTCAGTGAGGCATCAAGAGTACTGACGCCAGAACCTAAAGAAGAAGCAAGGACAGCATCCCGTGTGACTGTTCCTCAGGTTGACACAAAGCTAACAGAAGATGTCTCCAAAGCGAAAAACTCAGAAGCTCCCGTGACAGATTCAACGGTCCAAAAGCCTCTGACAGTCACTCAAGGGACAGAAAGTATGACCTTGACCTACACGGAAGAGATTCCAGCAGAGAGTGACCTCCAAGTAGCAGTCTGGTCTCAAGCGGGTGATCAGGATGATCTCATCTGGTATTCTCTGCCAAAAGGTCAAGCCACTGTTCCTTATAATAACCATTGGGAATATGGGCTCTATCACCTCCATGCCTATTTCCGTCAAAAAACGACAGGCAAGATGAGCTTTGTCACCTCAGAAAGCATTACCCTCACCCCTCCAAAACTGGATACCCAGATTAAAGCGACCAGTGAAACGAGTTATGAGGTGACCATTTCAAATGTGCCGAGCTACTTCCATAAACTCTATGTGCCGATTTGGTCATCCGTTCATGATCAGGATGATCTCATCTGGTATGAGGGGCAAAAGCAGAGCGATGGACGCTATAAGGTGTCTGTTGATATAGATAACCACAACTCTTCGACAGGCCTTTACTATCTTCATTATTATGAAGGGAAACCTAACGGTAAGAAAGTTTATGTTGGTCAAGCTAGCTACGCTCAACCTGTTCCTAAAGCCCCAACCTTAAGTGTGAGCCCACGCACTGATCGTCAGTTTGAGGTGACAATTAGTAATGTTCCAGCCAAGTATACCAGTGTGGTCTTACCAACTTGGACATCTCAGAAGGACCAAGATGACCTCAAGTGGTATCGTGCCCAGAAACATTCAGACGGAACGTACCGAGTGACAGTGAACCTTGACCAGCATCACTTTGAGACAGAGGGTTACCAACTTCACCTGTACGGTGAGGTAGGAGAAAAGAAAACCTTCCTAGCCAAGGCAAGTTATAGCCATCCGAAGACAGCTGTTGACACAACAGTTGTTGGGGTTAAGGAGGACCAATTTGCCGTTACGGTAAGAAATGTGCCCAGTTACATTGATCAGATTCGGATTCCAACATGGAGTGATCAGAATGGTCAAGATGATATCAGATGGTACATCGCTCAAAAAGCAGGAGATGGGAGCTATCGGTTAACGGTAAATATCAAGGACCACCAATATGCCAGTGGACTTTACCACATTCACGTTTATGGGAACGCCGGTAAGGAAGAGAACATCTTCCTAAATGCCAATAAGACCTATAACGTCGCTACACCGAAGGCAGAAACGACTGTTGAATCAGTCACAGCAACGAGCTTTAAGGTGACCGTAAAGAATGTGCCAAGTTACCTGTCAACGGTTATCTTACCCACTTGGTCAGCTCAGAGAGACCAAGATGATCTCAAGTGGTATCAGGCACAAAAACAAGCCGATGGTAGCTATAGCTTAACGGTAAACATCAAAGACCATCAGTATGATACCGGTGTGTATCACATCCATAGTTATGGTCGGACTAGAGATGGGAAGTTGATTTTCCTAGATGGTGATAAGGTAACGGTTAAGGCCTTGCCAAAACCAACAGCGACCTTAGCCATTGAAAATGTGAACAAGGAGAAGGGGACCTTTGAGGTTGTCGTTTCTGACTTGAAGTCAGTAGGAGGCGTTTCCTTAGTCCAATTACCGACCTGGTCAGAAGCTGGAGGTCAAGATGACATCGTGTGGTACACAGCCGCAAGGCAGGCGGATGGGAATTATCGTTTGACAGTTAGAGCGAGTGATCACAAGTACACAAGTGGTAAGTATCATGTGCATTTGTATGTGACTAATGACGGTGGTAAACGGGAGTTTGTAGCTAATGAGGTAGTAGATGGTATTGTGGCACCTAAGCCTAAGGTGATTTACAATGGATTATATTATAGTATCCAAGGTAAGTATGACAATATTATAATTGCTAATAAAAAATATTCAGTAAGTAGTCAATATGCACCTGGCGAAAATCCAACTGCTAAGGCGGCTTTTATCAACTTAACGAATAAAATGAGAAGTTTAGGATTTGATATTAGCCATTCCTATAGTGGGTACCGTAGCTATAGCACTCAGCAATCATTGTATTGGAATTACGTCTCTCTGTACGGTCAAGCAGAAGCTGATCGTTTTTCAGCAAGGGCAGGACACAGTGAGCATCAACTTGGGCTAGCCTTTGATGTTTTAGGTGGGAATAGTAGTCTATTAGCTCAACCCAATGCAGTTTCTTGGTTGGCAAACCATGCTCATGAATATGGATTTGTCGTACGTTATAAGCAAGGAAAAGAACATATAACAGGCTATATGCCAGAGGCATGGCATATTCGTTTTGTTGGACGTGAAGCCACGGACATTTATCATTCTGGTAAGTCTTTAGAAGAATATTATGGTTTTGAGGGTGGCGATTATAGGAACTAGTCTAGAGTCATCTGATTTGAGTGTATTATCATTCAATCCTACTCAGACTAAATTAATATCTGACTGGATAGTGTGTAGATGGTTAAAAGCATTTAAAAATTGCTTTATATTGGCTGTGAAGTAAACTTAGTTTGGTTTATCGGTGAGCAGGCATGGATAAATCAGTATTCTATAATTTTCAAAGGTGCTAGGGGACTTTTTTGTCAGCTTTGCTTCCTTATTCTCTGTCTGGTTACTTTTGAATTTTTAAGAATGATTATGTTATAATGAAAAGGTAAATGAAAGAAAAGAAGGAAAACTGATGTCAAACTACGCCATTATTTTAGCAGCGGGTAAAGGGACTCGCATGAAATCCGATCTGCCAAAAGTGTTACATAAAGTGTCTGGTATCACAATGCTTGAACATGTATTTCGTGCGGTTTCTGCTCTTAATCCAGAGAAAACTGTAACGATCATTGGGCATAAAGCAGAGCTAGTGAGGGAAGTACTCTCTGGCAAATCCTCATTTGCTCTTCAAACAGAGCAACTAGGAACAGGTCATGCCGTTATGATGGCTGAAGAAGAGTTAGCAAGGCTAGCAGGGCAAACCTTGGTTATTGCGGGTGATACGCCCCTTATCACAGGTGAGAGCTTGAAAAATCTGATTGATTTCCATGTCAATCATAAAAATGTCGCAACAATTTTAACCGCAACAGCGGATGATCCATTTGGATATGGTCGTATTATCCGTAACCAACATGGTGAAGTGACTAAGATTGTTGAACAAAAAGATGCGACAGAGTTTGAACAACAAGTTAAAGAAATCAATACTGGAACGTATGTTTTTGATAACAAGCGTCTCTTTGAAGCACTAAAAAATATTAATACAAACAACGCACAAGGAGAATATTACTTAACAGATGTGATTTCTATTTTCCGTGAAAATGGTGAAAAGGTAGGAGCATATGTTCTTCGTGATTTCAACGAGAGCCTAGGTGTCAATGACCGTGTTGCACTTGCCACAGCAGAAAGTGTTATGCGCAATCGTATTAACAAAGCTCACATGGTAAACGGAGTATCTTTCCAAAATCCTGAAGCAACCTATATCGAAGTGGACGTTGTCATCGAACCAGATGTGGTGATTGAGGCTAATGTGACCCTAAAAGGTCAAACGAAGATTGGTTCAGAGAGCTTTTTGACAAATGGAACTTGTATCGTAGACTCTAACATTGGTCAAAGAGTAGTCGTTACTAACTCTACGATTAAAGAGTCAACAGTAGCAGATGGTGTAACGGTAGGACCTTATGCCCATATTCGTCCAGAATCAGTATTAGCTGAAAATGTTCATATTGGTAATTTTGTAGAGGTTAAAGGCTCTACGATTGGAGAAAATAGCAAAGCAGGACACCTTACATACATTGGTAACGCTGAAGTTGGTACAGAAGTGAATTTTGGTGCAGGCACCATTCTTGCTAATTATGATGGAAAAAATAAATTTAAGACGACTATCGGAGATAATGTTTTTGTTGGAAGCAACTCAACCATTATTGCGCCATTGACTATTGGAAATAGGGCGGTAACAGCTGCCGGTTCAACCGTAACTAAAGACGTCCCAGAGGATTCAATTGCTATCGGACGTGGTCGTCAGGAGAATAAAGATGGATATGCGAAACATTTCCCATATCACCCAAGTAAAAGATAATCGTTAACAAAAGTGATAGCATTTGAAAGTTAATTTTTCAAAGCTATCGCTTTTTTTTTTGGCTTGGAGGAAAATAAGAAATTGA
Organism: Streptococcus caledonicus; assembly: GCF_042656225.1. Lineage (NCBI taxonomy): Bacteria > Bacillati > Bacillota > Bacilli > Lactobacillales > Streptococcaceae > Streptococcus > Streptococcus caledonicus. The sequence continues at coordinate 423,262 of NZ_JBHSOJ010000016.1, forward strand.
AAAATTTTAAAATACGGAGGCTGGTACAAAAAGATTTTTAGTTTAGAAAATCTATACCAATAAATCTACTTTTCTAATAAAATGTACATAAAAACGAACAAAGATGCTCTTTAAATATATAAGAGATAACCTTTGTTCGTTTTTTGTTTTATTGTTCAGAGTTTTGTCCCACCCTCTTTGAAAGTGCTTGTTTTTTTAGCTAGGCAGTACTTAAACTGGTTTATTTAATTACTATTTTAACATTGAATAGCAATTCTAAACGATTTGTAGTAAAATAAGTCAAGGAAATCAAGAGGTAGATAACATGGATTTTGAAGAAAAAACATTGAAACGAGATATCAAATTTGAAGGTCATATTTTTACGGTGGCAGTTGATGATGTTGAATTACCAAATAATCTTGGCCAAGCCAAAAGGGAATTAATTTTTCACAAAGGGGCGGTAGCTATTTTGGCAGTGACTCCAGACGATAAAATCATTATTGTCAAGCAATACCGTAAGGCCATTGAAAAAATTTCCTATGAGATTCCTGCTGGAAAATTAGAGGTTGGAGAACACGGTTCTGAAACAGAAGCTGCCTTACGGGAACTTGAAGAAGAAACTGGCTATACAGCTGCGCTCAACTTATTGTATGAGTTTTATACAGCTATTGGTTTTTGCAATGAAAAAATCAGACTTTACATGGCGACTGATCTTGTTAAAGTACCAAATCCCCGTCCCAAAGATGATGATGAGGTTCTTGAAATAGTTGAACTAGGTCTGGATGAGTGTCTAGAATTGATAAAAACAGGTGATATTTGTGATGCCAAAACAATTATGGCGCTGCAGTATTTTGCTTTAACAGTTGGAGGGAAATAGTCATGAGCCAACCGCTTTTGACAGATGAAATTATTGAACGTTACAATCATGGTGAAGATTTAGAAGAGCTACTTTATGAGCATGAATTAAAAACTGGTCAAACCATAAGGATTGAAGAAATTGATATTGATCGAATCATAAAAAGCAGACGTATTGAGAATGCAAAAAAAAATCAATTTCGTCGGAAACTTAATATGATTCTAGCAATTATTTTAGTATTGCTATGTCTGTTAGCATATGCTATTTTTAACTGGTAATACTCATTCAAAATCAAAATTAAAGTTTTAAGTCCTCATACCATTGATGAGCTATATAGTGGAGAATAAAATATTTCTTTCCCCATATGGCGATTTTTATTGGTGAAACCATCTGGTGGTGGCTGACAGCCCAGGGAGAGACTATCAAAATATGTTACTGAGAGATAGGAGAACGACAAAATCCTAAATTTAGAGATGAGAGAACTCAGAGTTTATTCTTGATAAGGACAAACTTTTGGAAGGATTACAGAAATTGAGAATCAATGCCGTAGTCGTGCCCTCGCAAGAATGATTAGGTTGGCCTCCGTTGAGTAGTTGATAAGTACAGCCAAACATCTTTTGCGATACTTAGGTTTAAATCTATTAATGAAGGTTTTGTTGCTGATATTAGCAGTTTTATCCCCCAGACTTTCTGAGTGTCCGCACTTTTAAGAAAAAACAAAAAACTAATTTTTGATTTTGGCTTAATACAAAATTTATAGAAAGGATTGTTTGGTTAGAATCTCTAATTGAACAGGAGCTGAAAATATTAAAAATGATTTTCTAAGGTGTTGTTTTGTTGGGAAATCTCTTTTATAATTTTGGAGGCTATCTTAAACTAAAAGATGAAAATTGGAATTATTGCTGCTATGGAAGAAGAATTACGAACTCTTATTCCACATTTAAAAAATGCAAAAGAAAGTAAAGTACTTGGAAAAAACTATTATACTGGCAAAATTGCTCAACATGAAGTAGTACTGGTTCAATCAGGAATCGGAAAAGTCATGTCAGCGATGAGTGTAGCCATCCTTGCAGACCATTTTAATGTTGATGCCATTATCAATACTGGTTCTGCAGGAGCGGTTTCAGATGGGCTTATGATTGGTGATGTTGTTGTGGCAGATAAGCTTGCTTACCATGATGTTGATGTTACTGCTTTTGGTTATTCATACGGACAAATGGCTGGACAACCTTTATATTTTGAAAGTGATAGTCACTTAGTTTTCATATTCCAAAAAGCACTACACGAAAAACAATTATCAAGTCACATAGGGCTTATCACTACTGGAGATAGTTTTATTGCAAGTCAAGAAAAACTCAATGGGATTAAGGCAAATTTTCCAGAAGTTCTAGCGGTTGAAATGGAAGGAGCAGCCATTGCTCAAGCAGCGCAGAATATTGGGAAACCTTTTGTTGTGGTAAGAGCGATGAGCGACAGTGCTAATCATGATGCCAATATTAGTTTTGATGAGTTTATCATTGAAGCGGGAGAAAAATCAGCTCAGATTCTTCTAACTTTTTTACAATTATTATAAAGACGTGACTATAATGTGACAGAAATAAAAAAACTTACGATAATATCCTTAAAAATGGGGAAAATAAAGACAATTTATGTTTTTTTATGTTATAATAGCGTAAGGTGGTAAAATAGCAAAAATTACCAGCAAGAACAGTAAGAATGGGAGTCAAGTGAATGGCTAGAAGTGGCTTTTTTACAGGTCTAGATATTGGAACAAGTACGATTAAGGTACTAGTCGCTGAATTTATCGGTGGCGAAATGAATGTTATTGGAGTAAGCAAGGTTAAAAGCGTAGGTGTCAAAGACGGTATTATCGTTGATATTGACGTAGCAGCTGGAGCCATTAAAACTGCTGTTGAACAAGCTGAAGAAAAGGCTGGAGTAAGCATTGATAAAGTAAATGTGGCTTTGCCAGCTAATCACTTGCAGATTGAATCAACCCAAGGCATGATTCCAGTACCAAGTGAAACAAAAGAGATTCGTGATGAAGACGTTGATAGCGTTGTTAAGTCGGCTCTTACAAAGAGTGTGACTCCAGAACGTGAAGTTATTACCCTAATTCCTGAGGAATTTATTATTGATGGATTCCAAGGTATTAAAGATCCTCGTGGAATGATGGGAATTCGTCTAGAGATGCGTGGTATTCTCTACACAGGTCCAAGTACGATTCTTCACAATTTGCGTAAAGCAGTTGAAAAAGCAGGCATTGCTCTTGAAAATATCGTGATTTCTCCGCTTGCTATGGCACAAACAGTATTAAATGAAGGTGAGCGTGAGTTTGGTGCTACTGTAATTGATATGGGAGGTGGTCAAACAACGGTTGCTTCTATGCGTAATCAGGAATTACAGTACACTAATATTTATGCTGAAGGTGGAGACTATGTTACTAAAGATATTTCAAAAGTTTTGAAAACCTCTCGTGATATTGCAGAAGCTTTGAAATTTAATTTTGGCAATGCAGACGTTGACGCATCAAGTACAACAGAAACCGTTCAAGTTGATGTTGTTGGTGAGACCTCGCCAATTGATGTCAGTGAGCGTTACTTATCTGAGATTATTTCTGCGCGTGTTCGCCACATCTTAGAACGTGTAAAACAAGATTTAGACCGTGGGCGAGTACTTGATATGCCAGGTGGTGTAGTATTATCTGGTGGTGGAGCAATTTTACCCGGTGTTGTTGAACTAGCAGAGAAGATTTTTAGAACTACTGTTAAACTTTATATTCCAAATCAAGTTGGTATTCGTAATCCAATGTTTGCTAACGTTATCAGTCTTGTGGAATATGTAGGTAACATGACAGAGGTTGAAGCAATTGCACAAAATGCAGTTCATAATGAGGAACTTTTGAGACGTAAACCAATTGACATGACGACAACTTACACAGTTGCTCCTGTGCAGCCGGTAACGCCACAGTCTCATATGTCTACTGAGACTCGAGTTGTAGAGCCACCGGTTCCTACAGAAGAGAAAATCAATGACAAACCAAAGTTCGGTGATCGTATGCGTAATATTTTTGGTTCTATGTTTGACTAATTATTAAAGTGAGGAATAAAATGGTATTTTCATTTGATGCAGCGTCTGTAACTGGCGCAATCATTAAAGTAATCGGTGTTGGTGGCGGTGGTGGTAATGCCATTAACCGTATGATTGATGAAGGAGTAGCGGGTGTTGAGTTTATTGCTGCCAACACTGATATCCAAGCACTCAGCTCATCAAAAGCTGAAACAGTTATTCAGTTAGGTCCTAAATTAACTCGTGGACTTGGTGCTGGAGGCCAGCCAGAAGTTGGGCGTAAAGCGGCTGAAGAAAGTGAGGAAGTTTTAACAGAGGCACTTTCTGGAGCAGATATGGTCTTTATTACTGCTGGTATGGGTGGTGGTTCTGGTACAGGAGCTGCTCCAGTTATTGCACGTATTGCAAAAGGACTTGGTGCATTGACAGTAGCAGTTGTAACTCGTCCGTTTGGTTTCGAAGGAAATAAACGTGGTAACTTTGCCGTTGAGGGAATTCAAGAGTTACGTGAGCATGTTGATACGCTGTTGATTATTTCAAATAATAATCTTCTTGAGATTGTTGATAAGAAAACTCCTCTTATGGAAGCTCTTAGCGAAGCAGACAATGTTCTCCGACAAGGTGTTCAAGGGATTACAGATCTTATTACAAGCCCAGGGCTTATTAACCTTGACTTTGCCGATGTTAAAACGGTCATGGCAAATAAAGGCAACGCCCTTATGGGAATTGGTATCGGTTCTGGTGAAGAGCGTATTGTTGAGGCTGCTCGTAAGGCTATTTATTCTCCGCTCCTTGAAACTACAATTGATGGTGCTCAAGATGTCATTGTTAACGTGACTGGTGGTCTTGATATGACTCTTACAGAAGCAGAAGAGGCATCAGAGATTGTTAGTCAAGCGGCTGGCAGCAATGTTAATATTTGGTTAGGGACCTCAATTGATCCAGATATGCGCGATGAAATTAGAGTAACTGTTGTAGCAACAGGTGTTGGTCAAGAGAAAACTCAACGTGTGATTGGAGGATTTGCTCAAAATCAACAATCTCAACGTACTTTTAGCCAACCTGTGACTTCATCCACGACTTATCGTCAAGTTCCTGCTCAATTTGACATGGCAGAGCCGTCAGATATGCCAACTATGGCAAAAGAAAATTCACCTACTCAAACCTCTTCACAAAGTCCATTTGGTGATTGGAATCTTCGTCGTGATCCTATTGCACGACCAACAGAAGGTGAGTTAGATAGTCAATTATCTGTAACAAGTTTCAAAGATAGCTTTGAAGGTGATGATGAATTGGAAACACCTCCATTCTTTAAAAATCGTTAAATATGACAATAAAGAGTCAAACAGATAAAGTTTTTGGAGTAGTTAATCATGCTTGCCATAAGATTGGTCGTTCACCAGAGTCTGTATCTGTGATTGCAGTGACAAAATATGTTGATCATAAAGTGGCTAGCCAGCTTGTTGAAGCTGGCGTTCGCCATATTGGAGAAAATCGTGTTGATCAATTTTTGGAAAAATATGAGGCCCTAAAGGCTAATGATAATGAACTGACCTGGCATCTCATAGGTAGTCTACAACGGAGAAAAGTGAAAGATGTTATCAATTTAGTTGACTATTTTCATGCGCTTGATTCGATTAAACTAGCACAAGAAATTCAAAAACGAGCTCAACATAAAATAAAGTGTTTCTTACAGGTTAATATTTCTGGTGAAACAACCAAACATGGTTTTTCAATAGAGGAATTAGAAGACGCGTTACCTGAATTAGAGCAATGTGATCATATTGAAATTGTAGGTTTGATGACGATGGCACCTTTTGGAGCTAACGAGACAACATTAGTGAATATTTTTAGACAAACAAAACTATTACAGGAAACGCTAAGAGATAGAAGGATAAAGAATATGCCAATGACTGAACTTAGTATGGGGATGTCAAGTGACTATCAACTTGCTATTCAAGAAGGTGCTACATTTGTGCGCGTTGGAACGGCATTCTTTAACTAAATAGGAGGATATATGGGACTGAAGGATAAAATTAATAGTTTCATTTCTTATTTTGATACTGATGAAGTATCTGATACAGAAGAAGTTGAGACTTCTGAATATCAAGAAACAGCTAGACCAGTAGCACCCGTGCAACCAGTACCTTACCGTCAGGAATCGCAACGGGTAACAGCAAAAGAACAAATACATTTGAAAGCTGTTACCGAAAGTGGACCTAGTTTAGCTCAACAACGAGAACATATGGCTCAGAATGCTCCGATTTCTGAAAAATCTAAAATTGCGATTAAATACCCAAGACAGTATGAAGATGCTCCAGAAATTGTTAATCTTTTGATTGAGAATGAGAGTGTCTTGATTGATTTTCAATATATGTTAGATGCGCCTGCACGCCGTTGTCTTGATTTTCTTAGTGGAGCGAGCTCTGTTCTTTTTGGAAATTTGCAAAAAGTTAGTTCTTCCATGTATCTTTTAACTCCAGCAAATGTTGTTGTCGATATTGAAGATCTTGGCTTGTCAGAACGTGGTCAACATAACGAAGCATCTAGTTTTGATTATGATATGAAGAGACGTTAAACATGTTGAATTATTATATTTTTAGCATCTTATTTAAAGTAATTGAAGTTTATATGATGTTGTTAGGTGTTTATGTCTTATTATCATGGTTTCCCGGTGCCTATCAAACAAGATTAGGATATTGGGTTGCTTATTTTGTTGAACCGTTATTGAAGCCTTTTAGGAAACTTAAATTGCATTTTGGGATATTTGATGTTACTGTTTTAGTAGCATTTGTAGCTCTACAGTTTCTTCGATATTTATTGATGCAATTATATATCATGGTATTCACATTATGGTAAAAGGCGATAGGGTAGTTTACCAACATTTTCGTCCAGATGAACAAACTTTTATTGAAAAATGCTTAGATTTGATTGAACAAGTTGAGGCAACCTATACTTTTCAAGTGACAGAATTCCTTAATCCTAGGCAGGTTGCTATTTTACTTAGTTTGGTCAATCAAACAGGGCTATCTTGTTATGCTTCTTCAGATTATTATGACACAGAGTATGCAAGAGTTTTAATCTCTCCAGATTATTATGTTTTGAATTTGGAAGATTTTGAAATTAGTTTGTTAGAATTTTCTTATAATACTAAATTTAATCATTTAACTCATAGGCAGATTTTGGGAACACTCATTAATCAACTTGGTATTAAACGTAGTATTTTTGGTGATATCTTAATAGCTGAGGGAAAAGTTCAAATTTTAGTTGAAACCAATATGGCATCTTATTTTAGTCAAAATATAGGAAAAATTGGTAAAATTTCAGTCTCTCTAAAGGAAAAAAATCTTAATTTTTTGCTTCCTAGAATGGTTCATAAACAAGAGAAAGATATTTTAGTTACTAGTTGGCGAGCAGATGTCATTATTTCAGAGATTTTGAATCTATCTCGAAGTAATGCAGTGAAATTGATAGAAAAAGATAATGTTAAGCTTAATTATGCCAGTCTTGGAAAAGTTTCACAAGACTTAGAAGTTGGTGATTTGCTAAGTATTAGAGGCTACGGACGTTATGAGATTGCCCGAGAAAATGGCCTAAGTAAATCTGGTAAAATTAAACTTACAATTGAAAAAATAACAGAATAATGAGGAGAAACTAATGGCTTTAACGACACTTGACATTAAAGACAAAACGTTTAAAATAAAATTTCGTGGCTATAGCGAAGACGAAGTAAATGACTTCTTAGATATCGTGACAGATGATTATGAGGCTTTAACGCGTATTAATCGCGATCAAGAGTTACGAATCCGTGATTTGGAAGAAAAATTAGCCTATTTTAACGATATGAAAGAATCGTTGATGCAATCTGTATTGCTAGCACAAGAAACAGCAGATAAAGTGAAGGCATCGGCTCAAGCTGAGGCGGCTAATGTTATTAATAAGGCGACTTTCGACTCGCAACATTTGATTGAAGAAGCTAAAACAAAAGCTAATGAAATTTTACGTGATGCGACTGATAATGCCAAACGTGTAGCAGTTGAAACAGAGGAATTGAAACGTCAAAGTCGTCATTTCCATCAACGTCTTTTATCGGCAATGGAAAGTCAAGTGAACCTTGTCAATTCGCCAGAATGGCAGGAACTCTTGCAACCGACAGCAGTTTACCTTCAAAATTCTGATGCTGCATTTAAAGAAGTCGTTGAAAAAGTATTGCAAGAGAATTTTTCAGACACTGATGAGCCTGTTACATTTGACGCAACACGTCAGTTTACTCCAGAAGAAATGGAAGAAATCTATCGTCGTGTAGCAGAGGCAAATATGGAATTGGAAAATGCACAATCAGCACCCAATCCTTTGATTGAAGAAACTATTTTAGAGCCTAATGACCTTGCTTTAGGTGATACTCGAACATTCACTATTAATATTGAAGAATAAGAAAAACACAAGATCTAATGATATTTTTAGCGAGTAGGTGATGGTGTAAGACCTATAATCCCTCATTAGAATCTTATCATTTTCTAGAGTTCTAGCTGAACTAAAGTAAGCTGGGAGGGGTGGTTTCCTTATCAACCAAAGAGGGAAAAGCAGATACTTAGATCATCGTTTTGAGGCTCTGTATCGTTTTTCTGAAAAAAGGTGGTACCACGATTAATCGTCCTTTGAGCGATTTTTTGTGGCATTTTTTATTTGTGGTTTTATCGTTTTAAATGAGTTATTTCTAGAAAGAGAGTTACAATGAAATTAAAAGAAACATTGAATTTGGGGAAAACGGCTTTCCCAATGCGTGCTGGCCTTCCAAACAAAGAACCAGAGTGGCAAAAAGCATGGGATGAAGCGGATATTTATAATAAACGTCAGCAATTAAACGAAGGCAAACCGTCATTTCATTTGCATGATGGCCCTCCGTATGCCAATGGTAATATCCACGTTGGGCATGCGCTTAACAAAATTTCAAAAGATATCATTGTACGGTCAAAATCAATGTCTGGTTTCCGTGCACCTTATGTGCCAGGTTGGGACACACACGGTCTTCCAATTGAGCAAGTGTTAGCTAAACAAGGTGTCAAACGTAAGGAAATGGATTTGGCTGAATACCTTGAAATGTGTCGTGATTATGCTCTTTCTCAAGTAGATAAACAGCGCGATGACTTCAAACGTTTAGGTGTTTCAGCAGACTGGGACAATCCATACATCACTCTAAAACAAGAATACGAAGCAGATCAAATTCGTGTCTTTGGTACGATGGCTGATAAAGGTTATATCTACCGTGGAGCTAAGCCAGTTTACTGGTCATGGTCATCAGAGTCAGCACTTGCTGAGGCTGAGATTGAGTACCATGATATTGACTCTACCTCGCTTTACTATGCCAATAAAGTTAAAGATGGTAAAGGTATTATTGATACAGATACTTACATCGTGGTTTGGACGACAACACCATTTACGGTAACGGCTTCACGTGGTTTGACCATGGGTGCAAATATCAATTACGTGGTTGTAATGCCAGATGGTAGCGACCGTAAATACGTGGTTGCAGAAGCACTTGTTGATACTCTTGCTGCTAAATTTGGCTGGGAAAACTTTGAAATCCTTGAAGTTCGAAAAGGTGCTGATTTTGAGTACATCGTGACGGAACACCCATGGGATACAGAAGTTGATGAGTTGGTTATCCTCGGTGACCACGTGACAACTGACTCTGGTACGGGTATTGTCCATACAGCGCCTGGATTTGGTGAGGATGACTATAATGTTGGTGTGAAATACAATCTTGAAGTAGCTGTGACGGTTGATAGCCGTGGGTTGATGATGGAAAATGCTGGTGCTGATTTTGCAGGGCAGTTCTATGACAAGGTTGTCCCAACAGTTAAAGAAAAATTGGGTGAATTGTTGCTTGCTTCAGAAGTGATTAACCATTCATACCCATTTGACTGGCGTACGAAAAAACCAATCATCTGGCGTGCTGTTCCACAATGGTTTGCCTCAGTGTCTAAATTCCGTCAAGAAATCTTGGATGAAATTGAAAAAACAACCTTCAACCCATCATGGGGTAAAACACGTCTTTACAATATGATCCGTGACCGTGGCGACTGGGTTATTTCTCGTCAGCGTGCTTGGGGAGTACCATTGCCGATTTTCTATGCTGAAGATGGGACACCGATTCTTTCTAAGGAAGTAACAGATCATGTGGCAAATCTCTTTGAAAAGCATGGGTCAATTATCTGGTGGAAATCAGAAGCAAAAGACTTGCTTCCGGAAGGCTTCACACACCCAGGCTCACCAAATGGTCTCTTTGAAAAAGAAACTGACATCATGGATGTTTGGTTCGATTCAGGATCATCTTGGAACGGTGTCATGAATGCTCGTGAGAACCTCTCTTACCCAGCAGACCTATACCTTGAAGGCTCTGATCAATACCGTGGTTGGTTCAACTCATCATTGATTACCTCTGTTGCGGTCAATGGGCATGCACCATACAAGTCAGTCTTGTCACAAGGTTTCGTTCTTGATGGTAAGGGTGAGAAGATGTCTAAATCAAAAGGTAATATTATCTCACCTAACGACGTTGCTAAGCAATATGGTGCTGAAATTCTTCGCCTTTGGGTAACGTCAGTAGATACCGATAACGATGTGCGTGTGTCTATGGATATCCTTGGTCAAGTATCAGAAACTTACCGTAAAATCCGTAACACTCTTCGTTTCTTGATTGCCAATACATCTGACTTTAACCCAGCAACGGATGCTGTTGCCTATGATGAGCTTCGTGCGGTTGACCAATACATGACAGTTAAATTCAACCAATTGGTGGCCGCTATCAAATCAGCTTATGAGTCTTATGATTTTATGGCCATCTACAAAGCCGTTGTCAACTTTATTACCATTGATTTGTCTGCCTTTTATCTCGATTTTGCTAAAGATGTCGTGTACATCGAAGCAACAGACAGCTTGGTTCGCCGTCAAATGCAAACCGTCTTCTATGACATTTTGGTGAAAATCACAAAATTATTGACACCAATCTTGCCTCACACTGCTGAGGAAATCTGGTCTTACCTTGAACATGAAGCAGAAGAATTCGTTCAATTAGCTGAAATGCCAGAGGTTGAAATCTTTGCAAACCAAGAAGCCTTGCTTGAAAACTGGGAAGCCTTTATGACGCTTCGTACACAAGCTCAAAAAGCGCTTGAAGAAGCTCGTAATGAAAAAGTTATTGGTAAATCATTGGAAGCTCACTTGACAATCTATGCATCAGCTGAAGTAAAAGCTCTGCTTGACAACTTGTCTAGTGATGTAGCGCAGCTATTGATTGTATCGCAATTGACAGTGACAGAAGAAGAAGCTCCAGCTGAAGCGACTAGCTTTGAAGGTGTTGCCTTTACCGTTGCTCATGCAGAAGGTGAAGTATGTGACCGTTGCCGCCGTGTAGATACGACAACTGCAGAACGTTCATACCATGTGACAATCTGTGATCACTGTGCGTCAATCGTTGAAGCAAACTTTGCAGAAGCAGTAGCTGAAGGATTTGAAATTAATTGAAAATAGTGACTAGGTTAGGGGAATTTTTGGATACTATCAGTTTGATAATTTTCCAGTTACCAGATATTAGGGAGACTGTCTGATATGGATGTCAAATTTTGAGCTTAATTTTTAAGTTCTCCTTACAGGAAACTATATTACAGGGAAATTTTTCTCGTATGCAAATTGAGTCATTAAGCGACTGGCATTAGACCAGTCGTTCTTTTTTTGATATAATATAGTGTAAAACATTTTGGGGAGTGCTCCCTTTGAGAAAGGATAGCGAGTTTTTCGCTAAAAGAATTATGGATTTAACACAATATATTGCAAGTATCAAAAATTATCCTAAAGAAGGTATTACCTTCCGTGATATTTCGCCACTTATGGCTGATGGAAAGGCTTATAGTTATGCTGTTCGTGAAATTGCACAATATGCTTGTGATCACGATATTGATATGATTGTGGGTCCAGAGGCTCGTGGTTTTATCATTGGATGTCCTGTTGCAGTAGAGCTTGGAATTGGTTTTGCACCAGTTCGTAAACCTGGTAAATTACCACGTGAAGTAGTCTCTGCCGACTATGAAAAGGAGTATGGTGTCGATACTTTAACCATGCATTCAGATGCTATTAAGCCAGGACAACGTGTTCTTATCGTTGATGACCTTTTGGCTACAGGAGGGACTGTCAAAGCGACTATCGAATTGATTGAAAAACTTGGTGGTGTAGTGGCGGGCTGTGCTTTTATTATTGAACTTGATGGTTTAAATGGTCGTGAAGCGATTGGTGACTATGATGTCAAAGTATTGATGAATTTCCCTGGTTAAATTAGTTTTTATTAATTTATTTATCTCAAAAACTTCATCATCTTTTGTGGAACAGATGGTGAAGTTATTTCTTAAATTGGTATTCTAGGTTATTGATTGTTTTTATCATTGCTATAGTTTTAAACTATGTATTTATCAAATAAATTTATATTTGAAACCTATAGTGTCATCTTCTATAATGATATTATGAATGATTTAGAAAGGGAGAGTTTTATTATTTAGTATGATGATTTCTATTGAATTAATGATTTGATAGGTGAATACATGCTCTCAGTTTTTTGAAATGCCAATTACTCTTGATAAAAAATTACCTGCGGTAGATATTTTACGTGCAGAAAATATTTTCATTATGGATGATAAGCGGGCGATTCATCAAGATATTCGTCCGATGGAAGTCTTAATTTTGAATCTTATGCCGACTAAAGAAGCGACAGAAACGCAGTTGCTCCGCCATTTATCCAATACTCCTTTGCAACTTAATGTTGATTTTATCCATATGAAGAGTCATGAATCTAAAAATACTAAGGCTATTCATTTAGAGACTTTTTATAAGACATTTGATGATATCAAAGAGAAATATTATGATGGTTTCATTATTACGGGTGCTCCTGTAGAGACGCTTCCGTTTGAAGAGGTTGATTATTGGACAGAGTTAAGTCAAATTTTTCAATGGAAAGACTCGCATGTTTACTCAACACTTCATTTATGTTGGGGAGCACAGGCGGGGCTCTATTTTCAATATGGAATTGAAAAATGGTTGCGTAAAGATGGTAAACTATCAGGAGTTTTTAGCCAAGATGTCGTTGCTAAAACAAGTCCTTTGATGAGAGGATTTGATGATACTTTTTTAGCTCCACATTCTCGCTATACTGAAGTATTGGAAGAGGATATTAGTCAGATTAAAGAGTTAGATATTTTATCGAAAAGTGACAGCGTTGGTTTATCTCTTCTTGCGAGTAAGGATATGCGCAACGTCTATAGTTTTGGTCATTTAGAATATGACCGTGATACCCTTGCTAAAGAATATAACCGTGATCTGCTAGCAGGAAAAGATATAAGTATTCCTGATAATTATTTTCCGGAAAATAATCCTGAAAAAGCCCCCGTTATGCGTTGGAATTTAGCAGCTTCTACCTTCTTTAGTAACTGGATTAATTATGCTGTTTATCAAGAGACCCCCTATCGTTTGGAAGAATTATCTGATTCAGTAGAGTAATAGGGTGGTATGAGTTAAAAAATAGAAAGGATTGTCCAGTTTTTTGTTGAATTGGATTTGAGAAGAGGATATCTATGATATCCGCTACTCTTCTCTATAACCTTGAATATGAGTTATTTAGAAAATTTTCATTTGGGTAATCTTGTCTTACCATCAGCTCTGCTTTTTCATATAAAAGAATTATTTTCAAATACGGATGAATTTTTAGTTTGGCAATTTTTCTATATGCAAAACACGACAAAGTTAGAAGAAATTGCTCCAAGTCAAATTGCGAATGCTTTGGGCAAAACAGTGACTGAAATCAACCGTTTGATTTCTAATTTAGAAAGAGAAGGGGTCCTTGATGTTAAAACGATAGAATTGGCAGGTGAGGTGGAAGTCATTTTTGATGCTAGTCCGGCTCTGGCGAAACTGGATAACATTTTGAGCATGGCAAAGAAGGATGAAAAAACAGTCCAATATATTGGTCAAGGTGAAGCGATTAAACGTTTAACAGATGATTTAGAGCAAGCTATGGGGATGCTAAATCCTATGATTTTGGAAGATGTTCAAAAATTGGTTTATGAAGACAATACAGACCCGGAACTTATTCGCGAAGCTCTCCGCGAAGCTGTTTTTAATAATAAGACAAATTGGAAGTATATTCAAGCCATTTTGCGAAATTGGCGCAAAGAGGGGATTAGAACGTTACGTCAAGTAGAAGAGCGACGTTTAGAGAGGGAACGTATTAATCCCGAAAATATTACTGTTTCAGATGATTTTCTGTCAGCAATGAGTATATGGAGTGATTAGAGAATACCATACGGTAATTTCTTAGAGTAGGTTCTATGTCTCTAGAAAGCGGAACTTAGTATGAGAAATAGTATAATTTTAATAGAATTTACTCTTAAAGTAAAACATACTAAAGTATAAAAACGGACATTTCAGAGTTTGGAGATGACCGTTTTTTTATGTTGTAGTTTATTACAGAGTTTAGTGAGTCGGAGGGTTCTCAATTAATCTGAAAAGCCGTTTTGTGTGGAGAGCTGTTTAAAGAAGAGGCCGGATTGTTTCATGCGGCGTTGGGCATTTTGGCTCAAATCTACTTCTATAAGGCCGTATCGGTTTTTGTAGCTATTGAGCCATGACCAGCAATCAAGCCCGGCCCAAACATGGTAGCCGAGGCAATTAGCCCCTTCTGTAATGGCCTGATGAACGTAGCGCAGGTGGTCTTTGTAAAAATCGATGCGGTATTGGTCATTGATATAGCCTGCTTCGTTACGATAACGATTTTCGTTTTCAACTCCCATGCCGTTTTCTGCAATAAAACAAGGGATATTGCCATAGTGATCACGGAGATTGATGAGAATGTCATAGATGCCTTTTTCATAGATTTCCCAACCCCGATAGGGGTTTATTTTTTTGTTTGGCATATCATAGTAATCAAAATAATCATCTGGCATAGGGATATGTGGATTGGTAGGTAATGGGGTTTCCTTAGCTTTGATTCGTCGTGGCTGGTAGTAATTGATGCCTAAGAGGTCAACGGTATGCTGCTGGATAATCGCTAAATCTTTTGGCTGGTAATCAGGAATCATGTTTAAGGCTTTGATAATCTTAACAAGGTCTTTTGGAAAGTGTCCTTTGACAGAGACATCAAGGAAAGAACGATTGAAAAAAGCATCCGCAATCTGAGCTGCTTTGACGTCCTTAGGATTGGAAGGGTCTCTAGGGTAGCTAGGTGTCAGGTTGAGGATGATACCGATTTGTCCGTCGTGCTTTCCTTCGCGGTAGGCTTTTATGGCTAGGCTGCTAGCTAGAGCGGAATGAAAACCAACTTGAATAGCGTGATTCAAATTGACTTCACAAGGGTAATGCCCTTGGTAAAGGTAACCGTATTCGACAGGGACAATGGGTTCATTTTGAGTAAACCAGTAGCGTACGCGGTCACCGAACAGCTCAAAACAGGTTTTAGCATAATGCTCGAAGGCTAAAACAGCGTCACGGTTTAACCAGCCTCCCTTTTCTTGCAGCGCCATGGGTAAATCAAAGTGGTAAAGGTTGATGAAAGGTTCGATATTATTGGCAAGGAGCTCATCGATGTAGTTATTGTAAAAGGCAACTGCCTCAGGATTAACCTCACCAGTACCTTTTGGGAATAGTCTGCTCCATTGGATTGATGTTCTAAAGGAGTTATGCCCAGTGGCTTTCAAGAGTTGGATATCTTCTCGGAAGTGCTTGTAAAGTTGAGAGGTCTTGTCTGGTCCAATCCCATTATGGAAACGATGGGGTTCTTGTTGGAACCAGTAGTCCCAGGTGTTATCGCCTTTTCCATCGTCTGGGAAACGGCCTTCGCTCTGAGGACCACTAGTTGCGCTCCCCCAGAAAAAGTGTTTTGGAAAGGTGTAATGTGTCATCTGATCTCCTTTTCATGAGTTGTAACAAAGATCAGCTCTTTAGCTGTGATGAGGTCGTGGTGGTTGAGTGCTGTCATCCTTTTGCCATCCAATGCCACTTGGAGTTGGGCAGGTGATGGCTCTAGCTTGTCATGTAAAATGTGCAAGTCATGCTGCTCCAAGTGCAAAGTAAGGTGGCGAAAGGCTGGTTGCCCAAGCTGATAAGTGGCATTACCTGGGCAAACCGGATAGAATCCTAGACAGGCAAAGAGGTACCAAGCTGCTAGACTGCCGTTGTCTTCATCACCTGGGAAGCCTTGGAAGTTAGGGAGAAAGGCTTCTTGTCGAATGGTTTGAATTAGTTGAGCTGTTCGCTCAGGTGTTTGGCTGAATTGGTATAGGTAGGGTATATGAAAACTTGGTTGATTGGAAATGGCTAATTGGCCAAAGTTAGCTTGTGCCATTTCGCTCATTTCATGGATTTCATAACCATAGTTTTGGCAGTCAAAAAGTGGTTTAGAGCTTAGGACGTCATCTAAGTAATCGGTAAAAGCTTGTTTGCCACCCATGAGCGCAATGAGTCCGTTAATATCGTGTAAGGCTCCTAAAGTCGCCTGAATGGCAGAGCATTCTGCATAATCACAGCCCCAAGCTTTGGGTGAAAATTCTTTTCTAAATTGTCCCTGTCGATTTTTAGAGCGGATATAGCCAGTATTAGGATCGAACAGTTGACGGTAGGATAAGCTAGAACTTTCATAGGCTTGCGCCAGCTCATTTTGTCCAAGAGCCTTAGCTACTTGACCGATACACCAATCACTGTAAGCATAATCTAAGCTGTGACTGACACTTTCATGATAGTCATTTGGAAGATAACCGAATTGTTGGTAATCTTTGGCACCGTGTCTGCCGTAGCGACGTGTTTGGTCTTCTGTGTGACGAGTGGTTTCCATAGCTTGTAGCAGTTGAGGCAGGAGATGTTTGCCGATACCCTTGCTAGCAGCGTCAGCAATGACACCATCTACCAGAGTTCCAGGCATAATTCCTCTTTCATCTGGTGACAACCATTTGGGGAGAAAGCCTGTATCTTGATAATGGTTCAAAATACCTTCTAAAAAATGTTGGTATTGGTCTGGATAAAGGAGACTGTAAAAAGGATAGGTTGTCCGAAACGTATCCCAGTAGCCGTTATTGGTGTAGTATCTACCCGGTTTGACCTGACCAGATTTGGTATCAAAATGAAGAACGTCACCATTCTCTGTGATTTCATGGAAGGTTTGTGGATAAAGTAGGGTACGGTAAAGGCAATGGTAAAAGAAAGCTTTCTGCTCAGAAGGCTCCTTGTCGTGAATAGTAATGCGGTTTAAGTGCTGTTCCCAAATGGTACTAGCTTGGCTAAGTGTCGTGTCAAAATCTCCGATAAGTCTTGCCTGATAGAGAGACTGCTCGGCACTAATATAGGATGTGGCTAAGGTCATTTCGAGCTGAGAACAGTGAAAATTAAGGCGAATATGTCCATCATGGCAATCTATCAAACACTTAGAAACAACTTGTCCTTGCTGTAATGAGTACCAGTCTTTTATTGGTTCGGAAAAGAGTAAATCCATATAAAAGCTGAAGTACGTAGCTTGTGTCTCTGTCGCATTGTGCAAAGTAATGTGAATGTGCTTGTCATTGCAA
This sequence comes from Streptococcus caledonicus, assembly GCF_042656225.1. NCBI lineage: Bacteria > Bacillati > Bacillota > Bacilli > Lactobacillales > Streptococcaceae > Streptococcus > Streptococcus caledonicus. The sequence goes on from NZ_JBHSOJ010000016.1 coordinate 440,764, forward strand.
TAGGTATAAGTCGCTTGATCTGGTGCAAACAAGACAAGGCTCACAGGCATCTCTGTATCACTAGTAAAGCGGCAACTAGCTCCATAACAAGTGGGGGTAAGTTCACTAGTAACTTGGTAACGGGTAGAATGCACCTTGAGGTAGTCAGGTCGGAAGTTAGCCGTGTTTAATTGGTAGCTGGATTGACGATGAAACAGGCTTGATTGGCTTAGGGGACCGGTCACAGGAGTGATAAGAAAAGTCGCAAAGTCTCCCAACCATGGACTTGGCTGGTGTGTCAGTCGAATGCCTTGATAAATAGGTTCATAGGGATTGAAAAACCAGTTGCCTTGTTGATCGGTCGTTTGTAGGCAGAAGGCATTCATTCCCCACGGCACAGCGGTTAAAGGGAGGCAATTGCCGTTAGAGTAGGAATGAGAATTATAAGTGCCCAATCGGGTATCAATCTGAGAAGTAGTGGTCATAAGATCTCCTTTGTTTGTAGGATTATCAAGAAAATCCCTTTATTGCCTAACGGTTTAAAAGGGTCGTCTCATTGCGGACTAGACAATCGCTTAGTTTCATTATAGTAGAAGCTTTTTTGGAAAAAAATAGCTGTCGCTGAAAATCACATATTTGTGTAAGAAAGGATTTAATTTGTGTATGGGAATTGTCAGTGATCTTGTCTAAACTAATAATGACAGATTAGCGTTAGCTAGGTTGATACATTAGTGATGTTAGCTCAGCAAGCGCACGAGCCTGCTAATGTGGACTGTTATTGGCATGAAAAAGTTTGCCTAAGCAATAGGACTTAAAGGAGACCTAATAACATGAGTTACAACAAAGAAAAAATGAAGAATTGGTTGCAGGTGATTGGTGAGAGAATTGCTGATCATCCAAGTTGGCAGAAGATTTTTGAAACTTGCTTTACCGACACTTTGGATAATACGGTGACGGTTCTGGAAGATGGCACTAGTTTTGTTCTGACAGGTGATATTCCTGCCATGTGGTTGAGGGATTCAACAGCACAAATCAAACCTTACCTTTCCTTGGCACGTGATGATGAGCAATTACGGCAAACCATCGTTGGTTTGGTCAAGCGACAATGTGATTTTATTTGCCATGATCCCTATGCCAATGCTTTTAACCAAGATGATAATGGCCGTGGGCACCAATCTGATCATACGACGATGACGGGTCGTATTTGGGAGAGAAAGTATGAGGTTGATTCGCTTTGCTATCCTTTAGAATTGGCTTATTTATTATGGAAAGTGACGGGGGAAACAGCGCATCTACAAGAGGACTTTTATCAGACAGCAAATGTGATTGTCGATACTTGGAGATTAGAGCAACGTCATGAGCAGTCCCCTTATCAATTTGAGCGTGATACGGAACGACTAGAAGATACCTTACCTCATCAGGGCAAGGGGAATCCGTGTGCTTACACAGGAATGACTTGGTCAGGATTTCGTCCAAGTGATGACGTCTGTGTTTATCCATATTTGATTCCGTCCAATATGTTTGCGGTGGTGGTATTACGGTATTTATCAGAGATCCTCGCAGTCCAACAGCCAGAAGGTTATGAGGCGTTAGCAGAGAAAGTACGGATCTTACGTGAAGAAATTGACCAAGGTATCAAAACTTATGGTTTGACGAAGAATGCTAACGGAGAAACCATCTTTGCTTATGAAGTGGATGGTTTAGGCAATCAATCTATCATGGACGATCCCAATGTTCCTAGTCTATTAGCTGCACCGTACTTAGGCTATTGTGATAAGCGAGATCCTATTTATCAGGCGACGAGACGAACCATTTTGAGCAAGGAAAATCCTTATTATTACGAAGGCACTTATGCTTCTGGTTGTGGAAGTACCCACACCTTTTATCGCTATATCTGGCCAATTGCTCTAGCTATTGAAGGATTGACGACAGATGATAAGGACGAAAAAGCTCGTTTATTGGATTTAATGGTGACTTGTGACGGTGGAACCGGTGTGATGCATGAAAGTTTCCATGTAGATAATCCTAGTCTTTATTCGAGAGAGTGGTTTTCATGGGCTAATATGATGTTTTGTGAATTAGTGTTAGATTACGATGCATTAAGAAGGAGAGATTAGCATGGGGAGAGAAACGGTACACATTATTTCACACAGTCATTGGGATAGGGAGTGGTATCTTCCTTTTGAAGAACATCGCATGCGCTTAGTGACCTTGATTGATGATTTGTGTGAGCTTTTTGAAACGGATGAGGAATTTAAGAGTTTTCATCTTGATGGACAGTTGATTGCATTGGATGATTATTTGACGATTAGGCCACATAAACGTGAGCAGTTAGCACGGTATATCCGTGAGGGAAAATTAATTGTTGGTCCGTTTTATATTTTGCAGGACGATTATTTGATTAGTAGCGAAGCCAATGTTCGCAATACCCTCCTTGGTCATTTGGAAAGTCGTTTCTGGGGAAAGCCGCCTAAAATTGGTTATTTTCCAGATACCTTTGGCAATATGGGACAGACCCCGCAATTATTAAAGCAGGCAGGTATTGATGTGGCCTTTTTTGGACGTGGGGTGAAGCCGATTGGTTTTGATAATCAGGTCTTATCAAATGACCAATTCCAGTCTCAGTTTTCTGAAATGATATGGACCGGTGCTGATGGAACTAGCATTTTAGGGATTTTATTCGCCAATTGGTACAGCAATGGGAATGAAATTCCAGTTGAACCAGAAGTGGCCAAGGTTTTTTGGGATAAGAAATTAGCTGACGCAAGAAAATACGCTGCTACCTCTCATCTCTTAATGATGAATGGGTGTGACCATCAGCCGGTGCAGAAAAATCTTTCAAAAGCCATTCGGGTCGCTAGAGACTTGTATCCTGATATTGACTTTGTTCACAGTAGCTTTGAGCAATACGTATCGGCTGTCAAACAGAATTTACCAGAGCAACTTAGTCAGGTCATTGGAGAATTGACCAGTCAAGAAACAGACGGATGGTACACCCTAGCCAATACGGCTTCCTCACGAATCTATCTGAAGCAGGTTAATGACAGAGTCAGCAACCTTCTAGAACAAGTGGTTGAGCCCTTACTAGTCATCACTGGAGAACCCTATCCTAAAGATGAGCTACGCTATGCATGGAAGCTCTTGCTTGAAAATGCTCCACACGATAGTATTTGCGGTTGTAGTGTTGATGCGGTCCATCGGGAAATGATGACGCGTTTTGATAAGGTTGAGCAGGTGGGAACTTATTTAGCGGAAAAGACTTTTGCCAACTGGTCTCAAAAGCTTGATACTGGTGAGTTGGAGGGTCATCTTTTTACGGTGGTCAATACGACTGCCTTTCCTCAGACTAAGCAGGTGACTGTTGATCTGATTGTTGATGAGACTGATTTTCGTGATGGTTGCCTTGCGGAACATCATCACAAGATGGATGCGATTGACTTACCAGAACTCGGACTCTTTACAGCAGATGGCGAGCGTGTTTGGGCAGATATTGAGGATTTGGGAGTGCAATTTGATTATCATCTACCAATAGATACCTTCCGCTCTGCCGTTTTTGCTAGGAAGATAAGGGTGTCCTTTGTTGCTGAAAACTTACCAGCTTGGTCATGGCAGACTTATCAAGTGAAACCAGCCGCCGCTCTACCAGGAGTGAGTCCTTTTGCCTATCTGGAAAATGATTTTGTCAAGCTTCAGCGTGAGGGGAATAATCTTGTCTTGACCCACAAAGAACTCGGTCATCGTATTTCTAACCTACTGAAGTTTGAAGATGTGGGAGAACTGGGTAACGAGTATGCCCACTTTGCCCCTACCTCTTGCCAGCCAATTTATAGCCAATTAGTTGATTTTTATATTCAGGAAGAGGCACCTACTTACCAACGTGCCTGTGTAATACACCAGCTTGAGATACCAATCAGTGCAGATGAGCGATTGTTTGAGGAACAGAAGCGCTTGGTAGAATACTTCAAACGTCAAGCAGGACGTCATCAGCAGACTAAATCGCTACTGGTGACAACGGAGATTACCCTTTTTCGTGACAGTTCTCAACTAATCTTTAAGACACGATTTGATAATCAGATGTTGGATCACCGGTTAAGGGTTTTAATTGCAACAGGATTGCAAGCTGAAAGCCATTTGGCCGATAGCATTTATGAAACGGTAGAGCGATCAAATACTCCATCGTCTCATTGGAAAAATCCTCATCATTCGCAGCGGCACCGCACATTCATCTCCTTGGGAGATGCGGAAATTTGCCTAACGGTGTCTTCAACAGGGCTTCATGAGTATGAAATTCTGGATAAGGAAACCATAGCCTTAACCCTTTTGCGCAGTGTTGGTGAATTGGGAGATTGGGGTGATTTTCCAACCCCTGATGCTCAGTGTCTAGGACCATCGGAGCTTGTATATGCAGTGGAATGTCATGCCAGTCAAGAGCGTTACCAAGCCATTCATCGGGCTCAAAATCTAGCTGTTCCTCTCTATGTGGGACAAGTCTGTCAGCACGCAGGAACCGTTGCTTTATCAGGGCAATTCACTCATCCTATTTTGCAAGAAGAGGCCTGCTATGTGACAGCCTTGAAACAGGCAGAAGAAAGTGAGACTATTTTGCTTCGTTACTATAATTTATCACATGACACAGTTATCTTGTCGCATTTAGCAAGTGGTGTTGACTTGCTGGAGCAGGAGATAGGTGAGCTATCTCAGCAACTTGGGCCACAAGAAATTCGTACTGAAAAGGTTACTCCTCTGTATTTCTAAGGTGTTGAGAAGTATAGTAATACACTAAGGAGGAGCAAGGCTTGTTATGGTCTGGCAAATACTCAAACTTTAGCACTGAATAATATAAAAGCAATTATGAGGAGGATGTTATGGTAGTAGCATGTTTTGATATTGGAGGAACAGGGGTGAAGTCGGCCTTGATATCAGATGACTTGCAGTTGCGGTCTTATCAGGAGATAGCAACTCCAGACCAGTTAGAAATGTTGTTAGCTCACATGGATGCAGTCATTTGTCAAGAAGGTGTCACAGCGATTTCTTTAAGTGTCCCTGGAGCAATTAACTACTGCGATGGAACGATTGGAGGATTATCAGCCATTCCTTATATTCACGGGGTTTCTTGGTATGATTTATTGGAGACTTATCATTTACCTATCTATCTTGAAAATGACGCCAACTGTGTTGGATTAAGTGCCTTGGCAGAGCGACCAACTCTTAAGAACTGTGCCTGTGTTGTAGTAGGAACAGGAATTGGAGGTGCCTTAATCCTCAATGGTCGATTGGTCCGAGGAGCTCGCTCTTATGGTGGAGAATTTGGCTACATGATGCTTAAAGGGATGGATTTTCCCTTGAAAAATTGGTCACAACTAGCATCAACAGGCAGTTTGGTACGTCGTGTTCAAGCACATCCTAAAGAGTGCTACCATTCTCTGGACGGTAAAGCTATTGTTGCGTTAGCTGAGCAAGGGGATTTGGTTTGCCAAACAGCACTAGGAGAGATGGTGGATGCGCTCTGCCAAGGCTTGTTAAACCTACATTATGTGATTGATCCAGAATTGATTTATATCGGAGGTAGCATTAGCCAAAGTAAAGCCTTTATCAAACGACTGGTTGACCGCTTGCAAGAATTGCAACAGTTATTTCCAGAAGATTTTCCACAAATTCCTCATATTAAGGCTTGCCATCATACTAAACACGCCAATCTTATTGGTACATATATTAACACATGTCAAGAAAAGGAGCATGTATGACAATAATAAAACAAGAGCTTCCTGTACACTTGTTAGAGAGACTAGGCTTACAGGATGTGACTTTAGACTGTCAAGTATCAGGAAAAGTGATACTGGTTTTAGGCTCTGATGGGCACTATACCATTTGTGCAGAAAAAGAGCATCAGCTTTATCGTGGCTTGCTATTATTAGCTACTGCTCTCAGAGAAGGACAGACAACGGTCGCAATCACAGAGAAAGCAGCTTATCCTGATTTTGGTTATATGGTGGATTGTGGTCGCAACTGCGTTATTTCTGTTGACTCTTCAAAACAATTGATTGAAGACATAGCGCTTATGGGCTATTCCAACTATCAATTATACTTAGAAGATACCTTTGAATTGGAGAACCAACCTTATTTTGGGTATTTCCGTGGTCGATACACAACTGAGGAATTACAGGATATTGAAGCATGTGCCAATAGTTATGGCATGGATTTCATTCCTTGCATTCAAACGCTAGCTCACCTGAGTGCTTTTGTCAGATGGCAAGTTAAAGAGGTACAGGATTTACGTGATGTGGACGACATTTTATTAGTTGGTAGTGAACCTGTCTATGACTTGATTGATCAGATGTTTTGTACATTATCGCAGCTGAAAACACGCCGAATCAATATTGGTATGGACGAGGCGTTTATGCTTGGATTGGGACGGTATTTAACCGAAAATGGCTACCAAAAACGCAGCCTTATCATGTGTCAGCATTTAGAACGTGTGCTAGATATTGCAGACCGATATGGGTTTACTTGCTCCATGTGGAGTGACATGTTTTTCCATTTATTAGATGCAAAAGACGACACCTTGCAGATTGACCAAGAGGTTCGTACTTATCTAAATCGTTTGAAAGAGCGTGTGCAATTGATTTATTGGGATTATTACCAGTTGACTGAGGAGCGTTATACGAAGAGTTTTGAGCGCCATAAACAATTGACTGATAATATTGCCTTTGCAGGCGGCGCGTGGAAATGGATTGGTTATGCTCCTGATAATCGGTTTAGTTTGCAGATTGCACCAGAGGCTCATCATGCCGCTAAGAAGGCAGGGGTAGAGCAGGTGACCATCACGGGGTGGGGCGATAACGGTGGTGAATGCTCTCAATTTTCTGTCTTAGCAACGCTTCAGGCTTGGGCGCAGTTGGTTTATCAAGATAGTACTACAGGCTGGGAGAAGGTGTTTGAGACCTTGTTTGGTCTATCGGCTACTGATTTCCTTGCGATTGACAGTGCCAATCACCCACCAAGCAACCCAGGTCAATTGAACGGCATGAATCCTGGACGCTATATTTTGTATCAGGATATCCTTTGCCCCTTGTTGGATTTGCATATTGCTCATGAAGAGGACAGTCAGTATTATGCACAGGTAGCAGAACATCTGGCGGAAATTGCCACAGGTGAGCACCGTCTAGCTTACCTCTTTACAACGCAAGAGAAACTCTGCCGTATTTTAGCGGTTAAGGCAAGGCTGTCCAACGACATTCGTCATGCTTACCGTATTAAGGATACAAATGCTTTACAAAACTGTCTTGATACCTTGGATACCCTTGCAGATCTTGTTCACGAGTTCCATGTTACCTATAGTCGTCAATGGCTGATTGAGAACAAGGTGTTTGGCCTTGATACTATTGATATTCGTTTAGGTGGGCTTTTGGCTCGTATTCAAAGAGCGCATGAGCGGTTAACGGCCTATCTCCTTGGTCATGTTAAACGTATTGATGAGCTTGAGGTTGACTTATTACCACATAATGATTTTTACCGTGACCACATCGCTACAACAGCCAATCAATGGCATCTCATGGCAACAGCCTCAACCATTTACACAACCTAATAAAGCACATCCTTCTTAGCTAGTTACTAGGAGGGATGCGTTGTTTAGACATTAGTGATAGATGACTCAAGGAGAAGGATGAATGTGTAGGATAAAGGGCAGAAAAAGCCTAATAACTTCAGAGGCCTCTGATTGTAATGTCTATATTAAGATTATCCAATTTTTAATCTAGTGACTATAATTTGTATAGGTTTAGCTTTAATCAGAACATGTTATTTTGTGAAAAACTGCGTTATACTAATATCACAAAAGTCAAAGCAAGACTAAAACACTAAGGAAAGGAGTCTTTATGAAAACGAAAAAAAGGTGGCAGGAATTAAAGCGTAATCTCATCTTTCTGCTCATGGTGTTACCAGGTGCGATATGGCTGATTCTGTTCTTCTACATTCCAGTGCTTGGGAATGTGGTTGCCTTCAAAGATTACCGGCACACGGGGAACGGATTTGTTGATAGCTTGATGAAGAGTAAGTGGATAGGAGTTGATAATTTTAAGTTTCTCTTTAATTCATCAGATGCCTATATTATCACTCGAAACACGTTGCTGTATAATTTAGGCTTTATTATCTTGGGTTTGATTTTAGCTGTTGGGATTGCCATTGTTTTTAGTGAGATGCGGTCACGGCAGCTGGTTAAAATCTATCAGACAACGATGCTGTTCCCTTACTTCTTATCTTGGGTCATCATTTCCTTTTTCGTCTATGCTTTTCTAAGCCCAGATAAGGGATTGGTGAATCAGATGCTACATGGGCTTGGACTTAATCCAATTAATTGGTACAGCGATAAGACTTACTGGCCGTTCATTCTGATTTTTTTAGGGATTTGGAAAGGCCTTGGGTATAATAGCGTCATTTACTATGCAAGTATTATGGGGATTAACCCTTCCTACTACGAAGCGGCGATTGTTGATGGAGCAACGAAATGGCAGCGCATCAAGCATGTTACCATTCCTCAATTGGTGCCCTTGATTACCATTTTAACCATCCTTGCGGTGGGAAATATCTTCCGAGCAGACTTCGGTTTGTTCTATCAGACGACGAAAAATTCAGGTGCCCTATATGATGTGACTTTGGTACTCGATACCTATGTTTATAACGGTATTTCAGGAGCAGGAGACATCGGGATGGCATCGGCAGCAGGTCTTTATCAGTCAATCGTTGGTTGCTTCCTAGTGGTGACGACCAATTTGATTGTCAGACGCTTTGATAAAGAATCTGCCTTATTTTAGAAAGGAGAGCTCATGGCAAAAAAGAAACAGATTGATCATGTCGGTATTCACTCGTTTAGTACGAAGACAGACTGGATCTTTAGTGTACTGGTTGGCATTCTTTCCTTCTCTTGTATCCTACCCTTTATCTTCGTGATTATCATCTCGTTAACTGATGAAAAATCCCTAAACCTAAACGGCTATTCATTCTGGCCAGCGGATTTTAGTAGCTCGGGCTACGAGTACTTGATGACGTTGAAAGATGAGATTTTACAAGCACTCTTTATCACCATGTTCATCACAGTGGTTGGAACCACAGTTAATGTATTTTTCACCTCACTATATGCTTATGCCATCTCACGAAAAGATTTTAAATACCGTCGGTTCTTTACTATGATGGCATTGATTACCATGTTATTTGGAGCAGGAACGATTCCAACTTACATTATTATGACCTCGTTTCTGAACTTGAAGGATACTGTCGCAGCCCTGATTTTGCCAATGATGTTAAGTCCTTTTAATATCATGGTGATGCGAACCTTCTTTAAGAAAACCATTCCTGATTCCTTAATTGAGTCCGCCCGCATTGATGGTGCTGGTGAACTAAAGATTTTCTTTAAGATTTGTTTACCTTTGGCATTGCCAGGTATTGCAACTATCTCCTTGTTTACGGCCCTCGCCTTTTGGAATGATTGGTACAATGCCCTCCTCTATATTCAGAGTGACAATTTAGTACCTTTGCAATACTTACTGATGAAAATTCAGTCAAATATTGATTATTTGGCACAAAATGCTGGAGCAGGTGCCAACCTTGCTAGTGTTGCAGCCAGTGTACCAAGAGAGGCAACCCGAATGGCTATCGTTGTCGTATCAACACTACCGATTGCTTGCCTGTATCCGTTTTTCCAACGGTACTTTGTCAAAGGTTTGACCATAGGTGGGGTTAAAGAATAAGCAATGATTTGTGCAAAGGATGTGATGTGAAGAGCGTTATGCGTCTAGGAATGAAAACCATTTAACTCATAGAAAAATCTAGGACCTTGTGACAAGTGGCTTAAAGTCACTAAAAATCATTAATAAACATATTATTATGGATTAAAAAAGGAGACAACTCATGAAACTTTTGAAAAAATGCTCACTAGTGCTAGCAGGTGTGTCAGCTATTGCAGGCTTGACTGCCTGTGGTAACTTAACTGGAAATAAGGCCAATAATACTGGAAAAACAGAAGACGGAAAAACGTCGATCTTGATGTATCAAATTGGACAACCTCCTAAAAATATTGACAAATTAATGGAAAATGCCAATAAAATTATTGGTGAAAAACTAGATGCCAAACTTAATATCCAGTACATTGACTGGGGTGACTACGAAGAAAAAATGTCTATCATTACCTCATCGGGTGAAAATTACGACATTGCCTTTGCCAATAACTATGTCCTCAATGCCGGTAAAGGAGCCTATGCTGACCTAACTGATTTGTATAAAAAAGAAGGAAAAGCCCTCTACGATGTCCTTGACCCAGCTTATATCAAAGGAAATACCATCAACGGTAAAATCTATGCTGTTCCTGTCCAGGGAAATGTGGCAAGTCAACAAATGTTGTCTTTCAACATGAACTTGGTGAAAAAACACAATCTTGATATTTCAGGAGTTAAGACTTACAAAGACTTGGAACCACTTCTTAAAGTTATTAAAGAAAAAGAACCAGAAGTAACACCAATTGCCTGGACAAAATTTAGTCTACCACACATGAACTTTGCCCTTCCAGGTAAGAGTGACCTTCCTCTGGTTGTCAACCTTGATGGTGACACAACCAAAATTGTCAACCCTTATGAAGTTGAGGGTTACGTTGAACATCTTAAAACATTCCACGATTTCTACAAAAAGGGTTATATTGCAGCTGACGTTGCCACATCTGATGTTGCTTATGATTTAGCGACTCAAAACTGGTTTGTTCGTGAAGAAACACAAGGTCCAGCAGACTTCGGTGACAGCCTTCTCTCAACTGTTGCAGGCTACGAAATCCAATCAGTGCCAATCACTACAGCCTATAAGACAAATGATACCACTCAAGTGGCCAACTTTGTTATCTCACAAACTTCTAAAAATAAAGAAAAAGCTATGGAAGTGTTGACTTTATTGAACACTAATAAAGAATTGCTCAATGGCCTTGTCTTTGGTCCAGAAGGTGAAAACTGGGAAAAAGATCCTAAGGACGACAACCGCATTAAATTGTTAGACGGCTATGCAGCAGATACACGTATGTCAGCTTGGAATACTGGTAACAGCCAAATCCTTTATGTCACTGATAAAGTAACCGACGCCGATGTTGCGCAAGCTGAAAAAGTCTTGGCAGAAGCAGTTGAAGCACCGACACTTGGCTTTAACTTTAACATTGATCCAGTTAAAACTGAAGTAACTAGCGTTCAAAACATTATCAAGCAATATGCTCCTGGTATCAATTCAGGTACAGTGGATCCAGAACAAGGCATTAAAGAATTGATGGATAAATTGAACTCCGAAGGCTCATACACTAAAGTTAAAGCAGAAATGCAACGTCAGTATGACGAGTTCTTAGCTAAGAAAAACTAAGTTCGTCATTGTAAATGCAGTTCCTATTTCTATTATTTCATGCTCCCTGAGTATAATTAATATGAGAGTGGGGCAGAAATCATGATTTTGAAGTCTTGACTTCCCCTCGCTCTCTGTTTTATAAGATCAGACTGAAACTGTCCATTGGATATTCACTCTCACATCCGCACAGCTCCAAAGGTCTCTCAGTCCTTTAGAGGTTGGAAATAAGATAAACGAAGTGCATCACATTCGTATAGGATGGCCGCTAACGATGCATGGTTGTAAAATAGTCCAGTGGATGTTTTAGGTGGACACTTGAAAATGAAAAAGTGTCTAGTTGCAAACTTCCAATCAACCACTGCGTCTATCTGTTATTACTATAAAAAGAGAAGGTTGAGATATTTTTTGTCCCAACCTCGTCTTTTTATCAACTTGATTTAATTGAATGAGATAATATGGAGAAGATTGGCGATTGTTGTGAAAATGTGGACAGCGTTTACTCAAGGTGAACAATAGCTAGAAACGACGAAATATTAAGTGATTGTCCATCGGTGACAGTAGTTGATGTATTTTTCTAAAAATGTAAAAAGAGAATTAAATTGAATTTCTCATTCTTAAGGAGATATTAGTTCCATACAAAAATGATGAAAATGTCTAACTTACAATCAAATTGAAAGCGTTTTTATGATATAATAGAAACAATCAGAAAGGGATTGAAAAATATGGATAGATTGGATAGTATCTTTGCACGTTTATTTGTGATGATGAAGCTTAGTATGATAGGACTTACTTTGTCTGCTTGTGCGGGCTTTGTTTTGGGAGTATCACCAGCTGCGGCTGTTCTCTTAACCCTTTACCATGAGCATGGTCTTGACGCAGAGGAGTATCAGTTCAAGACAGCCTTTCAGCTTTTTCGTAAACAATTTTGGCAGGCAAATGCCATCTTTGGAATGACAGTTGTTTTTTTGGGATTGTTAGGTTATGGTATTTTTTTCATGGTACAATTACCACAAGCATTTTTCTTTCTTACGGTGATTAACCTTTTTGGCATGTGTTATGTTGGGGCGGTTTATGCTAGTTACCTCAAGTTACAAGTGTATTATGAATTTACACTCATAGAAGGGCTGAAACTATCAGCAATGGCAGTTTTTTTAAGTCTTGTTCCATTTATGAAGTTGTTGATTGGGACTGGAATTTGCCTATTTATCGGTTGGAAACTGCCTCTCATCATAGGTATATTTGTTCCAGTGCTTTGGTTAGTCTTTTTATTTGATGTCTTGGAGCCTATTTATTATCAGGTTGAACAGCGCCTATCCTAGCAGGAGAAGTTATGAAGAAAATTTTAATTCATTCGCTCCTAAAAACCTATTCTTATCTCACTATTGGGATTATTATTTTCTTTGCGAGTATTGTTGCCTATACCAATTATGTGAGCTATTTGCGGACAGTTGAACAAGCGGAGCAGGAAGTGTTAGGTAGATTGACAGAGGACATGACCTATTACTATCGTCGCTTGAAAAATGACGTTTACAATTATTCTCGAGATAGCCATAAATTAGATGGGATTGAAGCCTATTTTCAGTTGTCTCCAGCTGATTATCAAATGTGGCTCTTGCATCACCCTTTGGCAGATGTGATTAAGTTATCTTTTCACGACAACATCAATAGGATTTACATGGACAATGCTTTTGTTGAGGGGATTGATTTGGCTCTCGTGGGTGAAAAAGAGGTCTTTACTTCTAAACGATCATTGAAGAGTGGTAAAAAAGTTACTGCTACTTCTTATAAGAGTCCACAAAATGCTTTTTCAATGGCTATGTATGAGCCTTATTCCGCTCATCTTTTTGCGACTGTTTTTATTAGCATTGATATGGATCACATAACGACGCTTGTGGAGAATGAAACCGAATTTCCTATGTCTGTAGCGATGACAGATAGTTTAGGAAATCCTTTCTATACCTTGAATCCTACAGATGATGACTTGGACGCTCAAAATTATGTTGATGGAAATGTTCACATTGCTGTTGGTGTGCCTAAATCTTATACTTTTCAAGAGGTTTCTCGACTGGCCTTCTTTATTTTTCTTTCTAGTTTGGGGCTTATTGGTATTTTGTTGCTTCTTTTAAAGCGCATTTTTTACCATTATCAGTCTCAGATTGAAGATCTGGTGAATACTATGCAGACGATTACGCATGCGGATACCAGTATTCGTATTGATACGACAACAAAACGGCAGGAATTGTATCTCATCGCCAACCAAATTAACCAGATGTTGGATTCTCTGGATAAAAACATTAAAGATATTTATCAGCTACAACTTGCGCAAAAAGATGCTGATATGAGAGCTTTACAAGCTCAAATTAACCCTCATTTTTTATATAATACCTTGGAATTTTTTAGGATGTATGCGGTGACGAGAGATGAAGATGAGTTAGCAGATATGATTTATGAATTTTCAAGCTTGCTGAGAGGGAGTATTTCACAAAAACCAGAAACGACAGTTGCAGAAGAATTAGCTTTTTGTGAAAAGCATAGCTATGTTTGCCAGATTAGATACCCTAAATCCATTGCATATGCTTACCAAATTGATAAGGGATGTGAAGGGATTGTATTGCCAAGATTCTGTATTCAACCTTTGGTTGAAAATTATTTTGTGCACGGTATTGATTTAACCAAGCGTGATAATGCTTTGAGTGTCAAGGTGTTGCGTCAGGAAGATGGGGTAGAAATCCTCATTCGGGATAACGGTAAAGGTATGTCAGAGGAAATCATGGCAGATTACCAAAGATTGTTGGCCAATCGTTCGTTGAGGACGGAGACAGGGCTACGCTCTATCGGGCTTCTTAATGTCCATGAGCGCTTGTTATTGTATTTTGGAGAGGCTTACGACATTCACTTATCTGAGACACCTGGTGGTGGGGTAACCTATAGTATACGCATAAAAACGATTGTGACAGGAGAAATGGCTAAGAATGTATAAATTAATGATTGTTGATGACGAGTACATGATTTTGGAAGGGATGAAAAGACTGTTTGACTATTCTGCTTTGGGAATCGAGTTGGTTTATACTACAGATAGTAGCCGTGAAGCGCTAAATTATGCCTTAACACATGATTTGGACATGATTTTAACCGATATTTCCATGCCTGATTTAACGGGTTTGGAGTTGATTGCTACTATTAAAGAGCGGTCTCCGGATGTTGCCTTTATCATCATGTCAGGTTTTCAGGAGTTTGACTATGCTAGGCAGGCTGTCTCGCTAGGAGTTAAAGATTATCTGGTAAAACCTATCAATAAGCAGGAGCTCCGTCAGTTGTTAGAAACTATTGTAGCTCAACGCATGCACAAAAGTCAGCAGGCGCAGGCCTTTTTACGGGGAGATAAGGTTACTATTCAAGACCTAAAAGAGCAGCTACGAGTCTCACAAGTCTATGTGGTGGTTAGTCGTGAAGACATCCCTACAGCTCTAGTCAGTGTTTTGCGCCATGTCGATCAAGATGCTCTCTTTTTTTCATTATGTGAAGAGCCGCAGCAAGCCTGTATTTATCAAGAGGAGTTACTGGTGACATCAACCATGTATGCCATTAAGGAAAGTGTCAAAGCAAGCCTCTTTTATGAGAAAGCAGTATCTGCGGATGAGCAGGTCATGCCTGTTTACCAAGATCTTTACCCTCTTATTAAAACTGGAGATATACAGGGGATTTTAGACCAGCTTCCCTTGTTAAAGCAGGAATTTAATGATAAGTGCCCACCAGTTCATTTGACGCGTCAGTTTTTCATTCAGCTGATGGTTGATAGTTACCAGCAGTTTAATCGTATTAGTAATGAAGATATTGCACCACTTTATACCAATGCAAAACAGTGTCAAACGTTAGAACAACTCGTAGAAGAAGTGATTCAGCGTTTGTTAGGATTAATTACGCAGCACAAATATAATAGCCATGTTGGTCAGGTGCTTGATATCATTCGCCAAGAATACCAAAAGGAACTCACCTTGAAATTGGTTAGTGAACGCCTTTTTCTTAATGCGGTTTACTTAGGGCAAATCATCAAGAAAGAAACAGGTTCAACTTTTTCAGAATTGCTGAACCAGGAACGGATTAGAATTGCTCAAAGTTTGCTATTGTCAACTAATGATAATATTGAAGATATTTGTTTTCAAGTTGGTTACACTAATATTGGCTATTTTTATAAAATTTTTAAACGGCTGTGTCAAGAATCCCCAAAATCTTATCGTGAACAAATTAGGAGTCGGAAAGAAACTAGTCTTTCTTAAGACTTTTCTAGCGACATCTGTCGGTTACAGTTAGGAGGAAAAGTAGTATGGTAGAGACAGAGGGAGGTTATGTCTCAGAGGATCAAGAAACGCTGGCGTTAGGTGGAGATAGAGAAGTTTTTGCAAAGGGGAACAGTCGATGTCTGATGGACAAGGAGCAGGAGATATTGTCTCCAGAGATTTGGCAGGAAGTTCTAGTTGTTGAAGGAACCAATCAGCAAGTGTGTCTTGATAGTAACTGGCGATTCTATTTAGGGGACCTTTCAGAAGCTGCTGAGCCTTATTGTGATGATAGTCAGTGGCAGGTGGTTGACTTACCACACGATTTTAGTATTGGGCAAGACTATCATCCCAATGGCGAAGCAGAGAGCGGTTATAAACTTGGCGGAATAGGATGGTACCGAAAGGTATTTTCAGTCAGCCCAGAGGCGCTTTCTGGTCGTGTTTCCCTCCATATTGACGGGGCTTATATGGAGACGACCGTTTTTATCAACGGGCATTGTCTTGGGATGCATCCGTATGGATATACTCCTTTTAGTTTTGATTTAACAGACTACCTGATGGCTAATGAAGAAAATAGCCTTGCCATTAAGGTAGTCAATGCTGTTCCAAGTTCTCGTTGGTATTCAGGAAGTGGTCTTTACAGGTCGGTAACTCTTATTGTTGAACCGATTGTCCACTTGGAAGAATACGGCATCACCATCACAACCCCTCATTTGGAAGAGGAGATACGCGCTAATAAGGAAGTAACGATTATGGTAGTATCAGCGCTACGCAATGATGGTAATGACAATGTTCCTGTGACAGTGGATGTTAGCCTCTTTGAACAACTGCCAAACGGAGAGCTGATTGAGGTCGGACTCCCCTGTCTATCGCCAGCATTGATCTTAGCCCCAGGAGAAGGTGGGCGAGTTAGTCAGGTTATCAAGGTACCTAACCTTATCTTATGGAATCCCGAACAACCGCAGTGCTATACGGTAAGGGTGAGACTGTATCTAGATGGCGTTTGTATCCAAAGTCGTGAACAGGAGACAGGATTTCGCTACCTCAGTTTTTATCGGGAAACAGGCTTTCGATTAAACGATAAGGCAATGACATTCAAAGGTGTCTGTCTACATCATGACCAGGGAAGTTTAGGGGCAGCAGCCTACCCAGACGCTATTGAACGCCAGTTTAAACTCCTGAAAAATATGGGGGTAAATAGTATCCGTGTTACCCACAATCCGTCGGCGCGTGTTTTCAAAGACCTAGCCAATAAATTAGGGCTTTTGTTGATTGAGGAAGCCTTTGACACTTGGCAACATACCAAAAATGGGAATGTTAATGATTATGCTAAATGGTTTCACCAACCAATTGGACAGACTGCTCAGCATTTACACGGTGCTGAAAGTTCAGAGCAAGAATGGCATGATTTTCATCTTAAACAAATGGTTAAAAGTGGTCAAAATGATCCAGCTATCGTGATGTGGTCAGTAGGTAATGAATTATTAGAGGGACATGCTGGAGATTGTCGAGATTATCCAGGATTAATGCAGGAAATGGCAAGGGTTGTTACTGACATTGATGGAAGCCGACCTGTGACCTTTGGAGATAACAAATTAAAGTGGCAGGATGAGACGGCTATCCAGATGGCACAGACCTTGCACGAGGAGGTGCAAGGAATTATTGGCTATAATTATGCCAGTGGAGCGCAATATGATGATTGCCATAAAACCTATCCTAACTGGTTAATTTATGGCTCAGAGGTTGCTTCAGCAATCAATAGCCGTGGTGTCTATGATGTGATGGGAGGTGAGGAGCGCAAGGATAAGCAGCTAACTTCCTATGATCAGAGTACCGTTAGTTGGGGCCATTTAGCGAGTGAGGCTTGGTATGATGTTGTCACACGAGATTTTGTAATGGGGCAATTTGTTTGGTGTGGTTTTGACTATTTAGGAGAACCTACACCGTGGAATGGTATTGGAACAGGATCTGTGACGGAGTGGCCTTCGCCTAAACATTCCTATTTTGGGATTTTAGACACAGCTGGTTTTCCGAAAGATTCCTATTATTTTTATCGTAGTCAGTGGAATACTTCAGATACGACCTTGCATGTATTACCAGTGTGGCAAGAGGGTCTGATTCGGAAAGACTCGCAAGGCTTGGTAGAGGTTGTGGTGTATTCTAATGCCGCAAAGGTAAGGTTATGTCATCAAGATGAGAATGGCACGGTGATTGATTATGGTACCAAGGCTTTTACGGTAAAAAGAACTAAGGCGGGTGTGCGTTATCAGCTTTACGAAGGAACTGACAAGCAGCCCCAAGCCCATCAAAACCTTTATTTGACTTGGAACATTCCTTATGCACCCGGTAAATTGATTGCAATGGCTTACGATGCCAATGATAATGTCATTAAGGAAACGGTTGGGAGGTCTGAAATCAGCACTTTTGGTGACCCGCACCATCTTAGAATAGAGCCTTTTACCTCACCTCATCAGGTTACAGCAAAATCCTTGCGCTATCTGACTATTACTATTGAAGATGACAGAGGACAACCTGTTGCCTCAACGGATCATCGTGTCACGGTTCAGGTAGAGGGGCCAGCTCGTTTATTAGCTATGGATAATGGCAATACTATTGATCATCAACCTTATGGGGACACCAATCGTCGTGCATTTTCAGGTCAAGTATTAGCTGTTATCAAGATGACTGGAGGTAGTGGTGATGTAAATGTGACAGCAATGGCGGATGGCTTACTCCCTCACTCTTTAACGTTTACAGTCAGTCAGCTAGAGGAGGCCAAGACCAGCTCTACTTATGCCTATCAGTTATCAAGGCAGATATTATTGCTAAAAGATAGCCAGTTAACTTTGCCACAGACGATTAGGATACGAACAGCTGACGGAACTGTTTGTGACAAACCAATTGTTTTTGAGCAGGCAACTCTTGATAAGGAGCTAAAACAAGGAAAAGATTTTATCGTTTACGGCAAAGTTGATGGGTTGCCGGCTCGAATTCCAGTGATTGTTACAGTGATGGATAAGGTTATTGCAGCGAGAAACATTAGCTTTGGCTTGGAAGTTGGAGAGCCATTGCATCTGCCACAGAAAGTCGGTGTTTATGATAAGGGAGCTAATCTCCTTTCTGCTCAGTTTCCTGTTGCTTGGCAAGTACCTAATGGTACAGTCTGGAACACCGAAGGGATAAAAACGGTAGATGGTCAGGTGGATGTTTTGGGTCAGCAGTTACCAGTGATGGCAACTGTTCGTGTCGCTAGTAAAACACTTCATATCGACCATAATGTTGCGCCGACGGTGGTTCAATTAACTGACGATAGTAATGTTAACACTCAAATAGATTGTCTCCAAAATCTTGTTCGAGAACAACTGAAAGAAGATATAGCAGACCACCAGCCCCTATGGTCAAATGAACAGGCTGTGAGAGCTGGTCTAACGACCTCAAAACTGACCTTTAGCTATGACACCGCTCAGAATGTATCTCGCGTGGTTATCTTTTTTGACGGTCGATCAGAGAGTTCTCTTCCGAGAACCGTTTGTTTTTCATGGCGAAAGAGTGATACTGGACCTTTCGAAATCATCTCAGTAAGTGCTTCTCAAATTCCTATACAGGATGGTTTAATCAAGGTGATTTATGATTTAGAACGACCAGTTCCAGCCGTTCAGTTCACCATTCACTTGGAGGCTGCAGAGCAGGGAAGCAGAGAAGTTTCATTGATTAGAATGGCTAAAATAGAACTTTATACTGCCATTGCCTTTTTTGAACGTCAGACATCGGCAGCTCTAACACGATTAACCATCGGTAATCACCTTCTAGAAGGTGAAGCTATTTGCCATGAGCTTAGGCATCCTAATTGGGATATGACTAACATTGTGGCAACCTCTGACCAGAATGCGGCAATTACAGTCCTCCATCTGGATAAAAAAACTAGTTTGATTTTAACCACTTCAGAAGATGGTCGTCACCAAGAACGCTATGTGATTTATCGTGATGAAAGGTCAGATTAAGGGAAAAGCAAGTCCAAAATGGCTTGCTTTTTTATGTTCTAGAGCGTATGATATAAGATATAGTGGATTGAGAAAGGAATAAGACAGGACAAAAATCTGCTGGTAATACTAGAGTTCATCAAAGCTACTTAACGATGTCTTAACCTTTATTCAATTGTCTATAAACGAATACACTAGCTTAGAAATTAACTATCACCAGTTGCGATGACGGTATACTCATTTGTTGGGAGGATTGGAGATGCATTTTGTCTTTGATTTGGATGGGACTCTTTGTTTTGATGGGGAAACAATAGCTGATGAGCTTAAAAGCGCCCTTGGTATGGCAGCTCAGCATGGTCATCAAATTATCTTTGCCTCAGCACGTTCTTACCGTGATTGTATTGGGGTTTTGGGGCAGGAGCTGGCGCAAGAGTTGGTGATTGGTTTAAATGGTGGACTAGCTTACAAAGAGGGAGAACTGATTTATCACCGTCAATTAGACAAGGTTGCCTATCAAGAAGTATTGTCTTGGTGTCACCGTTACAACCTGCCTTTTTTTGTAGATGATGATTTTAATTATGCCAGTCAAGAGATGGAACGAATTCCTTTTGCCAGATACGTTGATCCCTTGGAACTAGCGACTCGTGTTTCAGTGGAAGAGTTGAGCCATCCCATAAAAGTAGTGATTGAGATGAGCCGACATGAAGATTTGGTAGAGGATATGTGCCGTGATTTAGAAACATTGGAGTGTTTAGATATTAGCTATCATGAGGAAGAAAAATGCCTCTATATCAACCCTTATGAGACAACTAAGGTGACAGCAGTCACAGACTTAATTGGTAAGGATTTTATCGCTTTTGGAAATGATAAAAATGATATGGCTCTTTTTAAAGCTTCTTTGTACGGAGTTCAAGTTGGCTATTACAGTCCTTTGGTGACCTATGCTGATGTCATCCTTCCAGCTGACAGCTCTGCCATTGCCCAAAAATTAAAGGAACTTTATCAGCAATTTTAGGAAAAGGAGAAGGTGAGATGCGCGATGTGTTTGAAGAAGTTAAGTTTGGTCATGTGTCCAAACGCTGGTGGGTAGGTCCTTTGGTGGCTTTTGGCATGATGTTCTTAACTGAATTGATCGCTGCTTGGTTAAAGTCTTTTATCATACTCATTTCTGCTTTTATTTGGGGAACGATTGACTATGTTCCATCTGTTGATGTTACTGTAATTGCTCAACTTTTATCCTATATTGGTGTTTTTCCAGCAGTATCTTTAGTTACTCAACTTGTTGAATATCGATCTGTGGAAACGTTGGGTTATTTCAAAGAAAAGTCATTAAGAGAGCTACTTTTAGGTTGGTTACTAGGTTTTGGCCTTATCAGTTTGGTGTGTTTTTTACCGTCAATTTGGTTTGAGGTTTCAGTGATTGGACCTATGAGTAATCATCCAGTTATATTATTTGTCATTTATTTTATAGCTTATCATGTAGTCGCAATGGGAGATATTCTCATTTACCAAGGTTATCTTTTACCTGTTTTAGCAAGGTTCAACCGCCCCTTTGCCTTGGCAGGGAGTTGTTTAGTAGCAATTCTAGGTAGTTGGATGCGCTCCCCCACTTTACCCATCCCTTTGTTAGTCAATGACTTTTTATTTAGTCTTTTGTCAGGAATCCTAGTCCTTTGGCGAAAAAATCTGTGGCTAGCAACGGGGTTACAAGCGATCTGGTCTGTGACCATCTATCACCTCTATGCTCCTTTGGGTGTGCAATGGGCAAGTCTTTTTCAGGTAAATAAACCATCCGGTCTCTGGTTAGGAGGTGAACTGGGCGTGGGAGGTTCAGTTTGGTTAACAATGGTTCTTATTGTTCTTTGCGGCTATTTAGCTTTAAAAAAGGTTTCTTGGAAGAATTGAGAATGGTCAGTCTCAATTCTTTTTGATAAAATGGAACAATCAAAACGAACACTAACTAAGGGGGATAATATGTCTGTAGCACATCGAACGATAAAGCTCGTTTTGGCGACCGTTATTGCCATTTGGCTTGCTGATAGCTTCGGATTAGCCTACACCACATCATCCGGGATTATTGCCATTCTAAGTGTTTTAGACACGCGCCGAAGCTCTTTTAAAATTGCTGGACAACGCTTTATCTCAGCGCTTTTAGCACTAGGCATTGCGATTGTCCTCTTCACTTTATTTGGCTATAATCTTATGGTTGTTGGCCTATACATGGCTCTCTATGTGCCGTTAGCCTACGTGTTAGATGTTTCCGTCGGTATTCCACCAATTACCGTTTTGGTTCTGCATTTGTATTTGGAACAAAGCGTAGCAATCAGCTGGTTGTGGAATGAAATGGCCATTTTTCTCATTGGAGCAGGAGTGGCACTGCTCCTCAATCTCTATATGCCATCAAAGCAGGCAGATATTGAGAACTATCATCTGAAAGTTGAAGAGAAACTCAAAGCTATTCTTATGCGCTTTAATGGCTTTTTACTGAAAGGAGATGGGACAAATGAAGCAGTTCTCATTGGTGAGTTAGATCAGCTTTTATTGGAAGCGCAGCGATTGGTTTACTTAGAACATAACAATCAGATTTTCCAGCAAACCAATTATCAGGTACACTATTTTGACATGCGGATGGATCAATCCAAACTTCTTCGCCAGATGGCAGTTAACGTCAACTCTTGCCAATTAGAGAGTCGAGAAAGTGTGATTTTGGCGCATCTTTTCTATGAAACAGCCGCGCAACTTAGTCAAGAAAATCCAGCTAATTTACTCTTAGATGATATTGCTGAGTTTCGCGAGTTATTCCGAAAACGGCCTCTCCCACAAACACGCGATGAATTTGAGACCAGAGCAGTGCTTTTTCAGTTGTTAAATGACCTTGAGCGGTTCATTCAACTCAAAGTTGATTTTTACAATCAGTATAGGAAACAGGTTGCTTAACTGTAGCGAACCCATTAAGAGGTTTTAGATTTGAAAATAGTTGTCATCGTAAAAATGCTTAATGAGATGTCTCAACAGACATTGCCTACTTTCTTAACGCCTAAAGAGGCGTTTTTTGGTATAATCAAATAGAGAATGATGCTTTAGAAAAGAGGTACCTAATGAACGAAATCAAATGCCCACATTGTCAGACAGTTTTTACAATCAATGAAAGTGAATATGCCCAACTTCTGGCACAAGTACGCAGTGGCGCCTTTGAGAAAGAAGTGAATGAGCGACTAGAAAAGGAGACAGCTTTATTAAAAGAACAGTCAAAAAATCAGCTTCAGTCAGCCCTTGCTCAAAAAGATTTAGAGTTAGAACAATTGAAAGGCCAACTCGAAACCAGAGCAGTGGAACAGGAGCAGGAAGTTAATGCTGCAATTGCTTTAAAAGATAAAGCTTTAGTGGAGTTGCAAGCCCGTTTTGACAGTTTAGCGAGTGAGAAGCAACATGAATTGAAAACGGCGCTAGCTGAAAAAGACTTGGAGTTGGAAAAACTGCAAGGTCAACTAGCAGCGAAATCAACAGAACAAGAACTTGAAGTCCGCTCTGCCATTGCTCCAAAAGATCAGGAAATTGCTGAGCTTAAAGCCCGTCTAGAGCGCCTAGAGCTCGAAAAAGCTCACGAGATGCAGCAGGCGTTACAGGCTCTTGAAAAAGAACGTGACACGGTTCAAAATCAGTTAGTCTTGCAAGAGCAGCAAGGTGAGTTATCCCGCCAAGCCTTGATTAATCAGCATCAGCTCGAGTTGGCGCAGAAGGATGATTTGATTGCTTACTATAAGGATTTCAAGGCTAAACAATCTACTAAAATGATTGGGGAGAGCCTAGAGCAACACTGTGAGTACGAGTTTAATCGCTTGCGCATGACAGCCTTTCCACGAGCTGAATTTGGTAAGGATAACGATGCGACGTCAGGATCTAAAGGGGATTATATCTATCGCGAGTACGATGAAAACGGTGTTGAAATCATCTCCATTATGTTTGAAATGAAAAACGAAGGTGATGAAACAGCGACAAAGAAAAAGAATGAACATTTTTTCAAGGAATTAGACAAGGATCGTCGTGAGAAGAAGTGTGAGTATGCGATTTTAGTGTCTCTCTTAGAAGCCGATAATGAGCTTTACAACAATGGGATTGTCGATGTTTCCTATACCTATGAGAAAATGTATGTGGTTCGACCTCAATTCTTCATCCCTATTATCACGCTTTTGAGAAATGCTGCGCTGAATAGCCTTAAATATAAGCAGGAGCTAGAACTCGTTAAGGAACAAAATCTAGACATTACCCATTTTGAGGAAGACTTGGAAACTTTCAAGTCAGCTTTTGCTAAGAATTACAACTCCGCAAGCAATAATTTCAAAAAAGCTATTGAAGAAATTGATAAGAGTATCAAGCGAATGGAAGCTGTCAAAGTAGCTCTAACCACTTCGGAGAACCAATTACGCCTAGCAAACAATAAATTAGATGATGTCTCCGTCCAAAAATTAACACGTAAAAATCCAACAATGAAAGCAAAATTTGAAGCGTTGAAGGAATAAAATTCTATGGAAATTAGAAATTATCAAACAACAGATATTGACGATCTATTACCATTGTATGCCGATTTAGGGTATTCAACCAATAAGATTGATTTAGAACAGCGTTTAACTCACATATTGGCACAGTCCAATTATCAGTTGAAAGTTGCAGTTCTGGATGAAAAGGTCGTTGGTTTTATTGGTTGTTCAAAACTACATTTCTTTGAACGAGATGGTTTTTATTATCGTATACTTGCTTTGGTGGTTGGAAAAGATTATCGTCGTCAAGGAATCGCAAGTTGCATGATTGATAAGATTAAAGAAGAAGCTTGTCAATCAGGTGCCTTAGCGTTGGCTTTAAATAGCGGTATAACAGATGAGAGAGGAAAGGCACATCAGTTTTATGAACGTTATGGTTTTAGAAAGAAGAGTTATGGATTTGCATTAGAACTGCCTGAAATTGGCTGATTGACTTTTCTCTTATATTCTGTGATAATAAAATTAGTATCAGAAAGTGGAACTGAAGTCATGATTTCGAAGCTTTGACTTTTTCATGCTCTTTGTTTTCTAAGCTTAGGTTGAAACAGTCTACTAGACTATCTTTAAGTGGAAACTTAAAAATGAAGAAATTTAGTTATAGACTTCCAATCAACCACGGCCTTAAATAATCTCTACACTAAAAATTTAATAGGTTGGGATACTTTTCCCAGCCTCTTTTAACGAATAAAAAAGGAACTTTAAATGTCAATCTTAGAAGTAAAAAATCTCAGCCACGGTTTTGGAGACCGTGCTATCTTTGAAAATGTCTCTTTCCGTTTGCTCAAAGGAGAGCACATTGGACTTGTAGGTGCTAATGGTGAAGGAAAATCTACCTTTATGTCTATCGTAACAGGTGCTTTGCAACCTGATGAAGGGAAGGTAGAGTGGTCAAAGTATGTGAGTGTTGGCTACCTTGATCAGCATGCTATCCTTGAAAAAGGCATGACTGTTCGTGATGTCTTGCGCACAGCTTTTGATGAACTCTTTAAAACAGAGGCACGCATCAACGACATTTACATGTCGATGGCTGAAGAAGGTGCTGACATCGATGCCCTCATGGAAGAGGTTGGTGAACTTCAAGATCGTCTTGAATCTCGTGATTTTTATGTCTTAGATGCCAAAATTGATGAAGTGGCACGTGCCCTTGGTGTTATGGAATTTGGCATGGATTCTGATGTTACCGAACTTTCAGGTGGCCAACGTACGAAGGTGTTATTGGCAAAACTCTTGCTTGAAAAACCAGATATTCTTCTTCTCGATGAGCCAACTAACCACCTTGATGCAGAGCATATTGCTTGGCTTAAACGTTACTTGCAGGAATATGAAAATGCCTTTGTCCTTATCTCTCACGATATTCCATTCCTTAACGATGTTATCAATATTGTCTATCATGTGGAAAGCCTTGACTTAGTTCGTTATGTTGGGGATTACGATAACTTCCAGTCTGTTTATGCCATGAAAAAAGCACAGCTGGAAGCTGCTTATGAGCGCCAGCAGAAAGAGATAGCAGATTTACAAGATTTTGTTAACCGCAACAAGGCACGTGTCGCAACACGTAATATGGCCATGTCTCGCCAGAAGAAATTGGACAAAATGGAAATTATTGAACTCCAAGCTGAAAAACCAAAACCATCATTTGAATTTAAAGAATCACGGACACCTGGCCGCTTTATTTTCCAAACAACCGATTTAGTCATTGGGTACGATCGCCCATTGACCAAAGCACCGCTTAATTTGACACTTGAACGTAACCAAAAGGTTGCTATCGTTGGGGCTAACGGTATTGGTAAGACAACGCTCTTGAAGAGTCTACTAGGAGAAATCAAAGCGCTTGATGGTGAAGTGGAACGTGGTGATTTCCTTGAAATTGGTTATTTTGAACAAGAGACAGCTGGTTCTCGTCAAACCCCACTAGAAGCTGTATGGGATGCTTTTCCAGCCCTTAATCAGGCAGAAGTACGCGCAGCCTTGGCACGTTGCGGATTAACTTCCAAACACATCGAAAGTCAAATTCAAGTATTGTCAGGTGGTGAACAAGCTAAAGTGCGTTTTTGCTTACTGATGAACCGTGAAAATAATGTTCTTGTTCTTGACGAGCCTACGAACCACTTGGATGTTGATGCTAAAGATGAATTAAAACGCTCTCTCCAAGCCTATAAGGGAACAATTCTGATGGTTTGCCACGAACCAGAATTCTATGAAGGCTGGACAGAAGTTTGGGACTTCAATCAGATGATTTAAAAGGTGAGCTATAGGTAGTCCTAGTAACAATAGGGAGAAAATGATGACAGTTTTTGAATTTTTAACCTCTCAAGGGTATAAAATTGAAGATTACAGTTTTGAAGTTACTGAAGCGGAGAAGGATTTGGAGGTAACATTTGCTGATGAGTATCGCCAGTTAATCTCAGTTTTTGGGAATTTTGAAATATCATCACATGAATTTACTGGCGTTGAATTTGATAATTTCTTGAATATTGTTATCGTAACACTTGATAACAGGCAATATACTCATTCAGATACGCAGTCTATGTATGTGATTGAGGAACTAGGCTTTGACGGTATTGTCATCTGGCAGAATACCAAGGGAGAGATTTTTCAAACGATTCCAAATGATACGGTTAAACCAGAAAAACTTTACTCGTCATTTGAAAAGTACGTTTTGACAGAAGTGATTGAATAACATCTTCTGATGCTCAAGAAATTAAAAATATTCGTTTTAACTAGCTAAGAAACGTTCAGAAGGTTCTGAATTATTGTTTTATAGCAAGTATAGCCTATCATTTACAGAGATAGATATAGAAAGTATAACATTGAAGGTTGGACTTTTTATAACCTTCTTGCCTCGCCCTTCCAATACGGTTTAAGAAAGTTATAAACTGTTTTCTATGCTCCTCTTTTATGGTATAATATACCTACTTATTTTTGACAAGTATTGTCAGTTTTATGAAAAGAAAGGATAATTCAATTAGAGTTTCTAATTGAATTTGGGATATTTGATAGAGATTCCCTAAGATTTAGTATGGATAAAATAATTATTGAAGGTGGCAAAACACGTCTAAAAGGCGAAGTCACTATTGAAGGTGCTAAAAATGCAGTTTTGCCACTTTTGGCAGCTACTATTTTGGCAAAAGAAGGCAAGACTATTCTTAATAATGTGCCTATCTTATCGGATGTTTTCACAATGAATAATGTCGTGCGTGGACTAGATATTGACGTTAATTTTGAAGAAGAGCAAAATCGTGTAACGGTTGATGCTACTGGCTGGATTTTGGATGCTGCGCCATATGAGTATGTCAGCCAAATGCGTGCTTCAATTGTTGTATTAGGGCCAATCTTGGCACGTTGTGGACATGCTAAGGTTTCTATGCCTGGTGGCTGCACAATCGGAAGTCGACCAATTGACCTTCATCTCAAGGGGTTAGAGGCAATGGGAGCAAAAATCACTCAAGTTGGTGGTGACATTACTGCGATTGCTGAAAAATTAAAAGGTACCCATATCTATTTAGATTTCCCAAGTGTTGGAGCTACTCAAAATCTGATGATGGCCGCAACCTTAGCAGAAGGTCGTACAGTTATTGAAAATGCTGCGCGTGAACCAGAAATTGTTGACTTGGCCTTGTTGTTGAATAAAATGGGAGCAAAAGTAAAAGGAGCAGGTACTGAGACACTAACCATTGATGGTGTTGATAAAATGCATGGTGCAGAACACGATGTTGTTCAAGATCGCATTGAAGCTGGTACCTTTATGGTTGCAGCGGCAATGACATCAGGTGACGTGCTTATCAGAGATGCTGTTTGGGAGCATAACCGTCCCCTTATTTCAAAACTCAAGGAAATGGGAGTAGAGGTCACTGAGGAAGATAATGGTATTCGTGTGCGTTCTGATGTGACAAATCTTAAACCTGTTGCTGTTAAAACCTTACCACATCCAGGTTTTCCTACAGATATGCAGGCACAAATGACAGCGTTGATGTCGGTTATCAAAGGTGAGTCTACGATGATTGAAACAGTTTTTGAAAATCGTTTCCAACACTTGGAAGAAATGCGTCGTATGGGGCTTCATTCTGAAATTATGCGTGATACAGCATTGATTCACGGTGGTGAAAAACTTCAAGGGGCTCCTGTGATGTCAACCGACCTTCGTGCTAGCGCTGCCCTTATCTTGACAGGGATGGTAGCAGAGGGAACAACAACCGTTGGCAAGTTAACTCACTTAGACCGTGGCTATTACAAATTCCATGAAAAATTAGCTAACTTGGGTGCAAATATCAGTCGTGTAAATGCTTAAGGAAAGGAGAAGGGAGTCAACAACGTTGATTTCAAATCAAGTTTGAGAATTGTTTTAGCGTAAAAATAACAGTCTTAGACATTGGTTATTTTATCATCTCCCTTTAGATCAAAACTATGGATATTGGTTGGAAATACATTGGTAAGCAGTTCTTACTTATCTTTATCATTCTAGTTCTTTGTATTGTTTGCTTTGGGCTTGGTTTGGTTTTAGGCTATGGATTTTTTGGTGATGGCGCAAAACCATTTTCTATTCTTTCACTTGAAAAATGGCAGAGTATCATTAGTAAATTTACAGGACATTAAGGTAGAGGCTGAGAAATAAGTTTCTCGGCTTTTATCTCATGCTTCTCTTAAAAATAACATATGAAGAAAAAACAAGAAAAAACAGTAGTATCTCTTTTAGCACTTATTGCTACAGTAGTTGTTGGATTATTTGGTGGTAGTTCTACGGGACTTTTTGACCAATTAGGGATTTCCTTAACAGGTGACCATCATCAAAATAATACGATTGCAGCAGCTGGTACACCTTCTCAAACTTTAGCTGAGTCAGTTTTATCTGGCGATGTCCAAAAACAGCTTGGCACGATTGAATGGAACGGTGCGGGAGCATTTATCATAAATGACAATAAAACGTCACTTAATGCTGATGTATCAAGTCTTCCGTATGCTACAAATCAGACAAAACGTGTACAGGGGAAAGTAGTACCAGTAAATGGTAATGCCCTCTTGGCAAAAAGTACGCGTCAATATAAAAATCGAGAGCAGACAGGGCAGGGAAGGACGGACTTTCGTCCTGCTGGCTGGTATCAAATTCATGATTTGAAAGGTGAGTTTGATCATGCCATTGATAGAGGTCATTTGATTGGGTATGCCCTTGTCGGTGGTTTGTCAGGATTTGATGCGTCAACAAGTAATCCTGAAAACATCGCTGTCCAAACAGCATGGTCAAATCAAGCGAATTTAGAAAATTCAACAGGTCAAAATTATTATGAATCATTAGTTCGTAAAGCTTTAGATAATAATAAACGCGTTCGTTATCGTGTGACCTTGATCTATGAAGGTGATAACCTCATTGCTTCAGGTACTCATCTAGAGGCTAAGTCCTCAGATGGTGAGTTAGAGTTTAATGTCTTTGTTCCAAATGTTCAAGATGGTTTAACGATTGATTACTATAGTGGGAAAATTACCACAACTGAGTAAAGAAAAAAGCATCTGGTCGAGTTTTTTCACTCGATTGGATGCTTTTTAAGGTAGTCACAGTTTAACATTAATGGATATAGTTTAATTTTCCTCGGAAGTCTTCAATCGTGTGATAACCTTTTTCAGTCATAATCGCTTTGAGTTCTTTAGTGATACGATCAAAAATGTTAGGTCCTTCCTGTTGTAAGGCTGTGCCAATTTGGACCATACTAGCTCCGCAGAGGATATGTTCAAAAGCATCTCGCCCGTTTTTAACGCCACCAGTACCGATAATCTGAATTTCAGGTTTTAAACGCTGGTAGAAGGCGTGAACATTGGCAAGAGCTGTTGGTTTAATATAGTCACCACCGATACCACCAAATCCATTTTTAGGTTTGATTAGGACAGTTTCGTCATTAATGAGCAAACCATTACCAATCGAATTAACACAATTGACAAAGGTAAGTGGAAATTGATTGAAAATAGCGGAAGCTTGATCAAAATGGACAATATCAAAGTATGGAGGTAATTTGATACCTAGTGGTTTTGTGAAGTGAGTAAAGACCTCTGTTAGAATGGTTTCAGTAGTTTCAAAATCGTAGGCAATTTGAGGTTTCCCTGGTACATTTGGACAAGATAAATTAAGTTCAACAAGACCTTCGTAATCACTTTCTTGAACCTTCTTCAAAATAAGGTGAGTTTCCTCTGGCGATAAACCGACTAATGATAGGAAATGAGGCTTGCTTGTTGGATTTTCTTGCAATTCTGTCACATAATCAAGGTAATACTGGAAGCCATTATTAGGCAGTCCCATTGAGTTAATAGAGCCAAGAGGAACGTCGACATAGCGAGGCTCTGGATTGCCAGGACGTGCCTCAAGGGTACCCGTTTTGGTCACGAATGAACCAGCAGCAGAAGAGTCAATCTTAGCTAATTCCTCACGTGTCATACAATAAACCCCAGCAGCATTCATCAAGCAATTAGTGAATGAAAAGTTACCTATTTTAGTCGCAGTGGAAACCATTTTGGAAAACTCCTTTTAGATAAATTTTTTCCATTTTATCATTGAGATAGGTTATTTGCAAGATATAATTGGAATTTAGAAATAAACGTTCGTAAATTAAAGAGCATTTTTGATGAAATAATATTTAAGGTATGATTTTTACCGTTTCAAGATGTTAAAAAACCTCCTAAAAAACAGAATTTAGCAATTATTCAGCCTAGTTAATATATTATATTTCACTGAGTTCTGTTATCTAAAAAGAGTGTATTGTTGCAGTTACCCATCATCTATCAATGTGTATGATGATTCAATCAGGAACTACTGTTACTAACTGTATAATAGTTATGGCTAACAAGAGTGTCACTTTTGGAGTCTTCCGAAGTGGTGAAAAAGTGAAGGAAAGAGGCATGGTTTCAGAGATTTAATTTCTTCTTGCTACCTCATCTTAAGTTCAGACAGCCTCAATTCTTACAGTTCAAAAAGTTTCCGATACCTTTATCTCCATAAGAAGTGTGTTAATAAAAAGATGATACGGATTAAAGACTCGGCTACTTCGACAACTACGGTGGAACTGACTTTTGGAAATTACCATTGGTAAAACATTCACAAATTTACAATCTCAGACTAGCTTTTTTCCTGTTTTTTTTGTAAAATAAGAGGGTAATGGCATTTGCCAAATAATAAATTGGAGACATACTAATGGTAAAATTGGTTTTCGCTCGCCACGGTGAGTCAGAATGGAACAAAGCCAACCTTTTCACTGGTTGGGCTGACGTTGATTTGTCAGATAAAGGTACACAACAAGCGATTGACGCTGGTAAATTGATTAAAGAAGCTGGTATCGAATTTGACCTTGCCTTCACATCAGTTTTGAAACGTGCTATCAAAACAACTAACCTTGCGCTTGAAGCAGCTGATCAACTTTGGGTTCCAGTTGAAAAATCATGGCGCTTGAACGAACGTCACTACGGTGGTTTGACTGGTTTGAACAAAGCAGAAGCTGCTGCTGAATTTGGTGATGATCAAGTTCATATCTGGCGCCGTTCATATGATGTATTGCCACCAGAAATGGCAAAAGATCATGAGCATTCAGCTCACACAGACCGTCGTTACGCACACCTTGATGGTTCAGTTATTCCTGATGCTGAAAACTTGAAAGTAACGCTTGAGCGTGCTCTTCCATTCTGGGAAGATAAAATTGCTCCAGCACTTAAAGATGGTAAAAATGTTTTCGTTGGAGCGCATGGTAACTCAATCCGTGCCCTTGTTAAACACATCAAACAATTGTCTGATGATGAAATCATGGATGTTGAAATTCCAAACTTCCCTCCACTTGTATTCGAATTGGATGAAAAATTGAATATTGTTAAAGAATACTACTTGGAAGTTAAATAAAATCTGAAACAGAGGCTTTTGTCTCTGTTTTATTTGGTATTTCATGTTTCTAGTGTATAACAGATGAAAAAGAGGTGACTTTTCGAATACTCGTGATGGTGTAAACATTTAGGGATTGCTATTCTCAGTTTTCTATTTCCGATTGTGGGCTGATTTTATGGATTGTTTGGTCAGCTGATTGTCCTCTTAAAACTAGTAGTGCCCGAACTGGCTTTTTGTAAGTGTGCTAGTCAGTATTCTTTTATTTTTATTGGCTATTGCGATGTTTTACAGTATTTAAGACAACTTAGAAGCAGAAGAAATTAAACTTTTGCTTTTTTATTGGCTTTATTTGTGAAAAGTATTGCAATCTTTTATTATTTTGTTATAATGCTAATGTTAGAAAACGATTGCAGAAAGGGAGAAGCATGCATTCACCAGAAGAGATATTAGAGATTACAATTCATACAGGAGAACATAAAATTCATAAAACGTTTTTACAAAAAGCAATTTTAGGTTTTGTTGGCGGTGCCATGATTAGTTTAGGTTACCTTCTTTATGTCCGAATTACGGCTAATGGGATGGAGACTTTAGGCCATTTTGCTTCGGTTGTAGGTGCAGCAGCTTTTCCAATTGGATTGATTGTTATTCTCTTAGCTGGTGGTGAATTGATTACTGGCAATATGATGGCAGTAGCCGCTAGTTTTTTTGCAAAGAGAATTTCTTTAGTAGATTTGCTAAAAAACTGGATTGTCATAACTGTATTTAATGTGATTGGTGCTATCTTTGTTGCTTATTTTTTTGGGCATTTTGTTGGTCTAACAAGTTCGGGACATTTTCTTGAAGAGGCCTTGGAAGTTGCGCATGCTAAGTTAGCGGCAAGTCCAGCACAAGCTTTTGTTTCTGGAATCGGTTGTAATTGGTTTGTTGGCTTGTCTTTGTGGCTCTGCTATGGAGCAAAGGATAGTGCAGGAAAGCTTCTAGGGACTTGGTTTCCAGTCATGACCTTCGTCGCGATTGGATTTCAGCATAGTGTTGCCAATGCTTTTATCATTCCAGCAGCCATATTTGAAGGTGGTGCTACTTGGTTTGATTTTCTACATAATTTCACCTTTGTTTATCTTGGAAATATTGTCGGTGGAGCAGTATTTGTGTCACTCTTTTATTTCCTTGTTTATGGTAAAAAACGTTAGAAAAAAGTTACACTTGCTATCATTTTAGCAAGTTTTTTTGTTGTAATTGTGATAAAATAAAGAGCAAAGTTTTTCAATGTGAGGATTAGATGGCGAGTAGAAATAGAAAACAGTTACAGCAACAAAAACGGCTAGGGAATCAGATGTCTAGCCGTATCAATTTGATTTTTGCTGTTATTGTTGTACTTTTTATTATATTATTATTGCGATTAGCTCAAATGCAACTTCTTGATAAAACGTTCTATACTGAGAAATTAACTGCAACCACGAGTTATACGGTAAAGAATTCAAGTCCGAGAGGTAAAATTTATGATGCTCAAGGGACATTATTAGTTGATAATGACATCAAGGAAGTTGTTTCTTTTACGCGCAGCAATTTTGCTACCGCTGAAGAAATGAAGAAAACAGCCTGGGCACTTTCTGCACTTGTTTCTTATACAGAGACGAATGTTACAACGCGAGAAAAGAAAGATTATTATTTGGCTGATAGTGCGAATTATCAAGCTGTTTTAGATAGGCTTGACAAGAGCAAGAAGTTTGACAAGTTTGGCAATCGCTTGGCTGAGAGCGATGTCTATGCGAATGCAGTTGAAGCTGTAACGGATGAGCAAATTAATTTTTCAGATGAAGAGCTAAAAGTAGCTTATATTTTTAGTCAAATGAATGCTACACCAACATTTGGAACGACTTCTTTAAAAACAGTTGAGCTAACGGCTGAACAGATTGCCATTATTTCAGCGAATAAAGACTTACCTGGTATTTCTGTACGTTCTGATTGGGAACGGAAAAATATTGCCCAATCTTTATCACCAATTATCGGAAAAGTTTCAAGTGAAAAAGCAGGGCTGCCAGCAGAGGAGGTTAAGGAGTATCTTGCTAAGGGGTATTCTTTAAATGACCGCGTTGGAACGAGTTATTTAGAAAAAGCCTATGAAGATACTTTAAAAGGAACTCCTAAAGTACGTCAAATCACAGTTGACAAAAAAGGAACTATTGTTGATGATAATGAAACACAATCTGGTAGCAGAGGAAAAAATATAAAATTAACCATTGATTTAAAGTTTCAAGAAGGTGTTGAAAAGATTATTAACCAGTACTTTCTTGCGGAGAAAGCTGAGGGAAATGTCGAACTTTCAGAAGGAGCTTACGCTGTAGCTCTTAATCCTCATACAGGAGCTGTTCTTGCAATGGCGGGCCTCTCCCATGATACGGAGACAGGAGAAATTGTTCAAAATGCTCTTGGAGCGATGACGTTAGTATTTACTCCTGGTTCTGTTATAAAGGGAGCTACAATTGCTTCTGGATATGAAAATGGCATTATTTCAGGAAATCAGATTTTATATGATCAAGCGATTCAATTTGCAGGTTCAAGTCCAATTAAATCTTGGTTTACTTTAGGTAGTCTGCCTATTACAGCTACTCAAGCATTGGCATACTCTTCCAATACCTATATGGTTCAAATTGCCATGAAAATGATGGGGCAAGAATATAGTCCAGGAATGATTTTAAGCACAAGTGGTTTAGACTC
This sequence comes from Streptococcus caledonicus, assembly GCF_042656225.1. Lineage (NCBI taxonomy): Bacteria > Bacillati > Bacillota > Bacilli > Lactobacillales > Streptococcaceae > Streptococcus > Streptococcus caledonicus. The sequence goes on from NZ_JBHSOJ010000016.1 coordinate 475,472, forward strand.
AGCAATGGCTAAATTACGAGCTACCTATGCTGATTTCGGCTTGGGAGTATCAACTGGCTTAGACGTTCCAGGAGAATCAACAGGATATATTCCAGAAAAATTTGATTCTGCAGCCATATTAACAGAATCTTTCGGTCAGTTTGATAATTACACAACAATGCAATTGGCTCAATACGTTGCGACAGTCGCTAATGGAGGCAATCGTATTGCACCACGTTTGGTACAAGGTTTTTATGATACTGATGAATCTGGAAATCTGGGAAATATGATTGAAGAGAAAGGGCCAAATACCTTGAATACGATTAAGATTTCTACTGACGAGTTGGAAATCATTCAAGAAGGTTTTTATGATGTGGTTAATAGTAGCTCAGGCTATGCTACTGGTAAAGCAATTGGTGAGGGAGCTGCAGTTTCTATTTCTGCTAAGACAGGTACGGCCGAATCTTATGTCACTAATAAGTCTGGCGACTCAATTTACACCACTAATATGAATGTTGTTGCTTACGCTCCAAGTCACAATCCCAAAATTGCAGTTGCAGTTGTGTTACCGCATGAGACGAATTTTAATAGTAAGGCAAGTCACTTAATGACACGTGACATTATCAATTTATATCACAATTTATATCCAATGAATTAAGAGAGGTTTGAAGTGCTTTATCCAACTCCCATAGCAAAATTGATTGATAGCTTTTCGAAATTACCAGGTATCGGTATAAAAACAGCAACGAGGCTGGCATTTTATACGATTGGTATGAGTGACGAAGACGTCAATGAATTTGCTAAAAATTTATTATCTGCAAAGAGAGATTTAACTTATTGTAGCATTTGTGGTAATCTCACAGATGACGATCCATGCAGTATTTGTCAAGATGAGACAAGAGATTCGTCTGTTATTCTTGTAGTTGAAGAGTCCAAAGATGTCTCTGCTATGGAGAAAATTCAAGAGTATCGAGGAAAATATCATGTGTTACATGGTTTAATTTCTCCAATGAACGGAGTTAGTCCTGATGATATCAATCTGAAGACTTTGATTACGCGTTTAATGGATGGAGAGGTGACAGAGGTCATTATTGCAACCAGTGCCACAGCAGATGGGGAAGCGACATCAATGTATATTTCACGAGTGCTAAAACCAGCAGGTATCAAAGTGACACGACTAGCACGAGGCCTTGCAGTAGGATCAGATATTGAATATGCAGACGAAGTAACCCTTCTTAGGGCAATTGAAAACCGTACAGAATTATAAGAATAGTAGTCAAAAAGAGGTTGGGAAAAAACTCAAATTTTAACCTTTCTCTTAAACATTGAACAATATAAAATGGCTTAGAATCAACGTTTTTTAATGACGTTAATTTCCCAACCTCTTTTTCTACCATTTGCCCAGCCTACCAAGGGTTTAAAGCAAAAATAATTTGAGAGCAGCAACTAACGATCAGTTATTGTCCTCTTTTTCTGTGCTAAGCAGCGATAAAAGTGTACACAAAAGGAACACCTTATCTAGCTTTTTTTAAAATAAGGTGTTAGAATAGTATGGCATAAACAACTTTATTGATTTTGGGTTGAAGCGTAATCGTAAAGTTTGTTATGCGTTATGAGGTAATACATTGTCCTTATGATGCGATGTATAGAGGCAATCGTATGTGGCTTAGTTGAAGCTATTTGCGATTGTCTTTTTCGTTTCTCATAGAAGTCTGCGATGTGACAAGGATTAGTGTGGCTAGCTGAAGTGATGTTGTGAATACACTTGAAGAGAATCTTTCTGGCATAAGGATTCCCTCGTTTGGTGATGTGTTCCTTGGCAAGGAAGTTCCCAGATTCATAGTGTCTGAGATCAATCCCGATAAAAGCATTGATTTGATTGGCAGACTGAAATCGACGAATATCTCCCCTCCCAATTCGCCAATGATAGAAGTCGCTGTTGTTTCTGCGATACCAGGGATATACAGTAAGATATCGTATTCAGGTAAAGGCTGAGCTAGGGATACCCTAATGTCTAAAACCACTTGTCTGCGTCCAGATAATCTTAGCAGTTCTTGCGCATAATAACGAACCTCTTCAATGACAGGAGAGGTTTTCTTGACAGCACAGTAGGACTGTTTAGCGAGTTCGGTAAGCTTCTCAGCCAAATAAGTCACACGCTTGTCAGAGATACGTTTTGATGTCGAGTTTCAAATGACATGTGATAACTCATCACTACTCAACTCAAGCACCATTTCCTTACAAGGAAAAGCAGTAACTAAGTTCCAGTATTGTTCACCAGTTGGCGCTGATGAGATATGTTCTATCTCAGGGAAAGTGACTTGCAAGACCTTGTGGAGACGATTCTTAGTTCGAACGATATCTTCTGTCAGGTTCTGATAGAATCGGCTTAAATCACGTAACTCTTGATAGACTTCCTCTTGGACGTAAGTTGGTTTACGATTGCACAAACTGAGACTGAGCCAATTTTTCAGCGTCAATTTTGTCAGTTTTACGGACACGTAAGCTGTCTAGTTGCTTTTTAGCTTCGAGAGGATTTAGCCGTGTATAAGCCTAGCCATTGTCCTCAAGAAAGGCTTGAAGGCGACGAGAATAGTCGAAGACAATCTCAGGATTTTGAACGGTTTTCAAGTCACCAAGTAGCCTATTGAATCCGATAGAATCATTAGGTATAGTGTAGCCATGAACCTTATCACCATTGACTAAAATAGCCACTTCCGAACTTGCTTTACTCACATCAATCCCAAATACAACTCGCATGATATTACCTCTTTGTCTTCAATGATTCCTTGTTTTAGTGATTTCATTTTCAATACACGACGTCAAGCGTCCCACATACCTTGATAAAATTCTCCCTAAAACAGGTGTCTTGCCAGTTTGATATGCGACGTCTAGCGCCTAAAAAGAGTACGACTTAACAGGACACCTCTACTTTAACATAATGAAAAAGTAGTGAGGACTTTCTCCCGTCGGAGATTTCCTCACTACTAATCTTAGTATGTTTGATATATTATGTTATACATTCAAGACTTTATCCAAAAATTCGATAAGTCGTGGGTGTTTTGGATTGTCGAAGATTTCTTCTGGTGTCCCATCTTCTAGGAATTGACCACCGTCGGTAAAGATGACGCGGTTAGCAACTTTACGAGCAAATCCCATTTCGTGAGTTACGATGAGCATGGTCATTCCTTGTTCAGCGAGGTCTTTCATAACATTTAAAACGTCCCCAACCATCTCTGGGTCAAGGGCAGACGTTGGTTCATCAAAGAGCATGATATCTGGATTCATAGCGAGGGAACGAGCAATCGCAACACGTTGTTTTTGACCACCAGATAAACTAGTGGGCATGGCATTAGCTTTATCGGCTAAGCCGACTTTTTCTAAGAGTTCCATTCCTAGTTTTTCAGCATCTGTCTTTGTTTGCTTCCCTAATTCAACAGGAGCGAAAGTAATATTTTCTAGAACAGTCATGTGCGGGAAGAGGTTAAAGTGTTGGAATACCATTCCGATATTTTCACGTGCACGGTCAATATTTGTTTTAGGATCAGATAGTTCGAATCCGTCTACAACAACTTTCCCTGATGTAATCGTTTCAAGTAGGTTTAGTGTCCGTAAGAAAGTTGATTTACCAGAACCAGAAGGACCAATGATGCAAACCACATCGCCTTCATAGAATTTGGCATCAATGCCTTTTAGAACCTCATTTTTCCCATAATATTTGTGGAGGTCTTGTACATCAATTTTTAATTCAGCCATTATTTAGTCCTCTTTTCTAAGTGTTTTGCTAAGCGGGTGAGCAGTGTAATGATCACTAGATACATTACTGCTAGGATAGCATACATACGGAAAGATTGGTAGTTTCTAGCGATGATAATTTTACCTGTTTGGAAGAGTTCAACAAGCCCGATTGCAGAGACAATAGTAGTATCTTTGAGTGAGATAACAAACTGGTTGATGAAGTTTGGTAACATCAATTTGACAGCTTGAGGTAAAATGACTTTACGCATGGTTGTTTTATATGGAATACCAAGGCTTCGGCTGGCCTCCATTTGACCTTTATCAACGGCTTCGATACCGCCTCGAACGATTTCGGCAATATAAGCTCCGCCATTTAACGAAAGGGCAATCGTAGCAGCAAAGAAGTCATTGATAGGGGATTGTTGGCCCGTGAGGCTTTGAATAAGGTTAGGAATCCCCCAGAAAATGAAGGCAGCCACAATCATGAGAGGAATACCGCGGACGACATCAACGAAAATGCTCGCAATGGTTCTCAAAACCTTGCTTGGAGCAACACTCATCATACCAAATAGGACACCAATAAGGGTAGCGATAGCAAAGGAAATGAGGGTTAAACTAAGGGTTGTCCAAAGTCCAGACAACAGCTGGCTATAGTTATTTGAGAGGAGACCTGAGATGGTTGTCTCATCGACAGCAGTGTTGCTATTTGTTGAACCAAGGTATTTATTGACGATGTTATCGTACTCACCAGATTCTTTTAGAGCAGCAAGGCCGTTATTAAACATGGTGATTAGTTCTGGATTTGTTCCAGCTTTGACAGCAAAACCATATTCACCAGATTTTTCTCCCGCAATAGGAGTTTCAAATTGGCGTCCTTGTTGGATGGCATATTTGAGCACAGCTTCATCATCCATGAGAGCATCAATTGAACCAGAATTCAAGCTATCATACATGGTTGAGGCTTCATCAAAGGCTTTTAGAGTGTAGCCATATTGTTTCTCATGTTCCTCTAAGAAACTGTAAGAGGCTGTTCCATTTTTGGCAGCAACAGTTTTTCCTGCTAGATCGGAATAATCTGTCACATTCGTTCCTTTTTTAACGGCAAGAAGAATATTAGAAGTGTAGTAGGGATCTGAGAAGTCAAAGATTTTTTGACGTTCTTCAGTAATAGACATGCCAGCAATAACTGCGTCAGCTTGTCCAGCTTGAACAGCATTTAAGGCAGCGTCAAAACCAGGATTAGAAATTTTGATGTTGAAATTTTGCACTTTCGCGATAGCTTTGATGAGTTCCATGTCAATACCGACATATTTTCCAGAATCATCTTGAAATTCAAATGGAGCAAAGGAAGAATCGGCAACAATTTTATAAGATGATTTCACAGGAGTTGCTTTGGCAGAACTGTCACCTGTTGATGATAATTTAGAAGTGTCAGCTCCTAGCCATTTACTCATAATATTATCGTAAGTACCATCTTTTTTCATTTCAGCAAGAGCAGTATTGAAATCTTTAATGAGATACTCATACTCAGAGCCTTTTTTTACCGCAAAACCAAAGGAACCGATAGGTTCACCAGCGATATTAATAGCATAGTTTTTACCTTGCTTAATGGCATATTCAACGACTGGCTGATCATCCATTGCTGCGACTATAAAGCCAGTATCAAGGCTGTTGTTCATTAAATCACTGGTATCAAAGGTTTTAGTGGTGAAGTTGTACTTATCTTTATTTTTTTCAAGAAAAGCTTGCGCTGCAGTGCCATTCTTAACCCCAACGACTTTTCCTGAAAGCTCCTTATAAGAAGAAACTTTTTGGTCGGCGCGTGTATAAACAACAATTTTAGTGTCATAGTAAGGATCAGAGAAAGTAAACACTTTTTGCCGTGCCTCGGTAATTGTTGTACCAGCCATTAACGCGTCAGCTTGACCAGCTTGAACTGCATTTACCGCAGCATCAAATCCTGGATAGGATATATTAAAATCCCAATTTGAGCGTCTGGCAACTTCGGTAATGATATCAACATCAATTCCCTTGTAAACTTGATCAGAATCTCGGAACTCAAATGGGGCATAGGCAGTATCAGATACTATATCAATAGTATCTGCAGAGGTGTTTGTTCTTCCGAATAGAATGAACGATGACAGAAAAGTTGCCATCATTATTTGCAGTTTTTTTATCATACAGAGAACTCCTTTTTTATAAATTAAGATTTATTATATCAAAAAAGGGCAGTGAAAGCAAATTTCTTTTCTTTTGCATGTTAGGTTTTATAACATTGTGTGTATCCGTTTTGATTATGATATGAAGTTTTGGTTTGGTAAATGATAAGAAATCTAATAAAGCTGTTAATTGTATCCCAGTTATTTTTTGGCAATAATACCATTATGAAAAAAATATTATTAACGTTGTTAACAGTGGCTTTATTAGTGCTTACGGCTATAAAGATGTTTCCAGAAATTGAACGTACCTTGCATCATTTTTTAGGATGGTATTAGATATACAACGTAGGATTTTGGTATGATGAGAGATAGTTGGTTGTAAAGAAATCAGATACTAATGGTCATGATGAACGCTCATTTACTGAGTTTGGGTGAGTAAAGCTTTAGATAAAAATTCTGCTGATTTAATGTTGAATGATGTCTATGATTTTGCTGACAGGAAACAATTGTGCATTTAGCTGTGCAAATTCAGGTTGTTGATGGAACAGTCATTTAACTTCTTATTTCTAAGGAAAAATCAATTACCTTTGAACCGATAGGGTGCGATAGTAATTTTTCTGTATTTTGGAATTAGTCATGATGATAGTTTTGTGCTAAATACGACTATTTAATACTCAAAGAAAATTTAACGAGAAATGACTAACATATTCCCAAAAGAAGTTAAAAGCAAAACGTTGTATCAAACACGTCTGTGGAAATCAAACTAAAATAAAGGTGGAGTTCACTGCCCAATTCAGACTCTATTTTGAATGTTGGTCTAGATGCTCACGTCGATGCGGGTTAGATAATCTTAACTGAAAGTCTCTTATATCATGCAGGTGTAAATCGACAATTAGGAAAAGTTGCTGAAGATACTGACTTGACTGATAATTTACAAATGGAAAAAGAAAGAGAAATCTCTGTCAAAGCGCCATCGATTAGTTTTATTCATAATGATGTTCGTCTCAATTTGTTGGATACGTCTGGATATGTTGATTTCGTATCTGAAGTTGAGCGTGCTTTTTCTATTCATGATACAGGAATTGGTTATGGCCATGAAGCCTCCACCGTGCCAAAACCTTGTTGGCTATTGTTAATTTGAAAATTGAACCTCTACCAATAGGTTCTGGAATTGTGTTTGAATCAATTGTATCAGATGATTTGACTTATAAATACTAATCCCACATTACGGGGAATTACCACGGGCTCTCAAATAGGGTCTTTATACTTGGTAAGTAACAGATATTAAAGTTATCTTGATTGCTGGAGAACATCACCGTATGCACACACATCCATTAGATTTTTATAAGCAGCTCCTCTAGCTTTAATAGATGGTCTACAGAATGCCGGTATGACTTTGCTTGAGCCCATGCAGAAATGGCGTATTACCACTGATGAAAATCTAGACGGAAAAGGATTGGAGTTCATTGGTGATACTTTCTTATTTTTGCATGGAGGGATTTTTACATGCATAGTTATTTGAATTAAGAATAGGACATAGATGAATCATTTTGATAGATGCCAATACTATTAGTTATTCTATGATTTGTCCTAATTTATTTTCAATTCATTATAAAAAGAAAAAATGAAAAAAACACTTGACCTATAGTTGACTATAAGTGGTACACTATCACCATCAACAAAAAAGGAGAAAGAAAATGACAAAACATACAGCATCAATCGTACTTGGAACATGGTCTTGGGGAACTGGCGGATTTGCTGGTGGTAATGTGGTTTTTGGCAATCATCTTGATACGACTGACTTGAAAGACGTTTTTTCGGTTGCTATGGAAAATGGTCTCAACACCTTTGACACTGCCTTTGCCTATGCTAATGGAGAATCTGAGAGAATTTTGGGTGAGTTAGTGAGCCAATATGATCGGTCAGAAGTCATCATATCTGACAAATTTACACCGGGAATGCAGGATGATACCAAAGAAAATCCAGTAGCAGATATGTTAGAAGGTAGTCTTAAGCGTCTGGGAACAGACGATATTGACATTTATTGGATTCATAACGCAGCTGACGTTGAACGTTGGACACCATTTTTAACAGACTTAGTCAAATCAGGGCGTGTGAAACGGATAGGTGTATCGAACCACAGTCTTGAACAAGTGAAACGTGTTCAAGAAATCTTGAAACCTGCTGGGGTACAAATTTCGGCTGTTCAAAACCATTTTAGCTTGCTTTACCGCAATTCTATTGAGGATGGATTGCTTGACTATTGCAAGGAAAATAATATCCAATTTTTCTCTTACATGGTTCTAGAGCAAGGCGCTTTGTCTGGTAAATATGATAGCCAACATCCCATGCCAGCTGATTCCAATCGAGGTAAAACCTATAATCCTATGTTTCCAGCCTTAGGCGACTTACTTTCTGAATTGAAAGTTTTGGCAGACAAGTACAAGGTCAGTCCAGCACAAATTGCGACAGCTTGGGCAATTGGACGTGGGACCACACCAATTTTAGGTGTTACTAAAGTCGAACAAGTCCTAGATGCGGCTAAAGCTAGCGACCTAGTTCTTAGTGCTGATGAGATGGCAACTTTAGAAAAATTAGCTGCTAGAGCTGGTGTTAATACCCGTGGTGGCTGGGAAGGACAAGCTTAAGGAGGTTTTTATGTTTTTAATCACAATTACCATTAATTCTGGACAAGTACCAACAGAGCAAGCTGAGGAACTGCTTGCCAATCACAGAGCATGGTTTACGTCTCAATTTGAAGCAGGGCATTTTAAAATCGTTGGCCCTTTGAAAGACAAAGGTATGGCAGGGATTGTCATTGCTAAGGTAGCGTCACGAGAAGCTTTAGATGAAATCATTGCACAAGACGCTTATTATCCAGACCTAGCTAGATACGATGTCGCTGAATTCAAGGCGAACTTAGTGGCAAATGATATCACAGGAGATTAAAATGAAAACAACTATTTTACTGTTTCACCCAGATTTACATGCTTCTCGGGCCAATAAAGTCTTAGCCAAAGCAGCTCAGGCAGCAGGAATTGAAGTACGTGATATTTATAGTCAATATCCAGCTGGGCAGATTGATGTGAAGAAAGAGCAAGCCGTTCTTGAAACAACAGATCGAATTGTTTTTCAATTTCCAATGTACTGGTATGCGACGCCATCTTTGATGAAAGAATGGTTAGACCAAGTTCTTGAATATGGCTGGGCCTATGGCTCGACTGGGAATGCTCTTCAAGGGAAAAAAGTTATTCTTGCGGTGACGCAGGGAGCTGGTGCAGAAGATTACACAGCTGATGGTCGTTTTCATGTGACCACTCAGGAATTGCTCAAACCGCTTGAAACCATAAAATACCATACAGGATTGGTCTTTGAGGAACCGTTTGTTGTATCAGGAGTGCTGAATCTATCTGAGGAAGCTTTAAGTGACGCTGCTAACTCGTATATTGCCCGTTTGAGTCAAGCTTGAAATTTTAGTATACTAGAGTTAAAAGATACGTTTAGATAGAAGGTAATACTAATGACAGAAACACAAAAATACACCATTACGGAAGTGTCACAAAAATATGATATCAATCCCAATACCCTGCGTTATTATGAACGGATAGGACTTTTACCAGAGATTCCTCGTCAGTCTAATGGCAATCGCTATTTTACAGATGATCTTAATAAGTGGCTTGAAATGATTATTTGCCTACGTCATTCTGGCATTCCAATCGAAGCCTTGATTGATTATTGTCAGCTACTCATGCAGGGTGACCAAACGGTGGAAGCGCGTGAAGCCTTGTTGCGTGAGCAACTAGCAGTGCTAGAAAACAAACAAAAAAATCTCCAACGTTCCATTGATCGCTTGACACGCAAAATTAGTCTTTATGAATCTGGAGAGATTTTAAATAAGGACACTTACTATGAGGAATATGGCATTATCTTTGATGAAGATGGCAGCTGGAAGGAGCGATTAGATGACTTTGAAAATTGATGCCTTTGCCCATGTCTTACTCCCTGAGTTTTTTGGAAAAATGCTAGCGCTGGATAAGAATTTAGTCTCAAAAATGCCCTTTATCCAAAACCCTGTCTTGACGGATATGACAAAACGTCGCGAGACGATGCCAGCTAACACTAAACAAATTATTTCTTATGTCAATGCCAACCCAGAAGATTATCTGGACAGTGCTGGAGCTGCTCAATTGGTAGAACTTGCTAATGAGGAATTGCTAGTGACAGTTAAAGCGAATACGGATATCTTTGCGGGTGGTGTAGCCATGGTGGCTATGAACAATATTCCAGAAGCGGTGCGCGTGATAGAAAGTTTTAGTACTAGCCATCCTGAAATACTTGGGATTCAATTATTCACACGCCACCTAGGAAAATCTCTAGCAGATGAGAGTTTCAAGCCAGTATTTGCAGCAGCATCTAAGGCAGATGTTCCCATCTGGCTCCACCCAGTTTTTGATGCACGAAAGCCAGACAATAATATTATTTTTAGCTGGGAGTACGAATTGACTCAAGCTATGCTAGACATTGTGCAGGCTGGTTATTTTCAAGAATTTCCAAATCTCAACATCTTGGTTCATCATGGTGGGGCTATGGTTCCTTACTTTGCAGGGAGGATTGAGCATATTTTACCAGAGGAGCAGGCGAGTGATTTCAAGAAATTCTATGTGGATACAGCCCTTTTAGGTAATAGCAAAGCTCTGGAACTCTGTGTGGACTATTACGGTGTTGACCACGTTCTTTTTGGGACTGATGCACCGCTTGGGATTCTTCCAGCTGGAGCGACAGAAGTGATCAGTCATGCTATTGAAGCATTACCTTTGACGGATAATGATAAGGAAAAGATTTTTCGTGAGAATGCCAATAGGCTCTTTGGATTAGGAGGTTGAAAATGACAGAAATATTTAGACTTTTTCATCTTGGACTGAACTTAGATTATGAAGAAGAATATAAGCAAATTGGCTATACGAATTTTACCCAGTCAATGGCATTAGAACCAGGGACGTTGGCTATGTACGGTTGTCACCTTCCAGAAGATTACAGCCAACAGATTGTTGTGGAACGCTATGCTAATGAAGAGGCTTATCAGAAGCATATTCAATCCTCTCATTTTAAGACTTTTGTAAGTTTAGCACAAAAAGCACTGACTAGTCGTAAAGTGGTGACCTTGGTGCCACAGCTATTACTTCAAAAAACAACCGCCTTGCAGATTTTTGATGATGACCAGCTAGCTGTACGACTAGCTACAGTGACGGTTAGTGATAACAATGCCTTTTCAGAGATTGTTTTACCTGAGATGCAGACCAGTATGGAAAAAGAAGAGGGCGTTTTGGTCATGTATGCCGGTATAGATGTGGATAATCCTGGTATCTGGTATTTCTTTGAGGTCTATCAAAATGAAGCGGCCTATGAGCAACATAGAGAAACACCGCATTTTAAAGACTATATTGAACGAAGTGCAAAATTGGTCCTAGATAAACAACTTCAGACTTTGCATGGGGATATGTTGGTGAATCGTTAATAATTGTTCGAAAAGTGACTATCTGTAAAAATTGTTTATTGAAGTCCTGTATACCTGATATGATCTTTTTAATGTATAGAAATCAGTACCATAAGTGAAATATTATGAAGAATAGAGTGATTGATGTATTTAACTTAAAAGATAAGGAAATATCCATTATTACGGTAGATAATCCAGATTTTTCAGATTTAAGGATAGGAGGAAGAGCTTGTATACAGAACAAAGAGTATTCAATTTGTAGTATTGCGATGATAAACAGGCGGGAACCAATGCCATTGGATACTTTTGTTATTCCAATAACGCAGGCTGAACTCGTAGGAAAACAAGTAACCTTTAAAAAATAATAGTCAATTGTATTAAAGTTTAGTGCTTTAATATATAGTGGTAATTTATAGATAGAAAGAAGTGATAACTCATGTTTAAACATGAAGATGTAAAAAATAATCCCTTATTTGCCTTTGGAGAAGAAAATCCTTACGGTGCTAGTTTTACTGGACAATCCTATCTAGCAATGCTGGCACAAGCGCCAGATGGTAACACCAGTGTTGGAAATGTGACCTTTGAGGCTGGCTGCCGTAACAATTGGCATATGCATTTGGATGGGTATCAAATCCTTCTTGTAACAGGAGGTGAGGGTCTCTATCAGGAAGCTGGGAAATCTGCTCGACACCTAAAAGCAGGTGATGTCGTTGTGACCGACAAAGGAGTGAAACACTGGCATGGTGCCACCAAAGATTCTTGGTTCAGTCATGTTGCTATCACAGCTGGCGTAAGTGAATTTTATGAACCCGTGACAGACGAAGACTATCAGGCAGCTCATGAGGAGGGGAATAATATGGCTATTAAACAAACAGCAGGGCGTGATCAATTAGGCGAATTTGCACCAACGTTTGCAGAAATTAATGACGATGTGCTTTTTGGACAGGTATGGGCGCGTGAAGAAGAGCTTTCCCCTAAACTTCGCTCTATCGTCACTGTTTCAGCTCTCATTACTGGTGGCAATTGGGAGCAGCTCAAATACCACCTAAACACCGCTAAAAAGAATGGGGTGACGAAAGCAGAAATTTCAGAAATCATCACTCACATTGCCTTTTATGTCGGGTGGCCAAAAGCTTGGTCTGCCTTTGGTTTAGCGAAGGACGTTTGGGGAGAATGAGATACGACAGGTGCTCGTGGATATAACAATAATGGGTCGTTCCCCCAACAGGGTATCAGCCAGGTGGGAGGGCGACCTATTTTGCACAAACTAGAATGTTAATTAATATTTGCGAACCTCCAAGTTACTTTTATTGATAGGAAAAATCACATATTTTGGCAATGATTAAACATAAGAAAGTTGAATTAACAGAGCTATTTTACGATTTGGTTTACGTTTATGGTTTTAGCCAGACTACCTCACTGATTCACCATATTCACCACGGTGTCATTCCGATCATGTCCTTTTTTGCTTTTGCGATTGGAATGCTCATTATGCTAAATTCTTGGATGGTGCAGACGGTGTTTACCAATCGGTTTGGGCGAAATTCTTTGACCAATATTGCCATGATGTTTGGCCAGATGATTTTCTTGCTGGTTGCTTTAACGTCTATTGATGGTAATAGTGACGCTGATCATTTTTTATATTTTTATGGACCTTTTGCAAGGATCTCCTTTCTCCTCTTGGTGCAGTATCTATTAGAGTATGCTCGGACAGAAAACCCAGCAGATAAACTCTTTATCAGGCGCTTCTTTTCTATTCTAGGCGCTAGAACGTCAGGACTCTTGCTGTCTCTATTTCTTCCTTATCCAATAGAATAGGGTTAATAGTAGCGGCTGCAAGTGTTCTCATAACGTGGTTGCTCCCGGGCGTTTTGGTAAAAAGGAAGGCCATATCTCCTGATTTAAAGCCCATGAATTTTCCTCATCTAGTGGAGCGACTTTCTTTACTGGTTATTATTACCTTTGGAGAGATGATTATTGGGGTTGCTGATTACTTTAATCCGGATAGGCTCAGTGTTTTGTCTGTTTTGATATTTTTGATCGTAGTTAGTCTCTTTATGACCTATATTGTTGAAATAGATCATTTGATTGATCCGAATACACCCAATCCCAACGAAAACCACTTTATCTACTGGCATTATCCCATCATTTTTGGACTAAGTTTTGTCACCGTAGCAATCGGGTTTTTAGGAAATGCAGAAGCACACAATGGCTTTGCAGTAGCCCTCTTTTACCTAGGTGTTTTCTTGATTTTATCAGGGATTTACCAATTCAAATCCATGAATAAACCGACCCATCGGTTTACAAAAAGTTTAGTGACTGGTTGTGTCGTTATTTGGTTAGGCGGTATACTGATAAGCTGTTTCTTTTTGACGAATAGTGCACTGTTGATTGGTATCAGTGCGATTGTTACATTACTTATCGCGATTCTTGCAGTCCGCTTTAACCTGAAAAATATGCCCCAACATTAATGCAAAAACTCTCCCAAAATAGGAGAGTCTTTTTGATGGTTTAACCTTGCAATTTTTCCAAAAACAATTGAGCTGCAGCTGAGAAGACTTTATCTTTTTTCCAAACGAGGTAGTGGTCAGAGGTTAATAAGGGGTCAAGTGGTCGAAAGGTAAGATTAGGATTATAGGTTAAATGATTAAAGCCAATCATGTAACCTAAGCCCGCTTCCACCATAAAGAGGGCATTGTAACTGAGATTAAATGTGGTGATAATAGTTAGTTGGTTTAGATCACCTAACCAAGTGATGAGTTGGTTATCTGAATGGGTCTTGGTCAATGCCTGACGGGAAACAATGAGAGGAAGCGTCTGAATGTCCTCCAGTCTGATACTCGTTTTTTGAGCAAGTTTATCTGTTTTTGGTAAAATGATTCCCCATATATCCTGAGAAGGTAGTTTTTGGTAGTGATAGTGTGGTAGTTGCCGAGGATGGACCACCAAGGCAAAGTCCAATAAGCCTTTATCAAGTAGGGCTGTCATATCTTCTGCATTACCTGAAGAGAGGTGATAACGGATTTTGGGATACTCTTTTTGCAGTTGTTTAGCGATTGTCGCAATATGGCTAAAAATATATGATTCGGCGCCACCGATGTAGATATCCCCTTCAATCTTATCAGTCAGATAGCGAAAGTCATTTTCAGTTTTATCGACCATAGCAATAATCTCTTCGGCACGATTTTGTAATAGTCGCCCTTCTTGGGTTAGCTCGATTTGTCCTTTTTTATGACGTATGAATAGTTGTTTTCCCAACTCTTCTTCTAGTTCTTTGATTTGTCGTGAGATGGTTGGCTGTGTCAGGTGGAGGCTATTCGCAGCTTGTGTGATGCCTCCTTCTTTTATAATTGCCAAAAAATAGCGAAGTACTCGAATGTCCATAAGATGCCTCCTTTTTAATTATCATAACATACTTTTTAGGTATATAATATCATTTAAAATAAGTATTTGCTATTTTTAGAAAAAAGGTCTATTCTATGGATATTGAAAGGCCTCTGATACGTTGAGTCGTCCCATCGGTTACAAGTGTAATATCAGTGTGCCATGAAGGAGGAAAATATGATAGATAAACGTTTTGAACCTTATTTAAATACTGGTAAGCTAATACCAGAGCAAGATGGCCTGCGTCAGCTGATTACTGCTATTCAGATAGAAAATCAGCCGTTGGTTCAGGAGTTAAATACACAAATTCAGACAATTGAGAGTACTAGAAACCTCATTGAGGCTCTGACAAAAGAGGTTCTTGATGAGACGGTTATCATCAACGTTCCTTTTCAAACAGATTTTGGTCGACATATCCAGTTTGGGAAAAATATTTATGTGAATAAAGATGTTTTTCTGGTTGATTTAGGGGGGATTTTTATTGAGGATGATGTGCTGATTGGTCCAAGAGCAAAATTAATTTCCGTGAATCACCCCCTAACATCAAGGGATCGCCATAAATTAGAGTTAAAGTCGGTCAGGATCAAGAAAAATGCATGGATTGGAGCAGATGCAACGATTTTACCTGGTGTAACTGTAGGGGAAAATGCTGTTGTAGCAGCAGGAGCCATCGTTTCAAAGGATGTCCCAGCCAATACTGTCGTTGCAGGTGTTCCAGCAAAAGTAATCAAGATTATCGAAGACTAGAAAGAAGGATCAGTATGACCAAAACATTTGAAACTTACTCAAATATTCAATCCCAAAACATTCGTTTTAGGAATCGTTTTGGTATCGAAGTTGCTGGAGACCTGTATCTGCCCGTAGGCTATGAAACGCAAAAAAATCCTGCCATCGTAGTTTCTGGGCCATTTGGTGCGGTCAAAGAACAAGTCTCAGGGCTCTACGCGCAAGAATTTGCTAAGAATGGCTTTGTAGCGCTAGCTTTTGATCCTTCGTTTACGGGTGAATCAGGTGGAGCAGTGCGTAATGTTGCTGAGCCAGTGATGTTTACCGAAGACTACAGCGCAGCCGTTGATTATTTTGGAACCTTACCGTACGTTGACCGTGAACGTATTGGAGCCCAAGCCATTTGTGGTTTGTCAGGTATGGCTTTGACGGCAGCAGGAGCTGATACTCGGATTAAAGCAGTTGCGACAACTTCTATGTATGACATGTCCAAATCCATGTATCTAGGCTACAGGAATGGTTATACAGATGAGCAAAGGGCTAAATTGCGTGAACATGTCAGTCAACAGCGTTGGGTAGATGTAGATAATGGTGCTTCAGAAACAGGTCATTATTCTTCAGGCTATCATGAGCTTGGCTTTAACGCAGACGGTTGTATTGTGACGGGTGAGAGCCTATTTCCAGAAAAACTCCCAGAAGATGCAGACCCAGTATCAAAAGCCTTTTTTGATTACTATTGCACACCACGTGGCTATCATGAGCGCTCCATCAACTCAACAGCAGCATGGACGGCAACAACCCCAATGTCTTTCTATGAATTCCCACTGTGTCATAACATCAAAGACATTTCACCACGCCCCGTTCTATTTGTTACTGGTGAAAATGCCCATTCTCGTTACCATTCAGAAGAAGCTTATGAAGCGGCCAATGAACCCAAGGAATTGCTCATCGTTCCTAATGCAGACCATGTTGATCTATACGATCAAAAAGATAAAATTCCATTTGATAAGCTGGTGGCCTTCTTTACTGAGAATTTGAAGTAGTGGAGGTATAACGGGAAGGCATGAGGAGTTGACTTGTACTTCGTTCAGTTTCTTGATAAAATACAAGCGGAGGAGCTATCATGAAATTAACAGGTTTTGAAGACTTACGTGTGAAACGTACGATTACAGCTATTTATCAAGCTTTTGAGGAGTTAATTTGTGAGTTGGATTATGACAACATCACAGTGACAGAGTTGACCAAGCGTGCTCTGATCAATAAGAAGACCTTTTATCGCTATTACCCAACTTTGAACGACCTGCTAGCTGAGATGCAGGAGAAGTATGCTCAGGCCTATATTGATGTGATTAAGGATTTTTCTTTGCCTGAGGATTTGGAAAAAATGCAACGCGCCTTTTTTGAGTTTTCAGCTCAGCAGGGAGAGGCCTATGATAAGATTACCATCAGCCAATCTTCTTACAGAGATATTCGTCAAGATATGGTGGATATGGTGATGGCGTCCACTTGGTCTAAGGCCGAAAAAGTCAACCAGCTCAGCGATTTTCAAAAGATTAGCCTCCTGAATTTTGTTCAACATACAGGACTTGCTATCTACCGTCAGTGGGTCGAAGAGGGGAAAAGTACACCTCTTGAAGATGTGATTGAAACAGCCAATCTCCTCACCCTTGCAGGCGTCAACTCCCTTTTGAAATAATGTTTTGCCACAATTTTGGCCCATGTGTGGCATAAGCCACTTTTTTAGAAAAAAGCCCATTGTGTTTGTCACAGTGGGCTTTTATAATGGACTTAGAAAAAACAACAGGAGGCAATATGACAAAAGCTATTTGGAACCGTTTGGCTGACGGAGATGCAGTCAGTATGATGGAAGAGACTTATCAAGACATTGTGCTAGCAGAGTTTAACCGTTGTCGAGACCTACAATTTCAAATCAATCAAACCTAGCCAACTTCCCCAGAGATTCAGGCACTTTATAGTGATTTGCTTGGAAGGAAATTACCTGCATCGACCAATATCATGACTCCATCACAAATTGATTTTGGAAAAACTGTTCACCTAGGAGAAGGCGTATTCATCAATCACAGCCTGATCCTTATGTCCATCGGTGGGGTGACAATTGGTGATGGCACCTTTATTGGGCCTAACGTCAGCATTGTGACCGATAATCATGATATGGAAGATATTCTGGTCCTACGTTGCCAGCCTGTCGTGATTGGAAAGAAGGTCTGGATTGGTGAAGGGGTGAAAGTGATGCCAGGGGTTACGATTGGTGATCATGCGATTCTTGCCAGTGGTGCAGTCGTGACAAAGGATGTTCCGGCTAATGCCATTGTGGGCGGCAATCCAGCTAAATTGATTCGGATGAAGGGAGACTAAATGACACAAACTGCAGAAAGAGAGATTATCGCCCTCCAACACGAGATTTGGGAAGCGATTATTGCACGTGATTTTGATCAACTCCATCAACTTTATCCAGAAGACCACCTGTTTCGCCATGTTGGTGGGTATTACCAGACACGGGAGGAATACTTTGACTATATCCGAGGTGGGACTTTTCGATATTACACCTATGTGCCTATTTCTGAGACGGTGCGCTTTATCAACGATAAGCGAGCCATTCTCCATGCCAAGGCCAAAACAGATGCTCGCATTTATGGTTTTCGAAAGGTTTGGACTATGGACTTTGAGTTGCCCTTTGAAAGGATAGAAGGGAGATGGCAACCGGCAAATGAAAACTAAGCTTGGAATGATGCCTTTTTGGCTTGCCTTGTTGCTAATGGGGTGCGGTAGCCAGCAAGAACAAACTGGACAACTTGAAAAAGCAGAGCAACTAAGGGTAGAGCAGAGCCAATCGGATAAGAAGGAGGAAACCGTGCTGACACAAGCTGATAAAGAGGAAATGATAGCCATTTTTGAGCAAATGCGTCAGGCCATGATAGATAAAGATATGGCTGCTTTAAATGCCATTTTGCCAGATGACTATGTGGCCGTTCATATTACCGGGAGGACCCAGACCAAGGCAGAATGGTTAGCGGATATCGAAAATGGGGAGATGAACTACTATGACTTTTTGGATACAGCCTATACCTTTTCACAAGAAGGGGATCGTGTCCTCATGCAGGTTAAACAGCGAATCCACGCCAAGATATATGGTAGTGAGGGGACTTGGTCTGTCCCAGGTGATCGCTATTTCCAAAAAAGAGATGGTAAGTGGCAAATAATTGGTTAAATATAAAAAAAGAGAGGTAAAAAAAATGAACACAGAAACACTTATGGAAAAATTAGCATTAAAAGAATTAGTGGATACATTTTCTAATTTAGCAGATATCAAGGATACAAAAACTCAGGCGCAATTGTTTGTAGAAAATGCAACCTTGACTTCGCACAATGGAGACCAAGTGTTTAAGCAAGAAGGTCGAGACGCTATCGAAGAAGCCTGTGCAGCTTTTCTAGCTCTATTTGACACAGTATACCATCTCAATGGCCAACAAGTCGTCCAAATTGATGGGGATAAAGCAACAGGCACAGCTTACTGCCATGTTGTTTTGATTGGTGCCAACGAAGAGGGACAGCGTATTCAAACGACGCAAGGTGTTCGTTATGAAGATGAGTACGTGAAAGTGGATGGTCAATGGAAGATCGCCAATCGTACGTCGCATTTCATTTACACAGACGTCAAAGAAGTCTAAGGACTACAATATAAAGGAAGGAAACTATCATGGAACAAACGTATTTAACGCTCAATTCAGGCTATAAAATGCCCCAATTTGGAATTGGTGTCTATTTAGTAAAGCCGGAAGAAACGAAGCAAAATTTACTAGATGCCTTCACACTTGGGTATCGTCATGTGGATACAGCGCATGCTTATCAAAATGAACGTGAAGTTGGGCAAGCGGTTAAGGCCTCTGGCTTGGAGCGCAGCGAACTGTTTATCACCTCAAAGTTATGGCCGAGCGATTATGCGGATCCAAAGGCGATTGATAAGATGTTGGCGCGCCTAGATATGGACTACATTGACCTTGTCCTCTTGCACCAAGAAATTGGCGATTATAAGGCGGGCTGGAAACACCTGGAAGCAGCCGTTCAAGCTGGGAAGGTCCGCTCCATTGGACTTAGTAATTTTGAATCTGAACGTTTGGAAGAAATTCTTGAGCTGGCAACGGTCCAGCCGGCAGCCTTACAAGTGGAATGCCATCCTTATTTCCAACAAAGTCAGTTGAAAGAACGGATTGCAGGGATCGGTGCGATCATCGAAAGCTGGTATCCACTTGGACACGGGGACGCTAGTTTAATCAATGAGCCAGTCTTCACTGAACTAGGAGAAAAATATGGCAAGACTAATGCACAGATTATCCTACGTTGGCATATTCAGTCTGGTCATGCTGTCTTTCCAAAAACAACCAATCCGGACCATTTAAAAGAGAATATTGCCATCTTTGATTTTGCCTTGACCGATGAGGAAATGGCAAGAATCAATGCGCTTGATAAAAACTTCCGCTATTTCAATATGACCTTGGAAGAACGGGAGCGTAATTTCAAAAAATTTATACCGGCAGATTAGAAATAGTCCCTTGGATAAACATCCGAGGGTTATTTTCTGTGCTGTTAAAATATCCCACTGTTAAAATTATTGTTAATAAAAAAAGTATTTTGCTTGACTTTTCGTTTTAGACAACTTATACTTGTATCATAAACAAGAACAAGTTAGAAGATTTTACTTAAAATTTGTTTAAGAAGGAGTCTTATGGATACGAAATTTTCAGTAGCCATCCACATTTTAACTATGATTTCGGAGAGTAAGGAGACCTTATCTTCTCAGGCATTGGCAACAAGTGTGGGTACCAATGCCAGCTATATTCGTAAAGTCATTGCTCTCTTGAAAAATGCCGATTTATTGATGTCACATCAAGGCAAGAGCGGGTATGCCTTAACGAAAGCACCAGCAGAAATCAGTCTTTTAGACATTTACTATGCGACGCAAGAAGTGACTCAGGTAAAACTCTTTCAAGTGCATCAGCATGCCAATTTGGAATGTCCTGTCGGTAAACATATTGAAGGGGCTATCAATCCGATGTTTCAGCAGGCGGAAAAGCATCTGGAAAAAGAGCTTGCCAAGCAAAGTCTTGCTGATGTCATTGCGAATTTATACCGTCAAGCAGGAGTTACCAAGTAAGTGTTTGGTAATTTCCTTTATTAACCTTGTATCTGTATCTAAAACAAATACAAAAAATATCACGACATTCTCTAAACGTTGTTTGGAGTTCCAACCTTGCAGACCAGCTCTGCTATTTCCAAAAAAGAAAGAAGAAAAATCATGAAAGCAGCACAATTAAATGACTACAACAAAAACAATCTCAACCTCAAACTCGTCGATGTTCCAAAACCTGAGCCACAGGATAAGCAAGTCTTGGTCAAGGTGCTGACAGCTGGGGTCAATCCGTTAGACAATATGATTACCCGTGGTGAGGTCAAGATGATTGTTCCTTACAAAACACCCCTCATCGCTGGAAACGAAGTGGTGGGACTGGTGGAAAAGATAGGTACCGGCGTGAGCCAGTTTGCCGTAGGGGATCGTGTTTTTGGTCGCTTGCCGTTAGATCGTATTGGTGCTTTTGCCGAGTATGTAGCTGTGGATGTGGCTGCTCTAGCCAAGGTTCCCGACTATTTAACCGATGAGGAGGCGGCAGGTGTTCCGCTGACTGCTCTGACCATCATGCAGGCGTTCGACCTTATGGATGCTAAAGCTGGCAAGACCCTCTTTATTTCTGGTGGGACTGGTGGTGTCGGTGCCATGGCGATTCCCCTAGCTAAAGCTAAAGGATTAACCGTTATCACTAATGGGGACATCAGCAATCGTGACCGAGTCTTGGCGCTTGGGGTCGATCAGTTTCTAGATTACAAGACCCAGGATTACACCAAGATCCTAAGCAATGTTGATTATGTCTTGGACACTCTAGGTGGCACTGAGACCGAGAAACAAATGGCTATCATGAAAAAAGGCGGTCAGATGGTTTCCCTTCGTGCTATGCCAAATGGTGCCTTTGCTAAGCGCATGAATTTACCTAAGTGGAAACAAGTCCTCTTTACACTGGTTGGTCGCAAATTCGACAAAATGGCTGACAAATATGGCGTTCACTATCACTTTATCTTTGTCGAAAGCAATGGTCAACAACTCCAAGAAGTGGCAGATACTTTTACCAAACTAGAGATTAAGCCATCTATTGATACGGTTTATCCCTTTCAAGAGGTCAATGCTGCGCTGGATAAGGTAGCAAATGGACGCTCACGCGGTAAAACTGTTCTCAGCATGAAAGGATAACACATGGCTTATTTAGAAACCAAAAACCAATACCTTACTGTTCAAGAGAAAAACATTGCCTACCGTGAAATTGGTAAGGGAAAGTCAGACTATCCTTTGGTTATGTTAGTCCATCTCGCAGCAACCATGGATCATTGGGACCCTAAACTCATTGACCTTTTGACTCAAACACAGCATGTCATTTTGCTTGATTTGCCTGGTGTTGGGGCCAGTGACGGTAAGGTAGCAGGTACCATTCCAGAAATGGCAGAGCAGATGATAGATATTATCAAAGCTCTAGGCTACAGCAAAATCAACCTTCTTGGTCTGTCTATGGGTGGCATGATTGCTCAAGAAGTGGTGCGTTTGACTCCAACTTTGGTGAATCGCTTGATTTTAGTAGGGACTGGTCACCGTGGCGGACTTGGTATTGATCAGGTAACAGCAAAGACCTTCCGTTACATGGCACGGGCTGCTCTACATCGTGTGGATCCTAAACGTTATATTTTTTATGGTCATGATGACAATGGCAGAGCAGAAGCAGATAAGGTGCTCAGTCGCCTAGCCAGTCGCAAGAAAGCTTATGCGGACAAAGAGATGGCTGTGCCCAGTTTTTTACGCCAGTTAAAAGCCATTAAAACCTGGGGAAAAGCCCCAGAAGATGACTTACAGTTTATGACACCCCCAACCCTAATTGTTAATGGCGACAAGGACATGATGGTACCAACAGAAAATTCCTACATCATGCATGATAGGATTATAAATAGCCAACTGATTATCTATCCTCATGCAGGGCATGGGTCAATTTTTCAGTATGCAGAAGATTTTACATCAAAACTTAATGCTTTCTTAATAGGAGAATAAGGCATAAAAAGTATTTGTCGCTAAGTTAACAAGGTGGAATCTAAAAAACTCTACTCGATTAGAGTGCTAACAAGACATTGTGTAAACTAGCTTATCCCCTTAGCTGCTACAGAGTAGTTGAGGGGTTTTACTATTTGCATTTTTTTGAAAATAGCTACCGACTTTTGTGATTATTTTTAAAATTGTGCAAATAAATGGTTATCTTGGTGGTTATTTCTAAAAACGTGCAAATAAATGGCGATTTTGTGATATAATAAAGATGAGGTAATTGCTATGAAAATCATTTCGAGACCATATTATTTAGAATTTTTGATCCGCCACAAAGATAAACCATTAATAAAAGTCATTAGTGGTGTTCGTCGTGCAGGCAAATCTGTTTTGTTCCAACTTTTCCGTGAGGAATTATTGGCTTCTGGTGTTGAAGAAAGCCGGATTATAACTATTAACTTTGAAGATTTGTCATTTTATGACTTACGGGATTTTCGTGCTTTGAATACCTATCTCGAAGAACGTCTAACCTCTAATGATAAACACTATATTTTTTTGGATGAGGTTCAGCATGTCGACAAGTTTGAGCTTGTAGCGGACAGTCTTTTCATCAAAGAAAATGTTGACCTGTATTTGACAGGTTCCAATGCCTACTTTATGAGTAGTCAATTGGCGACTAATTTGACTGGGCGCTATGTTCAGATTGAGGTTTTACCCTTATCTTTCAAAGAGTTTCTAGCAGGGCAGGAGCATGATGCAGAAACTAAGACCAGACTAGAATATTTTAACGACTATCTGTTTAGTGGTTTTCCATATTTGCTTCAGACGCAATCTTATCAAGAACGGATTGAGTATTTGCAAGGGATCTATCACTCAATTGTCCTCAATGATGTGGTAGCCAGAGTCGGTGTCGCTAATCCAGATATGCTGGAGCGTATTATTCGTACACTCTTAAGCAGTATTGGCAGTCAAGTATCGACAAATAAGCTACGCAATACACTAGTCAGTCAACATGTTGCGATTTCCCATCATTCTTTGGAAAGCTACCTCAATACACTGATAGACAGTTTGTTATTTTATGCGGTCCCTCGATTTGATGTAAAAGGAAGAAAACTCTTGCAACGACTAGAAAAGTACTATACGGTTGATTTAGGGTTCCGTCAGCTCCTTTTACCAGATCATCCGCAAGATCTAGGGCACATGATTGAAAATCTAGTTTACCTAGAATTGCGTCGTCGCTACTCCAAAGTTTACGTCGGCAATATCGGAAAGTACGAGGTGGACTTTGTGGTTGTCACAGACCAAGGTGCCTATGAGTACTACCAGGTCAGTCAAACCACCCTTGATCCTAAAACCTTAGACAGAGAACTCCGTCCTCTGAAAGCAATCAAGGATCAATTTCCAAAATACCTTTTAACGCTAGACAGCATCCAACCAACTGCCAATTATGAAGGCATCATTAAGCAAAATTTGGTGGATTGGTTGTTGGAGTAATAAGAGAATAAAATGCGAGTGAGTGGGACAACGATGATAAAAAGCTTATCTTGTACCTCAGTAAGTGACAAATTACTTTCTAGCAGCCAGTATTTGACAAAGGCGACAATAGCACCTAAGAAGATGTGAATGAGAAAAGTGGTTGGGGTAGAAAATTGAGGTTTCTAGGGAAATAATTTCCTAATCATTCCATGCAATATACGACTCATGGTCGCACTATCAGGATGACAGCCTTTTTCAAGCCAATCTTTTGCCATAGAAAAGTAGATCATGGTCCCTGTTCGGTAATAGTAATAGTCTTCGATAGAGACAGTCTCATCATTTTCATTAAAGAAGGAAAATGGGATTTTATCAATGTGAGATAAGTAAATCCTGAGCTTTGTTTGATGCGTTTTAATGATATCGAAAAATTGTAAATAGTGTTTAGGATTGTGATGGCAATTAGGCACTTGGAAAAGCGCAACAATTTCTTCTAAAATGGGGATAGCGATATGTTGCAAAATAGCTTCTTTAGAGTCATAATTTCGATAGAAAGCAGGTCTTGAAACGCCTGCTTTTTG
The DNA here is from genome assembly GCF_042656225.1 of Streptococcus caledonicus. NCBI lineage: Bacteria > Bacillati > Bacillota > Bacilli > Lactobacillales > Streptococcaceae > Streptococcus > Streptococcus caledonicus. The sequence goes on from NZ_JBHSOJ010000016.1 coordinate 500,156, forward strand.
TGTTAATTCCGTAATGGTAATAGATTCAAATGATTTATGTTCAAGAAGCAATAGCAGAGCTGTCTCGATACACTCACGAGTGAGTTGATTGGCTTCTTTGTTAGATAAATTGGTATGGTTCATCGTGCCTCCTGTTACAGATGATATCAAAATGTTACAGCTAAGAGGTTATTATTAACAGTTGAGAAAATGATTTGTTAAAATAGAATGTGCTGTTACAACTGTAACACGGTTAATGTTTTTAATCAAGAAAGATGAGAGGAAATAAGTTATGAAAAAACGGTGGTTCACATGGATTTGGAAAGGGATTGTCAGTATTCTTCTCCTTATCAGTCTATCAGTCATGGTGATTTGGTTTACACCTACTTTAAAATTACAGGCTTTTAAATGGGTTTTTGAAAGTAGTGAACGACAAACTTTGGTAGAATTGGAACAAAATAAGATTGATTTTTCTCATGTCAATGTAGAAAGGGATATTCCTTATCGTCAAACAGGAAATCAAGGGCATTTGCTAGATATTTATCGTCCTAAAAAAGAGGTTACGACGAAACCTCTTATTATCAATATTCATGGAGGAGGACTATTTGCTTCCTATAAAGAAACGAATCTTAAGTTCAATTTGGAATTTGTTAAAAGAGGGCATACAGTAGTGAGTATCAGCTATCGCTTGATTCCTGAAACAACATTTTGGCATCAGATTGATGACATTATGACGGCTTATCGTTATCTGGTGACACATCAAGATAGCTTGAATCTTAACTTAGATCAGGTTTATGTTGTGGGGGATTCAGCTGGTGCTTTGCTGAGCCTGATGTCAACAGCTATTAATAGTAGTCCTGAATTGCAAGAAACCTTTAATATGCCACAGACTAGATTGACAATCAAGGGGCTTGGATTGATATCCATTATGTTAGATAATCAGCGACAAGATATCATGTCTCTTATCAATGACTACATTGTGACTGACGAAGATAAAAAACGTCCATCACTTGCCTATCTTCTCAATCCTTCGAGTATTATTGAAAAAGCAGAGCTGCCACCCGTTTATCTCATTACAAGTGAAGAGGATTTAATCCAATCAGATACCTTAAAATTAGAAAAACGGTTAAAGGAAAATCATGTTCCTTATCAATTGAAAAATTATGAAAAGGACCAGCATAACAAACTGGTGCATGTTTTTGCAACGCTACATCCAGAGTGGTCGGAGAGTCAAGAAGTGATTGACCATTTATCAGCATTTACCAATCAATAGGCACTTTAGAAATAAAATTAACCAAATGAATTAGTCACTCCATCCTCATCTGTCCAACGATGGAAAAAAGCTTATCTTGAGCCTCTTCCAGGGTTAACTTAGTCTCTAACAGCCAGTATTTGACAAAGGCGACAATCCCACCGGAGAAAATGTGGATATAAGCAATATTAGGTGTGGTGCCAATAGAATGACTAGATTGGATATTTGCTGAAACTAGCATATCATGAAAAGCAGCAGTGAACACAGCTGGTTGACTAGTCAATAATTGATTGATGACAAAGCGGTTTTGGTCAACAGCTAAAAGGATTTTATCTAAAAAGAGCCGACCTTCTACTTCAGTAATAGTTGCTACATCCTTAACCAAGGGACGGCAAGCATCTTCTATAGAAAGGAGAAGCTCATTGAGAATGTTGTCGTAAAGGTGTTCCTTGGTCTCGTAGTGTTGGTAAAAGGCATTACGAGATACCTGAGCCAGTTCGCAGAGCTCTTTGACCGATATTTTTGACAGTTCCTTTGTTTGTAGTAAATTGAGAAAAGCCTCTTGGAGGGCTTTTTCGGTTTTTTCAAAACGTAAATCCTGTTTCAATATGACATTCCTTCCTGATGTGTCACATAAGTGACAAATGTTTGCTAAGTGTCAATTGACGATTTTATGTGACACTTGTAATATAAATACTATAACATAGTGAAACAAAGAAAGCGAGAAAAAGATGGCAAATCGTGTAAAAGAAATCTTAGGTATCGAGAAACCAATTATCCAAGGACCTATGGCGTGGTTAACAGATGGGCATTTTGCAGGTGCTGTTAGCGCTGCTGGTGGTTTGGGTGTATTGGGGATTAGTGCCGGGCAAAAAGAGGCAGCGACAACCGTGGAAGATACCATTGAAAATATGCGTCGTGAAATCCGAATTGCCCGTGAGATTACGGATAAACCTCTGGGGATCAACGTAGCACCTGGTCATCCTCAAACAGACCGTTTTACGCAACCAATGCTAGATTTAATGGTTGAAGAAGGTGTTCAAGTGGCAATAATGGTAGGGAAATTTTCAGCTGAATGGACTGCGAAATTTCATGCCAAAGGAATAAAGGTTGTCTTTCGAGCAGATACCCCAACTGTTGAAAATACTGAAGAAGCTATCCAAGGTGGTGCAGATGTTATTGTAGCGACTGGATTTGATGAAGGAGGTTCTGTCCCTGAAAAAATCATAGGAACGTTTTCTATTGTCCCTATGATTGTCGATGCAGCTAAGGGACGTGTCCCTGTAATGGCAGCTGGTGGTATCGCAGATGAACGAACTGCCCGTGCAGCTTTTGCCCTCGGTGCAGAAGGTCTTTTTATTGGTACAGCTTTTTTGATGAGTCAAGAGTCAATTTTGGCAGAAAATATCAAGCAAGAGGCTATTAAAGCAAATGCTTCAGACCTTTTATTTTACAGGGCAGTACCTGTTTATTACCGCTCTTTGCCCGGCGAGTTGCCAAATAAATTATTGCAACTTAGTAATGAAGGCGCGAGTCTTGAGGAAATTCATAAGGCTCAATCTGGATTTAATGGTATGAGAAACGGCATGCTCTTTGGGGATCTCAGCAAGGGCTTTGCTTCATTTGGGCTTGGCATTTCGATGATTGACAAGATTGAGCCTGTCTCAGTAATCATGGACAAACTCATGTCAGGTATCGAGGATTTAATCTAAACTATTTAATAGTAGATGAAAATGAGGAAACTATCATGACAGAAAAGAAACAAATGAAACTCGGTCTTGCCATGTTTGGAGCCGCTGGTTTAAATTTTAAATCTTGGTTGGCTCCAGAAGTTAGGCTTTCTGAGTATCCAGATATTTCAGTGGATGTCAAAGCGGCACAACTAGCTGAAAAAGGAAAATTCCAATTCATGTTCTTTGGTGATTTTCCAGGAACAAAAGCAGTAGCAGATGCTGATATGCAGACCATGGGCTTGGATCCTTTATTGATTGCGACAGTCATTGCTAGCCAGACAAAGCATATTGGTTTAGGGATTACTAGAGCGACATCTTGGAACAATCCCTACGAAGTTGCTCGCCAATTCAAGACGCTAGATGCGATTAGTAAAGGTCGTGTGGCTTGGAATGCTGTAACTGGTGCTAATGGAGTCAGTGCTAATGCGTATGGTGTGCACCTCCCATCTAGCTTTGACCGTTATGGCAAGGCAGCAGAATTTACACAAGCAGTCCAAGCCTTATGGGCAACTTGGGAAGAAGATGCGCTTAAACTAGATCATGACAAGCAGATTTTTGCGGATTATGGGAAAGTCAAGTCTGTTACTGTAAAAGGCCAGTATGTTGAAACATCGGGAACCTTGCCAATTCCACCATCAAAACAAGGTCAACCGCCAATTTTTCACTCAGGTGGTTCTGGTAATAGTGTTGCCTTTGCTGGTCAGCATGCAGATGTCTATGTCGGTGAAGTTTGGACCATTGAGCAGGGACAAGAGATGCGCCAAGCACTTAGCCAAGCAGCTGTTAAAAATGGTCGTCAGCCAGAATCTGTTGCCTTTATCGCTGGTGTCATGCCTCTCATTGGAGACAGTAAAAAGGACGCCCTAGAGCGCCATGCAAGGTTTATCGATGAAGATACTTTTTATCAACGGGTAGCTCATATCGGTTATGCTTTGGGCGTTCAATTTACCATGGCGGATATTGAAAAACCTATTGCTGCTAAAATTCTTGACAGCGTAACGATTACTCCATATAGTGACCCACGGACAGAAAACATCATTCGAGTAGCGCGTGAAGGTTGGACCTTACGAGAAGTGGTCTATCATTCAGTTATTGACTATCACCCTGCCGCAGTCGGTACCCCAGAGGACATTGCAGATCACTTGACAGAATGGTTTGAAAGCGGCGCAGCTGATGGTTTCTGGGTCATGCCAGACGTTTATGAATCAGATTTAAAACGTTTTGTTGAGGAAGTTGTTCCGATCCTTCAAGAGCGTGGTATTTTTCATACAGATTATGAAGGGGAGACCCTCCGTGAAAACCTTGGAATTCCTTATCAGTATGGGGTGAGGGAAGAAGTATAATGATATGCACAGAGATGCCTTAAGAGGTGTCTCTGTTTTTTGGAAAAAGTATTTTCTAAGAACAAATTAATACCAGAGTCATTTAAGGAAATTTCATTGCTCTAAAAACAAGATAGGGCAGAAAGGGAAAAGGTTGATTAGTTTGAATTCATCGTTTTTTTTTGATGAGGAGAAAAAATAGATAAAAAATAGATATAGATGGCTTGGGACTTACTAAAAAGAGGTATAATAATTAAGGAATTTTGATTCTCAAAGATATAGAAAGTAGATTAGGAGTATTCAATGAATTTTTATCAAAAAGCTGACCCTCAGAGACGCTATGCCATTAGAAAAACGAGTGCCTGTGTTGGATCAGTTTTGATTGGTTTTTTCTTTTTAGCTGGAAATATGCAGACTGTTCAGGCGGCAGAAAACGCTCCTGAAACAGTCGCTCTTATCTCACATTCAAATGCGACAGTAGATCAAGATGGCCTTGGCCAAACAGTGGCTAGTGAAGAGATTGATCAGCTTATTGAAACACCCCAAACGAACCCAGTGGTAGTAGACGAAAAAGTTTCTAATGAGCCTCTTGTAGCTGATAGTGTGATGACAGCTGAAGAAACTCCTAAAGTAACTGGCACATCTCCTGAAGAAGTTAAAAAAGCTATTTTAGAAACTCCTGCTCCGAACTATTACGAAGATGAAAGATATCAGTTGTCTCAGGCTGAAGTACTAGTCAAAAAAGACGAGAAAGTACAGTTGAAATTGACAAATATTACAACTAACGAAGAAGTTAAGGAAATCAATTGGTATGTTCGAACTGATTATCCACAAACAGAGGTCTACAATTCTGAGGAGACTATTATAGGGGAGGATAAAAAGGAGCTTCTTCGTCTTGATAAGGATGGGACAGTCACTTCACTTAATACACATGAAAAGTCACAGACAGTAGAACTTTGGGCTGAACACAATAAACATCTGTATCGTGCCTTAGTCAAATTGCCAGGAACTATGGAGATGGAAGCTATTCGCCAAGATGAGGAGGCTAATAAAAAAGCAGACGAAATCGTCAAAGCATTCGAAAATTTATCAGATGTTGAAAAGGCCAAAGCCGCTCATGATTGGCTAGTTGATAACGTCCAATATGTTGACCGACCAGGCAAAGATCAAAGTGCTTATTCTGCCTTGGTTGAAAACAAAACCGTTTGTGCTGGTTACGCAAAAGCCTTCAAACTACTCATGGATAAAATGGGAATCCCATGTCACACCAAGCAAGGTGGAATTGTTGGTAGCCAGAATCATTTGTGGAATATGGTTGAATTAGACGGCAAGTGGTACCACGTAGATGCGACTTGGGATGATTTGGGGCATACGCACCTGAACTACCATCGCTACGAGTACTTCCTTATCAGTGATAAAGACTTTAATCCCACAACCGTTATCAAACGCAAATATCACAAATCACACGAAGACAACATGGGGGAAAACTATCGATTTTATGGTTTTGAACACGAAGGGTTACTCAAGGACAAAGACGGAAAGGTTGTTAAACAAGGGGTTTTAGCCAAAAATATTGAAGAAGTATCCGAAGTTTTAGAGCGGCAATATCATAAAATTGTATTCAAGGAGACATCGGCTGTTTTAGAACTGTTGGTCCCATCTAGTGAACCAGAGACTAATATTCATAGTAGACTGGCAAATATCTTGACTCACCCCCGGTTCGAAACGCAAAAGACTTCATATGGCGATTATATATTTTATCGTTTTAATGTAAAGCTATATCCTAGCTGGAATGATAGAGAGCACGAACCAGAACTCAAAATTGATGGTCTAGAAGCTAAGTCCCCTGATAATACAGAAAAGATGTCCAGCGTTTTAGTTACTTTAAATACATCTGTTGAGTTAAATAAATCTAACTTTACTGTGGCTGGTGCCAGACTCTCTGAGGTTACAAAAGTAGATAATGACGGAAAAGTCTACAGGCTTAAATTAGATACGCCTAGAACTGTAGTCGGAGGAGATGTTGAAATCTCTGTTAATAAACGTGGCTATCACAGAAAACAAGCTCCATCCAAAGTGGCAATTCAAGTAAACAGGGCGTCAATCCCATCTGCATCATTTAAAGCAACGGGTGAGAACGAAGGGATGCTAATACATGTTGACTCTAGCATGGAATATCGCTTGAACTATGGGGCATGGGAAAAAATAGGCAGCAATTCCGTTATATTAAATAACATTGGATTGGCGGATATTGATGTCCGAGTTGCAGAAACTAAAAACACCTACGCCTCTCCTGTACAACGCTTGATTGTTCAAAAAAATAGCAATGTTAAAGCAAGCTCAAAAGATGGTAAAATAATCGGTGTTAACAGATCTATGGAATACCGTCGAAAAAACACGAACCAGTGGTTTGATTGTCAGGGCAACTGTATCACTGGCTTAGTCAACGGGGAATATGAGATTCGCACTAAGGCAAATGCCAATTATTTAGCTTCTGAGATCACGATAGTAAACTTAACCAACAGCGTGGCTGAAACAGAAGAAGCACTAGCCAAACAACAAGCCAAAGCTCAGGAAATACAACGCAAAGCGGAAGAACAACAAGCGAAACGTGAACAAAAAAATCTTGCTCAAGAAGATAAATCAAAGCAAACAGAGAGAACACGCAAAAAACGCCACACTGAGTCTGAACAACAGACAGTAGAAGCGCAAAAGCAAAACAATGAGTTAGCTAAAGCAAAAGCTGCCGAAAAAGTGACAGAAACAAAATGGGTACAGGGTGTCAATGTTGAAGACCACGAGTTTGTTAAGATCACAGAAACGGACAAGGACGTAGAATACTTTGTCACTAAGCAGTCCGCTGGACAAGGATGGTATGACATCAATAAGAACGGTCATGATGATGGCGACCTTTGTGCCGGTGCCGTTGCAACGAATATGTTGCATTGGTGGGTTGACCAAAACAAAGACTATATTGAACGATATTTGCGTGAAAATAATAACAACGGCACATACACTATTCAAAATAAAAAGTTTGATTTTAGGGAAGCTCGCCAGGTCTATACAGGTGATAATGGATATAGGGATCAAAGTCGATTCTTTGACATTGTAAAACAAGCCTTTCCTCACAGTTCTGTATGGACAAATAAAATATTGGATTTATACATAAACGGATATGGATATACCCAAAGCTCTAACATGCAGAACCCCCCTGTAGAGAAGGAGAAATTAACAAGTCAAATCAATTTCTTCAGAAATGTTTTCGGAGGAACACCGTTGACAAATTACGAAAGAATCCATGACCACGACCAATTTAGCCAAAGCATCAAAACAGCTTTAGAGCAAGGAAAAGCCATAGGTGTTGCTTATTATCATAACCCTGACGCTACCGGCCATATCGTAACCGCATGGGGAGCAGATTTCGATGATTCTGGAAAAGTTATAGCTATCTATGTTTCAGACTCGGATGATGGTGGCGAGCCTGTGCCAGGAGAAGCAAACGGTCAGGTAGGTCTCCGGCGCTATAGAGTTGAGGAGCATGAAGGAAAACTCAAATTAACTAGCCATCACCAAAAAGGCTTCGGTTCCTATATCGGATTCATCAACACCTTATCCCAAGGTACGGAAGCCTGGAAAGAGTACTTCAAAGATGAAGAGACTAAAACAGGAAAATTAGTAGCGCCAGAAGAAGCACCAGCTAAACCGGAATTTTCAGAAATGGATATCCTTCGTGCCGAAGCTGAGCGCAAAGCCCAGGAGGAGCAAGCTAAACGCGACCGTGCGCTTGCTGAAGAAAAAGCCCGTCAAGAAGAAGCCAAACGCAAGCAAGAAGAAATTGCGAAGCAGGCTAAAGCTCAACGTGAAGCTGAGCGCAAAGCCCAGGAAGAGCAAGCTAGACGCGACCGTGTACTTGCTGAAGAACAAGCGAAGCGTGAGCAAGAAGAAAAGGCGAAACAAGTGGAAGCCCAACGCCAAGCTGAAGCTCAACGTCAGGCTGAAGTTGACCGCAAAGCGCAAGAAGAACAAGCAAAACGTGAGCGTGCACTTGCTGAAGAACAAGCGAAGCGTGAGCAAGAAGAAAAGGCGAAACAAGTGGAAGCCCAACGTCAAGCCGAAGCTAAGCGCAAAGCGCAAGAAGAGCAAGCCCAACGCGATCGTGCACTTGCTGAAGAAAAAACTCGTCAAGAAGAAGCCAAACGCAAGCAAGAAGAAATTGCGAAGCAGGCTGAAGCTCAACGTGAAGCTGAGCGCAAAGCCAAAGAGGAGAAAACAAAGAGAAACCAAACTGTAGCCTCCAAAGTGAAGGTCAATCGTAAGCATACTCCCATGAAACTAGCTGAAATAGACAACGGATTGCAAGAAGTTCAAAATGAGAATCTTACTCGCCAGGGCGATAGAGTAATAGATCGCTTAGAAAACTCCATTAACGCGAGAGAACTGTCTAATGTTGAAAGTCGACTGACAGCAGAAAGTGAGCAAAAAGAGCCTCAAGTTTTATTATTGGCGCCAGTAATAACAAGCCAGCAATCGGCTGTTACCCAAGCTTTAGTCGAGGATAAGCCAGAAGAGGTGACACTCAGGACAATTGACAAAAATCTGGAAGGGACAGATAAGAAGACAGAGCAGATAGAAAAAATACCTGAGAAAACACCCAAATCTACCCAAGGAGTTTCTCAGAGAGTCGAAAAACTTTCCCAAAAGAAAACTAGAAATGGGCAAGGGTCAACGGCTGGGTTTATTATACCAACTATCTTGGTAGGTATTTTACTCTTTACCATGGTTTATCTGAGAAGAGGCAATAAAAGGAATAGATAGACATCACTGATGAAATGTATTCTAGAAATTCAGTTTCATAAAATGCACCAACTATATGGTAAAAAGAACAGGGGGAGCAGGGCTACCTAGATTCGTTGATAGAGCTAAGTCAATTGTTGGTGTAGGTTTGGGAAGTGACAGAAAGAACGTAGTTAGGGAAAATGAAAATAATAGTATTGATGAAGGTCTCTCTATATTCATCACGTGACTACCCTGAGGACAGAAATTATCCTATAAGACAAGACGTAAAGATACAGGAGAAGTTTACACTAGATGTGGTGGAACATAAGGAGACAGAAATAATCTGAAAGAGAAATATGACTTATCTTAATGTTGTTTTTTCATTGTGGTATAATGTAACGAACAGAACCGCTAAATGATTCATCACCTAGAAAGGAAAATTCTTAAATTGTATTATAAATTTCTACTATTCGAAGTTTTTATAAATTTCTGTACTTTTTTGTTATAATAATTTTTGCATTATTGGATATTTGCAATATGGAGGAGTAGAGCATGCATATTGGAGAACTTTTTTCCATGTTTCGAAAGGAACGAGGAATTACGTTGAAAGAAGCGACGGGTAATCAATTTTCAACTTCGATGTTATCACGTTTTGAAAATGGGCAGACGGATATTTCAGCTGAAAAACTCTTTCAAGCCTTGGACAATATTTATCTGGATCCCGAGGAATTTTTGCACCTGTTGCGAGGATTTCATATGTCTGATTTTCAACGTTTTCAAATGCAAGTTAACAGATACAGAGATAATAAGGACATGGATGCTCTTCTCCGACTTCAGGAGGAAGAAGCGCAGGCTATCACTAAAGATGGCAAAAAGCAATACCATCGCTTGAATCAGTTGGTAATTTCAACGATTTTGGATGAAGATTTTGGAAAGAAAATGCCGAGGGCAGAGTTAAAAGAGGTGGAAGATTATCTGTTCAAAAACGGTGTCTGGGGACAGTACGAGCTTTACATTTTTGTCAGAAGTATCAACCTTTTCCCATCTGATTTAATGGTAACCTACTGCCGTGAACTCTTGCACCGCATGGATTTTTTAGATAAGCATTACAATAATCGTTTACTCATGCATTCTATTTTTTTGACTGCCCTATTTATTAGCATTGAAAGAAGACGATTTTCAGATGCTCAATATTTTGAAAAGCAGATTAACCAGTATTTTGACGATGATAGAGAATTGTATCTGCGTATTGTCCTTAAATTAGCACAAGCCACTTTGGAATATTGTCAAGGTGGCACAGAAGCTAAGCAGGAGATTGATGACTTGATTGAGACACTCATTAAGCTTGACGCTAGCGATTTTGCTCAATATTATCGCAGGGAGATTGACAAGATTCTTCAAAATTGCAAATAGTCAAAAAAGTTCTGAAAAGGACTTTTTTGTTATCATTAAACTATCAAAATAAGGAGGAAAAACTCATGACTGATTTTATCGAAGAACTCAACAAGAAATCTGTTGATACAACTTCTAGTATTGAAACAAGAAAATGTGATGTTGTTACAATTTCTTGTTAATTAGCTGACTGTTAGAATCTGCGAGTATGCTATTTCAAAATTGCTAGCTGCTCTCAGAGAAGTAGATAGAGGAAAATCTTTACAATTTAAGCCAGGTTACTGCTCACCCTATCTGATAAATGGCAGTGCTGGCGCCATAAAAGTTTTGATGACTATTGACTGTGAGAGATTTGATAAAGAAATCTTGGCGATGGCTGATGCACTTTGCTTTGACTTTGCCCAAGGACCAAGATTTTTAGATGGTATGCTTGGCTGTATAGATGCACTACTAGATGTTTATGAATGGTCTGCTAATCCTAAGTATCTGGAATTTGCCAAGAAGCAACTGACGATTTGCTCCATCTATTTAACTCATGATCAATTGGAAGTCGCTGACTTTATCTATCAGTATCAAAGACTTAGAAAGAAAACTAGCGTATGAAACTTGTCTTAAAAAATCATTTCTTCCGAAGAATGGTTATGTCTAACTTTTTAAACAATCTTGGTAGTGCCATTTATAATCTGGTTTTTGTCATCTATGTGGCGGAGGTCTACCATTCCAAAACCATGCTTTTCATCGCTAACAACATCATGATGTTGCCTATTTATTTCCAGATTTTTGTAGGGTTTCAATCGGACAAGACTAAAAACAAGTCAAGAGCTCTTTTGATTTCAGGTTATGTCCAAGCTCTGCTTTTTATCGGAGTGGCATGGTTGACACAAAACGCTACCTTTGTCACCTTTTCTCTTATCTGTCTTATTAATGTTATCAGCGATATGCTTGCCCTCTACAGCAGTAATTTACGTCTGCCACTTTTTAAGCGATTTCTAGGAGAAGAAGAATTACGCGAAGCCTTTTCTTTCAATCATTTTGTTAGAATCCTTTCAAATATCGGAGGGCAATTCCTAGGAGTTTGGCTACTGACGATTAGTCATAACAACTATGGCTTGGTTGCTTTTCTTAATGCTCTGACCTTTTTCTTATCAACAGTGTTACTCATCGGTATCTTCAAAGACTACGATAGCTTAGTTGAAAAAGAAGCACAGAACAGTCAAGAAGAGCCAGAAAAGTCTAAGAAACAGTCTCTAAAAGGGGCTTGGAAAGTTTTGCAAGGCGCTTTTGAAACTGTAGGCAGTGGTATTTCAGTTAAGCGGCTTCTTTTAGCTTTGACCTTACAATTTACCCTTGCTGGAGCTGAAAATGTCATGTTTAACATGTACTTTCTCTCTCATCCCATAGGGATTTTAAGCTATGAGCAGATTTTGATAGCCCTCAACCTCGTCTCAACAGCAGGTCTCGTTGCTGGTGATTTGACGCCAAATGACTGGTTTAGCCGGCAAACCTATCCTTTCTTGCTCATCTGCAATGGTCTTTTGGTAGCTCTCTTTGGTTTTCTCTGTCTCTTGAATTACCAAGGCTATTTTTTGCTGGTTCTCTTGTTTATGACCGGCTATATTTTTGCCAAATCAAGTCCTAAACTAACCAGTGAATTGCTAATCGCGATACCCGAAGATTACTTTGGTCAGGTTATGGGGCTTATATCCACCATTACTCAATTAGCCATTCCTGTTGGAGGCTTCCTCCTATCAGGGCTACTGGTCTGGAATGAAACAGCTACGTGGATTCTTTACACGTTAATAGCTGCAGTGAGTGTATTATTACTTTCTGTGAAGAAAAAGCTAGCGCAGGACTGAGAGTACAGAAATTTTTAGAAATTTCGGCTCATTGTCAACTGTAGTGGGTAGATGTTAGCTAACATCTCGAGAGGACCAAATTGGTCTTCTCTTTTTTGAAATCAGTTGAAGTAAGCGATACATCCAAGCAGTTAAAACTCTTGAAAGTGCTTGGTTTCAAGGGCTTTTCGTATATGGTTGAAAGATAAATATCTAGAGGAAGTAGTTCTTAGCATAATGACAGATTAGCAATTTTGATTGAAATAGGTAATCGTTTGGATTGTTTCAAATCGTTTGCTGTTTTAGTAATGTGATGAACTTTAGTACTATAGCATAGTCAGTTTTGATTGTTTTGTAGCACAGTGTGTGTTAAAATGTATTTACGAAATATCTTTACAAAGAGGTGATGATTATTATGGCAAGCACTCAACCAGTAAATTTCAGAGCAGATTCTGCTTTTTACCAACAAACAAAACAAATATTGGCGGATGAGAACGTGACCATGTCTGATGTGCTCAATGCAGCCCTTCGTAAAATTGCGACTGGAGCAGTTGATCCAAAAGAGTTCGTCACCAGCGATTCTCAGGAGACGCAGTATCAAGTTGCTTTTGAGGATTTGAAAAAGGAGATTCTGATTGGTCATCAAGAAATCGAGCAAGGTAAGCTGACTGCTTTAGCGGATGTGAGAAAGGAATTTGGTCTTGACTAATCATAAACGTTATCATGTTTCTCTTACAGATCAAGCAAAGAAAGATTTACGAGAAGTTCACGACTATATTCTACTCAATTTTTATAGTCAACAATCGGCTGATGGGAAACTTGACCTTGTTCTAACAGCTCTTGAAACCTTGGAATCTTTTCCAGAAGCCTGTCCGTTGGTTTCTAGACGAGGCTATGGTGAACTGACAAATGATGGTAAACGCTATCGTTACATGCCAATTGAGCATTACTTGGCCTTTTACTATATTGAGAACTATAATGTCTACGTTGCTAGAATTCTAAGTTCTAAGCAAAATTGGGCTAAGTTATTTAATAAGTGACTGTCGTATTACCCTAGAAAGGAAACTCCCTAAATTGTATTACAAATTTCTACTATTCGACCTTGATCACACGCTTCTTGATTTTGATGCGGCTGAGGATGTGGCTTTAGAAGCATTATTAGCCGCAGCTGGAGTGACTGACATTCAAGCTTATAAAGATTACTATGTGCCTATGAATAAGGCCATGTGGGAGGATTTGGCTGCTGGGGAAATCAGTAAGCCCGAACTCATCCGCACGCGCTTTGCTAAGTTATTTGCCCACTTCGATCAAGAGGTGGACGGTGCTTACATGGCAGAACGTTACCAGCACCACCTCAGTCAGCAGGGACAGGTGTTTGATGGGGTTCCAGAGTTTTTGGAGATCTTATGTCAGCAGGGCTACCGCCTTTTTGGAGCAACCAATGGGGTGACCTTTATCCAAAAAGATCGCTTAGCACACTCAGGACTTGCCACGTACTTTGAGAAGATTTTCATTTCTGATGAAGTTGGCCATCATAAACCTGACAAAGCGTTTTTTGAAACCATAGCAGAGCAGGTGGAAGGGTTTGAAGTATCAAAAGCCGTCATGATTGGAGATAGTCTTTCAGCAGATATTCAAGGCGGTAGCAATGCTGGGATTGATACGATTTGGTTTAATCCACTTCGGTTAGTCAACGATAGTACAGTCATTCCAACCTATATTGTTGAGACTTATGACCAAATCGTGGACATTTTACAAACTGTTGAAGCGAAAACACACTAGTCACCAATGGCACATCAATCAAAAAGAGTGGATTAGTTCCATTCTTTTGTCGTTTTACAACGCCTTTAAAAAAGTCTATAATGGTCACAAGATAAGGAGAATATATGTTTGGACTACAGAAAAAATTACCTGGCTTGTTACTTTGTATCGGACTTGCTATACCAGCTTGGTTGCTTGGGAAGTGGCTTCCTTTAGTTGGGGCACCTGTTTTTGCGATTTTTCTTGGTATGTTAGCAGGACGTTTCCATCAAAATCGTGAAAAAACCCGTTTAGGAATCACTTTCACATCAAAATACCTGTTACAGACAGCGGTGGTACTCTTAGGCTTTGGTTTGAACCTTTCCCAAGTCTGGGCTGTTGGATTAACGTCGTTACCGATTATCATCAGCACTATTGTAACTGCACTACTGACTGCCTATATCTTGCAGAAGTGGCTCAAACTGGATGTGAATACCACAACTCTAGTCGGTGTTGGGTCTTCTATCTGCGGAGGCTCTGCTATTGCTGCGACAGCGCCAGTTATTGAAGCCAAAGATGAAGAAGTTGCTAAGGCAATCTCCGTCATCTTCCTGTTCAATATCTTAGCTGCGCTTACTTTTCCAACGCTGGGAGAGGTGTTTGGCCTGTCTAATGAAGGTTTTGCCCTATTTGCGGGAACGGCAGTCAATGATACCTCTTCTGTAACAGCGACAGCGACAGCTTGGGACGCCATTCACGGTAGCAACGCCCTAGATGGCGCAACCATTGTCAAATTAACCCGTACCTTAGCCATTATTCCGATTACACTAGGCTTGTCCTTTTATCGGAGTTATCAGTTTTTGAAAAATGGCGGAGCTGCTCAGTCAACTTTTAGCTTTAAGCGAGCTTTTCCGATGTTTCTCCTTTATTTCCTATTTGCTTCGCTGTTAACAACCCTAGTTAGTAGTCTGGGAATGACAGTAGAATTCTTTGACCAATTTAAAATCTTATCAAAATTCTTTATCGTCATGGCCATGGGAGCTATTGGCTTAAATACAGACATCGTCACATTAGTCAAAACAGGTGGTCAAGCTATCGGTGTTGGTGCCACTTGCTGGACTATCATAACCTTTACCAGTTTGTACATGCAAGCCTTATTAGGAATTTGGTGAATAAAGAATACATAAAAAGAATGACGTTAATTTCGGAGGAAATACATGACCCCTATTTATTTTTTAGACGGATTAGGTAGTAACCGTCATTATGTTACTCGTTTGGAGGAGGCTTTGATTGAACAAGGTTTTGAGTTGATCTATTTAGCCTTGCCTGGACATCCTAATAATTTTAATTGCCCTACAGAAACCTTAGAAGATTTGACTGCGTGGTTTGACAAGCAGACTCCAAAGACTCCTTTTATTTTGATGGGATTTTCTCTAGGAGCGGATTTTGCAGCTTATTTAGCGAAACAGTCTTCTCATGTCTCGCATCTCATTTTACTTGATGGTGGCTTTATGGATTTTGACGTTTTTGGGTATTCCTTAGAGCAAGAGTTGGCGGACACTAAGATTTATTTTGCTTCTGAGACCTTTGCGGATTTGGGAGAAAAACTGCGCGAAGAGGAGAAAAGTACTGACTATTGGGGTGAGGACTTGGAAAAAGCAGTACGCTATGCCTATGTCAAAAAAGAAAATCAGTACCAGTTAAATCTTAATTCAGAAATTATTCTTAATCTCCTAAAAATCAGACGTGACTGCCAGTTTGTGATTTCAAAACCAGACTTTTCGGTTCCAACACTGATGATACTCTCAGATAGCCCAGCTGAATTCTTAGACTTCAAACAAACACAATTAAGTAAAATTGGAAATAACCATGTCACTAGTAAAATTCTTTCAAACACCACCCATCAACTCTATCTTGAAAGGCCTAATCAAGTAGCAGTAACACTTAGAGATTTTGTGTCAAATTTTTCAAAATGTCTTTAAACCCGTATTCTTTTGTGATACAATGAAACAGTACCTCATAAAAAAAGAGAAAATAAATGGTTGAAAAGCGTTTTAAAGGGATAATGAGATCTCTTGTCCCAGGGATTTTGTTTCTTGGGATTGCAATCCTTTCAACAGTTGCTTTTATGGCAACGACAGGTGTCGATAATCTTTATCGAAAAGGGGAGATAGTCCAAAGTAGTAACTTATCAAATGGTAATAAGGCGCTAGTAGTGACAGCGATTATACCAGAACCTCTAACGACAATTGAAGGCTATAATAGCAACCTCTACTTGGTAGAATATGACAATACGGATGGGACATTTGGTTATATCGGACTTGAATCAGATGCGAAAGACCCAGTTCTAGAGAAGCTGATTGCTAAAGGTGATGAGCTGGTTGAAAAACCAGAACGCATTGAAGTAGAACTCGTGACAAGCTCTAGTCAAGAAAATGGTATTGAAGGCTACGAAAGTTTTATTCAGGAGACATTTGCTGGAACAGATTTAGAAGGACGTGTTAGCCGAACTTATTACGCTTCCTTACGTGAAGTAAGTAGTACACGCTGGATGTCTTATGCCCTCATTGCTGTAACTGGACTTATTGGTATTGCCTGCTTAGTAGGTGGTGTATTGACCGTGCGCCAAAACAAACGCAACTATGAGGCGCTTTATCTTGCTTATCCAGACTTGCATGGCAACTTGGACAATATCATTAGGGAAGCTACTTACCATGATGAACGTCTAGGGCTCTTGGTTTATAAGACACACTTGATTTCTTATAAAGTGAAATTCTACGCCATTGACCTAACACAGGTGACCTCTCTTTATCATCATATCATTTCAACTAAAGCTTACGGTTTGATTACGACCTCACGCCATTCACAATTGATGGTAACTTTGGTTAATCAGAAGAAAGTGCAAAAGGTTTTCTTTAAAAATATTGGTAAATCAACAGATGATGAACTCCAACCTTTATTTGCTCTGATTGAACAAACATATCCTAATATTTCTTTAGGTTACGACCAAAAGTAATACATTCATTTACTGCTTAAAAACGAGGTTATTCCTCGTTTTTTTGTTATAATATGACTATGAATAATACGATAAAGCATAAATTAGAATTACTTCCTGATAGCCCGGGGTGTTATCTCCACAAGGATAAAAATGGGGTGATTATCTATGTGGGTAAGGCAAAGAATCTGAAAAATCGTGTGCGTAGCTATTTCCGTGGCAGCCACGATACCAAGACAGAGCTTTTGGTATCAGAAATCGAAGATTTTGAATTTATTGTTACCGAGTCTAATATTGAAGCTCTGCTTTTGGAAATTAACCTCATTCAAGAAAATCTTCCTAAGTACAACATCAAACTCAAAGATGATAAATCTTACCCTTTTATTAAAATTACTAAGGAACTTTACCCAAGGTTGCTAATTACCCGTCAGGTCAAGAAAAATGATGGGCTCTATTTTGGTCCATATCCTGATAGTGGCGCAGCCAATGAGATTAAAAAGCTCCTTGACCGAATTTTTCCTTTTAAAAAGTGTAAAAATCCTGCTAATAAAGTCTGCTTTTATTATCATATCGGCCAATGTAATGCTCATACCATCTGCAAAACCGATAAGTCCTACTGGGATGGTCTGGTAGATGATGTTAAAAACTTCTTAAATGGTCATGATGATAAAATTGTCAATGACTTGAAAGCTAAGATGATGGCAATGGCAGAGCAGATGGAATTTGAACGTGCTGCTGAGTACCGTGATTTGATAGAAGCAGTTGGAACCCTGCGTACCAAGCAGCGCGTTATGAATCAAGACATGCAGGATAGGGATATTTTCGGTTACTATGTCGATAAGGGATGGATGTGTGTACAAGTTTTCTTTGTTCGTCAAGGAAAGCTTATTCAGCGAGATGTCAATCTGTTTCCATACTATAACGAACCGGAAGAGGATTTTTTGACCTATCTGGGGCAGTTTTACAGTGACAGTAGTCATTTGATGCCTCGCGAGATTTTTATTCCAGCTAATATTGACCAAGAATCTGTTGAAGCCTTGGTAACGGCTAAAGTCACAAAACCTCAAAAGGGTGAGAAAAAACAACTGGTTAATCTAGCGACAAAAAATGCCCGCGTCAGCCTTGAACAAAAATTTAGTTTACTGGAAAAAGATTTGGTTAAAACACAGGGAGCTATTGAAAATCTTGGAAGTCTGCTTGGCATTGCAACCCCACACCGTATTGAAGCCTTTGATAACTCCAACATTATGGGAACCAGCCCAGTTTCTGCCATGGTTGTTTTTGAAAATGGAAAGCCTAATAAAAAGGAATACCGTAAATATAAGATTCAAACGGTTGAAGGACCAGATGATTACGCCAGCATGAGAGAAGTTATTCGCAGACGATATGGCCGTGTGAAGCGAGAGGGATTGGTACCACCAGATTTGATTATCATTGATGGTGGTCAGGGACAGGTCAATATTGCTAAAGATGTTCTGAAAAATGAGCTCAATGTGGTCATTCCTGTTGCAGGTCTTCAAAAAAATGACAAGCACCAAACGCATGAATTGCTCTTTGGAGAACCTTTAGAAGCGATTGACCTTCCAAGAAATTCTCAGGAATTTTTCCTGCTACATCGTATCCAAGACGAGGTTCACCGCTTTGCTATTACCTTCCACAGACAAGTGAGAAGTAAGAATAGTTTCTCTTCAAAATTAGATGGCATAGAAGGTTTGGGTCCTAAGCGCAAACAGGCACTGCTCAAACACTTTAAATCAATCACAGCCATTCAGAAAGCGACAATTGAAGATCTTAGAGCACTTGGTCTTCCAGAAAAAGTGGCGGAATCTGTTTTGGAGAAATTGAATACGACAGAAGAGACGAATTAATGAGGAGATTTTGAGATGAATACATACCTTATGTTAATTGTTTTGGTCCTTTTATTGGTCTTAGTTATTTCAAATTTATTCCTAAATCCCTTGTCGAAAACCAGCTGGTCAGATCCTCTGTTTGTTCAGCGGAGTATCGGTGTTGGGATAACCATCAATCTGAAAAATCGCTTGGGATGGTGGATTTACATGATTGTCTCGGTGGCTTTGGTTATCTTACTAGCTATGGTGTTTCTAGATAAATCTTGAAAGTGTAGTTCCGCCATTTCCCTAAATCTTAAAATATGATAGAATGTAAGGGTGATTATAAAGAGAAAGAGGAAGTCAGATGAAATTCCTAGAATTAAATAAAAAGCGCCATGCAATCAAGCAATTTAATGATCAGCCTGTTGATGTCAAAGATGTGCGCACAGCTATTGAAATTGCGACATTGGCGCCAAGTGCCAATAACATTCAGCCGTGGAAGTTTGTCATTGTGAAAGAGAAAAAAGCAGAGCTTGCTGAGTTGGCTTATAGTACCAACAAAGACCAAGTTGAAGCTTCTCAATACACCATTGCACTCTTTACAGATACTGATTTAGTAAAACGTTCACGCAAAATTGCGCGGGTCGGTGTGAAAAATTTGCCAGATGATTTAATTGGCTACTACATGGAAACCTTGCCACCACGCTTTGCTCAGTTTACAGAGCAACAGAAGTCAGATTATTTAGCACTAAATGCTGGATTGGTAGCGATGAATCTTGTACTAGCTTTGACAGATCAAAAGATTGGCTCAAACATCATTCTTGGTTTTGATAAGAGCAAGGTCAATGATGTTTTGGAAATTGACAGTCGTTTCCGTCCAGAACTCTTGATTACTGTTGGTTACACTGATCTTAAGCCAGAGCCAAGCTACCGCCTCCCAGTTGATGAAGTGATTGAGTATAAGTAAGTAGTTATTGCAGTGGGGTTCGGCGCCCCCCACACGTAGATAGTTTTTATTAGAAACGAGAAATAAAAAATGACAATTGATTTTAAAGCAGAAGTTGAAAAACGTAAAGACGATTTGATGGCAGATTTGGTTAGCCTTTTGGAAATCAATTCTGAGCGTGATGACAGCAAGGCTGACGCGGATCATCCATTTGGACCTGGGCCTGTTAAGGCATTGGAAAAATTCTTGGAAATTGCAGAACGTGACGGTTACAAAACACGAAATATTGACAACTACGCTGGTGATTTTGAATTTGGTGAGGGCGAAGAAGTTCTCGGTATCTTTGGTCACCTTGACGTAGTGCCAGCAGGTAGTGGTTGGGATACTGACCCGTATAAACCAGTGATCAAAGATGGCAAACTCTATGCGCGTGGGTCATCAGATGACAAAGGGCCAACAATGGCATGTTACTATGGCTTGAAAATCATCAAAGAACTTGGTTTGCCAACTTCTAAAAAAGTGCGCTTTGTCGTTGGTACAGACGAAGAGTCTGGATGGGGCGACATGGATTACTACTTTGCCCACAATGGTTTGAAAGACCCAGACTTTGGATTCTCGCCAGACGCCGAATTCCCAATCATCAATGGTGAAAAAGGAAACATCACCGAGTACCTACATTTCACAGGTGCCAATGCAGGTGAAGTAGTACTTGAAAGCTTTGCAGGTGGTTTGCGTGAAAATATGGTTCCAGAATCTGCCACAGCAGTTGTCTCAGGATTAACAAAAGATGATGTTGAAACTGCTCTTACTGCTTACGTTGAAGTAGAAGGGTTACGTGGTGAAGTCGTTGAAGAAGCAGGTCGATTGTCTGTAACTATTTACGGAAAATCAGCCCATGGTTCAACACCAGAAGCGGGTGTCAACGGTGCAACTCACTTGGCACGTTTCTTGAGTGTGTATGACTTTGAAGGTGGCGCAAAAGCTTATCTTGAAGTAGCTGGAGAAATCCTTCACGAAGACTTTGCTGGTGAAAAACTTGGCGTAGCCCATACAGATGACAAAATGGGTGCCCTTAGCATGAACGCAGGTGTCTTCTCATTTGATAAGTCTAGCGAAGACAATACAATTGCCCTCAACTTCCGTTATCCAAAAGGAATAGATAAAGAAACCATCAAAGCGAAACTGGAAGAAATCGAAGGGGTTGCATCTGTTAGCCTTTCTGAGCATGAACACACACCGCACTATGTGCCAATGGAAGATGAACTCGTTCAAACACTCCTATCTGTTTATGAAAAACAAACAGGCTTAGAAGGTTACGAACAAGTAATCGGTGGCGGAACATTTGGGCGTCTCTTGAAACGTGGTGTAGCCTTTGGTGCAGAATTCCCAGGAGATGAAAACACCATGCACCAAGCTAACGAATACATGCCATTGACTAACATTTATCGCTCAGCAGCAATCTATGCCGAAGCAATTTATGAGTTGATTAAGTAATATTAAAAATAAAAAGGTCATTATGACCTTTTTTCGTACTCAAAGGAAGAATACAATGAAAACACTAGAGGATATTATCTCAGCCATTATGGCTGACCATGACAATCAGGACTTCACTGAAAGAGGAATTGCTCCTCTGGTAGCGGCACCAAGGACCGCAAAGATTGTCATTGTCGGACAAGCGCCAGGGAGTCGTGCGGAGGCGACTGGCATGTACTTTAACGACCCCTCTGGGGACAATCTAAGAGAGTGGCTAGGGATTGATAGAGAAATGTTTTACAACTCAGGCTTGATTGCAGTTGTGCCTATGGATTTCTATTTCCCAGGCACAGGTAAGTCGGGTGACCTTCCACCACGACAGGGCTTTGCAGAAAAATGGCATGCGCCGATGTTTGATCTTATGCCTGAAGTCGAGCTGGTCATTCTCATTGGCAAGTACGCGCAGCAGTATTACCTAAACCAACCAAAATCAGCCAAACTTACCGATACAGTAAGGCATTTTCAAGATTTCCTGCCCCGCTATTTTCCCCTAGTACATCCATCCCCAAGAAATAATATCTGGCAGAAGAAAAATCCCTGGTTTAAAGAAACCGTTCTCCCAGAGCTTCGAAAACGTGTGGCAGAGATTTTGGGAAATGGCTGAACGATGGTATAATGGAAGTATCTATTTAAGATTAGGAATGCAGTATGACATACACAGGTGAATTAGCGATTGAACAACAACTCATTGACCAATTGACGACTGGAAACAGTCAATGGAGTTATCGGAGTGATTTAAAAACAGAGGATGCCCTCTGGGACAATTTCTTTGCCAAATTAGAGCAAAATAACGTTGCCGTGTTAAATGGCACGCCTTTGACGGAGCAAGAAAAGGCACAGGTTAAAAACCAGCTTAACTTTATCAATTACTACGAAGCTGCTAAATGGTTGGCGGGTGAGAATGGCATTGCCAAAGTTCAAGTACAACGTGAGGATGCTAGTCTAGGCACTATCCGTTTATCCGTCATTTGGCGAGATAATGTTGCTGGCGGTACCTCTTCTTATGAAGTGGTGAATCAAGTGGAGCGTCCTAAAGTAGAACCAGCAGACCAAGACAGAAGACTCGATGTGACGTTGTTAATCAACGGACTGCCTCTGATTCAGATTGAACTGAAAAATGCCCAACATCCGTTTATGGATGCTTTTCGTCAAATTAAAAAATACGACCGTGAAGGCAAACTGCGCGGGATTTACTCTAGCTTACAGATGTTTGTCGTGTCTAACCTAACGGATACTCGCTATATCGCAGCCGCAAAAGAAAACAAACTCAATGATACTTTCTTGACCAAGTGGGTGGATACCAACAATCAACCAGTGCTCAATCTTTTTGCCTTTGCCAAAGAGGTGCTCTCGATTCCAAGAGCCCACCAGATGGTCATGCAATATTCAGTGATTGACGATGACAAGAAAGCCTTGATTTTACTTCGTCCTTATCAAGTTCATGCCATTGAAGCGGTGCAGGAAGCCAGCCGTAAGCAAGAGTCAGGCTATGTCTGGCACACAACTGGTTCTGGTAAGACCCTGACTTCTTATAAGGTCGCTCGTAATCTTTTACAGATTCCGTCTATTGCCAAGACCATTTTTGTGGTGGATCGTAGCGACTTGGATCAGCAGACGACCTCAAGTTTTCTCTCCTACGCTGCCAATGATGTCATTGACATTGACGAGACGGATAATACTCATCAGTTGGTAAAACGACTGGTGGCAGATGATAAGCGCGTGGTGGTAACGACTATTCAAAAACTGGCAACCATGATGCGCAAAATTGAAGACGGGCTCTACAGCAAGGAAGCAGATAAAATCAAGCAACTCAAAGTCGCCTTTGTTGTGGACGAATGCCATCGTGCGGTGACCCCACAGGCTCAGCTTAAACTCTCAAGCTTCTTTATCCATTCGCTCTGGTATGGTTTTACAGGAACGCCAATCTTTGCAGAAAACAAACGCCAACAACTCGGGAATCTCGCCCAAACAACTGAAGAACAGTACGGCAAACGCCTCCACGAATACACCGTTAAGGAAGCTATCCATGACAAGGCTGTCCTTGGCTTCAAAGTGGACTATAAAAACACCCTCATTCTCAATAAAGACATCGCTGAAAAAGATATTCCAGACAGCGCCTATGAGGACGAGGAGCACATGCTAGAAGTGCTGGACGCTATCATCAATAAATCCCGTGGGCAACTTGGCTTTCAAAACGGTGTCGGACAGACCTTTAATGCCATCTTAACCGTGAAGTCTATCCCTATGGCGCAGAAATATTATGACCTCTTAAAACGCGTCAAAGCAGGTGAGACTAGAGTGAAGATTTCTGAGCGCGTGAAGCAAGTCCTCCCAGATTTTCCAAAGTTTACCATCACTTACTCCGTGACGGAAAATGACGAGGAGTCAACGGTCAATCAGAACAAGATGAAGGAAGCTATCTATGATTACAATGCTGAGTTTGGCACCCACTACACGATAGCAGACCTGCGTGGCTTCAATACCGATGTCAATAATCGCCTGGCTCGTAAGAAGGACAAGTACCTCTTCCGTGAAGAGCAACTGGACTTGGTTATCGTGGTTAACCGTCTTCTGACAGGTTTTGATGCCCCTTGTCTTTCGACTCTCTTCATCGACCGCAAGCCCATGCAGCCTCACGATTTGATTCAGGCCTTTAGCCGAACCAACCGTATCTTCAATGGTGCTAAAAAGTTTGGTCAGATTATCACCTTCCAAACCCCAGATGCTTTTAAAGAAGCCGTGGACAAAGCGTTGCGCCTTTATTCCAACGGCGGTGAAACCAGTGTTTTAGCCCCTGAATGGGCAGACGAAAAAGCAGTCTTCGACGAAAAATTAGCCATCCTGCAAAATCAAATAGCGACAGACAGCGAGATTGGACTGGATATCAGCAGTGCTAGTACCGAATTACTCAAGAAATTTGCCAAATCCTATCAAGAATTTGACCGTTATTTTGCCTCTATCAAGGTCTATTCCGAATACGACCAAGATACCATCTTTGCAGAAACAGGATTGACAGAAGAACTCCTAGAAACCTATATGGGCACCTACCAAAATGTCCTCGAAGAAATCAAGAGACGTAAAGATGATAATGACGATTCAGACGATGAACCACTCGATATCCTCTATGAGTTGGAATCCGTCCATCTCGATGAGATTAACTACGAGTACATCATTTCACTCATCCAAGCCTTTATCCCGCAGGCAGATGATGCCCAAAAAGAATTGACCGCCAAAGACATTGCAGCCGTGGATGCCTATATCGCAGACCTTGCCAAAACCAACCAAGGCCTTGCTCAAGTTATCGCCGACCTCTGGCTCCAAATCCAAATGGACCCAGAAAGCTACCGCGGACAATCCATCACCAATATCCTCGACCAAATGATAGAAGCCGTGATTACCAAGGAAGTCACCCAACTGGCTAAGAAATGGTATATCGGCGCAGACGAACTCATGTATCTCGTCAAAAACTACCGCAAAGGGGAGAGCAAGCAACTTGGCGAAAGCGAACTCAGCCAAAGCCAACGCTACCAAGACTATAAAACCGACGTCGCAGAAGCGCTCAACCCCCTCAAATACAAAATCGAAATCAAAAAAGCCTACACCCAACTCATCGAAGAAGTGATAGAACCACTGAGAGTGAGGAGGTAGGCATAAGATACAAAGAACCGATTCGCTATAGCGAAAATTCCTAAATGAAAAATAGGGAATTGGCGATGTTTGTTTACAGACAAAACAATTCATCTTTTTTTTCCGAAGGAATTAGGTTCGTGTTCAATTAACAACATACAGCATCGTAGGCAAGTTCAATTTTTAATATATTGTTGTCTACTGTATTCATAATTTTTTTAGAAAAATTGAAAAAAGTAGTTAAATTTGTTAAACTATTGGTAAACGTAGTAAAAGGAGGTGTTTTATGAGTAAAAAAATAGATATTAACTATGAAAATTTAAAAAGTTATATTCAGATATCAGAAACTCCTCTTGATGTTATTAGAACAAAAGTGAACAAAATAGATAAAATTTTGACTGGGGAAATACAGCCAACATTCAATCAACTTTCTACCATTGCAAGAATTATAAATATTCCTACTGGATTGTTGCTACTGAATAAGAAGATAAATACTGCTGATGTAAGGATAAATTTTCGAACTATTAACTCTCACATAATTTCAGATATGAGTCCAGAATTAAGAGATACTATTGCTGAGATTCAAACAAAACAAGATTTCTTGAGAAGTGAAGTTGATGATGAATTAGATTTTATTGGTAGTTTTTCCATAAAATCTTCAGAAAAGGATGTTTTAGATGCAGTTCGTAGCTTACTAGGTGAAGAATTAGTTAAAAATAGACTTTCGTCTTATCGAGAGAAAATGAATAATTTAGGTGTTTTTGTCTTTTTTAATGGTAAAGTGAAAGACAATACACATAGAAATTTAAATTTGAAGGAATTTCGGGGATTTGTACTAACAGATAAAAAAGCTCCAATTATTTTTATTAATCAGAAAGACTCGAAAACAGGACAATTGTTTACCATAATACATGAGTTTGTTCACTTATTATTTGGACATAATGATTTAGTGGAAAATAGTAATTCTTACCTTAAAGATCCATTAGAAACTTTTGTCAATAAAATTACAGGTGAGTTTTTGGTTCCTGCTGATTCATTAAAATCCTTACTTATAGAAACGGCAGATTACGAGGAGCAATTGAATCGAATTTCTAACAAATTTGAAGTGAGTCCGTTTGTTATTGCAAGAAGACTACTAGATTTAAAATATATCAGTAACATAGCATATAATGAGATTATTGAGAAATTAGAAGTAGAGTTTGAAAAAATCTCAAAAATAAATAAGAAAACTTCAAAGGGAAATTATAATCATAATTTAAAGTTTAGAATGGATAAATCTTTCTTTAAGTATGTAAATAATGCTGTTATACAAAATAAAATTTCTCAGACTGATGCTATGGAAATCGTTGGAGTTAAATATAAAGGCTATAAAATATTAGTAGAAGGGATTAAATAGATATTGTACTTATTAGATGCTAACATTTATTTGAATTTTTATGATAGATACTATAAGGTACAATTTTTTCCATCTTTTTGGAATAAATTACCTTCTATTCTAAATTCAAAAGTCATAATTCCAGATGTAGTCATAAGTGAGAACTATCAATCGTCTTTTCTTTCTGAGTGGTTAAAACAAAACTATTTAAAAGAAATTATCAATCATAAAGATTACGTTGCAGACTGGGGAAGTGTGCTAAATTATATTAGTGAGAGTGATGTATATTCTGACGGAGCTTTAATGGGTGATAAAGGATGGGCACACGAAAGGATAGCTGATCCTTGGATTATAGCAATTGCAAAAGCTGAAAATCTTACAGTTGTTACTAGCGAAACTAGTAATGTTAGTTTAAATAGTAAAAATCCAAGTAAAAATCCTAAAATACCAGATGTTTGTAAGGAGCTTGAGGTTCGTTGTATAGATATGAACACTTTTTTTGAAGAAGTAAACTTAATGATTTGATGACTCTCTTGAGTTTAGAAACTCAAGGGAGTTTTCTTAAAACATATAGAATATATTGGAGTTAATCATGGCAAAATCAACTATCCCCACCCTCAGATTCAAAGAATTTGATGATGAGTGGAAGATAAAACAACTTGGAGATATTTCTCAACTTTTAAATGGTAGAGCGTATAAGCAAGAAGAATTGTTAGATAATGGAAAATATCGAGTACTTCGTGTTGGGAATTTCAACACTAATGAACAATGGTATTATTCAAATCTAGAATTAGAAGAGAATAAGTATGCTGACAATGGCGACCTACTATATCTCTGGGCAACTAATTTTGGTCCAGAAATTTGGAATGGTGAGAAAATTATTTATCACTATCACATTTGGAAAGTTTTAATAGACGAAGCAATTATAGATAAAAGATTTTTTTATACTTTGCTTGAACAAGATAAAGAGAGAATCAAGCTAAATACAAATGGATCTACTATGGTTCATGTTACCAAATCCATGATGGAGGAAAGAATTCTAGCTGTCTCTTCCCTCCCCGAACAACAATCCATCGGCTCTCTCTTCCAAACACTTGATGAGCTCTTGTCTGCCTATAAGGATAATTTGGCCAACTATCAAGCTTTTAAGGCGACCATGCTGTCCAAGATGTTTCCAAAGGCAGGACAGACTAGCCCTGAAATACGCTTAGATGGATTTGATGGTGAGTGGGAAGAGAAGAAGTTGAAAGATATTTCTGATAGTATCGAATATGGTCTTAATGCTTCTGCGAAAGAATTTGATGGTGAAAATAAGTATTTGAGAATTACTGATATTGATGATGAAAGCAGGAAATTTATAAAAAAGAGCATGACATCACCTGATATTGATGTAGCTAATTTAGATAATTATCTTCTCGAACCCAATGATGTACTATTTGCTCGAACAGGTGCTAGCGTAGGTAAGAGCTATATTTACAAGGAAAGTGATGGCAAAGTTTATTTTGCAGGATTTTTAATAAGAATTAGGATTTCTAAAGAATTCGATGCCAATTTTGTTTTTCAAAATACTTTAACTAGAAAATATAAAAATTTTATTGAAATTACTTCTCAACGTTCTGGTCAACCAGGAGTAAATGGTAAAGAGTATGGAGATTTTAAAATATTCTTTCCATCATTGGAAGAACAACAAGCCATCGGCGCTTTCTTCTCAAACCTAGATGAGCTTATTTCTAATTACCAAGACAAAATCACGCAACTGGAAACCTTGAAGAAAAAACTTTTACAGGATATGTTTATTTAAATGTTGTGAGGTATTATGTGCAAAAACAATAGTGTTATACAGTTAGAAAATATTGATACTTCTACTGCGGAAGAAAATTTTTCCAAGTTATTGGATGAAAATAAGACCTATTTTTTAAACGGTGCTTGGGGTTCTGGTAAAACTACATTCTTAGATAAGGTTTCTGAAAAGAAAAATAAAAAATTGATATTTATTGACTTATGGAAAATCAATGATAGTAGACCTACCTTAGAAATTGTTTTTTCAAAATTACATCCCAAATATTATTATGGAATATTAGTTTTATCAATTTTATCTGTGGTAGTTTCGATATTGTCAACGAATGTTGTTAATCTTGGAATTGAAAATCTTATTAAAGAAATTGGACTCCCATTTAAATTTCTATTTTTCTTTGTAGGTATTATCGCTTTATTAGTAGCTATCTATCAGTTTTTTAAATTCAAATCAGATATTTTTTGGATTTTTCTTCTTAATAAATTAAAGCATGATAAATCTGTATTAATTTTTGATGATTTTGATCGCTTAACAGATAGGCAACAGGAAGAAGCATATAAAATTTTTAGTCTTCTTAAAGGGAAATTACCGATTGTGTTTGTAGGAGATATTTCAAATATCTACGAAGTGAAAACCAACTTTCTTTCGAAAATTATTGATAGAAGAATTGCGTTGCCTTTTGCACTGCATCCCAAGAATATTTGGGAGACCTATTTTGGTGCATTAGAAGAAAAATTTGAGACGATACTTTCGCAGGATTTTAAACAACTCATTATAAATGAGGGGAGAAATTTAAGGGATAGAGAGCATTTCAATGACTATGTTAGCAAGGAATTTTTTGACCGATGTAAGTTAGAACATGTTCAAATAGAGCAACAGTTACTAGTAATTTATACCTATCTATTCCACTCAAATCTCTATCAAAATTTAATAAATGGTTTTGGTGTAGATATTGATGAGGGAGAAGATGTTCCAAAATTTCTAATAACCTCTCAAATTGATGGCTTATATAAATATAATGAAGGCTATCCACCGTGTTTTGCCTATAATCGTAGTGAATATTTTTTATATGAACAAGTATCAAACACAGCAGTCAGTGAGCTAGAGGAGATAATTAATAGTGATGTTCTACTTAAGGAGCAATTATTATCAAGCAGTGGTACTGATTTCTACAAGTATTTATCAGCTAATTATGGAAACTTTACTAGGGAGAGAAAAGAGAAGTTACTACAGTTGGCTCTAGAGTATATACGTGACTATAAGACGAGTGATACAATTTCCTACATTATTCGCGAAAAACAAAAAGAAATCATGCCTCCTAAACAATTCATGGGAATGCATGGTAACTCTATGATGTACTCTATTCCTAAAGAGCGTGAAAATAAAACTGACGATGAAATTAATCATGAAATCTACGAAGGGTGGAAAAAAGTTTTAGATAACGCTGGCTATGATTTTTCTAAACAGCTATATCTCTTTGAAAAATATCACATTTTTAGTTTTCATGAACTAGGAGAATTGTTCCCTGATATTCAGTGTGATAACATTTTGAATTCTTCAGATGAAAGGAAAGATATTGTGCTTGCAGTTTACCTTTCCGGTAACAATTTATGGGCAAAATTTTCTGAATGGACAGATGACATCTGGGAAGTAGTTGATTCATTAACTGATACTCAATTTATATCTTTTTGGATTTTACAAGGTATTATTTTCAATGGAAAAAATATAGATGATTTTGATTACATCCCTGCGGATAAAACATTTACTGTCTGGGAAAAAACTTACAGCTTTGATTATGGAAATGAAATAGATAATTCTCAAACTGTAAGTATGTTGAAACATCGATTAGATAAAATGGAACTAGAAGGTTTTAAATTCAAATATGAGATAGATGAAAGATATAAAAGAGAGGACTAATTTTTAAAAACTCTTTTATCGGATCAATACCTTTTTCGAATAATAAGATAAGCACTTAATGTGTTTCAATAACTTAAAAGTATTTACGTTCGATAACTTTTGAGTTATAATTGAAATAGAAAAATTTCTACAAATATCTATTACAAAACGAGGCACGGTATGACAACAAACAATCCAGCTATTGGTAGCCGTTGGGAAGATGTTCAAGAGAAGCTTTTTACACCTGAGGAATTGCGTGAAAGTGATTTGAGGGTGGCTGTCATGCTGGAGTTAATTAAGGCAAGGCAAGAAAAGGGTATCAGTCAAAAGAAATTGGAGCAGCTCAGCGGTGTTAGTCAGCCTGTGATTGCTCGGATGGAATCTGGAAAAACCAGTCCGCAATTGGATACGGTTTTGAAGGTGCTAGCCAGTCTTGGAAAGACCTTAGCTGTTGTGCCTTTGGAGCAGTAGTAAAATAACGACTATCTAAGTTACTTGGAGTACTTCCTATCAGCTCTGCTATTTTCAAAAAATAAACCTTTAGAAAGACAAGAACATGGAACAACTACAAACCTCCCAATCGCTGTATCAGGCGCTTTGGAATTCGGCGGATATTCTCCGCTCTAAGATGGATGCCAATGACTACAAGTCCTATCTCTTGGGCATGGTCTTTTACAAGTATTTGTCGGATAAGATGCTCTTTTACGTGGCTGAGACCATGGAGGAGCCGACAGATGACTTGCACAAGGCTTTAGGCCTCTATCGTGGTTACTACGAGGACGAGGAGACGCATAGTGATTTGCTGGCGGTGATTAAGGGCGAGATGTCCTATGCCATTGAGCCAGACTTGACCTTTACGGCCTTGGTGGATCGGGTCAATGACGGTACTTTTCAGCTAGAGGAGTTGGCACAAGGTTTCCGTAACATCGAACAGGCGGATGAGCTCTTTGAAAATCTCTTTGAAGATATTGATTTGTACTCGAAAAAGTTAGGGGCGACGCCTCAAAAACAAAACCAAACTATTTCAGGGGTCATGAAAGAATTGGCGGTGTTGGATGTGGCAGGTCACGCTGGTGATATGCTTGGAGATGCTTATGAATATCTGATTGGTCAATTTGCGACTGACTCAGGGAAGAAGGCTGGAGAGTTTTACACGCCACAGCCTGTGGCTAAGCTAATGACGCAGATTGCCCTACTTGGTCGTGAGGATAAAAAAGGCTTCACTCTTTACGATGCCACAATGGGTTCTGGTTCTCTGCTCTTGAATGCTAAACGGTATAGCCATGAACCAAATACTATTTCTTATTTTGGTCAGGAGCTCAATACCTCGACCTATAATCTGGCGCGCATGAACATGATTTTGCACGGTGTACCGATTGAAAACCAGTATTTGCACAATGCAGACACACTGGATGAAGACTGGCCAACACAGGAGCCAACCAACTTTGATGGGGTGCTCATGAACCCACCTTATTCAGCCAAGTGGGCAGCAGACAGTGGTTTCTTGCAAGACCCTCGTTTCTCAGCCTTTGGCGCCTTGGCTCCAAAATCAAAAGCGGACTTTGCCTTTCTCTTGCACGGTTACTATCACCTCAAGCAAGATGGTGGGGTCATGGCCATTGTCCTACCACACGGAGTTCTTTTCCGTGGCAATGCGGAAGGGAAAATCCGTCAACATCTGCTAGAAGAGGGGGCTATTGATACCGTGATTGGTCTGCCAGCCAATATTTTCTTCAATACCAGCATTCCAACCACAGTTATTGTTCTCAAAAAAGATAGAACCACTCGTGATGTTTATTTCATTGATGCCTCTAAAGAATTTACCAAGGGTAAAAACCAGAACCTCATGGAAGATAAGCACATCGAGAAAATCTTAGAGGCTTACAAGTCTCGCGAGGACATGGACAAGTTTGCCCATCTGGCGAGCTTTGAAGAGTTGCAAGAAAATGATTTTAACCTCAATATCCCTCGCTACGTTGATACCTTTGAGGAGGAAGAAGTAGCACCATTGACGGATATTGTTGCGAACATTAACAAGACTAACCAAGAGATTGCGACCAAGTCAGCCCAGCTGACAGACCTCCTTCACCAGCTCAAGGGCACCACACCAGAAGCACAGGCTGAATTAGACGCCTTTTTGAAGGATTTGACTTTATAGACATGTGACACCAGACCATCATCTGGTGTTTTTTGGCATTCAAAAAACCAACTCCGCTTGGAATTGGTTTGGTGGGTTAATATTTGCTCCAGGTTTTTGGGATGAATAGAAGTAAGATTGGGTAGATTTCCAAACGTCCTGCAATCATGGCAAAGGAAAGGAGCAGTTTAGAAAATGGGCTAAAGATAGCAAAGGTATCTGCGGTGCCTAGCATTGGCCCAATATTGTTAAACGTTGAGGCTACAGCGCTAATGACCACCATCATATTATCATGATCAAGAGATAGGCTTAGGGTCAAGCCTAGCATGATGAGCACATAGATTCCCAAATATTTAAGGACACCATGCTGTGTTGCTTTATCAAGAGGCTGATGATTGATGTGAATGGTCATAATTCTGTTGGGATAGAGGCTTGAAAGGGCTTGAAGTCGCGAAATTTTGGAAATAATCATCGCTCGAGCAACTTTGATTCCACCAGCGGTTGACCCAGCAGAGCCACCAATAAACATTAATAATAACAAAATAACTTGTGAAAAAAGTGGCCAGGCAGTGATATCGGTTATTCCAAAACCAGTCGTGGTAATCACAGAAGTTACTTGGAAAAATGATAATTCTAAACCCTTTTGAACCGTTGGATAGAGGTGGCTAACATTTAGAAAAATCATAACAGTCGCCATTGCTACAATACCAAGATAAACACGAAGTTCCTCGTCTCCGATAAAGGTTTTTAATTTGCGGATTAAAAGGAGATAATAAAGATTGAAATTAACCCCAAAAACCAGCATACCGATGGATACAACATTGGTAATCAATGAACTGTTATAGTGAGCAATCGAATCATTATATACCGCAAAACCACCAGTACCAGCCGTCCCCATCGCAGTGACTAAACTATCGTAAAAAGGCATTCCAGAAATGATGAGAATTAGTGTCAAGATAGCAAACATTGCCAAATAAATAATATATAAAATTTGGGCAGTATTTTTTAATCGTGCAACAACTTTACCAAATACCGGTCCAGGAACTTCGGCTTTCATAACCTCTAGATGGGCATTTTTACTATTATCCATAATCGCCAGTGCAAAAACCAGTACCCCCATACCACCGATTAAATGGGTAAAGCTACGCCAAAAAAGTAAGGAGTGAGATAAGACAGCAACATTTGGTAAAATAGTTGCCCCTGTTGTTGTAAAACCAGAAGACACTTCAAAGAAGGCATCAATAATATTTGGAATTTGACCAGAAAAGACAAAGGGAAGTGCTCCAAAGAAGGACCAAAGAATCCAGACTAGGGCTGTGATCAGCAAGCCTTCTTTAGTGTAAATATGAAGATTTTTAGGCTTGGCTATAATGCCTAGCATGCCTAAGATAAGTAGAATAGCCTGCGTCCCCAAGATTGCCCATAAAATATTTGCCTTTTCTTGATAAATGATTGCTACAATCAATGGGACAAACAGTAACGCAGCCTCAATTAAAAGAAGTTTAGCAAGGAGAAATCTAATCATAGAACGGTTCATGACTTACCTCGCTAACAATTCAAAAGAGTTTGTGATGTTCTGCAAAAGCGTAATAACAACGAGCTTATCATCAATAGCTAAAATGTCATCACCTGTTGGATAGATTGGCTTCCCGTTACGAATGATTGCTGCAATCAACACATCTGACTTAAAACGAAGTTCAGCCAGTGATTTTCCAACCATTTGATTACCTTCACGGATTTCAAATTGGAGGGTCTCTATGCGCCCATCTCCAACATGGTGGAGGGCATCAAGGCTAGAGGCATCTTGAG
The DNA here is from genome assembly GCF_042656225.1 of Streptococcus caledonicus. NCBI lineage: Bacteria > Bacillati > Bacillota > Bacilli > Lactobacillales > Streptococcaceae > Streptococcus > Streptococcus caledonicus. The sequence goes on from NZ_JBHSOJ010000016.1 coordinate 534,130, forward strand.
CATTTTTACGACCACGGATAAAGTGCATAATATTGTCAACAGCAATACGTTTTGGTGTTACAATACTTGAAAATTCTTCACGGTCGATAATTTCCAACAAGCTTGTACGGTTAACTTTGGTAATGTTTTTGCGGACACCAATTTTTTCTAAAAACATTGATGTAATGATGTTTTCTTCATCAATCGGTGTTAGTGTGGCAACGGCGTCAAAGTGTTCGACCCCTTCTTCTAAGAGGACGCTTTTGGCTGTTCCATCTCCCTGTACGACGTGAGTTTCAGGGAATTCCTCACTAAACCATCGAGCGCGTTTTTCATCAACTTCGATAATCTTAACATTCACATGTGCTTTGCTATTTCTAAAGATATTGAGCAAGTAATAAGAAATCTTACCTGCACCAATTAATAGCATGCGACGCACTGCCTTTGATTTAACAAAATTATGAAAAAGAATCATTTCAACACGATTTCCTGTGACGAAAATGATATCACCGGTCTGTAATGTAGCATCTCCATCAGGAATAATAATATCTTGTCCACGTTGAATGGCACAAACAAGAATATTTCCAAATTTCTTACGGAATTGGCTTAATTGTAGGTTACAAAGCTTGCTACCGTCGGAAATTTTGAATTCCATTAACATGACACGTCCATTGACAAAGTGCTCAACAGACTTAGCGTTTGGGAATTCAACACTGTTGGCAATATAACGAGCTGTTAAAAGCTCTGGATTGACTACGAGTGAAAAATCTAAGAAGTTCTTATCTTTAAAGTAGGTATTCGAATACTCAGGATTCCGAACACGAACGACAGTTTCTTTAGCCCCCATTTTCTTAGCTAGTACAGCTGCAATCATATTCAATTCATCTTTATCTGTTAGTGCAACAAAAATATCACAATTTTTAATCTCAGCCTGTTCTAAAATCTTAAAATTAGCTCCATTTCCGACAATGCCAATCATGTCGTGACGTTTAACGATTTGTTTAAGAACTTGTTCATTGTCTTCAATTAAAGTAACATCATGCTTTTCATCAACTAATGAGCGGCATAGAGCGGAGCCGACTTTTCCAGCACCAACTACAATAATTCTCATGGATTAAACATCCTGAAACATATCTTGAATGTCGATATGTTTTACCTCTCTTTTAATATCTTATATATTATACTCCTTTTTAGGAAAATTGCACGAAAAATATCAGTATTTCTTACATTATTATCAACTTTGTATTTACAGCTAAATTATGATAAAATGAGAAAATACGATACATGGAAAAGAGAGAATAAATGTCTAAAGAAACTCTAATTTTGCTTTATGGTGGACGTTCTGCGGAGCGTGAAGTGTCGGTCCTTTCTGCAGAGAGTGTTATGCGTGCGGTTAATTATGAAAAGTTTTCTGTTAAAACTTACTTCATCACACAAACAGGCCGTTTCATTAAAACACAAGAATTTTCTGAAACACCTAGTGCTGACGAAAAGTTGATGACTAACGACACCATTGTGGACGATCAAGAAATTCGTCCAAGTGATATTTACGAAGAAGGTGCTGTTGTTTTCCCTGTCCTTCACGGTCCAATGGGAGAAGATGGTGCCATCCAAGGTTTCCTTGAGGTTTTGAGAATGCCTTATGTAGGGACTAATATTTTGTCATCAAGTGTTGCGATGGACAAAATCACAACCAAGCGTGTTCTTGAGTCTGCTGGTGTTCCGCAGGTGGCTTATACGGTATTCATCGAAGGTGAAGACTTAGAAAAAGTTATTTCTGATACTTTAGTTAAACTGACCTTCCCTATTTTTGTCAAGCCGGCTAATATGGGGTCGTCTGTAGGAATCAGCAAGGCAGAAGATGAAGCTAGTCTTCGCTCTGCTATTTCCCTGGCCCTAAAATATGACAGCCGTATCCTTATCGAACAGGGAGTCGTTGCGCGTGAAATTGAGGTTGGACTTCTAGGCAATACTGATGTCAAGACAACTGAAGCGGGAGAAGTAGTTAAAGATGTTGCCTTTTATGATTATCAAGCCAAATATATTGATAACAAAATTACAATGGCTATCCCAGCGGAGATTCCAGTAGAAGTCATGAACCAGATGCGTGATTATGCTGCAAAAGCTTTCCGTGCTATTGGAGGTTGTGGGCTATCCCGTTGTGACTTCTTCTTGACAGAGGATGGTTCAATTTACCTCAATGAACTAAATACCATGCCAGGCTTTACGCAATGGTCAATGTACCCACTTCTTTGGGACAATATGGGATTACAGTATCCAGACTTAATTGAAACCCTCGTTCGTCTAGCTCAAGAGATGTTTCACAAGCGAGAAAGTCATTTGATTTAAAATATGATATAATGAGAGAGCTTAAGCTCTTTTTTTGATCTTTTATAACAATAATTTTCTAGAACAATAACGGGAGCTGTATTATGATAGTTACCATATAACTGGTTAGATTAGGTAATCGGGATTGATAAAAATAGGCCAAACTGGCTGCACTATTCAGTCAAGACAATCATCAAAATGGTGAACTATGTACGTTAACGAAAGGACTAATATGGATTTAACCTTACACGAAATTGCGCGTGTTGTGAGAGCAAAAAATGATGTGTCTATTTTTGAAGACCTCTCATTGAATAAAATTGAGTTTGATAGTCGACTTATAGGGACAGGAGATATCTTTCTGCCTCTCAAAGGAGCACGTGATGGGCATGATTTTATAGCGACAGCTTTTGAAAATGGTGCTGTAGTCACTTTTTCAGAAAGAAAAGTTGATTTCCCGCATATTTTAGTGGAAGATTGCTTAAAGGTATTTCAGGAATTGGCTGCTTATTATCTTGAAAAAATGGCTGTTGAAGTCATTGCAGTCACAGGCTCTAATGGAAAAACAACCACTAAAGATATGATTCATGATATCCTAGCAACAACTTATAAAACCTATAAGACACAGGGCAACTATAATAATGAAATTGGTTTGCCTTACACGGTTCTTCATATGCCAGAAGACACCGAGAAAATCGTTTTAGAGATGGGGCAAGATCACCTTGGCGATATCAAACTCTTATCTGAGTTATCCAAACCAAGCATTGGTGTCATTACGTTGATAGGCGAGGCTCACTTAGAGTTCTTTGGAACGCGTGAGAAAATTGCGGAAGGCAAGATGCAGCTAGCAGATGGTATGCCAAGCGGTGCTACTTTATTATTACCAGAAGATACCATTGTAGATACCTACCTACCTGATGGTCTAAGCATTCACCGCTTTGGAGACAAGGCAGAGCTTAAGGTCTTGAACTTGGTAGAAGAAAAAGAAAGTTTAACATTCAAGACTAATTTCATGAGCTCGGCTATTACCCTTCCAGTACCAGGAAAGTATAACGCTACAAATGCTATGGTTGCAGCTTACGTCGGAAAACTTTTAGAGGTTACCGAAGAAAATATTATCTTAGCCTTATCACAGCTTAACTTGACACGCAATCGTACCGAGTGGAAAAAAGCTGCTAATGGTGCTGATATTTTATCAGATGTCTATAATGCCAATCCAACAGCTATGCGTTTAATTTTAGAAACTTTTTCAAGTGTTCCTGCTAATGCAAATGGTAAAAAAATTGCTGTATTAGCAGACATGAAAGAATTAGGTGAACATTCTGTAATGCTACATAATCACATGATCATGAGCTTAAATCCAGAAATGATTGATACAGTCATTTTCTACGGAGAAGACATTGCAGAGCTTGCCCAATTAGCCAGTCAAATGTTCCCGATTGGTCATGTTTATTATTTTAAGAAAACAGCAGAAGAAGATCAGTTTGCCCAAATGATTGTCCAGATTACTGAATTGTTGCAACCTAATGATCAGATTCTACTTAAAGGATCTAATTCGATGCAGTTAAGTCAAGTTGTTCAAGTATTGGAGGGAGTGTAATTTGGATTTCTTCAGTACCGTACCTACCAGCGTTTTGACTTTGCCACTGTTTGGAACCCTACTGAGTCTATTAGGTCTTCCGATTTGCTTTTATTTGGGATATCGCTATAGAGGTTCTCATCGATTTATCATTGCTGTGAGAAGTGTATTATCCCTCATGATGCTTTTAGTCTATTTGTGGTATGTACGAATTGGCTTTCCCTTAAACGAAGCGCTACCTCTTTATCATTGTCGCATAGGGATGTTTACTATCTTATTATTTCCAACTAGAAATATCTTTAAACATTACTTTGCGTTACTTGGCGTCGTTGGCGCCGTTTTGGCAGTTGCTGTCCCTGCTTTTTACCCCTATCCGCTTGTCCATGTGACGAATACTTTCTTTTTTATCGGACATTATTCTCTACTAATCCTGTCGCTGGCTTATCTTTTTGAAAAAGGAGAGCAAGAACTCAGTTGGTGCCAGGTTATCAGCATTACTCTTGGCTTAAATCTTGCTTTGGTTATTGTCAATTATCTTACTTTAGCTAATTACGGATTCTTGACAGATACGCCGCTGATTCATACGACAAATATTCTGTTTAATTACGTTTTAGTAAGTACTGTCATGATTTTACTGGTTAAATTAATCAGTGTTATGTTGCAATTTTTTACTTCTAAAAAATAAGTATTTATGAAGAATTTTTTAAATATCGTATTAAATTTTTGACAATAAAAATGAAAGTGCTACAATGACAACATAGATTGTACCAATCGGTACAGTTTGAGTGTTGAAATTGTTGTATATTCTGAAAAATGTGCTACAATATACCTATTAAACTTAAAGGAGAATCATTTTGACTAAACAATACAAAAACCTTGTCAACGGTGAATGGAAACTTTCTGACAATGAAATTAAAATTTACGAACCAGCGACTGGTAAAGAGCTAGGTTCTGTTCCAGCAATGAGTCAAGAGGATGTTGATTATGTCTATGCAACAGCTAAGGCTGCTCAACCAGCTTGGCGTGCACTCTCATACGTTGAACGTGCGGCCTATCTTCACAAAGCAGCTGATATTCTTGTCCGCGATGCTGAAAAAATCGGTGCTATTCTATCTCAAGAAGTTGCTAAAGGTTACAAAGCAGCAGTTTCTGAAGTTGTTCGTACAGCTGACATTATCCGCTATGCAGCTGAAGAAGGCGTGCGTATGGAAGGTGAAGTTCTTGAAGGCGGTAGCTTTGATGCTGCAAGCAAGAAAAAAATTGCTATTGTTCGTCGCGAACCTTTGGGACTTGTTCTAGCAATTTCACCATTTAATTACCCTGTGAATCTTGCTGGTTCTAAAATTGCTCCAGCTTTGATTTCAGGTAATGTGGTTGCCCTTAAACCCCCAACACAAGGTTCTATTTCAGGAATCCTTTTGGCAGAAGCTTTTGCAGAAGCTGGACTTCCAGCAGGTGTGTTTAGCACAATTACAGGTCGTGGTTCTGTTATCGGTGACTACATTGTTGAGCATGAAGCTGTAAACTTTATCAATTTCACTGGTTCAACTCCAATTGGTGAACGTATCGGTAAATTGGCTGGTATGCGCCCAATCATGCTTGAACTTGGTGGTAAGGACTCAGCTATCGTATTGAAAGATGCTGATCTTGAACTAGCTGCTAAAAATATTGTAGATGGTGCCTTTGGTTACTCTGGTCAACGTTGTACAGCGGTGAAACGTGTTCTTGTTCAAGAAGAAGTAGCTGATGAGCTTGTTGAAATTATCCGTGAAAAAGTGCTTAAATTGACTATCGGTAATCCTGAAGATAATGCTGATATCACACCACTTATTGATACAGGTGCTGCTGATTTCGTTGAAGGTCTTGTCAATGATGCTGTTGAAAAAGGAGCTGACGCTAAGACTGAAATTATTCGTGAAGGAAACCTTATCTGTCCAATTCTTTTCGATAGAGTAACATCTGACATGCGTCTTGCTTGGGAAGAACCATTTGGTCCAGTCCTTCCAGTTATTCGTGTTAAATCTGTTGAAGAAGCTATTGAATTGTCTAATAAGTCTGAATATGGACTTCAGGCTTCAGTCTTCACAAATGATTTCCCGCTTGCTTTTTCAATTGCTGAGAAATTAGAAGTTGGTACAGTTCACATCAACAACAAAACTCAACGTGGTACAGATAACTTCCCATTCTTAGGCGCTAAAAAATCTGGTGCTGGTACACAAGGTATCAAATACTCAATTGAAGCAATGACTACTGTGAAATCTATTGTCTTTGATATTAAATAATATTTTTAATCTCCTAACAATTGTTGGGGGATTTTTTTGGAAATATTGAGTCAAATCCCAAAAATTACTTTTTGAGTTATTTTCTTAAAAAATAGGGACATTCAAAAAGGTCTACCAGACTTATGGCTGCCGAATTCGGCAGACCTATTTCCCATCTTCAAAGATCTTCTAGTCCTTTGAAGACTCCAAAACCACATTTAGGATAATTGTTAGATAATATAACCCGTTGTGCTAGTTAATACTGGTAAAATTAAAAAACTTTGCATATCATAAACTCAAAACAATCACGAAATGAGGAAATGATATGCAAAGCCAAAATTATTATCTCGCAAATCTCACTCAAACACAAGCCATTTTTTCAAAAATCTTGACCAAAGTTATCACTTTATATCATCGCTTTGTCCCTAATGACATCAGAAATCGACGAATGTTCACTTACAAAAGCAATCCGATGTGATTCTTAACGCCAGCTATCTCTGGGCTTTTCAAGAAGGTTGTCGTACCGCAAGTGCTATTTATCGCGCCATTCGTCGTAATCTTTTTCCAGATAATTTTCCAGAACGCTCACGTTTTTGTCGTATCTGCCAAAATCTTGCTCAAAGCATTCAGCGCATGTGCTACTTTATGGTCTCTGACAGTTGTCAAAACTGTTCTTTCGGTTTAATTGACAACTTTCCTTGTACTTTATGTCAACCTATTCGTCACTTACGAGCAACTCTCTTATCAGATGTCGCAAACATTGCCTACAACGCGACTAAGAAACAATATTATTACGGGTTGAAATTTTCTGTTCTTGTCAGTGATACTGGATTTCCCATTGATTATGTTGTAACACCAGCATCTGTTTATGATGGAGATGTTGCTTTAGAACTTCTTGAAAACAGTCTTTTTTACTCATTTATGGTGATAAAGGTTATGTGGATCAGATAACAAAAGAAGTTCTAGAACGTCATGGTATTAAGTTAATTTCTCAACTACGAAAAAATATAGCGAACTATTCATGGTTTGAAAATCATAGGATAAGCCGTTTAAGAAAACCCATAAAAACCGTATTTTCAAGTTTAGAGCAGTTTGGAATTGGAGATTTACGATGCAGAAATTTACAATCACTCAAATTTAAAACAGAGGCCATATTACTTATCTATTCTCTTTTACTTGAGGAGAGTCACTGTGAATTTGGTGTGAGTCTAAATATTCTCTTGACTATACCTGATTCACTAGCACAACGGGTAAAAATTACTAAATAAAATCCAAAGCCTATTATTTCAATCATTTGAGTTTGGAAGTAAGACGTGTTAATAACAGTCTATGGTTTTAAAATTTAATTATCCTATTAAGTTATAAAGTGAACATTTAAACCACATTAGTTCAGATTTTTCGTTGACGAATAGTCTTGATTTTAGTATCATGAGTATAATACAGTTCAAGGAGGAAGGCATTGAAAGACTGGGTTAAAATCCTACGAGTTGTAAATGTATTACTAGTTTTAGTTATTGTAATTATAGGTTATCAGGTGTATCAGCAAAAGGTAAAAGAGTGGGAAAAAGAGCGGATTGCAACAGTCATTTCACAGGAAGAAAAAGCCATGACAGCAAATCAAAAAGTTTCTATTCAAGCTGGGATGATTGACCAAACCTATGTATTAGCAGCATATCCTATTGGTAAAGATAAAGAACCACTACCTGCTGTTACTCAAGAAATGCAAGCTCTCATTGCTGAGTACTATGGCAGTTCCTCTGAGAAATCTTCTAAAATTAAGCAACTCGCTTTTGTGGATAGTAAAGTTAGTCCTTCAGAACTTGCAACTGTAGCACAGTATAAACTTCAAAGTCGTGAGTATGCTAATAATCCTAAAGAAGTAACCTTAAAAAAAACGATAGAAGGTAAGGAACTTTATGTTAAAGAGGATGGTCAACTTTTTCTAATAACTGACCTTGTTTCTGACACAGCATTTTTCATTAACAAATGGGTTGGTTTTATGGAAAAGCAACTCTCTGATGAAGGTAAACTAGATGAGACGGCGAAAACTCAATTGGGAGAACTTAAAAATATTGATTTGAAAACACTCTCTTTTGTTCCAAAATCAGATGCTTTAGATATTCATTTGCCACAAAAAATATCTGGTACCGAAGTCTGCTATCTTCCTCTAAAAGAATTATACGATCACCTTGATTCTAAATATCTTCAAGGTGATGCTTTAAACGCTTATCGTACATATCAAGAGGAAAAAGCACGTTTAGAAAAAGAAAGAGCGCTTGCTATGGCACAAGGTCATCCACAAGTGGTTCTCCCCGGTAAAGTCGTTGCCTTAACTTTTGACGATGGGCCAAATCCATCTAGCACAACTCGTATTTTAGATACCTTAAAGCAGTATAATGCTAAAGCTACATTTTTTGTTCTTGGAAACTCTGTAGTTGGTAACGAGGCAATTTTAAAGAGAGAGGTTGCTGAAGGTCATGAAGTAGGTAACCACACTTGGAGCCATCCTTCGTTACCATCCTTATCAGTTAATGACATCAAATGGCAGATGGAGGAAACTACGAAAGTGATTACAGCGGCAATTGGAAAACCGGTCAAATTCATGAGACCACCTTATGGAGCTACAAATGCAACAGTCCAAGCAACGGTCGGCTATCCGCAAATTTTATGGGATGTTGACACCTTGGATTGGAAAAATCGCAACACACAAGCCATTTTAGCTAATATCCAAAGTCAAGTTCGGCCTGGTGCTGTTATCCTCATGCATGATATCCACGGAACAACAGCAGATGCTCTGCCAACTATTTTAGATTATCTGGTGAATCAAGGTTACCAATTTGTAACTCTGAGTGAATTATATGGTGTATAGTAATAGGCTACGAAAGTAGTCTTTTTATTTTTGTAAACGTATTCCAAAGTGATATAATCATCTTGAAAGGATGTGATGTTATGTTTAAACGCTGGAAATTTATTGTTTCTCTGATGTTGCTAGTTGTGCTAGGAGTTGGTGTCTTTTACTGGAGTAGTATTGAAAAAGAGCAGCGCTTGAAAACTTACTTAGAAGTGGCCATTGTAGATTTTGACAAGGAACTGATCATAGAAGGTTCAGGCAATCTCTTTTTCGCAATGCCTAAGGTAATCACTTCAAAACTTGGCAAAGCCATTACCGAAGTTGTCGAAAATGAAAGAAATAGTCAAATTGGCTACAATTATTTATCCAGAAAAACTGGCTAATCCTTTGATTGGTGACAAGGCTTACCGTGTCGCTATTCAACGTGATCAACCAGGTATCTTGTCAGATTAATATGTGACAAAAGGAGTCAATCATTATCTCTACTTAACTGAAAAAGGACAAAAACTCACGCTTGAAGATATCGTAACTGATAAACAAGGCTTTCGAGAGATTGCCAGAGAGGTGTGGAAAGTTTTTAAAGGGAAAGAAATCATTTTTGAAGCTCTTGAAACAGATGACTGGAGTAATATTACGTTTTATATTGAAGATGATGCTGTTTTCTTGGGACAGAAAGATGAGCCTAATGCAGTTATTGGATGTTGGGAAATTGTAAAGGTTATTGATACTGATTTATTCTCAGCTGAAAAAGTTGCTGAATATCAAGAATTTTATGATTCTTTTTATAATGGAAAGGGTGTAACAATTCACTCCGGTAATGAAGTCGAATGATGTTAGACAGAATAATTTTCAAGAAAATCAAATTTTTTACCAAAAAATGGTAGCGCTTTCTCAAAAAAAGTAGTATACTGGCATTAAAGAAAACGATTACAATTTCAGGAGGAAACCTTATGGTTACACGTCAGCATTTTGCAGAAGAAGTTATGCGTAAGGACACACCTTACTTTTCAGCTTTGAAAACAACAGTTGAGACTGCTTTTTATGAAAATCATGTGAAGCCAATCAAAACGTTAGTTGAGGCTTACCAGTTAGCTTTGAAAGCACCAAATACTATTGTGCTTGATATGCCGGTTGCTCATACTAAAGAACTTGGTCTTCCAGATGATGCGAAAGTGTTATTGGCAAATGGCGGAGCAATTGTTGGTCGTACTGCAAAAGCACGTCGCATCTATGGGAATAACCCACAGGAAGATGCGAAATTGTTGCCAATTGTCCGTGATGCTATTTTTGAAAGTCGTCATAGACAGTATTATAAAGCGGATGCTATTGTAGGTCTTGATGAGGCGTTCATGCTTCGTGCCCACCTCATGGTGCCAGAAGATGATATCAACAACCTTTATTCATGGTTGATGAACTTCCAGATCATGAATGCAGACTACTTGGCACGTTTGAAGAACTCTCCACGCTATGAAGAAACAGATATTTATATCTTCTCAGATCCAGAGTGGTCACACCCAGATTATCCTGATGGGCTAGCTTACTTTGATACTAACCATAACTGTGCCGTTATTCTTGGGATGCACTATTTCGGTGAATTGAAAAAATCGACTTTGACCCTTGCTTGGGGAACAGCGGCCCGTAATAATTATGTTTCTTGTCACGGCGGTCTTAAAATCTTCAAGAAAAAAGGACAAGATCCTTACGTTGCTTCATTCTTTGGTCTATCAGGTTCTGGTAAATCTACCCTCACTCATGCGAAACATGATGGCAAGTACGAGATTAATGTTCTTCACGATGATGCCTTCATCATTTCTCAAAAAGATGGCTCATCAATTGCTTTAGAACCATCTTACTTTGATAAGACTAGTGACTATCCCGCTGGACATAAAGAACAAGATTACTTTGTGACGGTTCAAAACTGTGGTGTAGCTCTTGATAAAGAAGGTAAGCTCCGCCTTGTAACAGAAGATGTGCGAAATGGAAATGGTCGTACAGTGAAATCACGTTATTCGACACCAAACCGTGTTGACCGTATTGATGATCCAATTCAATCAATCTTCTGGATTATGAAAGATGATTCGCTACCACCATTGGTTCGTTTATCTGATCCTGTTATGGCAGCAACCATGGGTTGTACCTTGACCACCATGCGTTCGAGTGCTGAAAATACTTCTGACAGCCTCAACAGTCTCATCATTGAGCCTTACGCTAACCCATTCCGTGTGTATCCATTGGTTGAAGATTATAAGAAATTCCAATCACTTTTTGAATCTGGTGTACAATGCTATGTGATTAACACTGGCTCTTATATGGGTAAGAAAATTCCAAAAGAAGTGACTCTTGGTATTATTGAGAGCGTTGTTGATGGTACGGGTGAATTCAAAGATTTCGGCGATGTTCGTGGCTTTGATTACCTAGACGTTGAAGGTTTTGAAGTTCCTGATTTTGATGATGCTTATCGTCAACTTCTCCGTGACCGTATGCAAATTCGTCTCAATTATCTTCTTAACTTTAACCATGATAACCAAGAAAATCCACTTCCAGCGGAAGCTATTCTCCACATGGAAGCAGTTTTCAACGATTTGAACTAGATACTAGAACGAGAGGGGCGACCTCTCGTTTTGATTTGATATGAGAAAACCCTTGCAAAAACATGATAAATGCACTATGATTGAGTATGTAGAAAGTGAGGACATGATGTCGTTTAAAGATTACAAATACGTTCGTCCAGATTATGAGGCGTTGAAAGTTCAATTAACAGATTTAACACAGCAATTAGCAGATGCTCAAACTGGAGAAGAAGCCGTTAGAGTTGCCAAAGAAATTACAGCCATCAATTTTTCGATTGACACTCAGGCAACACTTTGGAGCATTCGCCATTCCATTGACATGACTGATGCCTTTTATAATGAGGAAACAGCTTTTTGGAATGAGTATTCGCCACTTTTTGAAGAGCTGACCACCAATTACTACCGTGTCTTGTTAGAAAGTCCCTTCCGTGAGGATCTATCACGTTTCTTACCAGAAACCTTCTTCCTGTTAGCGGAAAACAAGCTGACAACCTTCTCTTCTGAAGCGATTCCATTGTTCCAAAAGGAAAATGAATTGGTTGACCGATACAATAATTTGATGGCCACGGCACAAATGGAATTCCGTGGGGAAACTTATAACCTCTCTCAAATGGGACCATTTGGACAAACGCTAGATCGAGAAACTCGTAAAGAGGCTAATGATACGGTTACTGCCTTCTTTGAAGCTAACGAGGAAGCTTTCGATACCGTGTATGATGAATTGGTCAAAGTGCGTCATGAGATTGCGAAGACTCTAGGCTTTAAAGATTATGTGGAGTATGGCTATAAGAGTATGAACCGTTTTGACTATAATCGTGAGATGGTCAATACTTACCGCCAAGAAATCTTGAAACATGTGGTTCCAATTGTGGATGAGCTTCGTGCACGTCAAGCGAAACGTATCGGTGTTGAAGAACTGAAACACTATGATTTAGGTCTAGAGTACCTTGATGGTAATGCAACGCCTCAAGGCAAACCAGAGTTTCTTGTGGAGCAAGCTCAAAAAATGTACCGTGAACTCTCACCAGAAACGGGAGAATTCTTTGATTTCATGGTTGAAAATGAGTTGTTAGACTTGGTGGCTAAAGAGGGGAAAGATACAGGTGGCTACTGTACTTACTTGCCAGACTATAAAGCACCATTTATCTTCTCTAACTTTAATGGCACTCGTGGGGATGTTGATGTCTTGACCCATGAAGCAGGACATGCTTTCCAAGTTTACAATTCACGTTGGGTAGAAACACCAGAGGCAATTTGGCCAACGTATGAAACTTGTGAAATTCACTCAATGTCTATGGAGTTCATGACATGGCCTTGGATGGATTTGTTCTTCAAGGAACAAACAGAGAAGTACAAGTTTAGTCACTTATCAGGTGCTCTTCTCTTCTTGCCTTATGGTGTTCTCGTTGACCATTTCCAACATGAAGTTTATGAAAACCCTAAGATGACACCAGCAGAGCGTAAAGCCACTTGGCGTCGTTTGGAAAAAATGTACCTCCCTTCAAAAGATTACTCAGAATCAGAGGCGTTAGACCGTGGTATTTTTTGGTACCGTCAGGGACACATTTTTGCGTCACCATTCTATTATATTGACTACACTTTAGCTCAAGTCTGTGCCCTTCAATTTTGGAAACGCACGCAGATTGATTATGATGAAACAGCCTGGGAAGATTACATGCGTATCTGTAAAATTGGAGGAACGCAATCCTTCCTACAAGTGGTTGAATCAGCAAGAATCAAATCACCGTTCCAAGAAGGTGCGCTTGAAGAAACACTTAATGCAACGAAAGCTTGGTTGGACGCTGTTGATGATAGCCAATTTTAAGAATGAAACCACTCAGTCGAGTGGTTTTTCCTTGCCTAAAGGTGTCTGAAGCAATAGTTTTTTGTCGCCTTAATGGCAGTTTTGGGGTAAAATAGTAGTATGATAAAACAAAGTAAAATTGGAGTCGGTAAGGCTCACAGTAAAATTATTTTGATGGGTGAACATGCAGTTGTCTATGGCTACCCAGCAATTGCCTTACCCTTGAAAAATATTGAAGTGACCTGTCGGATTAAAACAGCCGACAAACGTCTTTTATTTGATGCCACAGACCCGCTTGTGACAGCTATTTTTGCTGCCCTTCGGTATCTTGGGATTAAGGATGAGCCAATCACCTATGAGATTGAGTCAATGGTGCCAGAGCGTCGTGGCATGGGGTCTTCAGCAGCTGTTGCCATTGCAGCAATTCGTGCGGTTTTTGATTATTTTGATCAACCTCTGAGCATGAGCGTCTTGGAGATGTTAGCTAATCAAGCGGAAATTATTGCACATACCAATCCGAGTGGGCTAGATGCCAAGACTTGTCTGAGCAATCATGCGATTAAATTTATAAGAAATGTTGGTTTTTCACAAATTAAAATCGATTTAGGAGCGTACTTAATTATTGCTGATACCGGCATTCATGGACATACGCGGGAGGCTGTTCAAGCTGTAGAAGCCTTAGAAGAAAAAGCACTTATTTATTTGCATCGGTTAGGCGATTTAGTGGAAAAGGCAGAAGCAGCTATCTTATCTAAGGACCTAATGAAATTGGGCTCTGTTATGTCAGAAGCACATGTTAACCTTAAAGAACTCTCGGTATCAAGTCCAGAGGCAGATCACTTAGTCAGCTTCGCTATTGACAACGGCGCCCTAGGTGCTAAGATGTCTGGTGGTGGTCTAGGTGGTTGTATCATCGCTTTGGCAGAGACGAAAGAACGGGCTAAAAGTTTGGTACAAAAATTAGAAGAAGAAGGAGCTATAAACACATGGATAGAAAGCCTGTAAGCGTCAAATCTTACGCAAATATTGCCATCATAAAATATTGGGGAAAAGCTGACGCCGAGAAGATGGTTCCTTCAACGTCTAGTATTTCATTGACTTTAGAAAATATGTATACGGAGACCAAGTTAAGTTTTTTGGAAAATGTTGACGCAGACGTCATGTATATTGACAATGTTATGCAAGGGGAAAAAGAATTAACTAAAGTCTCAAAAGTTCTAGACCTCTTTCGTAAAGATAAGTCTCAATATATCAAAATCGAAACTTGGAACAATATGCCTACAGCAGCAGGTCTATCTTCAAGTTCCTCAGGTTTGTCAGCGCTGGTCAAAGCAGCAAATGACCTATTTGAATCTGGGAAAACACAAGCTGAGCTGGCACAGATTGCAAAATTCGCCTCAGGGTCTTCATCGCGTTCATTCTTTGGACCACTTGCTGCTTGGGACAAGGATTCTGGTGATGTTTATCGTGTTAAAACTGACCTTAAATTAGCCATGATCATGCTCGTTCTTAATGACCAACGCAAATCCATTTCTAGCCGAGAAGGGATGAAGTTGTGTACAGAGACCTCAACAAGTTTCCCAGACTGGATTAAGCAATCCGAGCAAGATTACAAGGATATGCTGACCTATCTGGCTGAGAATGATTTTGAAAAAGTGGGGCAATTAACGGAAGCCAATGCCCTTCGTATGCACGAAACGACACAAACTGCTAGCCCTGCCTTTTCCTACTTAACAGAAAAAACTTATCAAGCAATGGGGAGGGTCAAGGAGCTTCGCCAAGAAGGGGAGCGCTGCTATTTCACAATGGATGCTGGTCCAAATGTCAAGGTATTATGCTTAGAAGAAGATTTAGAGCGATTGGCGGAGCATTTTTCTAAAGACTATCAAATCATTGTCTCTCGGACGAAGGAGTTATGATGACTACAGTTCAAACTGGCGGAAAACTTTATATTGCTGGTGAATACAGCGTTTTGACACCAGGACAGACAGCTATCATCAAGAATATTCCCATCTATATGACAGCAACAGTTACTGATGCTGAGCAGATTTCAATTATGTCAGACATGTTTGACTATCAAGTGAATATGTCTCCAGATAACAATTACGCCCTCATCCAAGAGAGTGTGAGAACGCTTGAAACGTTCCATGGTCAGCCATTGTCTTCTTTTTCGTTGGTAATTACAGGTAAACTGGAAAAAGATAGTCTCAAGTTTGGAATTGGTTCGAGTGGTTCAGTGACGGTATTAACCATCAAAGCTCTGGCTCAGCATTTTGATATCCCCTTAACGGTAGATGAACTATTCAAACTGTCAGCCTATACCTTGCTTAAGCGTGGTGATAATGGTTCTATGGGAGATATTGCCTGTATAGCCTACGATGATTTGGTAGCTTATACATCCTTTAACCGTGAAAAAATAGCAGATCAGATTTCAGTCAAATCTCTCTTTGAGCTGATGGCAATGGATTGGGGTTACACAATCGAGAGGCTGACGCCACGCATCCATGCTGATTTTTTAGTCGGTTGGACCAGGCAACCAGCAATTTCAAAAGATATGATTAACCAAGTTAAATCAGTCATTACATTGGATTATCTGAATCAGACACAGGTTGCTGTTCTGAAAACCAAAGAAGCTTTGCAGACAGGTAATCACAATCTTCTTAAAATGAGTTTACAAACCGTTTCAGACCTGTTATTGTCACTAAGCTCTGCCATTTACATTGACAAATTAAAAGCGCTAAAAGAATCTGAAAATGGATTAGATGCCATCACCAAATCTTCTGGCTCTGGCGGGGGTGATTGTGGTATTGCTTACAGTTTTTCAAAAAAAGATAGCGAGCTTCTGATTGAACGATGGGCATCTGTCGGTATTGAGCTTTTACATCAAGAAAGGAACCTATGAAAGAGTTAGTGTTAATCGTACCAAGTGTAGACTGGCTAGAAGAAGTGTCAGCTTATAAGTCGGAATTTTTTCAAGCAAATGAACACTTGCATGGTGGAGCTAGATTAGGAGAAATGGCTGACTTAACCGAATGGTTAGATCATGTCAGGGCTATTGCAAAAGGGGAAGGATTAGAAGAAAGGCGTGTCCCTTCGTCAACTTTTCTTTGTATTCGTCAAGCAGATAACAAAATGGTCGGTATCTGCAATATCAGACACAATCTTAGTCAGCCTTTCTTGGTCAATTTTGCTGGACACATTGGCTATTCTATTCGTCCTTGCGAGCGAAGAAAAGGCTATGCTAAGGAACAGTTGAGACTAGCTTTAAAAAAAGCTGCTAAGTTAGGAATCAAGCGAGCGCTTGTCACTTGTGATGTCAACAATGTAGCCTCAGAAAAAACGATTCTTGCTAATGGTGGAAACTATGACAATACTTACGTCGATCCATCAGTTGGCTCAGAGACAAAACGCTACTGGATAGAGGTGACCAATGACCAATCGTAAAGATGACCATATTAAATATGCCCTAAAGTATCAAGCACCTTATAATAGCTTTGATGACATTGAGCTGATTCATTGCTCACTTCCTAGCTACAATTTAGCTGAGATTGACTTGACGACACATTTTGCTGGTCGTGATTGGAACTTTCCTTTTTATATCAATGCCATGACAGGTGGTTCGGCAAAAGCTGGGCAGGTCAATCGCAAACTGGCTCAGGTGGCAGCAGCGACAGGGATTCTCATGGTAACTGGCTCTTACTCAGCTGCGCTAAAAAATGTGCATCCAGATTCCTTTGATTTTCGTGAGGAATTTCCAAATTTACTCCTTGCGACAAATATTGGAATTGATAAGCCTGTTGAACTTGGGCGAAAAGCCATTGAGCAGATGGAACCACTCTTTCTGCAAGTTCATGTCAATCTCATGCAGGAATTACTCATGCCAGAAGGGGAGCGAGAGTTTCGCTCTTGGAAAAAAAACTTAGAAAGCTATGCTACTGAGTTAAATGCACCTATTATTCTCAAAGAAGTCGGATTTGGGATGGATGAAAAAACTGTTCGCTTTGCCATATCTAAAGGGATTAAAACGTTTGATATCTCAGGGCGTGGCGGGACAAGTTTTGCCTATATTGAAAATCAGCGTGGGGGAAATCGAGATTATCTTAATGAGTGGGGACAGACGACAGGTCGGGCTTTGCTAAATTTGAAAGCCTTAACAGATGAGGTCGAAATTTTGGCTTCAGGTGGTGTTAGACATCCATTGGACATGATTAAGTGCTTTGTCTTAGGGGCTAAAACGGTTGGACTATCACGAATCGTTTTAGAATTAGTTGAGACGCATTCAGTGGAAGAAGTGATTGCTATCATTAACGGATGGAAAGACGATTTACGTCTCATTATGTGTTCCTTAGATTGTCGGACAATCAAGGATTTGAAGCAAGTTGATTACATTCTCTATGGAAAATTAGCAGCAGCAGTAAAAAAAGTTTGACACATATATAACCCTGTGTTAAAATAATTGAGAACGTAAATCAATCGTTACATTATCTTGAGGAGGTGAAATCTATGTCAAAAACAGTCGTTCGTAAAAATGAATCTTTAGACGATGCACTTCGTCGTTTCAAACGTGCGGTTACTAAAGCTGGTACTCTTCAAGAGGCTCGTAAACGTGAGCACTATGAAAAACCATCTGTAAAACGTAAACGTAAATCCGAAGCAGCGCGTAAACGCAAAAAATTCTAATTGAATTTTAGAAGACTAGCCTAGTGCTAGTCTTTTTGTTATACTAAAACTATGAAATATATGACTTATGAAGAGACCTTGGACTGGATTCACGGTCAATTAAAATTTGGAATCAAACCCGGCGTGAAACGTATGGAATGGATGCTCAATGAACTTGGCAATCCTCAGAAAAAACTTAAAGGTATTCATGTTGTAGGTACAAATGGCAAAGGTTCTACAACAAATTATCTCCAAAATATTTTTACCACCGCCGGCTATGAAGTTGGTACTTTTACTTCCCCTTACATCATGGACTTTAGAGAACGTATTTCTGTAAATGGAGAAATGATTTCTAAGGAAGATTTGGTCAAATTGGCTGAGATTATAAAACCTGTTGTCGATCGTCTTCCTCTTGAAACAGATTTAAAATCTGCAACTGAGTTTGAAATCATTACAACGATGATGTTTGTCTATTTTGGACAAATGCACCCTGTTGACATTGCGGTTATTGAAGCTGGTCTAGGTGGGCTCCACGATTCGACCAATGTGTTTACACCACTTGCAGTTGTTTGCCCCTCGATTGGTCTTGACCACCAAAACATTCTTGGCAATACGTATCGAGAAATTGCTACTCAAAAAGTTGGAGTTCTCAAAAAAGGGGTTCCTTTTATATTTGCTGAGGATAAGGCAGAAGTGATGGAGGTTTTTAAAGAAACTTCTGAGAAACTATCATGTCCAACTTACCAATTAAATAAAGATTTTTTTGCTTTTGGGAAAAGCTCTGCTTTTGACTTTTCTTACGAAGACCTACAATTGTCAGCAGTTCAACTTGCAATGCCTGGACAACACCAAGTGGCTAACGCTAGTCTAGCTATGATGACGAGTTTCTTGTTAGCGCCAGCTTTTTCAAAAATCAATCTAGAGGTCATAAGGAAAGCTCTAGCTCAAGCACGTTGGTTGGGACGAACCGAATTGATGCGTGATAATCTCATGATTGACGGAGCACACAATGATGAGAGTGTTGCAGTTTTAGTTGATTTATTAAAAACTGATTATGCGGATAAAAGGGTTCATATTCTTTTCTCGGCCATTGATACCAAGCCGATTGACAGTATGTTAAAACAATTATCAGAATTCGAAAGCTTAACGGTAACAAGTTTCGACTACCCAAACGCTGTTGCGCTTGAAAATTACCCTAAGTGTTATCCGAAATTACCCCATTTCACTGATTGGCTAGACAAAGTAAACGAAAGAACTGAAGAACTCTTTGTTGTCACAGGTTCCTTATATTTTATTAGCCAAGTCAGAACGTATCTACTGAATACTGACTAAATGATAAAACTAATACTGAACTAAATTCAAAAATTACTTTTTGTTTTCTTTTTTAAAAGTTCGGCGCTTATGACTAAAGAAACGTTTTATTTTCGCTATATTTGTCAGTCCTTTAATATTTGAGATTCTAAAATTCTAATTTTGCTTTTTGTTTAGTATAGAGGTTGGGACAAAATATCTCAACCTTCTCTTTTTGATAGTAATAACAGATCGACGCAGTGGTTGATTGTAAGTCTGTAACTGGGTACTTCTTTATTTTCCAATGTCCACCTAAAATAATCCACTGGATTGTTCTCTCTCATTCGTTTTCAAGCTCGAACTTCAAATAGTCCAATGGACTATTTGACGACCACGCATCGTTATCGGCCATCCTATACAAATGTGATGAACGTCGTTCATCTTATTTCCAACCTCCAAAGGTCTCCTAGACCTTAACGATTGAGACGAACTTCGTTCGCCTTATTCCCACCTCAAAAGGTTCCCAAACCTTTTGAGCTATGCGGATGTGGGAGTGGAACTGTCCACTGGACAGTTTCAGCCTGAGCTTATAAAACAGAGAGCGAGGGAAATCGAAATCGTCATTTTTTGACGATTTAACGTTTTTTGTCCTGCTCTCTTTTATCGTTAGAAAAAGAAAGATGACAAATGTCACAATGTGCTAGCTGCTGGATGGATTACTTTGAAAGTTATAGAAAACCTTTTCATAAAATGGTATACTATAGTCAATTAAGGATATTGGTAATTGTAAATGTAAGTGATTTTTAGGAGAAACACAATGACAATTATTTTTAGTGATATTGACGGTACATTAATCAATAAAGATCTAGTCGTAACACCTAGAACACGAAAAGCGCTGATATTGGCAGTAAAAAGTGGACATATGTTTGTACCAGTTTCAGCACGTATGCCAGAGGCCATTAAGCCACTCATATCAGATTTTTTACCAGATACACCAATTATTTCTTATAATGGTGCCTTAGTCCAAGATGCTAGTGGGAAAGTGATTGATTCGAAAGTAATGACACCGTCAGAAGCAGTTGCTATTTGTCGTTTCTTAGAAAAGCAAGTTCCAGATGTAGCTTGGAATGTTTATAGTGGAAGTTATTGGTTTTCTCAAAATCGTAGTAATTTTTGGATTGCTCGTGAAGAAGATGTTGTTTCTTTAAATTCTACTGAGGTATCTCTAGAAGATATTGAAAATCTAGATGAAGTTCATAAATTACTATTAATGGGAGAACCTGAAGTTATTGTTACTCTTGAAGATAAGTTAAAACAGCTGTTTCCTCAGCTTTCCATTGCGCGCTCTTTACCATACTATATTGAAGTTATGGCTTCAGGTATTGAAAAAGGCAGAGCTGTCACCTTATTTGCTCAGCATTATGGAATTGAGATGGCTGATACGATTGCTTTTGGTGATAATTACAATGATTTAGATATGCTTAAAGCTGTAGGTAAAGGTTTTGTCATGGCTAATGGTCCTAAAGAAGTTCAAGAAATGATTGGACAAGTAACAAGTGACCACAATCATGATGGAATAGCAGAGATTTTAGAAGAGTTGTTATAGAAAGTTGAAAGTGTAGTATGAAACGAGTTAGAAAACATTGGTTAGGCGTTTTGCTATCAATTATTTTTCTTTGCTGTATTAGCAGTCTATATATTCTCTATAAATTTCAACCCTTGAATGATGAACGTGTTAAAATTGGTGCGACCTATATGACCATGAACAATGACTTCTACAAGGCCCTTCATTCTGAAATCAAGAAAGAAGTAGATGAGAGTGGAGATATCCTAATATTACGTGATCCATCTCTGAATGTTGAAAAACAAGTAGAACAGCTTGATTACTTTATCAGAGAAAATTGTGATGTCATCATTATTAATCCTGTAGACAGTAGTAGTGCTTCCATTATTGCCAAATTAAAAGAAGCCAGACATAAAGGAATTTCAGTTGTCGCTGTAGATAGTCGCCTAACAGATTCTACCATAGCAAACACGACTATTCTTTCTGATAACTATCGGGCAGGGGTGATGTGCGCTGAGAACCTTTTAGCAATAAAATCTAGTGCAGAAATCTTACTGTTAGAGCATGCAACAACTGTTTCTGGTAGTGATAGAATAAAAGGCTTTGTTGATACTTTAAGTGGTCGTAAGGATTACCATATTGTAGCTTCTAAAGAAGTTAGAGGACAAACAGAACTTGCTATGCCTGCTGTACAGGAAGTTATTGACTCGGGAATTTTTTTTGATACTGTTATGGCTTTGAATGATCAAAGTGCCCTGGGAGCTTTGGCGGCAATAGAAGTTGCTAATTTAGATAACATTACTGTTTATGGTGTAGATGGTTCACCTAATGTTAAAATGCTATTAGAAACTACTGATGATGTTCAAGCGACAGTTGCCCAATCTCCCCATACTATTGGGGAGGAAGCCGCCAGAGCCAGTTATAGGTTAGCGGAGCATTTACCGTTTAGGAGCAATATTGTTGTACCTGTAACTCTCGTGACTAAAGATAATATTAAAGCATTCAATATTTCTGGGTGGCAATGATGAATAGTTTACGTTATCAGAGATATGCTAAAATACTAGATGTTATTTTGGTTGTCATCAACATTCTGGCTGTTCTTTTTACTGTTTCTGTCTATCTATTTTCAACTCGATATATTATAGAGCAAGAACTGAGTCACCAACTTTTAGAAAAACTTGAAGTCATCCCTAGTTCGCCCGATACCATGTTTTGGTATACATTAGTTTTCTTTGGATTGCTATTAGTCGTTATAACCTGGCGGCATCAATTACTGGTTGCTGATTCAGATTATAGAGATTGGATGGCAGTTGTTGAAATAATGTTACTGATTATAACGATTTCATCCATGCAATTTTCATATAATGGCCTGATTTTATTAGTTTTTTCTGATATTTTTTATAGTTATACAGATTTTTACAGTATGAAAAGTCAGCGCTATTGGGCAGTATTTATTGTCATCAGTTTTGGCGTGTTATTGTTATCTAATTTTGATTTGCTATCAATTCTTATTCCGCTCCCATCTTTAGATACTTATATTAGTTTCGTTCCCTTTCAATATCAATTTATCTTATTGTTTATCAAAAATGGTTTGACAACCATCAATATGGTTGTGTTTATTCTCTCTTTAGTCATGTTTATCATGTACTCCGTTTCTGAAAATCATAAAATCGAAGAAGAACTACGGATGGCTGATCGTGCCAATAATCATTTAGAAGATTATATTGCTTTAGCAGAGAAAATGGCAGAAGATAGGGAAAGAAAACGCATTGCTAGGGAAATTCATGATACTTTGGGGCATGCTCTAACTGGAATTTCAGCTGGGATTGACGCAGTCCTAGTCTTATTAGATTTGGATAAGGAACACGCTAAAAGACAACTTATTAGTGTTTCAACTGTTGTTAGAGATGGCATCCAAGATGTTCGCCGTTCGCTAGAAAAACTCCGTCCAGGTGCTTTAGAACGAGGTAGTTTAAAAGAAGCACTTTTGAAATTGATTGAAGACTATGAGAATCTTTCTAAAATGACTATTACTCTAGATTATCATTGGCAAAAAGTTGATTTAGATACAGCAAAAGAAGATTTGATATTTAGACTCATCCAAGAATCTGTAACAAACTCACTCCGTCATGGCCATGCAGATCATGTTGAAATCGGTATGTATAGTAAAGAAAATAACTTCATTATTACAATTAATGATGATGGTATTGGTTGTAAAAACATTAAATATGGCTATGGCTTAACCCAAATGCAAGAAAGATTAGCAGTTATAGGTGGTCAGATACAATTTGATAGCCGAAATGGCTTTCAAACGACTGTTTTTATACCAAAACGTAAAGGGGAAGAATTATGATAAAAGTCTTAGTTGCAGATGATCAAGAGCTGATTCGTGATTCTATTAGTATTGTATTGTCTGCTTATCCAGACATTGAAGTGGTAGCCACGGCAGGTGATGGTCTAGAAGTTTTAGAACATCTCAAAAAACAAGAAGTTGATGTTATTTTAATGGATATCCGAATGCCAAATATGGATGGTGTTGTTTGTACTAAATTTGTTAAACAGAATTTTCCAGATGTTAAAGTTATTATTCTGACGACTTTTGATGATGATGAATTTATTTTCAGTGCTTTGCAATATGGAGCATCAGGTTATATTTTAAAAGGAATTTCAACAAAAGATTTACACCAAGCGATACTGACGGTAAATAGTGGGAATGCAATGCTTAATCCGGATATAGCAAGTAAAGTTTTTAAATTATTTTCTCAAATTACGCCACAAACTTCTAATTGTTTAAAAGTTAACGAAGAGGCAATAAAAACATTGTCAAAAGCTGAGTGGCGCATTATTCAGCAGATTGGAAATGGTTTATCGAATAAAGAAATTGCAGTGAAGTTGTATTTATCTGAGGGAACTGTTCGAAATTATTTATCGCATTGTTTGGCAAAACTTGAACTACGAGATAGAACTCAGCTTGCCATTTGGGCTGTTCAAACTGGAGTAACGACTAGAAATTACAATGATTAGATTTAAAAGACATATTAAACTTATTATTTTTCTGTGCGCTCTTATCATTGCGATACCAATTTTTGGATACCTAAAATGGACCTCTCCAAAAGTTTTATCAATTGGTATCTATGCAGGCAGTAGCTGGGATGTTCCTAGTGGTCAAGAAAATACTCTTTTGGATGATGTTATTAAACGTTTTGAAGAAGGTCATCCAAATGTAAGGGTCAAATATGAGAGTGGCATTACAAAAGAAGCTTATTCAGATTGGCTCTCAGATCGAATTGTACAAGGGAGTCAACCAGATGTTTTTATTATACCTGAGAATGACTTTAACCTTTTAGCATCTACAGGATCGCTTCTTAATTTAGAAAAAAATATTCGTCGCACAATTGATACTAGCATGTATTATACTGCTAGTATCAAAGCGGGTCAATACAGAGATGTCTCATATGCTCTTCCATTTGAGAGTAATCCAATATTAATGTGTATCAATCGTGATTTATTAGAATCTCAAGGAATTGAGATACCACAACCTGGCTGGACTACGGGAGAGTTTTTTCAGCTCTGTCAGAGATTAACCAAAGATACAGATGGAGACGGGGTCATTGATCAATTTGGTACAGTCGGTTACAGTTGGAAAAATGCGGTTGCTGCTAACGGGATATCTTTATTTCTTAATGATGGTAGTCAAGTGGATATAAATACAACTCAGATACGAGATGTTCTTACTTGGTACCATCAATTGGAAAAATTGTCAGGGAACTATACGGTTGCGCCAAGTGATTTTGATAAAGGAAAAGTTGCTTTTATGCCTATGACACTTGCTGAATACCGCACTTATAAACCTTATCCCTATCATGTTTTAAAATATTCTTCCTTTTCATGGAGTTGTATCGAAATGCCACGTAAGCCTACTGTAAAATCAACTGAAATGCAGACGTCTCTATTTGGTATTTCATCGAAAACAAAGCAACCACAATTAGCATGGGAATTTTTGAAAATGTTAAGCGCAGATGAACAAACTCAGCAAGATCTTTTCGCCCAGTCACAAGGAGCCTCAGTTTTAAAATCTGTCATGACAAGTCAGAAAAGTTCCGAAATATTACAAAACGATACTTTTGGCACATCAGCTTTATCGTCTAGAACCTTAAATCATATTTTAGAATCTGCTCAAGCTCCTCCTAATTTTCCCTCCTATAATGATTTAATCGAAAGAGCAGACTATCTAATTGGTCAATCTTTGTCAAAAGATAGCATTGACAGTGATTTAGGTGAAATTCAAGAGGAACTCAGCCGAGAGCTTCGGAACTAATAATTATAATTTCGTTTTAAAATGAGAGTGGGACAGAAGTCATGATTTCGAAGAAATTGACTTCTGTCCCACCTCTGCACAGCTCCGAAGGTCTGGGAGACCTTTGGAGGTTAGAAATAAGATGAACGACGTTCATCACATTCGTATAGGATGGCCGCTAACGATTGCGCAGTAAGGGTTTAGGACTTCCAATCAACCACTGCGTCAATCTGTTATTGCTATCAAAAAAAAAAGTTTGAGATATTTTTGTCCCAACCTCGTCTCAGTGTGACAATTTATTTCCTTTCGTTTCACAATGTTCCATTATTGGTATTTTTTGTAATTATTACAAGCGACGAAGTCGCCATAACTAGTACCTTCCACAGAGGTGAAAATGTCCACTAGACTTTGATACTCTGGGGAGAGACTATCAAAGTCTGTTACTGAGAAATAGAAGAGTAGTAGCAGCCTCAGCTTAGAAATTAAAAATCAAAGGAGGTGTTGGTTTGCCAAAAAGGATGGAACTCTGTAGGAGGTCGCTTCTTCCCTACGTCACATTCGGCCAAGTGCTAATTACTAAATAAAATCTAAATTATTATGAAATATAAAGTCTTATTGGTAGTAAAATGTGCTTCGCTGATAAGGCTTTTTTGGTACGGTGACAAATGTCACTAAAATGTGTTACAAATGTCATTGGAAGTGATGATTTTGAACACTTTGAAAACGATGTCAAAAAGCGTAAACTAGTGTAGAAAGAAGGAGGGAATCTTTTATGAAGTATCTAATACTTGTTAGTCATGGTGACTTTGCTAAAGGACTTAAAAATTCATTGGCAATGTTTGCAGAAGATAAGATGGATTCAGTTATTGCAACTGGCTTGCAAAATGGAAAATCTGTTGATGATTTTGCAAGTGAATTCCGTCAAGCAATTTCTGCTTTAACGGCTGAAGATCAAGTTGTTGTCCTAGCAGATATTGTTGGCGGTAGTCCATTGACAACTGCTTGTGATATTTTAGAGGAAAAAGGTCTTTTGAGTTCAGCAACTATTCTTGGAGGCATGAATCTTCCAATGGCTATAACATCTGTTATGATGAAAGATGTTCTGGATGGCACTGACTTTGTTCAAGCTGTTTTGCCAGAAGCTTCAGCAGCTTTACAAGAATTTAAAATTCAATCAGAAGAATCTGATGACGACGATATTTAAGACATAAAAAAATAAAGAAGGGAAAGAATGCTGAGCATTCGAGGTAAAAAAATGGTAGTTTCATTTGTACGCATTGACGACCGTATGATTCATGGTCAAACTGTAACACGTTGGGCAAAAGAATATCCATGTGATGGATTGATTGCAGTTAATGACGCTGCAGCAAGCAACAAAGTTTTGACTCAAGCCTATAAAGGAGCTGCAGCTGATAAAAAAACTTTTGTTTGGACAGTTGATACTTTCGGTGAAAAATCACAAAAAGTTTTAGATTCGGATACACGTTACTTTGTCATCACTAAAAACCCAATTGATATGAAGAAATTATTGGTTGATCAAGGATTTGTTCCAAGTGATGTTAAAGAAATTATTGTTGGTCCTGCTAACGATAGACCAGGAGCTATTAAACTTGGTAATAACCAATCAATCACTCCTGAAGAAGCAGAAGCAATAGAGGCTATTGAAAAAGCTGGATATCGCGTAAAATTCCAATTGTTACCAGATGTGTCAATTGGTTACTGGTCAGATTTTAAATCAAAATTTGGCTACTAAGTCAATATTAAACACAAGGTTAAAACATGCTTTAATTTTTAGAATGGAGAAATTCTTATGACTATTTCTTGGTTTCAAGCTGCGCTCCTAGGATTGTTTGCCTGTTTAGCATCAATGCCTGGTTTGGGTGGCTCAAGTATCGGTAACTATACTTTAGGTCGTCCGCTTGTCGGAGGTCTCGTCTGTGGACTTATTCTTGGTGATGTTAAAACTGGTATCATCTGTGGTGTCGCAATGCAGTTGGTATATATTGCCCTTGTTACCCCTGGTGGCACTGTTTCAGCAGACGTACGTGCGGTATCTTATATTGGTATCCCACTTGCAATGGTTGCCATTCATGCTCAAGGTATCAGCGCTTCATCTGAAGAAGCAGCAAACCTTGCTAAATCAATGGGTACTCTTGTAGGTACAATTGGTACTGTACTATTTTACGGAACTGCAACATTGAACTTGGCTTGGCAACATATTGGTTGGAAAGCTGTTGAAGAAGGAAACTATAAAAAACTTTATAAAGTAGACTGGCTCTATCCTTGGATTTCACATGTAATCTTCTCATTCATCCCAACATTGATCATGTGTAAATTAGGTGCGAGTGCGGTAACTGCATTGCAGGAAGCTCTTCCTATGGATGGTATTGCAATGAAAACTCTCTTTACAGTTGGTGCACTTCTTCCATGTGTGGGGATTGCAATCTTGCTAAAACAATTGGTTGATAAAGTGACTGACTTTGTTCCGTTCTTTGTTGGATTTACTTTGGCAGCATCACTTGGTCTTAACCTAGTAGCTACTGCTGTAGTATCTCTTATCTTTGCACTTATTTTCTTTGAAATTGATATGGCAAAAATTAAAGCTTCATCAGCAGTAGTAGCAGGTGCTGGATTTGATGACGATGAAGAGGAGGATATCTAAGATGGCTGAAAAACGTAAAATTTCCAAAAAAACTTTAACCAAATCTTTCCACCACTGGTACTATGGTCACTTAACTTGTTTCTCTCAAGAACACATGCAAACATTTGGTTATTTGACTTCTATGCTTCCAATCGTAGAAGAATTGTATCCAAATAAAGAAGATCAAAAAGCACCAATGCAAACTTACACTGCATTCTTTAATACTGAGCCACAATTAGGGACATTGATTGTCGGAATTACAGCAGGTCTTGAAGAAGCTCGTGCAAATGGTGAATCTGTTGATGATGAAACAATCAATGGTATGCGTGCTGGTTTGATGGGGCCTGTAGCAGGTATTGGTGACTCACTTGTTGTCGGTACTTTAATTCCTGTACTATTGGGCATTGCTTTGGGACTATCCACGGATGGTTCTCCTGCTGGAGCTATTTTCTACACTGTAGTTTGGAACTTGCTTGCTTACTTTGGGATGAAATTTGCTTATTTTAAAGGTTATGAACTTGGAGATAAGGCAGTTGAATTTCTTGTTGGTGCACAAGGTCAAGCCATTCGTAAGGCGATTGGTATCATTGGTGGTATGGTTATCGGTGGTGTAGCAGCTACTTGGGTATCTGTGAAAACATCTTTCCAATTAGGTAATCCTAAAAAACCATATTTGATTCTTCAAAATCAATTAGATTCTGTGTATCCTGGTTTATTGACAGCTATCTTCATCGTTCTTTGCTGGTGGTTGATGGCTAAGAAAAACTTATCACCCATCAAAGTTATGCTTCTCTTGGTTGTCATTGCGTTTGTTGGGGTACTAGCTGGTTTCTTTAACCCTGGACTTTCTTACTAATAAAAATACAAGATTGCGAGACTAGTATAATGACTGAACAAGAATTGATTAAAGGATATGAAACTGAAATAGCCTATCAAAAACATATGATTGAAAATTTAGGACGATGGTTTAATCTATTGTTTCTAATAGCTAGTATAGGTTGTACCTTGTTCTATTTTTTCCATAAAGATTCACTGGTATGGACTATATTAAGTGGTATTTTAATCATTTTGGGTTTGTTAGGTATGCTACTCTTTGGATACGGTATTTATAAGGGACGACGCAACGTTAATCGGGTTATTGAAGACTTTGAATATAAGTTGAAATTCCGTAATTTTTAAATGATGACTCAGGTGGATAAGTTTCCTTCTGAGTTTTATATATTTTTTGATGGATATGATGGAGTAGGTGTGGTATTAGGCTTATCTGATTTAAAAATAACCATCTAGGCTAAACTCCCAAACTAACTTCCACTACCTATTAAAGTAGAAGTTGGCCTGATAAAAAACGAAAAAACCAGTGGAAATCCGTGTCAGGGTAAGTTCCACTGGTTTTTATAATGGCTGATTTCATGGCATTTTTGGGCAAATTAAGTTGGCGAAAAGGGTGCACAAAACCCCCTCATCTGAAAGCGTTTCAGATTAAGTTCCGCTATGGTGGAAGTTAGTGTGAGACGTTTGAGTGGATTCTATTAGGTTAGTTTTTAGAATTTATGTTGGAGTAATTTGGGCGACTGGCAGACGTCTTCTGCGGGAATTAAGGACACGCCAAGAAGGTTCGCTAGTTCTTCGTCATAGGTAAAGGTAAAGAGCTCATAAGCAGATTTCCCATTCAAAGCAGCGCGCTTTACGCTATTGACATGAGAACAGACTAGGTTGATATCGTCCTGAGTTAAGTGATCAAAAGACGTTCCCTTGGGTAAAATGTCGCGAATAAGCGTGTGATTTTTCTCAATCCTCCCTTTCTGGTCAGAGCGATTAGGGTCGCAAAAGAACAGTTTTAACTCGCCTCTAATATCCATTTCGATATCATCAACTTTGGCAAACTCCCCGCCATTGTCGGTTAGAATGACAGGGAAAACCTCGAAGAAATCTCTATCAGCCTCATAAAGCGTGTTCTTGATAACATAGAAGTGTTTAGCGACCTCAAGAGCGGTTTTATTGTCGAGAAGTCTAGCGAAGATAAAGTTACAGAAAGAGACAGTGAAGGTGAGTAGGACTTTTCCGCCAATCCGTCCCATAACTGTGTCCATTTCTAACCAAGAAGTTAGTTGGTTATGCGTCAAATACTGTTGGAAGTCGTCATAAGAACGCCCCTTTTTAGCTTCTTTAGGGATAGCAGGTAGTGTAGATTTGCGTCTTGGTTTAAATTTTACAGCTCTAGCTAAATCAATAGGCGCGATAGAAAGGTATCCTTTACGGATGTGTCGATAGACGGTTGAGGAGCTGACATCAAGGTGATGCGTTTTAAGGATGTGATAGATGTGCTGCCCCCTTTTGACACCATCGGAGATGACTTTATCCATTTCCCAGAACGTTTGAGAGTTGAGAGATGTTCCTTCTCGAGCCTCAAGGAGGATTTGTTCGTACTGTATTTGAGCCTGTTTAGCGAGGTAGAAGATTTTCTTATAGCCACAATTTAATCTTCTCTTAGGACATTCGTTATAGATAAAGGGATCTTTATAAAGGAGAGGGCAAGGAAGCCCATCACTAGTAGCAGAGTGGACTTGTCTATTACGTTTGACCTCTTTGGAAACGGTAGTAGGATCTTTTAGGATTGTTTGTCCAATCGCTTTGAAGGTTTCACCACGCTCTAATCCAAGTTGGATATTATTGCGGTCCGAGAGGGTAAGGTGTTTGTGTTTTGTTATAGTAAGAATCATTTCTAACGCAAACGTATCAGACTTAATTCCACCATAAAAATCCGTTTTAGACTAAGAAAGATCACTTCGAAAACTACAGTGGAACTTACTTTAGGAAATTACCAATAACTATCTAAAGATATTTTATCCATCCAATTGGTCGTCAAATACTCATAATTTTGATATAATAAAATCGGCCTTGTGCTGATTTTTTTAGTATGGATGAAATGATGAAAAACTTAATAAAAAAAGAATTAGATGGTATTGATGTCCGCATTGATGAGCCTTTAAGTAATTATACTTATACGAAAGTTGGTGGACCAGCAGATTTACTAGCTTTTCCTCGTTCACGATATGAATTGCAACGCTTGTTGACATTTGCAAAAACTCATAATTTAGAATGGACTGTTTTAGGAAATGCCAGTAATTTAATTGTTCGTGATGGTGGTATCCGAGGAATAGTTATCATGTTAGAAAAAATGGCAACTATTACTGTTTCTGGATATGTTATTGAAGCAGAAGCAGGAGCTAATTTAATTGAGACAACTAAAGTTGCCAGTCGCCATAGCTTGACAGGCTTTGAGTTTGCCTGTGGTATTCCTGGATCAATAGGCGGAGCTGTTTTCATGAATGCTGGTGCCTATGGCGGTGAAATTGCCCATGTGCTAACTTCAGCTCAGTTATTGACCAAAGACGGGGAAATTATAACCTTGGAAGCTAGAGACTTAAGGTTTAGTTATCGTCATTCTGCCGTTCAAGAGTCGGGAGCAATAGTTCTATCTGCCAAATTTGCTTTAAAACCTGGAGACTACACTCAAATTACCCAAGAAATGGCACGATTGACTCACTTACGTGAGTTGAAACAGCCACTTGAATTGCCATCCTGTGGTTCTGTGTTCAAACGTCCTAACGGCTACTTTGCTGGTGCTTTAATTTCTGATGCAGGGCTTCGTGGGTACCGTATTGGTGGAGTTGAGGTGTCCACCAAGCATGCAGGATTTATGGTAAATGTTGACAAGGGGACTGCAACCGATTATGAAAATCTAATTGCTTCTGTTGTCGAAAAAGTAAAAGAACACTCGGGTGTTACACTAGAGCCAGAAGTTCGTATCATTGGCGTAGCTAAATAAATAGAGAGGAAAAGTTAATTGACAAATCCGATTATTGCATTTGAAAATGTAACAAAAATATTTGAAGATAGTGGTACTCAAGTACTTAAAAATATTAATTTCGAACTAGAAGAAGGCAAATTTTATACTCTACTTGGTGCTTCTGGTTCTGGTAAATCAACTATTTTAAACATTATTGCTGGTTTATTAGATGCTACAAGCGGTGATGTTTACTTAGATGGTAAACGTATCAATGATGTGCCAACGAATAAACGTGATGTGCATACTGTCTTTCAGAACTATGCCCTCTTCCCTCATATGACAGTAGCAGAGAATGTGGCATTTCCTTTAGTAATTAAAAAAGTTGATAAAAAAGAAATTGCTGAACGTGTGGCTGAAGCGCTTAAAATGGTACGTTTAGAAGGATATGAAAAGCGTTCCATTCATAAATTATCTGGTGGTCAGCGCCAACGTGTCGCCATTGCTCGTGCCATTATCAATCAACCTCGTGTAGTGCTTCTGGATGAGCCACTGTCAGCTCTAGACCTGAAATTGCGTACAGAAATGCAGTATGAATTGCGTGAATTGCAACAACGTTTAGGAATTACCTTTGTTTTTGTTACCCACGATCAAGAAGAAGCTCTTGCTATGTCAGACTGGATTTTTGTCATGAATGACGGTGAGATTGTTCAGTCTGGAACACCAGTTGATATTTATGATGAGCCAATCAACCACTTTGTTGCTACTTTCATCGGTGAATCTAATATTTTGTCAGGCGTCATGATTGAAGACTACTTGGTTGAATTTAATGGCAAACGATTTGAAGCTGTTGATGGGGGTATGAGACCAAATGAACCAGTTGAAGTTGTTATTCGTCCAGAAGATTTACGTATCACTCTTCCTGAAGAAGGAAAATTGCAGGTTACCGTAGATACCCAGCTTTTCCGTGGTGTTCACTATGAAATTATAGCCTATGACAATCTTGGAAATGAATGGATGATTCATTCAACACGTAAGGCTATTGTTGGAGAAATAATCGGGCTTGATTTTGAGCCAGAAGATATTCATATCATGCGTCTCAATGAAACAGAAGAGGAATTTGATGCTCGTATTGAAGAGTACGTAGAAGTAGAAGAAGTAGAAGACGGACTTATCAATGCAATTGAGGAGGAACGTCATGAAGAAAACCTCTAATATTGCATTTTCAATTCCCTACTTACTGTGGATTATTTTCTTTGTTTTAGCTCCTGTTGCCTTACTACTCTGGAAATCATTTTTTGATATTGAAGGAAACTTTACATTAGCAAACTATGGTACTTTTTTTTCAAGTTGGACTTATCTCAAAATGAGTTTCAATTCAATTATTTATGCTGCTATTGTCACCTTAGCGACCTTTCTGATTGCTTACCCAACAGCGCTCTTTTTGACCCGTCTTAAACATAAACAGCTTTTTTTAATGCTGGTTATTCTACCAACTTGGGTTAATCTTTTGTTAAAAGCTTACGCCTTTATGGGAATTTTTGGACAACAAGGTGGAGTTAATGCTTTCCTAGAGTTTATGGGAATCGGTGCAAAGCAAATTTTATTCACTGATTTTTCATTTATTTTTGTAGCGGCATATATTGAACTACCTTTTATGATTTTGCCCATTTTTAATGCTCTTGATGATATTGATGAGAATTTGATAAATGCAAGTCGTGATCTTGGAGCTACAAATACTCAAACATTTCGAAAAGTTACCTTCCCTTTGTCGCTTAATGGGGTGCGCTCTGGTATTCAAGCAGTCTTTATTCCATCCTTATCTCTCTTTATGTTGACGCGTTTAATTGGAGGAAATCGTGTCATTACCTTAGGAACCGCTATTGAACAACATTTCCTAACCACTCAAAACTGGGGAATGGGAGCGACCATAGGTGTGATTTTAATTGTTGCTATGATTGTAACAATGTGGGTGACAAAGGAGAGACAACAATGAAAAAATTAGCAAATCTATATCTTGCACTTGTTTTCCTTATCCTCTATATTCCTATCGCCTACTTGATCTTTTATTCTTTTAATGCAGGTGATGATATGAATGCATTTACAGGAATGACACTCGAACATTATGAAACAATGTTTGGAGATAGTCGTTTAATGTTGATTTTGGTAGAAACTTTCTTTCTTGCCTTCTTATCAGCTCTTATTGCAACTATTATTGGAACTTTTGGAGCTATTTTTATCCATCAGACACAACGCCGTTTCCAGAATGGTTTGTTATCAGCTAACAATGTCTTGATGGTAGCACCAGATGTTATGATTGGGGCAAGTTTCTTAATTCTTTTTACGACTATAGGATTTAAATTAGGTGAACTCTCAGTTTTACTTAGTCATGTGGCCTTTTCTATTCCGATTGTGGTTTTAATGGTCTTGCCACGTCTGAAAGAAATGAACTACGATATGGTCAATGCGGCCTATGATTTAGGAGCAACCCGCTTTCAAATGATGAAAGAAGTGATGTTGCCTTATCTGACACCAGGGATTATTGCAGGGTATTTCATGGCTTTTACCTATTCACTGGATGATTTTGCTGTCACCTTCTTTGTGACTGGAAATGGTTTCTCAACTCTTTCTGTCGAAATCTATTCACGAGCACGTCAAGGCATTTCACTTGAAATCAATGCTCTTTCCACTATTGTATTTCTCTTTAGTATCCTATTAGTTATCGGTTACTATTTCATTTCACAGGAGAGGGAGAATAAGAATGCGTAGATTATATTCGTTTATCGGTGGTATTCTAGCTATTGTAGCTCTGCTATTCGGCCTTAGCCTTATCATGAAACAAAGTAGTGGTAGTGCCTCAGATAAATTGGTCATCTATAATTGGGGAGATTATATTGATCCTGAGTTACTAGATAAATTTACAAAAGAAACTGGAATTAAGGTGCAATATGAAACTTTTGATTCCAATGAAGCCATGTATACAAAGATTAAACAAGGTGGGACTACTTATGATTTGGCAGTTCCTTCTGACTATATGATTGATAAGATGATCAAAGAGAACTTGTTAGTTAAATTGGATCATGCTAAAATACAGGGATTAGATAATATTGGTTCTGAATTTATGGGGCATAGTTTTGATCCTAAAAATGACTATTCGATTCCTTATTTTTGGGGGACCGTAGGTATTGTTTACAATACGAAGATGTTAAAAGAAGCTCCTGAACACTGGGAAGATCTGTGGCGAGAAGAATATCGTAATGATATCTTGCTTGTTGATGGAGCTCGTGAAGTCATGGGATTTGGGCTTAATAGTTTTGGCTATAGCTTAAATAGTAAAGATAAGGTGGAACTGGCTGTTGTTGAAGCAAAATTGAACGAATTAACACCTAACGTTAAGGCAATCGTTGGTGACGAGCTAAAACATTATATGATTCAGGGAGACGCAGCCATCGGAGTATCCTTCTCTGGAGAAGCTAGTGAAATGCTTGATGGTAATGAAGACCTTGTCTATGTTGTTCCAAGCGAAGGGTCAAATTTGTGGTTTGATAATATTGTCATTCCTAAGACTGTGAAGCACCCAAAAGAGGCATATGCTTTTATTAACTTTATGTTAACTCCTGAAAACGCTGCACAGAATGCGGAATATATCGGTTATGCGACACCTAATACCAAAGCCAAGGAACTTTTACCAGAAGAAATCACTTCTGATAAGGCCTTCTACCCAGACCAAGAAACCATTGAAAATCTGGAAGTTTATGATAACCTTGGTCAAAAATGGTTAGGGATTTACAATGACCTTTATTTACAATTCAAAATGTACCGTAAATAAGATATAACGTAGAAGAAGTTGGAATCCAGCTTCTTTTTACATTAGCTATTCGTATGTTAAAGAAAGTCGAATATAACACTTTTAGAACGAAATAATGCTTTAAAAGAGAAAGTATGGTACTCATTAAAGAAAATAGGAAAATAATTATCATTTTCCACTTGACAGAATTATCAGAAAAATATAGAATATTCATTAAATTAAATTGAAACACAAAGGAGTCAATCAAATGGAATTCACAATGACAACTGTTTTGCTATTGAGAATATCGGGCTAGTGCAAGAGCATTAGTCCTGTTTGGCTTACCAAGCGGGAAGTGAACACCTCGCTTGGTTTCCAGTGAGGTGTTTTTAAGTTTTTAGAAAGTGGTAATTGAGATGCGTAAAGTAGAATTTTTAGATACAACGTTAAGAGACGGAGAACAAACTCCAGGAGTCAATTTTTCAATAAAGGAAAAAGTAGCTATCGCTAAACAACTTGAAAAATGGGGAATTTCAGCAATCGAAGCGGGTTTCCCAGCAGCTAGTCCCGATTCTTTTGAGGCGGTTAGGCAAATAGCTAAGACGATGAAAACTACTGCTGTATCTGGTTTAGCTCGTTCTGTAAAATCAGATATTGATGCTTGTTATGAGGCAATTAAGGAGGCTAAATATCCTCAAATGCATGTCTTTATCGCTACAAGCCCTATACATCGTGAGTTTAAATTAAAAAAATCAAAAGAGGAAATTTTAAACATTATTAAAGAACATGTTAGCTATGCTCGTTCTAAGGTAGAAGTGGTTGAATTTTCTCCTGAAGATGCAACAAGGACTGAACTGGATTTTCTTCTTCAGGTTGTTCAAACAGCCGTTGATGCTGGGGCAACCTACATCAATGTTCCTGACACGGTTGGTTTTACAACACCTGAAGAATATGGGGATATCTTTAAGTTTCTTATTGAAAATGTTAAATCAGATAGAGAGATTATTTTTAGTCCGCACTGTCACAACGACCTTGGAATGGCAGTAGCCAATACCTTATCTGCT
This sequence comes from Streptococcus caledonicus, assembly GCF_042656225.1. Classification (NCBI taxonomy): domain Bacteria; kingdom Bacillati; phylum Bacillota; class Bacilli; order Lactobacillales; family Streptococcaceae; genus Streptococcus; species Streptococcus caledonicus. The sequence goes on from NZ_JBHSOJ010000016.1 coordinate 570,588, forward strand.
ATTAAAAATGGAGCAGGTCGTATTGAAGGAACCTTAAATGGAATCGGTGAGCGGGCAGGCAATGCAGCTCTTGAGGAAGTTGCTGTAGCGCTTAGTATTCGCGAGGATTATTATCAAGCTAGCTCTGCTATTGTTCTAAAAGAAACCATTAATACTGCTGAAATGGTGTCACGCTTTTCTGGAATTCCAATTCCTCGAAATAAGGCGGTTGTAGGTGGTAATGCCTTCTCACATGAATCTGGTATCCATCAGGATGGCGTTCTTAAAAATCCATTGACTTATGAAATTATTACACCTGAGTTAGTTGGTGTGAAGCGCAATTCACTTCCACTTGGAAAACTATCTGGTCGTCATGCATTTATTGAGAAATTAAAAGAGCTTGACTTAGAATTTGAAGAAGATGAAGTCTCAGTTTTATTTGCTAAATTTAAAGCCTTAGCTGATAAAAAACAAGAAATTACGGATGCTGATATTACTGCTCTTGTTGCAGGTAATGAAATCGAAAACCCTGAAGGTTTCCATTTTGGCAATTTGAGATTAACTTCAAATCCTGATGATACAGTGACAGCAGTCGTTACGATGGTTAATAACAATCAAGAAACTGTTAATGTTACAGCTGAAGGTAAAGGTTCTGTAGAAGCCACCTATAATGCCATTGACCACTTCTTTCATCAAGAGGTCAAATTGCTCAGTTACAATATGGATGCAGTTACAGATGGGATTGATGCGCAAGCGCGTGTTACCGTTTCAATTGAAAATAGTGAAACTGGTACGATATTCAATGCGTCAGGAATTGATTTTGATGTGATGAAAGCTGGTGCAATCGCCTATATCAATGCTAATGTCTTTGTGCAGAAAGAAAACGCTGGTGAGATTGGTCACCGACTATCAGAAAAAGAAATGTAAGGTATGTGAATGACAAATAAAATTGTAACCTTAGCAGGGGACGGAATTGGTCCTGAAATCATGGCGGCAGGTTTAGAAGTTCTAAAAGCTGTCGCAGAAAAAATCGGATTTGATTATGAAATAGATGCTCAGCCATTTGGAGGAGCAGGAATTGATGCTACGGGGCATCCGCTTCCTGGTGAGACATTAGAGGCAGCGAAAGCTGCGGATGCTATTTTACTTGCAGCAATTGGAAGTCCTAAGTATGATACTTGCCCGATTCGACCAGAACAAGGTCTTTTGAGCCTCCGAAAAGAATTGGGTCTCTATGCTAATATTCGACCTGTCAAAATCTTTGATGCTATTAAACACCTATCACCTCTAAAAACAGACCGACTGGAAGACATAGATTTTGTGGTTGTCCGTGAATTGACTGGCGGAATTTATTTCGGTGAGCATATTTTAGAAACTGACAGGGCTCGTGACCACAACGATTATACTTCTGAGGAAATTCGTCGTATCATGGTCGAAGCCTTTGAATTAGCTAAGACAAGGCGCAAAAAGGTTACAAGCATCGATAAACAAAATGTTCTTGCTACCTCAAAATTATGGCGAAAAGTAGCTGAAGAGGTCGCAAAAGATTATCCTGATGTGATTTTAGAAAATCAATTAGTCGATAGCGCAGCTATGCTCATGATAACAAATCCAGCTCAATTTGATGTGATTGTTACAGAAAATCTTTTTGGAGATATTTTATCGGATGAAGCATCGGTCTTGCCTGGAACATTGGGTGTTATGCCATCAGCTAGTCATTCGGCAACAGCTCCAAGCCTTTATGAACCTATTCATGGGTCGGCTCCAGATATTGCTGGAAAAGGAATTGCAAATCCAATGTCTATGATTTTATCCGTTGCTATGATGCTTCGTGAGTCTTTTGATGAAAAAACAGGTGCAGAGATGATTGAAAGAGCTATTGAAAAAACATTGGCACAAGGTATATTAACTAAAGATATGGGCGGAGCTACTACAACTGATGAAATGACTGCAGTCATTATAGGTAATTTAGAATGAAGCTAGCAATCGTTATTTTGTTAATATGGAACTTAATTGTTTTCATGACTTATGGCATTGACAAACATAAATCAGTTGCAAATAAATGGCGCATTTCTGAAAAATCCCTATTACTAATGACCCTATGTGCGGGTGGATTAGGAGCCTTGTTAGGAGGAGAAATGTTTCATCATAAGACTAGAAAGTGGTATTTTCAACTTGCTTGGTACCTAGGGATTTTGATTCAGGCAGTGATCTGCTATGGACTTTGGTACGTAAAGCAAGGATAAGGGGAAGTTATGAGTGGACAATCTATTTTTGATAAATTATGGGACCGTCATGTCATTACGGGTAAAGAGGGTGAACCTCAACTCATGTACGTTGACCAACATTACATTCATGAAGTAACAAGCCCGCAAGCTTTTGATGGCTTAAGAGAAGCAGGACGTCAAGTTCGTAGACCAGACTTGACCTTCGGGACTTTTGACCACAACGTTCCAACGGTTAATATACACGACATTCGGGATGTGATTTCCAAAGCCCAAATGGACGCTCTTGCTCGAAATGTGAAGGAATTTGGGATTCCACACGCGCCGCATGGCTCCCCAAATCAAGGAATCGTCCATATGATTGGTCCAGAGATGGGGTTAACCCAGCCTGGAAAATTCATTGTTTGTGGAGATAGCCACACCGCTACACATGGTGCTTTCGGAGCCATTGCCTTTGGGATTGGAACGACAGAAGTGGAGCATGTTTTTGCTACCCAAACCATCTGGCAAGTCAAACCAAAGAAGTTATTGGTGAGATTTACAGGAACAGCACCTAAAGGCATCTATGCCAAAGATTATATTCTGGCCTTAATCGCCAAATATGGTGTAGCTCTAGGAGTTGGCTATGTGGTCGAATACACGGGTGATGCTATTGACCGATTGACGATGGAAGAGCGGATGACCATCTGCAATATGTCTATTGAATTTGGTTCTAAAATGGGCATTATGAATCCAGACCAAACAACCTTTGATTATCTAGCAGATAAAAAACATAGACCTAAAGATTTTGAAGTGGCTATAGCTGACTGGAAGACATTGATTTCAGATACAGATGCCCAGTATGATAAGGTCATTGAGATGGATGTATCAGAGTTGGCACCTATGGTGACCTGGGGAACCAATCCTTCAATGGGGGTACGGTTTGACCAACCGTTTCCAGCCATTCGTGACCTTAATGATGAGCGTGCCTATAACTACATGGGCTTAAAACCTGGACAAACAGCTGATGGGATAGACATTGGATATGTCTTTCTAGGCTCTTGCACCAATGCCCGCCTCAGTGACTTGCAAATTGCTGCTAAAATTGTCGCTGGGAAAAAAGTAGCCAAAGGCGTCACAGCTATTGTGGTTCCTGGATCTAGACCTGTAAAACAAGCGGCTGAACAACTTGGTTTAGATAACATTTTTATCGAAGCGGGCTTTGAATGGCGTGATCCTGGCTGTTCCATGTGTCTGGGTATGAATCCAGACAAGGTTCCAGCTGGTGTACATTGCGCCTCGACAAGCAATCGTAATTTTGAAGACCGGCAGGGTGTAGGAGCTAAAACACATCTTTGTAGCCCAGCCATGGCAGCTGCAGCCGCAATAGCCGGGAAATTTATAGACGTCAGAACATTGGAGGTGAGTTAAACGATGGAAGCATTTACCATTTATACAGGAACTACGGTCCCTTTGATGAATGATAATATTGACACAGACCAAATCCTTCCCAAGCAGTTTCTAAAGTTGATTGATAAAAAAGGATTTGGCAAATACCTCATGTATGAGTGGCGATATCTAGACGATAACTATACTGAGGATCCTGAGTTTATCTTTAATACACCACCTTATCGCAAGGCCACCATTTTAATCACAGGAGATAATTTTGGGGCTGGCTCCTCTCGTGAACATGCGGCTTGGGCACTTGCAGATTATGGTTTTAAGGTAATCATTGCTGGATCCTTTGGGGACATTCACTATAATAATGACCTCAATAACGGCATTTTACCCATTGCGCAGCCCTTGGAGGTTCGTCAACAATTAGCAGCGCTGCAACCGACAGATGAGGTGACCATTAACCTCTATGATCAAAAAATCCTATCTCCTGTTGGTGAGTTTTCCTTTGAGATTGAGGCTGACTGGAAAAACAAATTACTCAAGGGACTGGATGATATTGGCATTACGCTAGAATACGCGGATGCTATTGCTGAATATGAAAAAAATCGACCATCTTATTGGTAAGAATAACCTGATGGTCAACACATTAAAAAGAAAGAAATAGGTAATTATCATGACTAAACACGTACATTGGAACGGACAACTTAACCAAGAAGGCTTTGATATTCTTAACGGCGATGGCGGCTGTATTGTAACCCCTACAAAAGTCGGCTATATCATCATGACTAGTGACCGTGCTGGCCTTGAGCGTAAATTTGAGGCAAAAGAGCGTAACCGTAACAAACCTGGTGTTGTTTTATGCGGAAGCATGGCAGAGCTCCGTGAGCTAGCTCAGTTAACCCCAGAAATTGATGCCTTTTACCAAAAACATTGGGATGAAGACATTCTTCTAGGTTGTATCCTCCCTTGGAAACCAGAAGCCTATGAGAAATTAAAGGCTTACGGTGATGGTCGTGAAGAATTGATGACTGATGTCCGCGGCACTTCATGTTTTGTGATTAAGTTTGGTGTGGCTGGTGAACAAATCGCCAAAGAAATGTGGGAAAAAGAAGGCAAAATGGTTTATGCCTCATCAGCAAACCCATCTGGTAAAGGTAACCGTGGTAAGGTTGAAGGTATTGGTGAACGTATCGAAAATACCGTTGACCTTGTGATTGAAGCAGATGATTATGTCGCTTCTATCCAACCTGATAAAACGGTAGAAACGCGCTATGAACAGGGGGTTATGGTATCAATGGTTGATAAGGATGGTAAACTTATCCCAGAACAAGGCGCAGGTAGCCGTTCGATTGACAACTGCCCAGTGGTCATCCGTAAAGGGCTTGATATTGATAAAATCATGATGCACCTCTCAGACCACTTTAACTCATGGAACTACCGTCAAGGGGAATATTATTAAGGGAAGTTAAAAGGGGCGTTGTTAAGCGCCTTTTTCTATGGTATAATATTAAAAACTAATATATCGGGGTGACTATGCCAAGAAGCGAAGAAGTGATTTTAACGAATATGTGTATGATTGAAAATGAGCGTGGCGAGGTTGTCATGCAAATCCGAAATCCAGACCGCTATGCTTGGGATGGCGCAGCATATCCAGGAGGACACATTGAGAAAGGCGAAAGTTTACACGAATCTGTTGTCCGAGAAGTTTATGAAGAGACAGGATTGACCATTAAAAATCCAAGATTGATTGGTGTCAAGCATTTTCACACAAGAGGAGAAGGTATCCGTTATCTTGTATTTCTCTACAAGGCAACTGAATTTGAAGGGGACATCAGATCATCTGAAGAAGGAGAAATCAAGTGGGTTCCAAAAACTGATTTTAAAACAATTGATTTGGCAGACTCTATGGATGATATTATCCAATTCTATGAGGAGAAAAATGCGTCTGAACTGTTCTACCTTCGAGATGTGAATGATATTTTACAGAGACAGTTTTTATAAGTAAAAAGCTCCTACCGGAGCTTTTTGAAATTCTAGGATAGTTTATCTATCTTCTCTTTGATTCGTTCAATGTAGGCACTAAAGCGTAAGCCCCATTCATCACGTAGAACTACCAAAAACTTACGGTAGGATTTAACTGCATTTTCAGGTTCTCCAAGGAAGGTGTAGCAGAGAGCTATAGATTCATAGTAATCCGTGTAGCGTGGTTTTTCCTGTGCTTCAAAAGCTTTTTCCCAGATAGGAATAGCGGAGCGATACTCTTCGTTTCGACAGAGTTCATTGGCAATAGAAAAGAGGATACGCCAGTCATCGGAATACTGATTTGCTAAAATTAAATAGTTTTCTTTAACTTGACTAAAACCTTTTTCCTTCTCTTCAATATAAACGTTATAAAAATCGTTTAAACTGTCAGGATTTTGTACATAAGATTCAGATAAAACGTCCTTTGCTTCTCTAATACGACCATCAGCCAGAAGATTGTCCAGCAAGTACCAATAAAGACGTTTATTTTCTGGGGTAGTTTTTAATGTTTTTTTGATAATAATCAATCAATTGATAATGAGAACCCGTATCCCAGTCAGTTAGAACACCGTCAGAAGCATTATTAATAATGTTAATATCAAATTGACTATTTGGTTGGAGTTCTAAGGCTTTTTTAGCATAAGAAACAGCTAAAGTTCGTAGTTGATTGCCATGAGAATAGTAAAGAGCTGCTAGCTCATGATTTACTCGATATTCTAATGGATTTTGATGAAGGTCATCCAATAAAAATTGCTCAAAATTCTCAAATTCACGATGCGATAGCCTATAACCACTCTCCAGCTGGCTAACAATTTTCTCATACATTTTATCCTTAGTATAGTCAAAAAGGTCATCAATGCTAATTCCAAAAATAGTAGCGATTTCTGGTAGTAAACTAATGTCAGGCATAGCAACATTGGTCTCCCATTTAGAGATTGCTTGATTAGAGATACCTAGGTTGTCGGCAAATTGTGTCTGATTTAATCCCGAAGCTAGTCTGAAACTTTTTATTTTGTCACCTATTGTTTGCATGAGATATTAACCTCTATTCATAATATTAAGAGCTCTTGTAACTCTAATTGTAAAACGAACCATTTCTAAAAACAATCGAAAATAAGTTGTATTTGATAGCTATTTGGTTGATTAGTTGAATTGAGGATTTCTATCGCTAAAAAAAGTACTCACATTTAAAGTTATTAAAAGCTTATCATCTTTCTGGTTTTGGGATATATTGCAGTGCAATACGGTTTTCAGGTTTTGAATCACAAAGATAGATAATCATCAAGAACAACCATTCTAAGGGTTTCATTAAAAAGTAGATAACGTCTGCCTGCCACGGTGACTTGATATGCTTAGCAAATGAATAACCGTAGGTGTCGTAAATGTACCTAATTAGCTTATGGATACGTGGTATTTTCTCTTCAATGATTTGCTCAAAGGCATTTGCAATTAGCAATTGACGATTAACCACAATACGGTGACCATGACGAGCGCCCATACGAATAGGTTTGACAATCTTTCGATGACCGGATGCCCCAACGGTACAGAGATAATGCTCATCGTAGAAAATATCTGGAGGAGCCACCTTTGTTGATAAGGTCCAATCACTTGTTTCAGTCCATGCTTTAATCATATAATCAGGTTCCTGTCCAAATAAGGTCAAAAGACTGATTGCTATTCCTAAAACTGGTAGCATCAAGCATAGACTTAATAAATGCCAGTGGGCAGAAGAGTGTAGTAACTGATGACATTTTATCTGCCAATTCTTTTGTGTGTTTACTGTAATATTACTCTGACGATAAGTGATAATGACTTTCCTAAAGGATCTGAGATAAATCACATAAACATTAAAAAGATATAATCCGATTCCCCAAATATTAAGATAACCAAGTTGAATGGCAAAGATGGCTAAGGTTATTATACCGATGTAGGAGAAGCTAAAGCCTATTGCCAGAATAAGAGGTGGACATTTTTTGATAGGAATTGATGTTAAAATCATATAACCGATCAATCCTAGAGCTAAAAGAACAATAATGGTTGGGAAAGCTGCTGTATAAATAGGAGAATGGGTCTGATAATCATAGAGTTGAGTGTGCCAATCTTGCCATGGTTTAGTATCAACCTTGAGTACGATAAGAAAATATGATAACAATCCTCCTAAAAACATGCTAGCTAAATCAAATAGGCGTGTATCTGATAAAGCTTTTTTGAAGTATTTAAGGTTAAGATAGGTCAAATAAAGGGGGAGAGGATATATTAGGGGAGATGTGAATAGGAAACCAAATAAATAGAAAAATGTATCCAATATATTTCCTTTTTGATAAATAAAGATAGCAATTACTATAGATAGAAAAAAGCATAATAAAAAAATTTTAAAAGTTTTCATAATGCCATTATATATTAATTCATAAAAAATAAAAATAAATGATAGTATATTCAAGTGATATTGGCAGATGAAATCTTACTGAATATTTGATATAATGGTAGTACTTTTATCTTTCAAAGGGGGATTGTTTATGGCTCAAATAATTGATGGAAAAGGTTTGGCTCAGCAGATACAACATGAATTATCAAAAAAAGTTCAACTTTTAAAAAGTCAGCACGGTGTGGTTCCAGGTCTAGTCGTGATTTTAGTTGGAGATAATCCTGCAAGTCAAGTCTATGTTCGTAATAAAGAACGCTCTGCCCTAGCAGCAGGTTTTTTGAGTGAGACTGTGCGCTTGCCAGAGTCAACAACTGAAGAAGCCCTCCTAAATGTAGTAAAAAAATATAATCAAGATGATCGATTTCACGGTATTTTAGTCCAATTACCCCTGCCAGAACATATTAATGAACAAAACGTTTTATTAGCTATTAACCCTGAAAAAGATGTGGATGGTTTTCATCCAACAAATATGGGAAATCTTTGGTCTGGAAATCGGGTGATGGTCCCATGTACACCAGCTGGTATTATGAAAATGCTTGAGGCATATCAGGTAGAGATTGAAGGTAAGACGGCTGTTGTTATCGGCCGTAGCAATATTGTTGGAAAACCTATGGCACACTTGCTTATTGAACAAAATGCAACAGTGACACTGACACATTCAAAAACACAAAATTTACCAGAAGTTTGTCAAACAGCAGACATTTTAGTTGTCGCTATTGGTCGTGGGCATTTTGTGACAAAGGATTTTGTGAAACCTGGCGCCGTTGTCATTGATGTAGGCATGAACCGTGATGAAAATGGAAAATTAATTGGAGATGTCAAATTTGATGAGGTAGCTGAGATAGCTAGTCTTATCACTCCTGTCCCTGGTGGCGTAGGGCCGATGACAATTACCATGTTATTAGAGCAAACCTATAAAGCAGCTTTGCGTAGCTCTTCTTCAAAAGAGGAATAAAAATGGATAAATTAGAAAAACTTTTAAATGATCGTTTCGGAATCGTTTTTACAAATAAAGCGATTCTAGAAACTGCTTTTACGCATACAAGTTATGCTAACGAGCATCGTGCCCTAAATATTTCACATAACGAACGCTTGGAATTTTTAGGAGACGCTGCCCTACAATTAACCATATCTCGTTATCTTTATAAAAAATACCCTGATATGCCAGAGGGAGACATGTCAAAAATGCGTTCAACGATTGTCCGTGAAGAATCACTGGCTGGATTTTCACGGCAATGTGGTTTTGAACATCACATCAAGTTAGGTCGTGGTGAAGAAAAAACTGGCGGACGTAATCGACCAGCAATTTTAGGTGATTTGTTTGAAGCATTCTTAGGAGCTTTACTACTAGATAAAGGTATCTCGGCAGTTGAAGACTTCTTAAATCAAGTGATGATTCCGCAAGTTGAAATTGGTAATTATGAACGCGTTAAAGATTATAAAACCAGCTTACAAGAACTACTTCAAGTAAATGGAGAAGTAACGATTACCTATCAGGTTATTAATGAAACAGGTCCAGCTCATGATAAAGTCTTTGAGATTGTTGTTTTAGTTAATGGCGAAAAATTAAGTAGAGGTAAAGGAAAATCGAAAAAATTAGCTGAGCAAGAAGCAGCTAAAAATGCACTTGAACAATTACAATAATATTGCAAAGTGGTTATTGAACCACGACTTTTCTTACTGAGGACATTATGTTTCTAAAAAAAATTGAAATGCAAGGATTTAAATCTTTTGCTGATAAAACTAAAGTGGAATTTGATCAAGGGGTTACAGCGGTCGTTGGACCAAATGGTTCTGGAAAATCAAACATCACAGAAAGTTTGCGTTGGGCCTTGGGGGAATCTTCGGCCAAAAGCTTACGTGGCGGAAAGATGCCAGATGTTATCTTTGCTGGTACGCAAAATCGAAAACCTTTAAATTATGCTGAAGTGACAGTAATATTGGACAATTCAGATGGTTTTATTGCTGATAAACCAGAAGAAATCCGAGTTGAGCGCCATATTTATCGTAATGGGGATAGCGATTACCTAATTGATGGTAAAAAAGTTCGTCTTAAAGATATCCATGATCTTTTTATGGATACAGGTCTAGGGAGAGACTCATTTTCGATTATTTCCCAAGGTAGGGTGGAAACTATCTTTAATTCAAAACCTGAGGAACGGCGTGCAATTTTCGAAGAAGCGGCGGGAGTACTCAAATACAAAACACGCAAGAAAGAGACTGAGTCCAAACTGAATCAGACCCAGGACAATCTCGACCGTTTAGAAGATATTATCTATGAACTTAATAATCAACTAAAACCTCTTGAAAAACAAGCTGAAACGGCTAAGCGTTTCCAAATATTAGAAACGGAGCGAAAAGCTCTCCAACTCGATATCCTTGTTCATGATATAATTACTTTTAGGGAAAAATGGCAGAGCAAAGAAAATGATTTAGCCCAAACCAAAGAAGAACTGACAGCTTATTATCAACAACGTGACTATTTAGAACAAGAAAATCAAAAATTAAAAACCAAACGTCATGAATTGAATAACCAAAGCTCCGAATACCAAACTGAGCTTATGAATTTGACACGTTTGAAATCAGATTTACAAAGGCAAATTGATCTTTTAACACTTGAATCAAGTCAAAATGAAGAGAAAAAGGCTGATGCAGGTAAACGTCTCAATCAGATGAAAGCTGATAAAGAGTTTCTTGAACATTCCAAAGTTGAAAAAGAAGCTCTCTTGGTAGAAATTACAGAACAATTGCATATCAAAAAATCTGAAATTTGTTCGATAGAGTCTCAACTAGAAAAATTTTCGACGGATCCAAATCAATTAATAGAAAATCTTCGTGAAGACTTTGTCAAGCTCATGGAAAAAGAAGCTGATCTTTCTAATGCACTGACATCCACACAAGCTGAAATTGATAATAGAATCCAAGCTCTCGAAAATAAATCAACTGAACTTGCAGGACTTTTAGCTGAAAAAGCAGATCTTGAAGAGGATGAAGAGCTAAAAAAACATGCGCACCAAGAAATTGTTAATCAGGTCCAAACACTTTTAATAGAATATCAGACAGTTGCTCAAAAGCTTGAACACATTCAACACAATTACCAAACTCAGCAACAAAAGATGTTTGACTTATTAGACCAAGTTAAAAACAAGGAAGCGCGTCAGCAGTCTCTTTTGGCCATTCAAAAAAATCACAGCAACTTTTTTGCTGGCGTTAAGGCAGTGTTGCAAAACGCCTCTCAGATTGGAGGCATTATCGGTGCTGTTAGTGAACACTTGACATTTGAGACGACTTACCAAACAGCTATCGAAATTGCTCTTGGTGGTTCTAGTCAACATATCATTGTTGAGAATGAGGCTTCTGCAAAAGCTGGTATTGATTTTTTGAAAAAAAATCGCTCTGGACGTGCAACATTTCTACCTCTAACGACGATTAAATCCCGTGAAGTTTCAGGTTTTAATCGACAAAAACTTGAAACAGCCAATGGATTTCTTGGATTTGCGAATGATTTAGTGACTTTTGAACCAAGATTAACTACTATTTTTGAAAATCTGTTGGGAACAACGGCTATTTTTGAGACCATTGATCATGCTAATTCAGCAGCTCGCTTAGTCAATTTCCAAGTTCGTTTGGTAACACTTGATGGTTCTGAAATTCGTCCAGGAGGCTCTTTTGCTGGCGGTTCTAATCGTCAAAATTCAACGACTTTTATTAAACCTGAGTTAGATGCTTTAGAGCAAGAATTATCTTCATTACAAAATAGCTTACGCCAACAGGAAAAAATCGTTGAAGAGAGTCAAAAAGAACTTCGCGAGGCCGAGGACAAACTTGTCAAAATTAAAGATTCTGGAGAAAAAGCTAGGTTATCAGAACAGACTACCCAGTTTGTCTATAAGCAAGTATCAGAGCGCTTAGAACAAGTTCGTAAGCTATGCACAGCTCTTCAGAGCCAATCAGATCAAGAAGCCACTCATGAATTAGAAGAAAAAAAATCGAACTTATTAGCACAGCTTTTAGCTATTGAAAAAGAGAAAAAACAAGTTTCTGATAATTTATCAGAAATCAAGAGAGATAAAGATAGTATCACTGCTAAGGTGACCGAACTCAATCAGCAGTTATCGCAATATCGTCTTGAAGAACGAGAGTACATGAGTGAAGAGCGTTTTGAACGAGCAAACCTTAATCGTATCTTATCTGAAATTAGCTCTTTAGATCAAGAAATCGTTACTTTGGGAAATTGGATAACTGCTGCGCCTTCAACTATTGATACAGAGCAATTGCCGATTCTGTCAAAACAATTAGAAGAAACCGGTAGGCGCCACGCTGAAGCTGAACAAGCTTTGATTCGCCTAAAATTTGAAGTTGAAGACTGTGAAGCAAGTCTCGAGGATATAGAAGAACAATTACAAAAAGCAAGTCATAAAAATGAAGGATTGATTCGTCAGCAAGCACAACTGGAGGCTGAGATTTCTAATCTCTCTGAAAAATTGCAGAACTTTGCACGTTTATTAACCGAAGACTATCAGATGAGTTTTGAGGAAGCTAAAATTCAAGCTAATCCACTGGAAAATCTAGCTTTAGCGCGTCAAAACCTTTCCGATCTCAGTCGTCAAATCAAAGTATTAGGTCCAATAAATTTGGATGCTATCGCCCAATATGATGACGTTTCTGAACGTTTAACTTTCTTAAGTACGCAGAGAGATGATTTGATTCACGCTAAAAACTTGCTACTGGATACAATTCATGATATGGATGATGAAGTTAAACTGCGTTTCAAATCGACGTTTGAAGCCATTCGCGAAAGCTTCAAGCAAACATTTACCCAGATGTTTGGAGGAGGGACTGCTGATCTTATCTTGACAGAGGGAGATTTATTGACCGCAGGAGTAGAAATTTCTGTGCAACCACCAGGTAAAAAAATTCAGTCATTAAATCTCATGTCGGGTGGAGAAAAAGCACTATCAGCCCTAGCTTTGCTATTTGCAATTATTCGCGTTAAAACGATTCCGTTTGTGATTTTGGACGAAGTTGAAGCCGCCCTTGACGAAGCAAATGTGAAACGATTTGGCGATTACCTCAATCGCTTTGACAAAGATAGTCAATTTATCGTTGTGACCCACCGAAAAGGGACAATGGCAGCTGCTGATAGTATTTATGGCGTTACCATGCAGGAATCAGGAGTGTCTAAGATTGTCTCTGTTAAACTCAAAGATGCAGAGAAAATGGTTAACTAGACTAATGGGGATCCGTTCTTAGGAACGGGCTCCTTTTTTTGCACACAGTCTTGTAATCGTTTGTATTTTGTGATAAACATGGTATAGTATATGTGAGAAAGGTATAAATAAAAAAATGGCTTCTGATAAAACGATTGTCCATTAGAGTTTTTTATGATGTCCTAATAAATCCATGCAGTTCGGGTTGAAACTATAATTTATCAGCATGTTTCTCTTATTAGCTGTCGTGATTTTTGATAGTATTTTACAAGCTCATATCGTGGAAGATTATCAAAAGATTACTGTTTTGTTGCTCCTTGGCTTAGAGACGACATTATTCTAGGCTCGCTAAATTTAGTCGATACAACTACGTGGTTTTCTCTCGGAATTCACCTCGTACTTCCTTGTCTGGTAATTCTGATATTGCTGACTTTGTTGACAAGGTATCGCATTGCCCAATGGTTTCGCAAAATAGTTTAATCTCACATTTTTTCTTGACTTTCCTCAAAAACTAACCTATAATTTAGTAAATTAACCTTTAAGTCAATCCAGAGAGGTTGGCAAGGTGACCTTTCTGAGGATTGGTCGTACGACAAAGAAAAAGAGTTAAAGCTGGTGTCGCTTTAGGTCTATTGTGGCGTAAACCTTGTCTCTCTGGGACAGGGTTTTTATTGTAGAAAGGAAACCTAGTCCATGCGAGAAAATCGTCCTGTTATTGCCCTTGACTTCCCAACGTTTGAGGATGTTAAGGGATTTCTAGCCCAATTTCCTAAGGAGGAAAAGCTCTTTGTCAAAGTGGGGATGGAGCTCTACTATGCCTGTGGTTCTGACATTGTGACCTATATCAAGTCACTAGGTCACAGCATCTTTCTTGATTTGAAACTGCATGATATTCCCAATACGGTGCGTTCCGCAATGGCTGTGCTGGCAGCATTGGGGGTTGATATGACCAATGTTCATGCGGCTGGCGGTGTTGAGATGATGCAGGCTGCGCGTGAAGGGTTGGGAGAAGGACCAATCTTGATTGCCGTGACCCAATTAACCTCAACTTCTGAAGCACAAATGCAGGCTGACCAAAATATTCAGACCAGTCTAACAGATTCTGTCCTCAACTACGCTCGTAAAACAGCAGAAGCAGGTCTAGATGGTGTCGTCTGCTCAGCTCATGAGGTTGAAGCCATCAAATCAACTACATCAAGCAACTTCGTCTGCCTAACACCAGGGATTCGTCCTAGTGGCTCTGCTATTGGTGACCAAAAACGCGTCGTGACACCAAGTGAAGCGAGAACTATCGGCTCAGACTATATCGTCGTTGGAAGACCAATTACACAGTCAGAGGATCCTGTGACGGCTTACCAAGCGATTAAGGAAGAGTGGAATGGTTAGAAAGAGTTATCAGGTCATCATTGATAGACCTATGGGGTTTCGAGATCATTTTGGGAATACCTATCCTGTTAACTATGGTTACATCCCTGAATTGTTAGCAGGAGATAGTGAGGAGCAAGATGTTTACGTTATCTCTCAGCAAATTTCACAACCATTGCAGACGTTTTGGAGAGAATTAGTTGCTATTATCCATCGAGAGAATGATGTACAGGATAAGTGGGTACTAACCTCTCCGGGAGAAAATTTAATATTCAGTCACAGACTTATTTTATCGAACAATACTTTACATCAAGCATTGAGATGCTAGAGGAGGAGAAATGATGACATTAGCAGCGCAAATCGCATCAGATTTATTGGATATTAAGGCAGTTTATTTGAAACCTGAGGAGCCGTTTACTTGGGCTTCTGGTATCAAGTCACCGATTTACACTGACAATCGTATTACGTTGTCTTATCCCGAAACACGCACACTCATTGAAAATGGCTTTGTTGAACAGATCAAAGCACATTTCCCAGAAGTGGAAGTGATTGCAGGAACAGCGACAGCGGGTATTCCTCACGGTGCCATTATTGCTGATAAGATGAATTTGCCGTTTGCCTATATCCGTAGCAAACCAAAAGATCACGGAGCAGGAAATCAGATTGAAGGGCGCGTGGTTAAAGGTCAAAAAATGGTCATCATTGAGGACTTGATTTCAACTGGTGGGTCAGTGCTTGATGCTGTTGCAGCTGCTAAACGTGAAGGCGCCGATGTGCTTGGTGTAGCAGCTATCTTCACTTATGAATTGCCAAAGGCAGCTAAAAACTTTGAAGAAGCAGGGGTCAAGTTGGTCACCCTATCTAACTACACTGAGTTAATCAAGGTAGCTAAGGTACAAGGTTATATCACAGCTGATGGGCTACAATTATTGAAGAAATTCAAAGAGAATCAAGAAACCTGGCAGGATTAAACGAAAAAAGAGCGGGGATGAACGCTCTTTATTTGTTTATTTAGTTAGTCCCATTAATTTGCGCAATTCAGGGATACGTTGTAATTGTGGGAGAATGGCCATAGTGGCGATGATACGAATAGGAAGTTCAAAGATTTTCAACCATCGACCAGCGATATACTGTGCTACAAATCCATAATTAAAGTAAATTTGTAACAGCAATGGAGTCATGATAAAGGTGCTGAATAACATGATGATTGATATGGCAAGACTGACATAAATCCAATTCTTTTTAGATGTCCAGCTCAGCTCTTTTCCATAAAATAAAAGGCCGTAGAGAAGACCCGTAGTCGCTTCCATCAATGTCCAAGCTGGCAAGAAATTAGCTGCATCTGGTGACAGAAAAATAGTAGATAAGTCTAGAACAGCAAGGCTAAAAAAGCCCCAGATTGGACCAGCAATAGCCCCAATAACAGCATTTACCAAGAATGTAAAGGTAAATTGTAACTGATTAGGAATAATGCGAATGTCAAATTGACTGATGACAAAGGCAATGGCAACTAACATTGCTAACGTTACGAGGCGTTGCGTGGTCAGTTTAGGCAATTTGAAAAAAGTTTTCATTAAAAAGGCTCCTTTTCTATTGGAGCTGTTACATCAAGCGTTCTTGATTAACAGCGGATGCAATGATTCACCGCGCCATAAGGCTTCGTTGTGCGACAACATCCCATTCACACACACTTAACGCGAATCATCTACTCTGTGTAAGTAAACTTACTAGATCATTGTAACATAGGAAGGGAGAGTAAACAATACAAAAAGCTCGAAACCGATAATTTAAAACCACATTTTATTGATATATGTTCATTTACAACTCGGTGTTTCTATAGTAAAATAGACTAAAATTTCTTGGAGGAATCCTTATGAAGCCTATTGGTACCCAGACAATCAAAACAAACCGGCTCATTTTGAGACGGTGGCGATTAGAAGATGCTAAAGCCATGTTTCAGAATTGGGCTTCTGATGTTGAAAATACTCAGTACGTTCCTTGGGAGACTCATCAGACGCTAGCTGATACAGAAGAATTTCTGACTGAGCGCGTGAAGGATTATTCATCAGGCGAGGTATTTCGGTGGGCGATAACCCTGCATGATAATCCGACAGTCGTGATCGGTGACATCAGTGTTGTCTCCATACGAACCAATGTCAACGAAGCTGAAATTGGCTACATTCTCAGTAAACAATATTGGAACCAAGGTGTGATGACTGAGGCTCTAGCTGCTGTTATAGATTTTCTCTTTGACCAAGCAGACTTTGACCGTATTGTTGCAGGTTTCTTAGCTGAAAATATTGCTTCTGGTCGTGTGATTGAAAAAGCTGGCATGAGCTATGAAGGTACTTTTAGGCAAGCTATGAAAGTAAAGGGTAAGATTTATGATTATATTTGCTACGGCCTTTTAAAAAGCGATTGGCTAGCTGATTAACTAAAATACAGAAAAAATAGGTTTGAGCTCTTCTGCTTTAGACTTATTTTTTATCCCTTTTTTCCTCAACAAACCCATGATTTTTTCCTTGTTTTTTGGTAAACTAAAAGCATGATTATTTTAAGTGGAAACAAGTTAGAACGTTCCTTCTCGGGAGACGTTCTCTTTAATAATATCAATATTCAAGTTGACGAGCGTGATCGCATTGCCCTTGTTGGACGAAATGGAGCTGGGAAATCGACACTGCTGAAAATCTTAGTCGGTGAAGAAGCGCCAACATCTGGGGAGATCAATACCAAACGTGACTTGAGTTTGTCTTATCTTGCCCAAGACAGTCGCTTTGTCTCAGAAAATACCATCTATGATGAAATGCTACACGTTTTTGATGACCTTAGGCAAGATGAAAAACGACTGCGCCGTATGGAAGAACAAATGGCAGAAGTTGTCGGTTCAGACCTTGATAAACTGATGACAGATTACGATAAGCTATCTGAGGATTTTCGTCTGCATGGTGGTTTTACCTATGAAAGTAATATCCGAGCGATTTTAAACGGCTTTAAGTTTGATGAGAGTATGTGGCACATGACCATTTCAGAGCTATCTGGTGGCCAAAACACGCGCCTTGCCCTCGCTAAAATGCTACTTGAAAAACCTGAATTACTCGTTCTGGACGAACCGACCAACCACCTAGACATTGACACCATTGCTTGGTTGGAAAATTATCTGGTCAATTATCAAGGGGCACTGATTATCGTCAGCCACGACCGCTATTTCTTGGATAAGGTGGCTACAATCACCTATGACCTCAATCCACATAGCCTGGATCGCTACGTTGGGAACTACTCAACTTTCATGGACCTTAAATCTGAAAAATTAGCGACCGAGGAAAAAAATTACGAAAAACAAGCTAGGGAAATTGCAAAGTTAGAAGACTTCGTCCAGCGTAATATCGTCCGCGCCTCAACCACCAAACGTGCGCAAGCGAGACGGAAACAGCTTGAGAAAATAACAAAGCTTGACAAACCAACAGCAGGGCAAAAATCAGCCAACATGACCTTCCATTCGGACAAAGTCTCTGGAAATGTGGTCTTAACGGTTACTGACACAGCGATTGGCTATGACGGGGACATCTTGGCAGAACCCATCTCACTCGATGTTAAGAAAATGGATGCTATTGCTGTTGTCGGTCCAAATGGTATCGGTAAAACCACCTTTATCAAATCGGTCATCGGTAAGCTTCCCTTTATCAAAGGAAAAGCAGTCTATGGGGCAAACGTCGAGGTAGGTTACTACGATCAGACTCAATCATCCCTGACACCGGCCAACACCGTCCTTGATGAACTCTGGAATGACTTTCCAACCACTCCAGAGCTTGACATTAGAAGCCGTCTGGGAGCCTTTCTCTTTTCAGGAGATGACGTTAAAAAAGCCGTTAGCATGCTTTCTGGTGGAGAAAAAGCGCGTCTATTACTCGCCAAATTGTCCATGCAGAATAACAACTTCCTCATCCTAGACGAGCCGACCAACCACCTAGATATCGACAGTAAAGAGGTCCTCGAAAATGCCTTGATTGACTTTGATGGCACCCTCCTCTTTGTCAGCCATGACCGTTATTTCATTAACCGAATTGCAAGCAAAGTCCTTGAAATCTCTGAAACTGGCGCAACCCTATACCTCGGTGATTACGATTATTATTTGGAGAAAAAAGCAGAGCAGGAGGAGTTGGTAAGACTAGCAAGCGAAGATATCGCTGTTATAGAAGATCTTCCATCAGCTGGCGCCAGCGATTATCAAAGCCAAAAAGCCAACCAAAAAGAGCTCCGCAAACTCATAAGACGCATCGCAGAAATCGAAGGACGCCTTGACGTCATTGAGCAACGGGAGACGGCTATCAATGATGACATGCTAACAACCAACGATCTAGGTCAACTCGCTGACCTCCAAAAAGAATTAGACGCCATTCAGGAAGAACAACTGGTCTTGATGGAAGAATGGGAGACCTTGAGCGAGCAGGTGGAGTAAGAGAAGCGTTTAAAATGGGACATTAGGCTGTTGATAGCCTAGTCAATGGAGGTGACATGACACATTACGGAAACATTTTTAGAACCTTTCGCTTAGATAGGCAAATGAAGTTATCACAAGTTGCTGGAGACGGTCTATCGGTTTCACAATTATCCCGCTTTGAGCGTGAGGAGTCAGACTTATCCGTGACTAAATTTTTCGATGCCTTAGAAAAAATCAATGTGACACCAGATGAATTTATGGGGCGAGTCAATCACTATGAGCGTGCCGAACAGATTAAGCTCATGTCACAACTAGCACGCGCTCATTACCGTAAAGACATTAAACGGTTAGAGCAAATGGTTGTCGATGAGGAAAACAAAGTATTAGCAGACCAAGAAAACAAGGTCGCACGCCTCAATGCTATTTTATTCCGTGGGATGATTTGTGATTTGAACCCTAGTCGTCAGATGAGACAAGAAGACCTAGACCAAGTCAGTGATCACCTCTTTTGCACTGAGAATTGGACCATTTTTGAATTGATTTTGATTGGCAATCTCTTTAAGTTTTATGAAACAAGTTATATGTATCGACTAGTTGATGAGGTCTTGCAGCGTAAAGAACTTTACCAAGATATTGCGACCCACCGAAATCTTATCGAAGCGACGCTACTTAATGTTATCGAAATCTGTATTGACAGGGGAGATTTAACAGCTGCGAAGCATTATCACGACAAACTGATGCCCCTGTTGGACAATGAGCGTAATGCCTATCACCGTATTCTCCAGCTTTATTTTAAAGGTTTGCTAGCCTATGCTTCAGGGGATAAAACTGGTGAGCAGCAAATGAGGCAAGTAGTTCAAATTTTTGACTGGATAGGAGCTACTTATCATCAAGAAACCTACCAAGAGCACTTGAAACGTCAACTCGAAAAGTATTCCCATATTTACAAATAATATCAAAACCTCCTAAAATGACGATAGACTAGAACTATCATTTTTAGGAGGTCATTTTTATGAATCAAAATGCGGTAAAACTCTTACTTAGCCGTGCCATCAATAAACTTGGTGATGTTCTTTTCGACTATGGCAACACAACCTTTATGGCGACAATGGGAACCATAGGGCAACAATTTTTAGGGATTTATCAAATCGCTGAGTTATTGGTGTCAATTATCCTCAATCCATTTGGTGGTGCCATTTCTGACCGTTTTAGCAGACGAAAAATTTTATTATGGACGGATGGGCTAGGAGCAGTTGTCTGCTTGCTCGTCGCCTTTCTACCAAATCAGACAGCCATGCTTTATGGCCTTATTGGTGTTAATGTGATTTTAGCGATTTCATCATCCTTTTCAAGTCCATCATACAAGGCCTACGTCCCAGAAATTGTCGACAAAAATAATTTGGTTCGTTACAATTCGGATTTAGAGACTGCTGTCCAAATCATCAAGGTTTCTGCCCCGCTATTAGCCTATTGGATTTTAAAATGCGTCGGTATCCGCATGACCTTAGTCATTGATAGCGTCACTTTTTTGCTATCCTTTCTCGCACTCTATCTCATCCATCAACCTGATGCTTCTAAGGAGAATAGCAGAGCAGAAACGATTGATGTTAAAGGTATTTTGAGTGATATTTGGGAAGGCTTTACCTATATTCGCAGAAAGCAAGACGTCTTCTTTCTCCTTCTAATCGCTTCTCTGCTTAATATATTTGCGGCTATGTTAGGTTTTCTCTTACCTTTTAGCAATCAAATCCTTAACCACGACACTGCCTATGCAACTTTACTAACAATGGCAGCCATAGGAGCTTTAATCGGAGCTGTTTTAGCTCGAAAAGTGTCAAACCAGACACACAATATGCTTATTTTTTTAATGATAAGCGGCCTTGGTATTTGCATTATTGGACTTGCAGCTGTGCTAGAATTACCAGTTTACCTATCTTATGCTGGCAACCTTCTGTCTGAAGCCAGTATGGCAATATTCAATATCCATTTTTTCAGTCAAGTTCAACAGCTCGTTGAAAAGGCCTATATGGGACGCGTGATTTCAACCATCTATACCGTGGCTATCTTACTCATGCCGTTAGGAACTCTGACCATGACTCTCTGGTCTGCAAGTATTTCTCCTTGGAGTTTCCTTTGGATTGGAATAGGCTTTACGTTAACTGGTATGCTAAGTTTACTTTACAGCCATCAGATGAAATAAGCCCACAGCCTTTAAAGCTCTAAAAATCGTTCATTAGCGACTTTTTTCTTGCACCTTTTTTATAAAATGGTATAATCTAGTTATCAAAACTAGATAGGATATATCATGACAAAAATTCCTTATTGGCATGAACTCCCCAATCTTGATCTTTATTTAGATCAAGTGTTGTTGATGGTCAATGAATTGACCCAAGTTAAGACAAGCCTAACTGATAAAGGGTTAACAGCATCCATGGTTAATAACTATGTCAAACACGGTTATGTAGATAAGCCGATTAAGAAAAAATATCAGAAGAAGCAGTTGGCTCGCTTGATTGCCATTACCTTCTTAAAAAACGTCTTTTCCATTCAGGAAATCAGTCAAGCCCTTAACCTCTTGCAGCAAACTTATTCTTCTCAGGAGATGTACGATGATTTTGCGTCTTGCATGAATGAGGCGGACAGGGACGTTCCTGAGGTGATCAAGACAGCCTGCGACGCTCTAAAACTCTATTACAAAGCTCGGCTATTAACCTTAGAAATGGAAGGACAAAACAATGACTAGAACGTTAAAACTCAGTAAACAACTCTCATTTGGCGAGGAAGTGGCTAATAGTGTCACTCATGCAATTGGTTCTGTTGCCATGCTCACCTTATTGCCAATTACGGCCATTCACGCATATAATGCCTACCATTTGAGAGCTGCGGTAGGAATGTCTATTTTTGTGATTAGCCTCTTTTTAATGTTTTTATCGTCAACGATTTACCATTCCATGTCCTATGGCTCGACCCATAAATACGTTCTGAGGATCATTGATCACAGTATGATTTACATTGCAATTGCTGGCTCCTACACTCCAGTAGCCTTGTCCTTGTTGGATGGTTGGTTAGGTTATGCCATAATCGTTTTACAATGGGGGATCACAATTTTTGGGATTCTATATAAAATTTTTGCCAAGCGCATCAATGAAAAATTTAGTTTAGCCCTCTATCTTATCATGGGATGGTTGGTCGTCTTTATCCTACCTGCCATCCTGCAACAAACAGGTCCCATCTTTTGGGCACTGATGTTAGCAGGAGGACTATCTTATACCGTTGGAGCTATTTTCTACGCTAAGAAGAAACCCTATTTCCACATGATTTGGCACCTTTTCATTTTGCTTGCTTCAGCCTTACAATATATCGCCATTGTCTTTTACATGTTATAAGATCCATTATCAATCTTTGTGATTAATATGAAACCAATCAATCAAAATTAAGCCCAAAAACGAGGAATCTACTTAAATTTTAGAAGGAATCCTTGTTTTTTGTTTCCCTATTAATCTATGGAAGTTATTTTTTCAGTGAGAGTTCGGAAATCTACACAAATTACCCAATTTATTGACTTATTTCTACAGATACAGCAGTGAAATATTTAAATTTGACAATTTAAATAACTTCTTAGTAAAATATGATTGTATCCGATATTCACACCTTAAATCTAGATCACGAGAACAACTAGAGAAGGCAGATTCCCTGCATAAAAGTTAGTCACTTTCTAATCAATATCAATTGAGTGCTGCACTTGCTATTACTTAGAGAGGTAACTTTTGGCTCTATTTATCTTTGATCTCATTGAGACTATTAGAACACTGTTCGCATAAGCTTTTGGGGTAGTTTTTATGCAAAACATCTATTTAATATGCAGTCTTTGATCTGAAATATGTCCTGATTGTGATTTTCTTTGGCGAACATTGACTCTTCATTCAACGATATGTCCCTTCTTAACTCCAGTAAACAATTATGCTATATTTTCTGAGCTTAGCTCTATCCCCTCTAGTTCCGAAGAAATGCCATAAAACACTGCACAAAGAAGAACAATACCGTCTAATTAAGAGACCCTCGTTTTAATAGCCTTAATAAAATTGTTGTGAATAAGGGAATTTAATTCTTAATTTTTAATCTTAATCATCTTAATTTATTCTGTGAATGGAGGTACTTAGAAAGATGAGAATATCATGAATAAAAAAATATCTGTTGCAGTTGCAACATCTGTTGTAATCGGATGCGCTAGCACATCCGTGGCATGGGCTGATGAAGTTGAACAACCTCTGATCAATAACGAGATTGGACAAGCTAATACTCCGAACAAGGAAGAGTCAGAATTAAATACAGTCTCTTCTGATCAAGCACCATTGAAAGAGGCGTTAGAAGAGTTGAAAGATGTTCGTCAAAAACACCATGTTGATGGGCGGGGTAAAATTATCGCACTGGTTGATTCAGGAGTCGATACCAGTCATCCAGACTTGAGATTAGACGATGACGCTGTTTCTTCTAGCAAACTAACACCGTCTGAGAAAAAAGACGGGAGCACCGACTTTACCGCTAAAATTCCTCACGGTTATAACTATACTGAGGGGAATTTTCGACTAAGGGATGACGTTCCAGACCCTCACGGACAGCATGTCGCAGGTATCTTAGCAGGAAATAGTAAAGATCCTAACGGTGTTATCGGTGTTGCTCCCAATGCGCAACTGCTTGGCTACAAAACCTTTTCTGACAGTACTCAAAAAATCTCGCCAGGAGCAAACGATGCAGTGGATCACGCGATTAATGATGCCGTTGAACACGGGGCAGATGTGGTTAACTTAAGCCTGGGACTTGAGGGTTCTGGATTACCTGGAGATATCCATGGTGAAACAATCAAAAATGCGGTGGATAAAGGGGTGGTTATTGTCTCCTCAATCGGAAATTACTCCTCTTCTACCTCTAGTAGCACCTATGACCATTATGCTAACCGTGGTTTAGCGATGAAAGATAGTGCCGCCATGGTTGCTCTTGCAGCAACTCCTCAAGCTATTGGCGTTGGAGCTGTTCAAAACAAGGTGCTGTACGCAGAAAACATGATTGTCGATGGGGAATCTTACCCACATTGGAATGTCGGAAAAGCCACCCAAGACCTCAAACCAAGACAGGAACAGACTGTTGAACTGGTTAATGCTAACCTTGCTACGCAAAAAGATGTTGAAACACTAGGAGACAAGCTTAAAGGAAAGGTTGCCTTAATCTATCGTGGTGAAGATGCTGTTTATAAAAAAGCTGAACGTCTAAAAGATGCTGGAGCTATTGGGGCTATTCTAATCAATGCTCCTCTACATGCTAGCCGTGAAGATTATCGAGATAAATTCATTACGTCCTACGAACATATTAGAACTTCTGATTTTTGGTATGTCTCAGTTTCTGGGAAAGCTGGTGAACAATTAGTCAAACCAATCGCCAATATCGGTGATACAAAAACCATCAAACTTCGATTCACTACCGAAAAATCACCCTATGTGCTCTCACAACATGACCGCATTGCAGGATTTTCTAGCTGGGGACCGACCAGCGATTTAGAACTCAAGCCTGATTTAGTTGCTCCAGGTCAAGACATTCGTTCGACCTTTAACGATGGCAGTTACGGTGTGATGTCAGGAACCTCTATGTCATCTCCATATGTTGCAGGAGTCAGCACGCTCCTTTCCGATAAAATTAAAGGAATCACTGGCAGCAAAGAACGCCTAGGATTTTACAAAGGATTTTCAAATGTAGAGCTTAACAAGCTCTTACTCATGAACACTGCTAAGCCTCTAAAAGATCTCGGTTCAACTACTGGTGATTTGGAATACTCTCCAAGAGTACAAGGTGCTGGTCTAGTTGATGCTGATGCCGCTTTATCCACTAAAGTATTTGCAACTGGAACAGGCAAAAAAGGCGTTGTCACCTTGAAAGAAATCAAATCTGATGAGGTGACATTTACCGCAACCCTATACAATTTTGGAGATACTGCGCAACAATTTGACATCAAACACAGTAAAGTTCTGTCTGAGACTGTTATCAAGAAAACCAAAACTGAGCGCGAAGCCACCAGTTCCATTTTCACTAAAGATGAGGCAGGAAACTTTACAGAACATATTAACGAAGTTCACCCTATAGCAGTTGATGGCGGTGAGTTAACCAGTGACCATAAGGTACTAATTCAACCAAATAGTTCTGCAACTGTCACTTTCAAACTGAAAACTGGACAGGTTAAAGATGATTTTGTTGAAGGCTTTATTTACTTTGTACCAAAAGATAAAACTCATCCTGAACTCTCCTTACCTTACTTTGGCTTCAAGGGCGATTGGAGTGCTGAGCCTGCGATTGATGCCCCTAGATGGGAGAAATCTAACCTAGCTGGGCTAACCGGTGTTTTCACAGCTTACGACGGTAGAAAAGGACATAATGTTGTTAGTTACCTTGAAAAAGGTGTAGAAAACAAAGGTGATGTTCCAAACCCTGATAACATCGCCTTTACCAACCGCCGTGATACTTCTGAAGCAAGCAGCCGGAACGTTGTGCCTCGTTTATCATTCTTGAGAAATGTTCGTGATTACGAAGTGGCCATCGTTGATGGAAAAGAAGAGAGTAGCAAGGTGCTACAAGTTGTTCAAACAGGACATTTCAAACGCAAATTATTCTACAGCACGTTGACCGAGGCTAATCATGCTAACGCTGCAAATGCTGCAATAGAGTCCGACCTCAGGTGGGAAGGGAAAGTCTATAATCCTGAAATAGCTGATGATGAGGAGGTTCCAGAGGGACAATATTACTACCGTATTCGAACCAAAATCCATGACTCATCTCCGGTTCAAACAATGTACCTGCCATTTAGGATAGATAATACTGACCCTACCATGACTGCTGAACTGAATGAGGACAAGAGCAAAGTTACCATCACAACGGCCGATAATCATAAGATTTGGAAAGTACTTGCCATGGCAGACGGCAAAAGTGTTTCTGTTGCTAAAGTCGCAGAGAATACCTATGAAATCAAAGATGTTGATAAATTGGACGCTTATCGGTTGAGAGTGCAAGCTATGGACTTTGCCGGCAACCCATCGGAAGAAAAAGAATTTATTCTAAACGAAGAGAAAGACCAACCTCGCCGTAGATTGTCACTGTTAGACGAAGCCATAAAATCCCTCTTTGATCAGGATATCAAGTCAGAACCTCATGAAGAAAAAGAGGCTGAGGATCAGCCTGCCTACATCAACATGTTCAACTGGGCCATGTACGGTAAATTTACTGGAAAAAGTAAGATTAACGAAGAAGATGGGAAGCTTTATTATGATTTAAATATGGCTATTCAGAACAATCACTATGCTGTCGTAACCACAACCAACAAGAGTGCGACAGATTCCGAAATGGGACAATCAAAAGACTACTCTCCGATATTTAGTCAAAAATTCGAGACAGTTAGCCAAGATGGACAATACCGTTACAAAGACTATCCTGTCCTCATCAAAGAAGGCTTTAACATCATCAATATCAAAATTTACGATAAAGACGATAAATTAGTCATGGAAGAAGGCAATATCCTCTACTACGATGAGCACGCGCCACGCTTGCAGTTGAAAAATCAGATTGATTTATACGATGACGAAGACAATATGGCTGATGGTGCATTAACTAGTATCGACGGCACTATCTATGCTCGAAATGGACGTGTTGTTTTGGAGGGAACCGTCGCAGATAACGGCCCCAAATGGGTCTTAACCGTAAACGGCAACAATATCGCAACCCATTACCAATACCAAAAAGAGGGTGATAACGAAAAACCGTTCAAACATGAATTAGTTGTTAAAGAAGATGATGAAATCAAAATCAAACTGATGGATGACCAAGAAAATGCGCGAACAATCAGATTAACAGTTAAAGAGGATAATCAAGCCCCAACAATTAAAACCAACTTAAAGCCAACGATGGCTGAAACGGATATTCCTGAAATCGAACTAGAGGACAATATTTGGAGTTGGGACGAAACAGCCCCTAACAACATCATCACCATCAATGGTAAACCGTTTGACTTTGACAGCGAAAAGCCTTTGAGCTATTATAAACTGGAAGAAGTCCCTAATACTTATGTCGTTCGGATTAAAGCAGTTGATAAGGCCGGAAATGTTACAGAAGAAACACACACCATCGGTGAAAAACCATTTGATCTAACAGCGACATTGAAAAAACAGGTCATCACAGCAGATGAGTTGACAACGATAACTGAACTGATTGATGTTCCTAAACATGCTAAGGTTGACATTCTTGAAACTTCAATTAGTGATAAGGGTGAAGTCACAACAACAATTGTCTTAACAGACATTTTTGGTCGCCAGACAACCCAAGTTTTAACCGCTAAACTAGCCTCTAACCAAGACTCATCTATCACAGCCGAGTTGACTAAACAAATTTTCAAAAAAGATGAGCTTAATGACATCACACAGATTTTAAATTTACCTAAGGATGTTAGCGCTACTCTAATTCGTCCGATTACAGTTCCAGATAGTTCAAAACCAGAGCAAGTAACCGCTAGGGTCAGACTGTTTAGAAATGGTAAAGTCAATGAAAAAGATTTCACCTTTACAGTGGTAAGCGATAAACACCTGAACGCAACATTGAGAAAAGAAACAATCAACATTTCTGAAACTTATGATTTGAACGGTCTCTTGGAATTACCTGAAGGTATTACCGCTAGCTGGAGCGTCCCTATTGCATACGGCAAAAAAGGAAAAGTAACCTTTAAAGTCATTTTGAAAGATCAGTATGGACAATCAGTAGAAAAAGAGTTTACAGTAACGGTATTAGAAGAACAATTGCCAAAAACAAACCACGAAGACAACTCTAAAACTACTAATAAAATACCAAAAATTAGTACAGAAGATGCTGGGGCTCAAAAAGCACGGGACATCCAATCAGATTCAGAAACCACTGATACTCATAACGAATCAGCACTTCAAGAACAAGAGCAGTATCAGATAAATGCTCCAAAAATGAATCTTAGCCAAGAAGTGAACTACCGTAAAACATCCGAATTCCCAGTTCAACTCTCCACTAGCAAAAAATTACCTAAAACAGGAGGAGAATCAGCATTTTGGAATGTCTTAGTTGGTTTAGGCTTACTGATGATGAGCAGACTTGCTTTTAGTCTGTCTAAACGAAACAAAAAGGAATAACCATTATTAAGATTCTAAAGAAATATTAAAGGTTTGATACGCAAGATAAGGTAGCCTATACAAAAAAGTATGTCTGTAAAAATAGTCACAGGACTGATAAACAGACATACTTTTTTAGCAGTCATTTTGAGTTTTTTTGTATCTGATTAATAGTGGTGATTTCATGTTTTTAACATACAAAATATTAAAATCATGTTATAATAACACACATTAAGATATCGCTTTCATTAACATAAATGAAAAATAGGAGGGCTAACAAATTGCGTGTTTTAATCACTGGGGCAACTGGATTTTTAGGCAAGTATATCATTGAAGAATTAGTCAGCTCAGGCTATCAAATAGTTGCATTTGGTCGCAATGAGATAGTCGGACATTCTCTGGAAAGCTCACAGGTTACTTTTGTCAAAGGGGACTTAACAAATATTGAGGATGTCAGAAAAGCAGCTTTGGGGGTAGATGCAATCATCCATGCCGGTGCACTTTCGGATGTTTGGGGCCTATGGCAAGACTTTTATCATAGTAATGTTATTGGAACTCAAAATGTGCTAACTGTTTGCGAGGAGCTAAATATCAAGAGACTTGTTCACATTTCATCTCCCAGCATCTATGCCAAAGCTGACCACCAATTTAACATTTCAGAAGAAGAAGCTCCTCTTGAAAATAATCTCAACTATTACATCAAAAGTAAGCTAATGGCTGAACAGTTAGTGGCCCAATCCGCTGTCCCAACTGTCGTCTTAAGGCCTCGTGGGTTGTTTGGTATCGGTGACGTCAGCATTGTACCAAGGCTGTTACGAACCAATAATACCATAGGTATCCCTCTCCTTAATAAAGGGAAACAATTCGTTGATATGACCTGTGTTGAAAATGTCGCCTATGCGATTCGACTATGTCTCGAACACGAGAAAGCTCCTGGACAAATCTATAATCTGACTAACGATGAACCAATGCCATTTAAAGACCTACTCGATCTATTCTTTAAAGCCTCTGGTAATAGTCCTCATTATCGCAAACTTCCAGCAAAACCATTAGAAGTTATCGTCACACTTATCGAAGGTATTTTCCTTAAATGCCGTTTGAAAAAAGAGCCACCGCTCACACGGTATACCTTCTATTTACTGGCTTATAGCCAAACCCTATCTATTGATAAAATCAAACGTGAACTCGGGTATCGTCCTAAATTAAGCATCGTAGAAGGAGTGCAAAAGTATGTTGACTACCATCGAAAGCATTGAGTACTTTGCTTGCGGTTACTGTACAAACCAAAAGCAACGACTTTTTAAAGGTGTACCAAAGGAAACGATACACTTTCCAGCAGGGGTCTTTCTCATCAAACATCGTGAACATGGCTATATCTTATACGACACAGGCTATGCTCCTGAAATCATGTCACCTAATCTGAAATATTGGATTTACCGCCTACCAAACCCAATCACAATGACACCGTCACAAGCTATCAGTGTTCAATTAAACCAACGAGGCATTTCCCCTCAATCCATTAACTACCTAATCCTATCACATTTACACCCAGATCATATTGGTCAGGTCAAGGATTTTCCGAATGCTAAGATTATTATGACCAAAACTTGTTTTGAAGATTATCAAAAAAAATACTTACAAGCCCTAGTTTTCAAAGAATTTTTACCAGATGATTTTGAAAAACGTGTCATAACAATTGAAAATTATCAGGATAATAAAAACTTTCCTCACCTTCCCAGCTATGATTTTTTTGGAGACCAAAGTATCCTTTTTACAGAATTATCAGGACATGCAGCTGGACAATGTTGTCTTTTCTTCCCAGAAAAATCCCTTTTTTTAGCAGCAGATGTTGCTTGGGGCGTTCCACTCATTCCCTTGACAAAGCAAATGCGACTAATTCCACGATTGCTCCAAAATAATATTGACCAATACCAAAACAGCATCCAAGTGCTAGAACAACTGCAAAATGCTGGCATTGATATCATAGTCAGTCACGACCAAGAAGAGAGAATTGAGAGGGTATTAAGATGAAATGGTTACCATTTTTAATAGCCTTTATGACTACTAGATATAGACACTTTCAGAACAGAGAAGCTCTTCTAACTTACCAAGGACGTCAAATCCAAAAGCATTTAGCCTATATTGAACGTTTTTCACCATATTTTAAAAACGGGATTAACCTTACTCAAATTTCAATGGATAAATCCTTTATGATGGCTCATTTTGATGAGTTAAATACTGTAGGAATTAAAAAGGCTGACGCGTTTAACCTGGCAATTGACAGTGAACGAAGTCGCCAGTTTTCACCAACGATCAACTCTATTTCTGTCGGTCTCTCCTCTGGAACATCTGGACATCGAGGGATTTTTCTCACCAGTCCAGAAGAACAAGCCATTTGGGCCGGGACCATTTTAGCCAAACTTCTTCCCTCAAAAAATTTCCTAGGTCATCAGCTAGCCTTCTTTTTAAGAGCTAACAACAATCTTTATGAGCAAGTGAACTCTCCCTTTTTGACCCTTCATTATTATGACATGAGTCAATCAATAACGTCACACCTAGACGGCCTTAATCAGCTACAACCCAGTATTTTAGTGGCGCCAGCCTCTGTTCTTTGTCAATTAGCGACCCTCCAAGAAAAAGGGGAACTAGTCATCAAACCTCAAAAAATCATTTCTGTAGCTGAAGTCTTAGAAGAAAGAGACAGTGAGTATATTGCAAGTGTGTTTCAACAACCCTTTATTCATCAAATTTATCAAGCGACAGAAGGGTTTTTAGGTTATACTTGCGAGCACGGGAGGCTCCATCTCAACGAAGATGGGATTCGGTTTGAAAAAGAGTATATAGATGATAAACGGTTTTATCCAATCATCACGGACTTTAAACGGAAATCCCAACCCTTCATCCGTTATCGGCTGAATGATATTCTAGTAGAGAGTAAGGAGCAGTGTCCCTGTGGCTCTCTCTTACAAGTCATTGAAAAAATTGAAGGCCGTTCAGATGATATTTTTTACTTTGAATCCGAACAAAATGAGACTGTTGTCATGTATCCAGATTTTATCAGACGATGCCTATTATTTGTCGACGGAATCAGAGAATATCAAGTTTCTCAAGTGTCAAAACAAGATGTTGAAATTGCTATCAACGAGCTAACAAAGCAGCAGCAATCAGAGATTGTCTCTGAATTTCAAACCTTGTTTCATGTATATCATCTCAAGCCAATCAATCTTACTTTCACACGTTACCAATTGCAAAAAAATCAAAAATTAAAGCGTATTTGTCAAAAAATGCCTCTCTCAGAACAGCACTAAGGAGATTATTTATGAGAAAATTAATGATTAAAGGTTATGGAACAGCATTACCCAAACAAACCATCCACTTTGGTAACCAGACTCGCTATCGTGTTTCTGGCACTGAAAATCAACTAGGTTTAGCTGTCGAAGCGATTGAGAAAGCCCTTATAAAAACTAATCTATCAATCACCGACATTGACTGTATCGTCTCTGCCAGTGCTGTTGATGTTCAGCCAATTCCTTGCACAGCGGCTTTGATTCATGAAAAAATTGCCAAAGGAACAGCTATTCCTGCTATGGACATCAATACTACCTGTACAAGTTTTATCACTGCTTTAGATACCATGTCTTATCTCATATCAGCGGGGCGCTATCATAATGTACTTATTGTGTCTAGCGAGGTGGGGTCATTGGCACTCAATCCCAAACAAAAAGAAAGTTTTGAATTGTTTAGCGATGGAGCAGCAGCCTTTATCTTTGGTCGCCAGACTGAAAAAGAAATTGGTATCATTGACGCCAAACAATGCACTTGGTCAGAAGGAGCACACGATACCGAAATTCGTGCTGGGCTATCTGCTATACATCCAAGCACTTATGCAGAGGAAACTAAAGAAGACTTCATGTTTGATATGAAAGGACGTCGGATTTTAGGACTTAGTGTTAAGAAGGTTCCTCAAATGGTTCAGGAGTTCTTGGCTAGTAATCAGCTTAATACCAGTGATGTTCAGTTCTTTATCCCGCATCAAGCTAGCAAAGCTCTGCCTTTAGTCATGGAAAAGCTAGGTGTTCAAAAACATCAGTACATCAATATCGTCTCTGATTATGGCAACATGGTTTCAGCCTCTGTTCCTTTTGCATTTGCTTATGCACTAGATGAAGGCTTGGTAACAGTGGGAGATAAAATCATTTTAGTTGGAACGGCTGCTGGCTTAACGACTAATATCTTGCTGATGCAGCTATGAGCGGGGAATGCTAATGAAAAAGAAAGCAGTAGCGGTAATTGTAATCCCCATGGCAGGTCATTTTTTACCACTAATGGATTTGTTAATACCACTAAAACAGGACCACAACTTTACCGTTTATACCACTTCTAGTCGCCGAAACGAGGTAATTGCTAACGGATTTCAATTTGAGCCTTTATCAACTTACCATGATGATGAGGATATCAATACATTAGCCTATTCCACTAACCAATTAAACCTAGTATCAAGTTTTAAAACCTTCAAACAAGTGGCTAAACTGTTGACAACTATTACCTCTGAATTAATCGTGCGAATAGAGGCAGACCTCATTATTGCAGATATGATGTTATTTACAGCTCAATACCTTTCAGATAAAACGGGTATCCCTCTCATTTCAGCCTTTCCAATTCCATTTGTCAGTCAAGGTTACGATGCCACGCCAACCTTTCTCAGAATCCCTTATTCTGAAAATAAGGTCATTAATAAATTGGCAAATCAAGGTCTAAAATGGGGCAAAGACCTCATGTTTTTAGGGTGCAAACCATATTTGCCGAAAGATTTTCACCTTTGGCATGAGAACCAAAAACAGCCACTCTTAGAATATTTTTATTCTAGAGAATCCATCGTAGCTTATGGTATTAAGTCTTTGGAATTTCGGACGGATTTACCTAAACAGCTAACATTTATCGGATACCCATTGACTAAAACTGAACATCCCTCCCATTCTATTGGAAATACAGTAAATTTTTTAGATTATAAGAAAGTCGTTTTAGTGACCTCAGGGACACTTGTTAAATGGTCTAAAGACTATTTTCGAAATGTAGCAAAGGCCATTGCAACACAGTACCCAAATTTCTTAGTTATTTTTACAGAGGGGACTACCAAGAAAATCTCTCAACTTGATAAAAATCTCTACACTTGTTCCTATATTCCTTACGATGCTTATCTGCCCAATATAGACTATGTGATTCACCATGGAGCAGCAGGGATTTTCTACAAAGCTATTGCCAACACGATTCCATCCCTCATTATCCCAATGGATTTTGACCAATATGACTTTGCCAAGCGAGCTGATTATTTCCAAGTAGGAATATACGCTAAAAATAGGAAACTGAAAACAGTCTTAGACGCTTTCCAAAACCTAATTACAACTGATTGGCCTAATTTACCAAAATATGCTAAAGAGGTTAACAATACTCCTAGTAGTCTACTCTTGGCAAAAGAAATAGACCGTTTAACCCAATAACAAAAAATTCCCGCAACAACACACTTTTGCGAGAAGATTATGATATGGATATCATTCTTATCATTTAGAATCGTTTGCCCAATAGCATGGTCGAAGCACCAATTATGATAAAAATTAGAGAAAAGAATTTTCCGATAAAAACAGAAGAAAAGACTGGTGCAATAAAGAGAAGTAACCCGATGCCAAGAATGCCCCAGGTTTGCCGTTTATCATTACGATTTTGTAGAGAGCTAGTCCCCATCATCAAACGTGAAATCCCTAAAATAAGCAACCATAGCGATAACATGGAAAGAATAAGATTGCTTCGGAAAAAGGCAGAGCTGGTCATCAATAAAAATCCAACAAGTGTAGAAAGGCTAGCTTTTACGAGTAAACGAAGCGAACGATGCGTTTCTGGTAAATAAAAATAAAGCCGCAACTGATTAAGCCCAGTTACAAAAATAACAAAGGCAATCACCGAAGCGATTGTGCCAACAGCCGCAAATGGATGGTTAAACAGGTAAATTCCTAAAATAAGACTACTAATGCTAATAATTAACGAAAGTGTTTTCATCATTTCTCCTTTAGTGATGTTTTAAAATAACAAAGTGGTGTAACACTTAATCGGTCATCTTGGTGACTTACTAATAATCTGTTATCCCCATAGAAACATTTGTAACAAACGGCTCAGCACAACAGTCAATCATTTCATACAATGAATTTATTATAGAAAAATGCTGAAAAGTTGTCAAAAAACTCTTATTATTTTACAATATTGTTATTATGACTAGGAGGATTTTATGAAATTACTACACACTTGTATCCGTGTTAAAAACTTGGAAGAATCATTGAAGTTTTACTCAACTGCTTTTCCTTTCTTTGAAGCCCGTCGCATGGATTTCCCAGAACACAAGTTTACCATCGTTTACATGCAAACAGAAGGTGAAGAGTTTGAGCTTGAGTTGACTTACAACTATGACCACCCAGGTTATGATCTTGGCAACGGTTATGGTCACTTGGCTGTTGGTGTCGAAGACCTTGAAGCGTCACATGCAGCCCACAAAGAAGCTGGCTATGACGTCACAGATCTTAAAGGACTACCGGGGAAAGATGTTCAGTATTACTTCATTACTGACCCAGATGGTTACAAAGTCGAAGTGATCCGTCTATAATTTGCATAGGTATGTCAGAAAATCTGACATACTTTTTGATTTTTTCCGCTAAATTTTAAAAAATACTTGACAAAAATATTCTGAAAATTTATACTATTTACTGTAGTTATTTTTTCTCACCTCGTTTATTGCTATAAAACGTGAGCCAATAGGCTTTGAAAAGTGTGAGATATCGTATTATTTAGATAATGGAGGCAAATTATGACAAGAGGTCAAGAATATGTTGCTAGCGTTTTTGAAAAAGTAAAAGCACAAAATGGGCATGAAGCTGAATTCCTACAGGCTGTTGAAGAAGTCTTTGATTCACTTATTCCAGTTTTCGATAAATATCCTAAATATATTGATGAAAATATCTTGGAACGCCTAGTAGAGCCTGAGCGTATCGTTTCTTTCCGTGTGCCTTGGGTCGACGATAAAGGTCAAGTCCAAGTTAACCGTGGTTTCCGTGTCCAATTCTCATCGGCAATCGGACCTTACAAAGGAGGACTTCGTTTCCACCCATCTGTCAACCAATCAATTATCAAATTCCTTGGATTTGAGCAAATCTTTAAAAACTCACTGACAGGTCAACCAATCGGCGGTGGTAAAGGTGGTTCAAACTTTGATCCTAAAGGTAAGTCAGATCTTGAAGTGATGCGTTTTACCCAAAGCTTCATGACTGAGTTACAAAAATACATCGGTCCAGATGTAGATGTTCCTGCTGGAGATATCGGTGTAGGTGGACGTGAAATTGGTTATATGTTTGGTCAGTACAAACGCCTTAACGGTTATGAAAATGGTGTCTTGACGGGTAAAGGCCTAACTTACGGTGGCTCATTAGCTCGTACAGAAGCAACTGGTTATGGTGTGGTTTACTTTGCTGAGCAAATGCTTAAAGCGCGTGGTGAAAACTTTGCTGGTAAAACAGCCATCGTCTCAGGTTCTGGTAACGTGGCTATCTACGCAATCCAAAAACTGCATGAGCTCGGCGCTAAAGTAGTAGCTTGTTCTGACTCATCTGGTTACATTTACGATGAAAATGGTATTAACGTTGAAACATTGAAACAACTTAAAGAAGTAGAGCGCGCTCGTATCGTTCAATATATTGAACACCATCCAAACGCTCATTTCACACCATCGTCATCTGATAATAATATTTGGACAGTCAAAGCTGACCTTGCATTCCCATGTGCAACTCAAAACGAACTAAATGACGCTGACGCACGCGCTTTGGTACGCAATGGTGTTATCGCAGTTGCAGAAGGTGCTAACATGCCATCAACCCTTGAAGCGATTGATGTCTTCCACGCGGCAGGCGTATCATTTGGTCCAGCGAAAGCTGCAAACGCTGGTGGTGTTGCCGTCTCAGCTCTTGAAATGGCTCAAAACAGCGGACGCACAGCTTGGACATTCGAAGAAGTTGATAGCAAACTCTACAATATCATGAAAGATATTTATGAAAATGCAGCAGCAGCAGCAGAAGAATTCGATGCTCCAGGTAACTTGGTTGTAGGTGCTAATATCGCTGGTTTCCTTAAAGTAGCTGAAGCAATGTCAGCACAAGGTGTTATCTAATTGTTTGAAACGGTAAAACAGAAGTCCTACGGGCTTCTGTTTTGACATCTTTGGAAATTCTTCTCTCAATTTGGTATAATACATGTGAAAATAGCTATTGACTAACAAGGCTAAGGAGACTTGAAATGATTAGTTATCAAAAGTTCAACTACAAAAATTTAGAAGAAGTTAAAACTCTTTACAAAGAAGCAAACTGGACTAGTTACCTTTCTGATGATGAGAAATTGGCGCGTGCCTTTAAAAATTCTCTATGGATTTTAGGTGCCTTTGACAATGACCAATTAATTGGATTTGTTCGTTGTGTCGGAGATGGAGAACATATCTTATTGGTACAAGACCTTATTGTTGCTACCGCTTATCAACGTCAAGGGATTGGAACCACCTTGCTAAAACAGGTTTGGAAAACTTTTTCTCATGTACGTATGATTCAATTGAATACCGATTTATACGATGAAAAGGCCAATAACTTTTAGAAAGCTTTTGGCATGAAACCGTTAGCTGAAGGTCAAATGATATCCTACTTTAGACACTAAAAAACTTTGAACAAAACGTTGCCAGCTAACACTTCTTTATTGTCACAATCTTTGAAATGATACAAACAAAAAGCGAACAAGATAGTATTCTTCTAAGGATTAGGAAACTATCTGTGTTCGTTTTTTCTCGTTTATCATTTGACTTGTTCAGAAGTAACAGTAGAACCACAGCAACACCATGCCATAAATAGGACGTCAATAATGGATAACTTGCTCAGATTGCCGAATACGCTCAATAGTCGGTTTAGCTTCAAGGCTTTGAAAATAGTCTAAAGTAGTCTGAGGTAGTAATTGGTCTAGTAGATTCCAATTTCCATCTTTAATCGCCTGTCGTGTTGTCGAAGCAGAGATTGGTTGACTTTCCGAAAACTCCTTACGTTTTACCACGATGCAATCAATGCCCTGCTCTGGGAGTTTGTCAATCATGACTTGATTATAAAGATTAGTGACCAAACTTGTCGGTTCTTCACCAACATAACGTCTGGTAATTCCCAATTCCTGAGCAATCTTTGTAAAAATTGCTAAATCAAGTCTTGCTTGACTTTCAATCACCACCACCTCATCTTTTTGGAAATAGGATGGAAAAGTTGCTTGGCTAATGATATAGTATCCGCTATCATGGTAAATGATATTATCAAGATGAGCCGTACCTTTTAACACCAATTTTTTTCGGACATCAAAAGGAATGAGACTTTTGTCCTCACTAACAATAAAGAGATGGAGTAGATCATTTTCTGCGCATGCTTTTTCAACGAGATACTGATGACCTAGGGTAAACGGATTGGCATTCATGACGATAGCAGCAACCTTATCTGGATTTTTTTGTGGGCGTTCCAACTGCTTGAGATAGTCTTGAAATCCAGTTTTTTTATTTTCCATAAAGCTGACAAGCCCATCAATACGTGCAATTTCATTAAAACCTAAATCAGCAAAAAATCTAGCTGTGCAGGTCTTAGTGTAGAGAAATAGATGCGTATTTCCTTGTTCAAATTGATAATCAACCAAATGACTGACAATAAGATTCATCAAGCCCTCACCCTGATAATCTTTTGAAACTGCTAGGCAACGTAGCGTATTGCCAAAAGTAGAACCCGTAGCAATCACTCGGTCGCCGTCATAAATAGCACACGTACAGTCAAGATGCGCATCGCGACGGATCCCTTCTTCATGAAGTAGAGTGTCAATTTTTAGGTGCGCTTTTTTATCAAATGGGAAAATTTTTGAAACGGTGTACTCAGACATAACTCACCTTTCTCCTTTTTAAACTATTATATCAATTTTCGAGCGTTTCTCATGTCTTTTCACTGGTTTTTAGGCTAAAAAGCTCCTCTATTTATCTTGAAAGTGTGCTATAATAACAGTGACTTTTAACCAAGGAGAGAAATATGCAGGCGCTTCTGATAACTGTTTTAGTAGGAACTTTGGGCGGCTTTGTGGCTAAAAAATTGAAGTTCCCCGCTCCATTTATGATTGGGAGCATGATCGCAGTAGCGATAGTCTCTATTGCAACTGGAAGTATGGAGACGACCAAGGCTATGAAAATTTTTGCTCAGATTGTGAGCGGTGCCTATATTGGTCAAAATATCAAAAAAGAAGATTTGTCTAACCTCCCTAAATTGGGTAAAGTCATTGCCATTTTGATGGGGATTTTCACTATTAACATGGTCATCATGGGGATTATTTTTATGACTTTCTTTGACATGACCCCAGTCACCGCCTTTTTAAGTTGCTTGCCTGGTGGCATTATGGATGTGTCTCTAATGGCAGTCGATATGGGAGCCCAGTCTGACATTGTTGCAACGATACAAACCGCTCGACTGATGGGAATTTTACTTATTTTACCCCTTTGGATTTCTTTTTGGGTCAAACGCTTCGCAGGCATTCCCAAAACCTCTGAAACACCTAAAAGTAGCCTCAAAAAAGCCAGCCTTAAATTACCTGCTAAGCAGCAATGGATGAACAATTTGTTCATTTTAGCGGTAGCGACTATCGGTGGTTTTATCGGCTTATGGCTAGACATTCCTGTTGGTGCCTTGATTTTTTCACTCATTTTTTCATCAACTTTGAAAATAAAATGCAACACCGTCCAATTAACAAGCAGTATTCGTTACACGGCTCAAATTTTTGCAGGCTCTATTATCGGAACCAGCTTTACTCAAGACAGTTTGAGACAAATGTTGCACCTGATTGTACCTGTCATCCTTTTGTTAGCCAGCTATTTACTCATCAATGTCGCATTCGGATTCTGGATGGCGCGTACTGGTATCCTCGATTTACAGTCAGCCCTCTTTGCCTCATCGCCAGCAGGAGCAACAGATTTAACCTTGATGGCAGGAGACCTAGGTGGTGACATGCCTAAGATCGCAGGCATTCAAATTAGTCGCATTCTCTACACAGTCGTTATCATGCCACTTTTAGTAAAAGCTCTGCTGACATTCTTTTAAGATAGCCAAAACTCCAGAGGTTCAATCTGGAGTTTTCAGTCTTTTGAGAATAATTTTTAGATAAAAAGTATTTTAAAGTTTTACTTTAATAAATCATTTATATATTTTTCAATTTGAAGAGACATCAATTTATTACCATAGATTTTAGATAAATCACGCGCTTCTGAGTAATACTCCATTACTTTATCGCTATCTAAAAATTCTTTGCTACCATTGCCAACTATAATTAACAGAGGAGCTAATTGGTAACTCGTCTGATACTCTTTACAGACTTCAATGGTTTCCATTGCAATTTGTATAGCTTCTAATGCCTTGTCTTTGGCAAGTAAATGATGAGCGTAATTATACCTTGTTCTGATATAGCCAAAAAGAAATTCTTGAGAGTCAAAGTCTTTCTCGCTATATAGTTCAATGAGTCTTTGATAGTTTCTTTCATAGTCTTCATCTCGACCAACTAGGGAATAAAAGTTAGCTAGAGTATTAAGAATTTTTAGATAAACAGAATGTTTTTCACTCACTAAGGACATTGTTTTTTCCAGCAAAGAGATAGCCTTATCCTTTTCATCATAGGAATAGAATAAAATGAGCGCATGAATCCAAGTAAGGTAAGACTCTTCATCAAGCGATAAAAATGATTGTTTTTCCTTTTCAAGATTGTAGAGATATTCAAGGTCTTTGTAATTCCTATCTTCTAATAATTTAGTTGATAATCTCATGAATTCTTTTAAATTAGAGACAGACTCTATTTGCTCATCAAAGAAATAATCTATTGTGACATTAAGCCTACCTGCTAGTTTATACAAGAGCGTAGCTGTAGGCATGTAGTTCCCTCTTTCAATTTTACTAATTTGACTTTGTTCACAAATTCCCTCAGCTAGTTCTGACTGGGATAAACCATATTCTTTGCG
Source organism: Streptococcus caledonicus (assembly GCF_042656225.1). Taxonomy (NCBI): domain Bacteria; kingdom Bacillati; phylum Bacillota; class Bacilli; order Lactobacillales; family Streptococcaceae; genus Streptococcus; species Streptococcus caledonicus. The sequence continues at coordinate 610,881 of NZ_JBHSOJ010000016.1, forward strand.
TTTGGTTTTCAATTTATCTGCGATATTAACCATGTTTTTAAATCCTCTTTAGCAACTCTATAATGTATTTCAATTGACTCTTGATATATATTATACAACTTATATTTTACTCTTTCAAACAAAATTGACATTCTTGAAAAACTATAATATAAAAAAATATATAACGAAATACATGAAATTGTTGACGTTTTCATTTTTATATGATATTATCTCCATATAAAAAGAAAAGAGGTTATTTTGTGAAGAAAAAACGTCATTATATATTTGCGATGCTAATGTCATTATTAGTTTTTAGTTCTGGGTCTAGTCTTTCTAGCAATTATCTAAAAGATAAAAAGGTTATCATTCCTAAAACTAATGTCGTTTTTGAGAGAGCAACCAATAACAATTCTGGTCTTGATGTTGGGAAAGCCGATTAATTGACTGGAATTCTATGAGTGAAATCGTTTAGTATTCATGAGGAGCAATGATAGTAGCATTTGGTGCACTAGGTGCGACAGTTATGCTCGGATTTGAAAATAGATACTATGCTTTAGTTACAGGTAAGGGATAATATGTTAAAAATAATAAGTATAGCCCAATGTTTTATAATAATCATGTTTTGTGTTTCTATGCTTCTTTTGAGAAAAAACTTTGATTCCTTAAATGCTATTTTGATTGTTATAATGATATCTCAACTTTATTTATTACTATTTGTGATAATGAAGAGCTAAATAATAAAATGATAACCTCAATTCGACTATTTATCATTTTTAATTTATAGTAGAATGAAATAAAATTAGGACGCCAACGAATCAGGAACATGTAATATCATAATATTTTCTGACTTATGTTGTATCAAACAACTATAGTTAAACAAAGTAAAATGAACGATTATTAAAGATCTTAGGAGTCTGAATATTTAATCTTAAAAATCCCTCCAGAAATGCTGCTCTGAAGGGATTTTTTTATTCAAAGTATCCCTTCTAACATAGCAAAGTAGAAGGTTAAAGCTAATAAGTCTGCTGTTCCTCCAGGACTTAGATTGCGCGAGATCAAAATATCATTGTATATACTGAGTTGGTGTACTAATTCAGATTTTGTCAGATAGGCTCCGTACATTTTTTGGCACTCTTCCTTGACTTGCTGCCAAGCTTCAATCCCCCCGCGGTGGATGATATTGCCATCTTCCACAAAAGTCATGAGATAAAGAAGCAGTTGGAGTTGTGCCAATTCCTTATCATTCTGTTTTAGTTTTTCTCGGAAAAATGGCAGAGCTTTTTCAGTTAGCGTTGGAAAGCCCTCGCTTGCTTCGCCACGTGGTCCCTTGATACCGTAATCGAGATAAAGTTTCTCACCGTAGGTTAATTCTTTTTTCTCGCTCAAATGACTTAAATCCGTTTCAATGAGATGGCAACAAAGAGACGAACTGATTTGACAAATCACTTTAGTGTCATCTTTGGAAAATCGTTTTGGATTTTTTAAGAGTTCAAGATGTTTTTTCAAATAAGTACCCGTTGCTCCGAGGAGAACTGCTAGAGAAAAATTGACTCCTTTGTGGGTGTTAATCCCACCTGTTGCTTCAAACATCGCTTGTTCTGCCTTTATCCCTAAATCCCGTAAAGCATTAAAGAGGGCAAGTGGTGGCTCATCAGCCATTTGATAGCCTAAGCTGATATATTTTTCAAAGAACGGCGCCAAAGCCATCGTGCTGTCAATAAAAGTGCTAAATGTCATATCTGTATGCGCACCGTCATCAAATCGGTCAACGAGACCAGGCTTTGGACTTAGAGAAACTTCGTATAAGAGGGCCTTGGTGGCTAAGTTGCTAAAATACTGAAATGGTGTATCAGGCATGAGAAATAGCTTCCATTTCCTTGAGAATAAAATCTAATGAACGATTGAGATGCTCGTGGGTAATCAATGTTACTTGCTCAATGTCTTGATTTTTCATGCCACGATAGATAATCCAGTGTTCTTCTAAAGCCTTGGTGCGACGTTCTAGAGAAGAAATCGAAATTTCACGGAAGTAAACCAAGTAAGTCTGTAATTCTGTAACAATTTCACGTAGACGCAACATCTGGCTTTTCTCATAAATAAGATTATTGAATTGATTAAAGTTAGCTAAGATTTTGTCAATATTTTTGTCATCGGAAATCATGCCTTCACACTCCGTCAAAACAGCTCTCATTTCTTCAAAGTCAGCTTCAGTCATTTTATACATGGCTTTTGTTGTCGCAAGAGTATCAAGTGCTTTTCGAATGTCAAAAATTTCAACGGCATCTTTGGCGCCGATCCCTTTGGCAACAATCCCCTTTTTAGGGGTGTGTTCAACTAATTTTTCCTCAATTAACAAGCTGATAGCATGACGAATTGGAGTACGACTGATATTAAGTTCCGTTGAAAATTCCTTTTCATTAATCCGGCTTCCTGCTGGAATTTGACTTAAAATAATAGTCTTTCTTAAAGCTTCATAGAACGCTTGTTTGAGTGGGATGTTTTTTGAAAGATCAAGGTTAGCCTTAACCGCTTCAATGATTGGATTCATAAGTTACATTTTCCTTTCAAGTATCACTATTATTATACCTAATTTTTATAGAAGTTGTTAGCATTTTTTGACAAAACCACAACAAACCTCTCAGAGTATTTCTGAGAGGTCACTTCATATTTTTTATTATTCAAGTTTATTAGTCTTACTGTGGTATATACAATGGCATGTGTCCAGTTGCAATGATTGTTACAACAAAGATGATAAAGATTACAGCAGCGTACTTAGCTGATTCTTTTTGCCATTCACCCATATCAAGTCCTGTCAAGCGAAGGAGAAGGTAAATGAAAGCTACAAGTGGGCTGAGCAAGTGGAACGCTTGTCCCATAAGTGATGCAAGAGCCATAGCTTCAGGTGTGAATCCATAAGAAGCACCAGCTTCTGCCATAACAGGAAGGATACCATAGTAGAAACCATCATTTGAGATGAAGAAGGTACCTGGTGCAGAAACAAGAGCAATGATAAGTCCCCAGAAACCAGCCAATTGTTTAGGAATGATTGTTGCAAAGCTGTTAGCAAGAGCAGTCGCCATACCTGAACCTTGGAAAAGACCCATGAAGATACCAGCCGCAAATACCAAGATAACAACTTGAACAGCATCACCAGCATTATCACCGATACGTTTAGATTGGTCTTTAAGAACTGGATAGTTTACCATAAGGGCAATAACAGTACCAACTGCAAAGAGAAGAAGTGGAGCAAGTTCAATTGTTTCAATAAATGAACCAGCAACTAACCAACCAATAAGAACGATTGTCAAAATGGCGTTAAACCAGAAGTTTTTAGGACGACGGATAGCAAGTGTATCTGGGTCAGTAATGTCTGTCAACTCTTTTAATTCAGCTTCAGAAAATTCAACAACACCAAGACGTGCACGTTCTTTTCGTCCCATGCTAGGAGCAACCCAAAGTGTTACATAAAGTAGTGAAAGGACCATACCTGGTGCCAGATAGCCAAGGATTTCAGCGCCTACACCAAGAACTGACATAGCACGCGCTGTTGGTCCTCCCCAAGGTAGAAGATTCATGATTGTATTTTGAAGAATAATCAAAACACCAAGGTTCATAATTTTCATATTCAGTTTCTTATAGATTGGTAAGAAAGCTGAAACAACGATAAGAGTTGTTGTTGTCCCATCACCATTCATAGAAACAGCTGCCGCAACAACGGCTGTTGCAATGAGAACTTTCATTGGGTCGCCTTTTGCGAAACGAATCATTTTCTCAGTAATAGGGTCAAAGAGCCCTGCATCTAACATGGTTGAAAAGTAAAGGATGGCAAAAAGCAACATGATACCAGTTTTTGCAGTTGTATTTACACCATAAAGTACCATGTCACCAATGGCAGTTAAACCATTGACGCTTCCTTCTTCACCGACGAAGCTAACAAATTTAGCATCAGAAGCCAAGTCTGCGGAACCTGTAATGATAAGTACAGCTGCAAATACAAGCGGTACTAATACAAGTGACGTAAATGGCGACATTTTCTTCGTCATCACGACATACATGAAGACGATAATCATAGCATAAGCCAAAACAGTCAATAACATATGTTATTCTCCCCTTTAGTTAATTTTGTAAATTCAATAGGGTCTATTGAACTTGAATAAAATATGAAGGTGTGCTAGACCTTATGACATAAGTATAATTGAAAGCGTTTGAAATATAAAGATGTTTTTTCATAAAAGACACAAAAAAAACACCACTATGAGCATTATGTTTGACAAGTAGAAGAGAAGACTTTCATTTTCTACTATATTATTTCCGTTTCTATTATGTAATAGTTTATTTTAGAGATGTTGTTAGTAAACTCAAAAATAATTAGTGAAGGGCTTCAAAGACAATGATGAAAGCGTTGCAAAAAAACACAAAAAAATCAACTACTAATAGTTAGCTTATTATATAATAGTCTTAGAAACGTTGAGATGGTAACACGATTAAAAGAGGTTACTTACTTTCTATATTTATACAACAGAGAGGAGGAAATTATGGGATTTTTTCAACGTTTATTTGGAAAATCTCGTGAGCCAGAAATCACACAGGCTGTACCAGTATCTAATGAACTTGATGGTTGGGAACCCATTCTGGGATTCATACCAGCTGATAAAGAAGACTATGAATTGGTCAGTGTTATCGCAACAGCCATTGCGGCTGGCGACTATCCAGATAGTCAATTTAAGATCACGAGAATTATGCAACGCAATCCTGAAGCACTGACAGTGTCCTTGATTGCATCTAGCATCGCTGCTGGCGATTATCCAGATAGCCAGTTGACTGTCAAATCAATTTATACTAAACATTAATTTCTAAAGGAGACTTAACACATGTTACGTAAATTTAAAATCTCTATTGATGGTAAAGAATACCTCGTTGAAATGGAAGAAATCGGTGGCACACCAGCCACTGCTCCAGTTGCTCAGCCTGTTGCGGCTCCAACACCAACACCAGTAGTTGAAACACCAGCCCCAGCCCCTGTTGTGGCACCGTCATCAGCTGCAGGAGCAGATGCGCTTTCTGCACCAATGCCTGGAACAATCTTACGCATTCTTGTCAATGTTGGTGATACGGTTTCAGAAAACCAACCATTGATGATTCTTGAAGCCATGAAAATGGAAAATGAAATTGTGGCAGCTTCTGCAGGTACTGTTACTGGTATTCATGTCACATCAGGTCAAGTCGTAAACCCAGGTGATGGTTTGATTACGATTGGTTAATATTACTAACATTTTTTAAACAGAAGGAAGTGACTTTGTGGACATTTTAATTCAAGGAATAACATCTATTACTCTCCCTCAAGTCATCATGATGCTAATCGGAGCTCTCTTGATGTACTTGGGTATCAAAAAAGAATACGAACCAACCCTCCTTGTACCTATGGGGCTCGGAACTATCTTGGTAAACTTCCCTAATTCAGGGGTTCTTAATCAGACTGTTAATGGTATCCAGCAGGCTGGTGTTTTTGAAGAACTCTTTGAATTTGGTATTGGAACAGAGTTGTTCCCATTACTTATTTTCATTGGTATCGGAGCAATGATTGACTTTGGTCCGCTCCTTCAAAACCCATTTATGATGCTCTTTGGTGCTGCAGCACAATTCGGTATCTTCTTTGTAGTCGTCGTTGCAGTCCTTGCAGGGTTTGATATTAAAGAAGCAGCCTCTATTGGTATCATTGGTGCAGCAGATGGGCCAACCTCGATCTTCGTTGCCAACCAATTAGCGCCGAACTTACTTGGTCCTATTACGGTAGCAGCTTACTCATACATGGCCTTAGTTCCAATTATCCAACCTTTTGCGATTAAATTGGTTACAACTAAAAAAGAACGTCGCATCCGCATGACTTACAAGTCTGAAAATGTGTCTCAGTTGACTAAAATCCTCTTCCCAATCGTGATTACATTGGTAGCAGGATTTATCTCACCAATCTCATTGCCACTTGTTGGTTTCTTGATGTTCGGTAACCTTCTGCGTGAATGTGGGGTGCTTGATCGCCTATCTCAAACCGCACAAAATGAATTGGTTAACATCGTTTCCATCTTACTTGGTTTGACCATTTCTGTGAAAATGCAGGCCGATCAGTTCTTGAATGTTCAAACACTATTGATTATCCTCTTTGGTCTTTTAGCTTTCATCATGGACTCAATTGGTGGGGTTATGTTCGCTAAAATTCTTAACCTTTTCCGCAAAGAAGGCAACAAAATCAATCCTATGATTGGTGCTGCTGGTATTTCAGCATTTCCAATGTCAAGTCGTGTTATCCAAAAAATGGCAACAGATGAAGACCCTCAAAACTTCATCTTGATGTACTCAGTTGGTGCTAACGTATCTGGACAAATCGCATCTGTTATTGCAGGTGGTTTGCTCCTTGCATTCTTTAGTTAATTTAGAAGGGGAAACACAATGAATATCGATATGGAACATTTAATGAAATCATTTGAACTGATGCTCCTTGGAATGACTGGTGTCTTCCTTGTTTTGGGAATTTTATATGCTTCAGCAGAAGTGTTACTTAAGATTTTTCCAGTAAAAAAATAGTTCATTGACTTTCGCGACCCTGTGAGCACTGCTCACTCGCGCCGCCTATTATCATTATTTAATAAGAGGTGAAACATGGAAATTAAACAAACAGCTGTTGCTGGTTCACTAGAATCTAGTGATATCATGATAACAGTTCATCCAGGGAATCAAGGGATTACGATTGACCTTGACAGTAGCGTTGAAAAACAATTCGGAAAGCAAATCCGTAAAGTAATCACAGCAACTTTAGAAAACCTCGGTGTCAACAATGTTGATGTAACTGCTGTTGATAAAGGAGCCTTGGATTGTACCATTCAAGCCCGTACCATTGCAGCCGTTCACCGTGCTGCTGGGGTTGAACGCATGAACTGGAAGGAGATCGACACATGGAACGTTTAAGAAGAACAATGATGTTTGTCCCAGGTGCCAATGCTGGCATGCTTCGTGACGCTCCTTTATATGGAGCTGATGCTGTCATGTTTGACCTTGAGGACTCTGTCTCATTAAAAGAAAAAGATACGTCACGGGCTCTTGTCCACTTTGCTTTAAAAACATTTGATTACAGCAATATTGAGACTGTCGTTCGTATCAATGGTTTAGACACTTGTGGTGCCTTAGATATTGAAGCAGTTGTTACTGCTGGGGTTGATGTTGTCCGTCTGCCAAAAACAGAAACCGCTCAAGACATTGTTGATGTCGAAAAAGAAATTGAGCGTGTCGAACGCGAATACGGTATCCCAGTTGGCCGTACACGCATGATGGCTGCTATCGAATCAGCAGAAGGGGTGCTTAATGCTCGTGAGATTGCCAAAGCCTCTAATCGTCTAATCGGTATCGCTCTTGGGGCAGAAGACTACGTGACTAATATGAAAACCCGTCGTTACCCTGATGGTCAAGAACTTTTCTTTGCTCGTAGCATGATTCTTCACGCCGCTCGTGCAGCTGGTATCGCAGCGATTGATACGGTTTATTCTGATGTCAATAATCCAGAAGGTTTCCAAAATGAAGTTCGTCACATTAAACAACTAGGCTTCGATGGTAAATCTGTGATTAACCCACGTCAAATTCCATTGGTTAACGATATCTACACACCAACTGAAAAAGAAATTGACAACGCCAAACAAGTTATCTGGGCTATTCGTGAAGCTGAAAGCAAAGGCTCTGGTGTTATCTCCTTGAATGGTAAGATGGTTGATAAACCTATCGTTGAACGTGCAGAACGGGTAATCATGCTTGCCAAAGCAGCAGGAGTATTGACTGAGGAGGATATTTTAGATGGTTACAAATAAATTAGGTCGTGACATTCCTCAAGCATACGCTGATCAATATGGTGTATTTGAGGGTGAACTAGCTCATATCAAAGATTATAACGAATCAACTCGCCGTATCAAACCTGTAAAACCGCGTGATGAAAAATTACTTGGTTCTATTCGTGAAGCGATTGAGAAAACAGGTCTCAAAGACGGCATGACGATTTCCTTCCACCACCATTTCCGTGAAGGGGACTACGTCATGAATATGGTCTTGGAAGAAATTGCTAAGGCCGGTATTAAAAATCTTTCTATCGCACCAAGTTCAATCGCTAATGTTCATGAACCATTGATTGAACACATTAAAAATGGGGTAGTAACAAATATCACCTCATCTGGTCTTCGCGATAAAGTTGGGGCAGCCATTTCAGCTGGTATCATGGAAAATCCAGTTGTTATCCGTTCACACGGTGGTCGTGCACGCGCTATTGCGGCAGGAGATATTCACATTGACGTAGCGTTTCTTGGAGCCCCATCATCAGATGCTTACGGAAATGCTAATGGCGTAAAAGGTAAAGCAACGTGTGGCTCACTTGGTTATGCGATGGTTGATGCCAAATATGCCGATCAAGTGGTTATTATTACCGATACTTTGGTACCATACCCTAACTCACCAATTTCTATTCCACAAACAGATGTTGACTATGTGGTAGAAGTAGAGGCTATTGGGGACCCCAAAGGGATTGCAAAAGGGGCAACACGTTTCACTAAAAATCCCAAAGAGCTTTTAATTGCAGAATATGCGGCCAAAGTGATTACAAACTCACCCTACTACAAAGAAGGTTTTTCTTTCCAAACAGGTACTGGTGGTGCCTCACTAGCTGTTACTCGCTTCATGCGTGAAGCCATGATTAAAGATGGCATCAAAGCTAGTTTCGCTCTAGGTGGTATTACCAATGCCATGGTTGAACTATTAGAAGAAGGCTTGGTTGAAAAAATTATTGACGTTCAAGACTTTGACCACCCATCTGCACTTTCACTTGATCGTAATGTTGGGAAACACCTTGAAATTGATGCCAATATGTACGCTTCACCACTCAGCAAAGGCTCTGCCATTAACATGCTAGATACTTGTATCTTGTCAGCACTTGAAGTTGATACGAATTTCAATGTTAATGTCATGACGGGCTCTGACGGTGTTATCCGTGGAGCTTCAGGTGGGCACTGTGACACGGCTTTCGCTGCTAAAATGAGTATGGTAATCTCACCACTTATTCGCGGTCGCATTCCTACTTTTGTTGAAGAGGTAAACACTGTCATCACACCAGGTACCTCTGTTGATGTGGTTGTAACAGAAGTCGGTATTGCTATCAATCCAAATCGTCCTGATTTGATTGAGCACTTTAAAGACCTTAAAGTACCTCAATTTACCATCAAAGAATTGCAAGAAAAAGCTTACGCTATCGTTGGCAATCCTGATCCAATTCAATACGGTGACAAAGTTGTTGCCCTTATTGAATACCGTGACGGCAGCTTGATTGATGTTGTTCGCAATGTCTAATTCGATTTTTAATGGTCCAGCTATCACTTTAGCAGACATGATGGCTGCGCGTGAAGGAAGAAGTTTTCGTCAGCGTTCTCTATTTGAACGCTATCCTGGAGAAAGCCTTCTGTCCGCGACAATGAATATTCCTGGTCCAGTCAAAACATCGACTGTATTAAACAAAGCTTTTGATGATATGATTGCAAAGATTGAGCAAGAACTCGCTTCTCATGTCATTTTCGCTAGAAAGTTAGAAGCACCTACCGGTTGGGAATATTATCTTGTTTCAAATCTTTCCCCTTTAGACTTAAAACAACACGTTATGGCTCTTGAAGAAACGAGTCCTATTGGACGACTTTTCGATTTGGATGTGATTGAACTGAGTGATGGTCATGTTCATCCAGTGAGTCGCTCTGATATAGGGCTCCCTCCAAGAACTTGCTATGTCTGCTCTGCTATTGCCAAAGAATGCAGCAGAAGTCGTAAACATAGTATCGAAGAGATGCAAGAAGCCATTAGCAATCTTCTGACGAATCATCTGTGAGACTGATTGCCATAAAATGAATAAATTTAGGAGAAATCCATGACAAAAATCCGTATTACCGAAACGGTTTTGCGTGACGGGCAACAAAGTCAGATTGCAACTCGCATGACGACGGAAGAAATGCTCCCAGTCCTTAAACAATTGGATGAAGCGGGTTACCACGCTCTGGAAATGTGGGGAGGAGCGACATTTGACTCTTGTCTCCGTTTCCTCAACGAAGACCCTTGGGAACGTCTCCGTACCATCCGCAAAGCTGTTAAAAACACGAAACTACAAATGCTTCTTCGTGGGCAAAACCTGCTTGGCTATCGCAACTACGCTGATGATGTTGTGACTAGCTTCATTCAGAAATCCGTTGAAAACGGGATTGATATCGTCCGCATCTTTGACGCTCTTAACGATCCACGTAATCTCCAAACAGCCGTTAAAGCGACAAAAGAAGCCGGAGGGCACGCACAAGTTGCCATTTCTTACACGACAAGTCCTGTTCATACCGTTGATTACTTTGTCGATTTGACGAAGCGCTATGCTGAGATTGGTGCTGATTCTATCTGTATCAAGGATATGGCTGGAGTTCTCACGCCACAAACGGGTTATGATCTTGTTAAACGCATCAAAGAAGCTGTTGATTTACCTCTTGAAGTTCATACCCATGCAACCTCTGGTATTTCTGAAATGACTTATCTTAAAGTGGCAGAAGCAGGAGCAGACATCATTGATACTGCCGTATCATCATTTGCAGGTGGAACTAGCCAGCCAGCGACCGAGTCAATGGTAATTGCTCTTGAGGAACTTGGTTTTGACACAGGTGTTGACCTCAAAAAAGTTGAAGAAATCGCAGAGCATTTCAATAAAGTGCGTGACCATTACCGTGCCGAAGGCATTCTCAATCCAAAAGTCAAAGATACTGAGCCAAAAACATTGATTTATCAAGTACCTGGTGGCATGCTATCAAACCTTCTCAGTCAATTAACTGAACAAGGTCTTGCTGATAAATACGAAGAAGTTCTTGCAGAAGTGCCTCGTGTCCGTGCCGACCTTGGCTACCCACCGCTGGTAACACCGCTGTCACAAATGGTAGGGACACAATCTCTGATGAATGTCATCTCAGGCGAACGTTACAAAGTTGTTCCAAATGAAATCAAGGATTATGTCCGTGGCCTATATGGACAATCACCTGCGCCACTTGGAAAAGGCATTAAAGAAAAAATCATTGGTGATGAAGAAGTAATTACTGTTCGTCCTGCTGATTTGATTGAACCTCAAATGCCAATTCTAAGAGAAGAAATCGCAGAGTATGCTCGCAGCGAAGAAGACGTGCTAAGCTACGCATCTTTCCCTAAACAGGCACGTGATTTCCTAGGACGACGTGAAGACCCATTCTATGATATCCCTGTGCAAACCGTGTCGGTTTCAATTGCTATTGATTAAACATCAAAATACGTAAAAAGCTTACCAATACTAAAGTGGTAGGCTTTAATAATAAATAGTTTACATGAAAATATTCATAAAATCGTCTCAAATTATGGTATAATAATTCCAATACTTTTACAGAGGTGGCCTATGAATAAGTCCTACTTTTACCTTGATATGAAGACTCACGAGTTGGAAGTTCCTTATACAGGACAAAAGCGACGTGTTCGTGTCTTATTACCAAAAAATTACACTAATGACACAGATACAAGGTATCCCGTTGTTTATTTCCATGATGGTCAAAATGTTCTTTATAGTAAAGAATCTTTTTCAGGGCATTCATGGAAAATCATTCCTACGATTAAACGTCATCCCGACATTGCTAAAATGATTGTTGTGGCTATTGATAACGATGGTCTCAACCGGATGCATGAGTATTCAGCTTGGAAATATCAAGAATCTAACATTCCAGGTATTCAATTTGGTGGTAAGGGAACTGAGTATGCTGAGTTTGTAATGGAAGTGGTGAAACCCTTTATTGATGAAACTTACCGTACCAAACTTGACAAGACCCATACGGCCATGATTGGTTCTTCCTTGGGAGGCAATATCACACAATTTATGGGACTGACTTACCAAGAACAAATTGGTTGTCTAGGTGTTTTCTCGTCAGCAAATTGGCTTCATCAGGATGCCTTTGACCGTTTTATGGAACGCCAAACTTTGGACAGGAACCAACGGGTTTATATCTATGTTGGTACTGAAGAAGCTGACGATACTGATAAAACATTAATGGCTGGAAATATTAAACAAGCCTATATCAATTCATCACTTTCTTACTATCGTCAGCTGGTTGCAGGAGGGGTTGCTCTATCTCATTTGAAACTAGAAGTTATTTCAGGTGCTATTCACAACGAAGAAGCCTGGGCTGCCTATCTTCCAGACTGCCTACGCTTTTTAGGTGAACATTGGTAATTAGTAGGAGGAAAAAAACATGCATGTTGACTTTTTAAATCATTGGTCTGCTCAGTTAGGGCGTCAGATGTTTTTAAACCGTTACGGACACGCTGGTATTCCTATCGTAGTCTTTCCCTCATCAGGTGGTTCTTACAATGAATACGCCGATTTTGGCATGATTGATGCCTGCAAGGACTTCATTGAAGCAGAGAAAGTCCAATTTTTCACCCTTGATAGCCTTGATAATGAGAGCTGGCTAGCCGAGTGGAAACCGATTCACGACCGTGCATTGAGTCATATCGCTTATGAACAATACGTCATCCACGAAGCTATTCCTTTTATCAAGCATCAAACAGGTTGGTTTGAACAGATGATGACTACGGGTTGCTCTATGGGAGCCTACCATGCCCTCAATTTCTTTCTCCAGCATCCCGACGTCTTCAACAAGGTCGTTGCACTCTCAGGTGTCTATGATGTGCGTTTCTTTAACAATCATCAGGATTATGGCAATAGCAAAGCTGTCTATCAAAATTCTCCATCAGATTATATCTGGAACCAAAACGATGGCTGGTTCATTGACCGCTACCGCCAGGCTGATATCATTGTCTGCACAGGCTTAGGCGCGTGGGAACAAGATGGTTTACCTAGTTTTGATATCATGGAAAAAGCTTTTGCTGAAAAACAAATCCCAGCTTGGTTTGATAGATGGGGCACTGATGTCACTCATGATTGGGATTGGTGGCGCCAGCAAATGCCATATTTTTTACACCATTTAGTGGATTAGGAGATGTTTATGAATTATCTAGTTATCTCACCTTATTACCCTGAAAATTTTCAACCCTTTACCATTGAATTGGCTAAGAAAGAGGGCGTCAAAGTTCTTGGAATTGGACAAGAACCCTATGATCAGTTGGGAGAACCCTTGCAAAATGCCATCACAGAGTATTTCCGTGTGGAAAATCTTGAAGATATTGAGGAAGTGAAACGTGCGACAGCATTTCTCTTTTACAAACACGGCACCATTGACCGCGTCGAATCTCATAACGAACATTGGTTAGAAACTGATGCTGCACTTCGGAGCCAATTTAATATTTTTGGACCAAAATCCGAAGATTTGACCAAAACCAAACTTAAATCAGAAATGAAAACTTACTTTAAAAAGGCAGGCGTACCTGTTGTCCCTGGACAGGTGATTACTTCAGAGCAGGATGTTCAAAAAGCCATTGCCGATATTGGTTTTCCAATGATTGCTAAGCCTGATAACGGTGTTGGTGCCGCAGCAACCTACAAGTTAGAAAGTCTAGCAGACATTGACCAGTTTTTTGCAGAATGGGATCGTCAAACAGCCTATTTCTTTGAGCAATTTGTCACATCAAATGAAATCATCACCTATGATGGTCTGATTGATCACCATGGCAATGTGGTTTATGAAGCCAGTTTAGAGTACGTCTATACGCCACTACAATTGGTACTTGAACAAAAGGACAATGCCTATTTCATCCACGATAAGGTTAATAAAAAACTCCGCCAATACGGTCAAAATATCATCAAGACCTTCGGTATGAAAGAACGTTTTTTCCATATTGAATTCTTCCGAGATGGGGATGATTACATTGCTATTGAATACAATAATCGCCCAGCAGGTGGTTTTACCATTGATGCTTACAACTATGCGCACTCCATTGACCTTTACCGAGATTATGCTTCAATAGTAGAAGGAGAAGCAATATCAGAGCGCCGATACAAGCCACAATTTTCCTTAACCATTAGTCGTCGTGATCAAAACCACTATGTCTATTCAGAAGAAGAGATTAAACATCACTACAAAGATCACGTCAAAATGACTTGCCGCATGCCAGAAGCCTTCGCAGCACTCCAAGGAAACATGATTTATATCCTAACAGCAGATAACATTAAAACAATCAACGAGATGGTCAAGTATATTGGAAAAACTAAATAATTTTACATAATTTTTATTATGTAAAACACACTAGTTTTATCTCTCAAATAGTCATTCTATTCAAAAAAAGATTGGCTATCTAATTAATAGATTAATAGAAATAACGCTATTTCAACTTGAATACGTGTGATATAATAAGCGTGTCAGGAAGTAGAAGCGCTATACCTATGACACAAAAAGAAATGGTTAAACTTTCTTACTACCCACGGTTGAACAAAGACCAAAGGAGGAGAAAAGGTCACACATTAAAATTGAAAAAGCAGACTAACGACCAATAACCATTATTGCCCACGGTGAAATTAACAAATACACCGAAAGGGGTATCAAAAAGCAGGCAGGGCTGTTATAAAGACAGTCCTGCGCTTGTCTTTATTTTGGAGGTAAACGATGCTTGTCAATTATCCAGCTTTATTTTATTATGACGATACAAACGAATCGAATACGCCTTATTTTATCACCTTCCCAAACTTTGAACAACATTCAGCAAGTCAATGTGAGGATATGGCAGACGCGATGGCAAGGCTAGCGACTGGCTAGGTATTCATCTAGCAGATTATATTGAGAATGGACGAGATATCCCAAAACCATCAAATATTAATTCCTTATCGCTAGTTGACAATAATCCTTTCCTTGATGACGATTTTGAATTGACTTATGATTCTCGTAAATCTTTTATTTTCTATGGTCAGGGTTGATGTTGCTGAATACTTATTCCTCGATTGAGATAGTAGGAGAAGGCTTGCCCATTATATTTAAAGTAGCACATTTAAAAAATAAAGCAAAAGTCTATCAACAGCGATAGACTTTTTTGTGATATCTTGAGAGTATACGAGAGTGGGATAGAAGTTTTGACTTCCTTTCGTTCGTCACATTCGTATAGGATGGCCGCTGACGATTGTATGGTACTCAAATAGTCCAGCGGACTATTTGAGGTGGACACTTGAAAATGAAGAAGTGTCCAGTCTTAATTCAAATAGTTACAACTTCTTCATTTTACATCATTTATTTTATGTAAAACTAAAGTTTATCCAAAGCATTTTTTTGTTCATCATTGACAATATGGGTATAAAGGTCAGTAACCTGAGTGTTAGCATGGCCAAGTTGATGACTCACAAGAACCTGTGATTTTGTCGCATCATATAGACGAGTTGCCAGTGTGTGACGCAATTTATGGGGAGTGACACGAATTTTGAAGTCCGCCGAGTATTTCCCCACTATTTTTTCGATAGAAGAAGCGTCAATGCGATTTGGCACTCCTCGATATTCTGTCAAAAAGAAGGCAATATCTGTCTTTTCGGCATTATAACGCATTTGCCGAATCGCAAGATAGGCTTCTAAATAAGGTTTAGCGAACCCAGCCACATTCACAGAGTCACGCTTCCCCCCTTTACGCGTAACCTCAATGATCATCATGTTGAGGTTAACGTCTTTTAAATCCAGATTCACAGCCTCAGACAACCGTACACCTGAAGCCAATAGCAAAGCTAAAATAGCTAGATCCCGTTCTTTATTTTTCCGGAAAGATGATTTAGCACGATTAGAAAGTTTGTTTTCATATTCACAATCTACATACTCTAAAAATGCCATGGTTTCGTCACCCAAAAAGAGCTTTTGCTTAATATTTTCCGCACGAGCTGCTAAAGTTTCTTTTTTCTTCTTAGTTGACACTTTTTTCATCACATTACGGTAAAAATACGGCTCACCATGCTCATTTTCAACCTCCTCAGTCAAGTATTTATAGAGACTAGACAAGGCTGATAAGGTACGATTGATGGTCGTCTGAGAGAGACCTTGTTGAGTTGTATTGGCGTTCAGCAAAGGACGTTCCCTCAAATACAGGACAAAGGCCTCCATATCTTTTTTGGTGAGATGGTTCAGTGTCGATAAATCAATCATTGAAATTTGAGATACCTCAGCAATTCCAGATTCAATCAACCAATCAAAAAAACGTTTGTATTCCTTTAAATACTCGTACAAGGTCGTAAAACTATAAGGAACCGCCAATTTAGATTGATAGTAGTCTAATACATACCAGGGCATCAAAACTTTGTATTCCTCAATTTTTTCCAATAACAACTCACGTTTCATAACATTTTTTCCTTACGATTTCTTTTCTATAGTAGTATTATACCATACCTATACATTTGTTTCAAGAAAATTATAGTTTTTCGGAAAAATGTTTGAAGGTGTTTTATCGAAAAACCTCTAATCTAAATAATATAGTCACCAAAATCTTTTACGAATAATTGATTACCGTTTCTAATTCAAAATAAAAACCTCCTAGCATTCTGAACTAAGAGGTTTTTATCATCGTACTTATTTCTTCTTGAGCAGAACAAATCCTAACAAAATCAAGACAATACCTGTAATAACATTCAGCAATTTAAATGGCGTTATTGGGCTTATTGCAATCAAGAAAAATCCTAAGACTATTACAAAAGTTTGCCAATTTTTATCAGGCATAGTCTACTCCTCTGCTTTGACTTTATTTGCTGAAATGACAAATGGTGCCCAAATACAGAATGCTACAAATAAGTTAAAGAGCGATACTACACCTGCCATGATATTACCACCTGTTGCTAAATAAGCATACAATCCAGGAGGTGTAATCCACGGTACAGCAAGAAATACTGGCGGAATTAGTCCTGAAGCTGTTACAAGGTAAGCGATTGTGGCACACACAGGAGGCACAATGAGCCAAGGAATTGCAAATAAAGGATTTAATACCATCGGAATACCAAAAGTAATTGGCTCGTTAATATTAAATAAGCCCATTGGTGCAGACAACTTTGCAACAGTTTTATATTCATCTCGTTTTGAAAATAGGAAAATAGCAATAATGAGTGCTAAAGTGACACCAGAACCACCCATTTGCGCAAAGGCATCAAATGAGCCACGTGTCCAAAGATAAGGTAAGTTTGCTGCACTATGAGTTGCCTCGTAAACAGCTGTATTCTCATTTAATGCCACTGCATAAATACCATCCATAACAGGGGCAAGAACATTGTGCCCATGAAGTCCAAAGAACCAGAATAATTGAACAAGGAAGGTCAATAGAATAACAGAACCAACCCCTTGTGACAATCCCATAAGTGGCGTTTGAATGTATGTTGAAACCAAGTCACTTAATGGGAGACCAGTTGTAACAAATGCTAAATAAGCTACGATTGCACTAACATAAATAGCTGCCGTACCTGGAATTATGGCTGCAAAAGCTTTATTAACTGCTGGTGGCACAGTATCTGGCAGCTTGATGATAATATTACGTTTTACCAATGTGGCGTAGACAAACATTGAAATAAAACCAACTAATAAGGCGGTGAATAAACCAGTAGCTCCTATATAACCTTGTGCAATAGCTCCCCATTGACTGACTTCAAGATTTGTACCGGATACTGTCAGCCCTAAATCTACAAGACCTTTTACAACAGAATTGCTAGCCCCTTCTAAACTTGTTGTTATGGTCAAGGTCTGAGGAATTGTTGCAATAAAGGAAGCAAAGGAAATGAGCCCTCCAGCAACAGGATTAACTTTGTGCATTAGCGATAATTGATAACCTAAAGCAAAAGCAAATACCATTGCCATAATTGCAATTGAACCAAAGTAAACATAACCATTGATGTCAATGATTGGTTGCATAGCTGTGGCAAAACCCGTAGCTCCCATATTATTAGGAATATCACGGAAGAATACATTTAAAAGGACTGCAACAGACCCTGCCATTGTAATTGGCATCATTGAAATAAAGGAATCTCTAATAGCAACTAGATGACGTTGAGAGCCTATTTTCCCAGAGATTTCCATGAATTTATCAGAGAAATTTGACATGTTAAAACTCCTTATTTATATCGTTTAATTTAACTTGCAGCATTGATCAAAGCTGTAAGTTGAGCAGATAGTTGACGTTTTAAACTCTTTTTAAAGAGAAAAGACATGAGGTAATCGTTTAAATTTTGTACAAAAGATGCTGGAATTGTTTCTTGCTTCAAGCGCAACATTGTCTTGCCATCACCTAAAGGAGTTAGTTCATATAAAATGACTTGGCTACCGCGATTTGAACTAAAAAGTGCCTCATAGCGATGATTTTCCACGAAAGAAGAAACTAAGACACGTACAGAGTTTTGATGATTCTTACCATAGTTTTTAACAAAGGTTAGCCCCTCTTTTACATCACTGTCAGCCAGATTTTGTTGTGTATTAGCAATATAATCTTCTTTAAGAGATTTTTTTAATACTGCAAAAAGGGTTTCAGGTGATAAATGAGTTGTTTTTGAAACGATTACCTCCATTACAATTATCCTCCTAACTTTTCAATTCTTTCATAGACTTCTACCACTTCTTTTGCCAAATCAATAAAGGTTAAGGCAGTCATCAAATGGTCTTGTCCATGTACCATTAATAGAGATAACTCTAAAGCATCTCCAGAAGCCTCTTGAGCCAACATACTCGTTTGAGAATTATGAGCAATATTTAGAGCAACATTAGCTTTCTTCAAATAATCATGTGCTTCTTCAAAATCTCCTTTTTTAGCAGAGCGAATTGCCTCAACAGCATTTCCCTTTGCATCACCACCATGCATAATAAGCCCCATGATAGATTCAAGATTTTTAATATCTGCCATCATTTACTCTCCTAGCATTTCAAGAGCCATTTCTAAAACATTTTTACCATTCATCACACCGTAATCAGTCATTTTGATGTCAGCAACTTTGATATCAGGTTCATAGAGCTCTTTATATTCTTTCAACATAAATTTTACTTGTGGTCCTGTCAAAAGAACATCAATTTTTTTTGAAGATACTTCATCAGCAACTTCAGAAACTGGAACAGCCCAAATGGTTGTCTCAATTCCTTTTTCTTTAGCGGCCGCTTCCATTTTAGTGACAAGCATACTCGTTGACATTCCTGCGTTACAAACTAACATAATATTTTTCATGATAAATCCTCCAATTTATATTAAATTTAAAAAGTTTTCAAATGTAGGTGTTTGCAATAATTGTTGTTGAGCCTCTACATTGTTTGCAAATGTAGCAATTATCGGAGACAATTGTTTTAACTGTTCATTTCTAAATTTTGACGGTGATATGAGAAATACAATTTGTACTGTCTTGTGCTCATCATCCCAAAGAATTGGGTATTTTGAAATCCCAATAACCACCTGTTCCTCATCCGTTATAGCTTTAGCTGGGTGAGGAACGGCTATTTTATCGTTAAAGACAATAGCTCCTAAATTTTCTCTAAGAACAAGCTGCTGCTTAAATTCAGTTAATGCAGCATGTGTTAATCTAGGTGATAGGCAATCTAATAATTTTTCTAATATCGCCTCTTTAGAGAGAATTTGATCAAAATAGATAAACTGTTCTTCTTTAAAAAGGCACGATGGTTTAGAAGGTTCAGTTGCTCGAGTTACAATATCTTCAAAATGAGCTGATTGATTTAAAAATGTTTCAATACGCTTAATGTCAACTGTTTCAAGTAAAATATTAACTTGAATGACTGGTTTTAACAGTATTAAATTGCTTAAATCAACCGAGCTGATAATAACATCAACTGACGAAAGATCAAGTTCTGCTAAATCGAAATAACTCTTAACATCTTCAACAACAATCCTATCTTTAAATAAATTCTCAATTCTATTTTTTAAGAATCTAGCACTTCCAACTCCAGTAGCGCATACTAACAAAGCATTTATTTTTTGAGAAGATTGCTGTTTCTCTAGAGTAGCCAATATGTGTAAACTGAGATACACCCATTCATCAATTGAAATATCATATTGCGACAGCTCCTCTATTTTTCTAAAACTCTCAGCTATTGAGAGAACAACCAAGCGATATTTTGCTAAAATACTTTCCTTAATCGGATTTTCCAATTGGACATTGTTTTTTAAACGAACAAGCAAACCTCGAATATGAGATTGGATATTCGTAATCAAGTGTTCATCTGTTGATAAATCAACATCAAGTCCTCTTCCAAGATTCTCCAACGTTCCAACAATACTATCACGTAAATTGGTTTCTGAAGACTCTTCTGCTCCTCTTGTACCGATTAAATGCAAATAAATAAAATCAATTTCATAAGTTGGTAACTCTAAGCAAAAATAGTTTTGGAGTTGTTCAGCAATTTGGTGAGCCACACTATATTCCTTAAGTTGCGACCTACTGCCTAATTTCCCAGAATAAGTGATTTCATTTCCTAATCTTAATCGTTTAATCATAAGTGAAATATGAATGACTAGATTGTGTACAATAAAATCACTGACAGCTAGCTTAGCATTTCGACATTCATCAATGACAATAGAAATAATCTCCGTAAGGTCTGATTTATTCAAAATCTCTTGTTCAAACAATGAAAATACTGGCTTAGTAAATGTTTCCGAGAAAAAATACTCTTTTATGAAATGTCTAATATCAGTCTCAGTACCAGAAATACCAATTTTTTTCCTAGAAATTTCTAAACTTAGATGATAAGTTGCTAATTTAGTTTTAATATCATTTAGAAGAGTCGATACAGATGTTCTACTTAAAAATAATTCTTGCGATAAGGTACTTGATGTCAGTTGAGCATTATTTAAGAGTAACTGATTCAAAATATATTTTTCCCTATCTTCTGGCGACACTAGATGCTGAATATCATTCATTTGATAGCGCTTGCTTTTTTGGTTAGCTAAATATCGCTCAAATAGAATCTGGTCTGTAAGTTCAAATTTATAACCATTTCCTTGTTTAGAGTGAATAATCGCTCCATTTCTTTGAAGTTCATCATTCAATAGCCCAATATATTTCCGAGTCGTTTTATCACTACTACTTATTGCATTGGCTAAGACTCTGCTTGTTAGAAAAACGCCTTGGTTTTCCAAAAAAATATCCAATAATTTAGATTCAATTTTTGGCACTCAGGCTGCCTCCTATCTCTTAATGTAATGTTATTATAGCAAAGCTTCTCTGCTTTTAGAAACTGTCTTTTTCCTTATCAAAAGGGAATTTTTAAGAACAAAGAAATAATTTGAACAATTGCCATGGCTTAATATAATCCAAAAGTATCAAATAGTTATCATCGATTTTTCCCACTATATTCACTTTAGGGGATTTTGGATAAGGTTTAAGCACAATTTGAAGTTCTCCCTTATACCTCAAATAATGGTTGTTATCAATTGTAAGAACACCTCTAGCTGTATGTTCAATTGCATTTTCATTACGAGGTGATATATCAGCATCAACAAATGCTAACCTTGATTCTGTCGACCGAATGACATAATCTGAAATATCTCCCCGATACCGATGCTGACTTTCTAAAATAGCAGTTTCAATATCCGATGGTTCATAAGGATGATATTTAAAGATGATATTTTCATCTGCTAAACGGTCAACCAAACTTTTCAATTCCGTTTCTTGTATCCATTGATTGGAAACAATGACATTATCAAACAAACCTGTACACTTTAGAATATCTACTTGAAGTTCAATTGGCAAATCACGTAATTCTTCTAATGTCGGTAAGCCTTCAGAAACAGGCCAGGGCCCCTCCGATGCCGTATTCGAACTAATGAAAACTGACGTTTCTATCTGGTGTTCGTGATAAATTTGTGACATCTTTAAAAAATGTTCCCTACTCAGTCCTGTGTAACGGTGAGGGTAAAAATTATGGCATCCCATAAGATTCTCTTTGTTTGCACCTTCACTTAAAAGCTCTTTTAACAATTTATCTTCAGTACTTGCATTTAATTCAATTTTGATTCCGTATTTATTATGAGTGAGTTTCGTTATTTCTGAGATATCTAAAGATTCATCTAAACGTATTCCAGAAAGTCCAAATTCATGAGCCATTTCCATCAAATTTAACCGCCACCTATGAGCTTCAATAAAACGAGGACTAATATCTGCAACTACTCTAATTCCTTTCGAATTGGCATATTGAACAATGTCTTTATAGATTTGAAAACAATCAGAACTATCTGTATCAATCTGTAAAAGGCTTAAAAATAACCTTTTTGCACCATAGTCTGCTAACATGTTGATATATTCAAAAGAAGTCTGCAAAGGATATTGCTCTGGATACATTGAAAATCCTAATTCCATATTATTTCCTCTAGCTTTCCTTTGTATTCAAAAAACCATTTTGCTCACTTAATTCTTTAAACCAGTAACCCGATTTTTTTATAATTCTTTCTTCAGTGGTTAAATTCAGTTCAATTAATCCATATCGATTCTTATAGGCATTGAGCCAAGACCAACAATCAATGAACGTCCATAACAAGTATCCTTTGCAGTTTGTTCCTTCAGCAATAGCTCTATGGAGTTCTATTAAATGACCTTTGATAAATTCAATCCTATAATCATCTATAATATAGCCATTTTCACGGAACTTCTCCTCCCCTTCAACGCCCATACCATTTTCAGTAACAAGCCATTCAATATTATTATAATGATCTCTTAAATTAATGCCAATGTCATAAAGACCTTTTTCATAAATTTCCCATCCTCGATGCGGATTCATTTTCTTACCTGGCATATCGTAATGTTCAAAGAAAATATCAGGTGTTACCATATCAAACTCTTTATTTTTTTGAGGAGCTTGAACACGTAGAGGCTGGTAATAATTAACTCCCAGAAAATCAACTGTATTTTCTTTAATAATTACTAATTCTTCTTCAGTATAATCTGGAGTAAGCCCATACTCCGATAAAATTTCGACAAGCTCTTTTGGATATTCTCCTAAAACAGAGGGATCTAAGAAACTTTTAGTTTGGAACAACTCAGCAATTCTAGCTGCCTTGATATCCTCATGAGATTGGCTTCTAGGATAAGCTGGTGTTAGATTTAAGACAATTGATATCCTATGACTAGCGTTATTTTGATGACATGCTTTTACTGCTAAAGAGCTTGCTAACTGGGTATTATAGGCTACTTGTACAGCAGCTCTAGCATCAACTTTTGCAGGATAGTGAAATTTGCCTAAGTATCCTGCCTCAACAGGAACAATTGGTTCATTAAAAGTAATCCAAGTATCAACTAAATCTCCAAATAATCTAAAACATTCTTTAGCGTATGCTTCATAGGCAAAAACTATTTCTTTATTTTCCCAACCTCCAATTTCCTGTAAACAATATGGCAAATCAAAATGATATAAATTAACAATCAACTTGATTCCTAATACATTAACCTCCTTAAACACATTACGGTAAAACTCAACAGCCTTAAAATTAATTTCCCCTCGACCAGTTGGAATCAACCTGGACCATTGAATTGAAGTCCTAAATACCTTATGTCCAGTTTCTTTTAGCAATTTAAGATCATTCTGATAATTTTCATAAAAGGTAGAGGTACGTTCTGGGCCAATTTGATGATGAAACAATTCTGGTGATGTCCGATACCAAAAATCCCAGTTACTATCCCCCTTACCATCTCCTTCAATTATCCCCTCGCTTTGAGGCCCTGATGTAGAGCTGCCCCAGAGAAATCCGTCAGGAAATGCCATAAAATTTGAATTTGTCATGTTTTTTTCCTTTCTGCTTGATAAATCCAGTATAAAACTAGTATACATTTAAGTAAACCCTTTCAATAACGGAAAACTTCCTTATCGAAAGGGTAAAATATTGCAATTTTACGTTATAGTTTCCTTCAGCTATAGCCTAATTAAACTTTTTTAATGATAGCCTCTGCAACAAATTTCTATCACTTTTTTCTACAAAAATAATTATCGCCACCAGATATCACATAAAATAGATTGTTCTGCGGCTATAAGTCGCTATACCGGCTAGATCCAAAAGCCATCGAATTGGTCTCCTCTGAATGGATCTTCCGTCTAAAATAATGTTAGTTGATCTGCTTTGATATCTTCTTTAAGTTGATTTCGAAAATATTCAGTTATCACTTTTTGATTTCGACCAACTGTATCAACGTAATATCCTTTACACCAAAATTTACGATTACTATACTTGTACTTGAGATTAGCATGTTTGTCGAAAATCATCAAACTACTCTTTAAATAGCCCATAAAACTAGCAACACTTAGTTTTGGCGGTATACTTACAAGTATATGAATATGGTCGGGACAAGCATTCGCTTCATGGATGATAACCCTTTTCGTTCACATAAATATATGATTTTTCTCCGATACTTGCTTTGTAACAACCATCAATAATTTGTCAACAATATTTTTTGTGTAAAAACAATGTGATATTTACAATTATACGTAGTATGTGATAAATCCTCTCTCATGAAGGGACCTCCTTTGTGATTAAGATTTAATGGCGGAGAAAACACTTCTATCTTATCAATTCGGGAGTTTTTTTGTTACCATGCAGAAATCTCTTTTGAACCACTAGCACAGCTAGTGGTTTTCGAAGCACAACAGTTTTTTACATAACCAAAGTTATGTAAAAAACAATCATTTTCTTTACAAACACTCTCTTTTCCGATAAAATAAAGGATGTGAAACAGCTATTGAAACAATTTAAACCCTATGATTATCTTTTTATCGGTTTGTCTATCGTGCTATCCTTTATTCCTGCTGGTATCACTTGGCATCAAGCAGGAAAGCAAACCAATCCCCTTCAGTTGGTTGCCATTGTTAAAATCCATGGCGAAGTTGTTGATCAATTTCCCTTAACAGAAGGTGGTAAGCACTTTGAAAAGACTTACTATCCTGCCGATGGCCAGTATAATATCGTTGAAGTGGATGGTTCTCGTATCCGTGTCAAAGAAGACAATAGTCCAGATCAAATTGCTGTTAATACCGGCTGGATTAGTCGTACGGGACAACTATCAATCTGTCTCCCTCATCAACTCATTATTGAAATTCAAGCACCTGAAGGAAATGATGAGGAAGAAGAACTCATCTTACCAATTTAATAAAAAATAAAAGGCATAGAAATGACGTTATCAAAAAACGTTATTTCTATGCCTTTTTAGCATACCAATTGTTAAAGATTTACCCCTCCAACCGTTTTGTTAACCAGTGACAGTTGCTAACACAAGGGTTAGTAGATAGAGAGCCGAAAATAGAACAAAACTTTTAATTGCGCAAGTAAACGTTAAACGTTTAACCTGCTTTTGACGAAATTCTTTTAAAAATGTAAGATTTAGCTTTATTAATAAAAGCCCAGTCCATACCCATTTGGGTAAAAGCCCTGCTAAAGGATAAATCGACCACAAAATCCATGGTGTGAGATTTAAAATGCTATAAAGTGTGATGCCTCTGGTTTTTCCAATATAATGAACTAAAGTAAAACGACCATTTTTAACATCTTGTTCATAGTCGCATAAATTATTAGCCAACATAATATTAGCAATCAAGCAAATGAACGGTAAACTTAGAAACACTGTTTTAATTAGTTCAAACCATGCGATATTAATTTGATAGAAATTTTCTGATAGATGACTTGCAACTAGAAGATTTGGCTTTTGGATGAAGATAGCTAGAAAAAAAATACCAAATCCCATCGTCACCCCAGAAAACAGTTCACCTAAAGGTAAACGTGATAAGGGGATTGGACCAAAGGTGTAAAAAATGCCAATCAAAAAACATAATATTCCAATTGGTAGTAAAATAATATCTGTTCTCCAAACCAAAATTAATGACAACAAAATAGAAAAGCTCAAGAGTCCTAAAATAATCTGAACCATTTGTTGAAAATTCAGCTTATTAGCACCAATAACGTTATCTCGTTCCTTGTAATCTGTATCAAGAGCTTTTTTATAGTCCATCGTGTTATTAATAGCTGTTGTGCACATATCAAAACTAATAACAGACAGAATAAATAGAACCGTATTGAGAGTGTTAAAAGCATTATAATGATAAAAGGCCCATAGAAATCCAATCAACATTGGAAAGACACTGGCAACCTTGGTCCGAAGTTCAACAAATTCCAAGAAAATAGGAAATGTCAATGGATTGTGTTTAGTCGACAATATGATAATCCTCATTTCTTAATTCAAATTTATTTTTAAGACCTTTACTAAGATGAAGGCCCTTATCTTTATCAATAAATACTGCTTCTACACCCTCAGTTTCATCAATTAATTTTAACCCTTCTTTAATCCCTAATAAGAAAAGGCTAGTTGAAAATTCATCTCCTTGAATCGACGTTTTTGTATAAACAGTGACGCCAGATATAGTATTTTCAACAGGATATCCCGTTTTAGGATCTAAAATATGATGATAAATTTCTCCATCTGGCCCTTCCAAATAGCGCTCATAAATCCCTGAAGTAACAACTGAACTATCACGAACTTTTACAGAACCAACTGTTTCTCCACGGACTTCGTTAGGATTTTGAACCCCAACAGTCCATCCTTCATCAGTTTTTGGAGACGTTCCCATCACAAGAACATTGCCACCTAGATTAATAATAGCTGTTGTAATCCCATGTTTTTCAAAGACTTTTTTAACACCGTCAGCAATATAGCCTTTAGAAATGGCTCCAAGTTCTAAAGTCATTCCTTGCTCAATATATACTGACTGCTTTGTCTTATCCAGTTTGATACGCTGATAATCAATATAACCAAGAGCATTTGAAATTTCTTCAGGAGAAGGAACTCTAGCATCTGTATCTCCAATTTTCCAAAGATTACTAACAGCTCCAATAGAAATATCAAACTTCCCTTGGCTATTCTCAGACATAGCAACAGCAGCTTCAATGATATCAAAAGTTTCTTTATGAACTTTGACAGCTGCTTCCCCTGCGGCATGATTGATTTTATAAACATCAGATCCTTCAAGATTAGTAGAAAGAAGCGCCTCCATATCTCTAATATAATCAAGGGCTTCATCCATTGCTTCTTCTTGATTTTTGTGATAAATGCTGAGCTGAACAACCGTGTGAAGTAAAGATTCTGTTCGAGTCTCTGGCTTGTCAATCACCTTTAGCCCTGCTTTTTCTTGAGAAGAACAGGCAGTTAAAGCAAAAAGGCTTATAAAAACAACGGTTAGTAATTTTAGACAGTTAGTTTTCATGTGTTTTCCTCAATGCAAAAAGTACCCCTTTATAAGCGAGGTACTTAATCATTTCTCTGTACTGAATTATTTCAATACGATTGTTTCAGTGTTACCTTCTGCTGCTGCTTCCAAAAGTGCTGCTGCAGTTGCTTTGAAGTTTTCAGTTGAATGTGTTGCACCTGTTACAACTTCAATATCAGCTGATTGTGCTTCAACAAAAGCTTTGTCCATTTGATCAGTTGCGTCTTTTGACGAAATACCAGATTTAGATTCCATATTTTTGTTGTACTCTTCGTCTTCTGACTTCAATGCACCATCTTTATTTTCATAGTCAAATGTAGACTCAGTCACTTTACCACCTGAAACAGTAATGGTGTGGACTGCTTTCCAACCACGATCATCAAATCCAGTTTCAGCTTTATAAGTACCATCTTTAAGTTCTGCCGCTGCAGTTTCTTTTTTCTCAACTTTAACAGCTTCAGTTGTTTCTTTGGCAGATTCTTTTTCAGAAGAGTTACCGCAAGCAGCGAGAGCCAAAACTGATGCAAATAGCATTGATGCTAATACAATTTTCTTTTTCATTTTTTGAAAAATTCCTTCCTTGTTTATAAAGATATTGTAACATATATCACAAACCTTGTCTAGACTAAAACGTATTCTCAGATACTATTTTTATAGTTCAAACAATTCCATCAAAACTGTCGATTCATCAACTGTTCCAAGAAAATTTTCAGTTTTTTGGTATCAGGAATAATTTTTTTATCTATACAAATAAAAGCTTTAGACATAAATTTATCAACTAAATCTTCAGTTTTGGTAAATGCTTCAACTTCTTCTAACAATTCATGGATTTTTAGAAGATTATCCTCAGAAAGGTATCTAAGATCAATCGTCGCTATGTATTTTCTAAATTTTTCTGAAGAAGCTTGCGCTAAAAGATAAGGAGCCGTATAAATGCCATTTTGAACGTCTTGCATACGAGGTTTGCCTGAGTGACTCTGAGAGACACGATAGTCAATTAGGTCATCCGAGATTTGAAAAGCCATTCCAATATTTTGACCAATTTGAAAAGCTAATTTACTCTCTTTACGTGAAATATGCTTTCTCCAAGCCCCCAACTGACAGGCCAAAGCGAATAAAAATGCTGTCTTCCCTTGAATTTGTTTGAGATAAGCCTTCATCGTCATTTGGGAGCTGTATTGATTCATCAATTGTGCCAATTCACCAGTTAATACCCTTTCAACTAGGTAAGGATTAAACACTTGAGCGTCGTCCGAAGAAACTTTCAGTAAATCAGTACCTTTAAGGGCTAAGCGATTAGCATAGGCTAGTAAGTAATCACCTGCATAGATAGCTACTCGATTCGAAAAAGTTTTATTAATCACTTCTATGCCTCTTCGACTATCAGCAACATCAATCACATCATCATGAATTAATGTAGCTAAATGTAACATTTCAACATAGGCTGCCAAATACAATTTTCCCTCTGGGATATGACCATCTTCCTCCATGGCTAATAATAAACTTAAGCCTGCACGTACATATTTTCCAGGAGCATCAATATATTCCAAAATTTTTGCTTTGATATCAGGATGATTAACCCGCAACTCCGACATCATAATTTGTTTAACCTGTTCTAAGTTTTCCTGAATGGTTGGATATGAATCCCAAATGCGATGTACCACGTGAACTCCTTTAACATGTAAATAAAGGCTACCAACTTGGTAACCCTCATTTTTATTATATCACGAAATCGTGCAACTTTATCAGAATTTTATGATTTTTTATGATAAATATGTCTTGGCTGACCGTAGATAAACCGATCTAGATGCTTACCAAGCCATGGCATAATCCAATAATCAAGACCAAAACTTCGTCCTGCGCCACCCATTAGAGCAATCGCAACTGGAATGAACCAAATGTTCACCCAATAGAACATACCTGATAAACTAAACATAACAACAAAGGCAGCTGTAACTGCACTTACCAACCATACAAAGGCACCGGCAATAAGAGCAAGACCAATAGCAATCTCGACAACGGTCATGAATTTTTGCATGAATAGAGCAACATCCTGATTAGGAAGCATGAATTTCATAATAGCAGCAAACCAATCTGGCATCTCCTTTAGGACTTGCATTGGCTCTTCACCATAAGCATAACTCAAACTAAAAATTTGATGCGCTGATTCTGTTGTTGCTTCAGCAACTGCGCCAGATGCTGCTGAAACAGTTTCAGTAGCCGCCTCTGAGGCACCAGATGTTGCTTCAGCAGCTTCGTGTAACCAAGAGAATGGGAAAACTACTTTATCACCAAACCACGAGTTTGTTCCAAAGAGTCCAAAGGCTTTTTTTACTCCTTCATAGAGCCAAACTGATCCATAGAAGACACGAAGTGGTACCAACCAAAGGCGATTGCCCTTGCTTGATAAGTGACTACCAAAAATATTACGCCCATCACGAACATCAAAGAACTCATGGCGAACATAAGCACCGATATTGTAGAAACTACGGATACCAAAGAAGTAAACCAAATTAATCAAGTGCTTAACAGCCATAGCAAGGAAACCAGACATGTGGTATTTGTTCATCAAGAATGCCACACCGTATTTTGCTCCAATAGATACCATAAAACCGTCATATTTTCCTTTATAAGCGTGTTTTTCACCACCAGTGATCGCTGCCGCAATATTTTGAGCTGCAGTATGACCAGTTTGTTCCGCTGCTTGAACAATTTGAGGGGTTGGGCGGTCTCCTTCATTTGGATCTTCATAATACACCAAGTCACCAGCAACATAGACATTTTCTTTGCCTTTAGCTTCCATGAATTGGTTTGCAATCAAACGACCAGCACGGCCTTTTTCAATCCCAAACTCACCAGCGTCACTTATCGCTTGAACACCAGCTGTCCAAATTGACGTATAAGTAGGAATAACACGCCCTGATGATAGATAAAGACTGTCTTTTTCAACACTGGTAACACCGTCAGCAAGAATTAACTCAACACCTTTTTTCTCAAGGTATTTACGGGCCTTAACCTGCTCTTTTTCAGTTACCATGTTAAGGATGTTTGGCATCGCTTCAACAACTTTAAGCGAGAACTCATTTGGATCAAGTTTAAATTGCTTAGCTAAAATTGGTAACCAATCAATCAGCTCACCAATCATTTCAATACCTGTAAAACCTGCACCGATAACAGTAAAGGTCAATAAGGCACGGCGTTTTTCGTCATCGTGTTCGCGCATTGCACGGTAGCACGCATCAATAATATGATCATGTAACACTTCTGCTGCTTCAATTGACCATAACGTAAATCCGTTTTCCTTAACGCCCGCAATTCCAAAATCATTAGCTTCACCACCCATCGCAAGAAGAAGGTAGTCAAAGTTTAAGGTTTGGTGCTCAGCGACAACCTGTTTCTTGTCATAGTCAATCGAAACAACCTTGTCTGTCACTAAATCTACTTTTGGATATTTTTTGAAAATGCGTTGCAAGTCATACTTAATCGCTTCTGGTTCAATGCGTCCTGCAGCAACCTCATGTAACTCTGTCATGTAAGTATGGAACGAGTTTTTATCAATCAATGTAACCGTCACGTCATCATTTTTCTTAAACGTTTTACCTAAATGACGCGCTGCAGAAATCCCTGCATAACCGGCACCGACAATTACAATATTCTTTGTCAAGTGATTTGCCTCCTTTTTCATAACGTTATTATTTTAACAAACTTTTTTACAATTATCAACATCGTGTTCTCTAGAAACTCTTGTTTTA
This sequence comes from Streptococcus caledonicus, assembly GCF_042656225.1. Classification (NCBI taxonomy): domain Bacteria; kingdom Bacillati; phylum Bacillota; class Bacilli; order Lactobacillales; family Streptococcaceae; genus Streptococcus; species Streptococcus caledonicus. The sequence continues at coordinate 641,797 of NZ_JBHSOJ010000016.1, forward strand.
TGATAAAATAAGGATATGTCTTTAAATCATCGTAAACTTGTCTTTATTACAATTTTAGCTGCTCAGGCAGTTGTTATTTCCTTTTTTGAACGTTTCTTGCCTACACCTTTTGCCTTTGCTCCAGGTGCTCGTCTAGGATTAGGGAATCTTATTACAATAATTTCCTTATTTACCTTACCAACTAAAGATAGTATCAAGGTTGTTTCGCTGAGACTAACAGTATCAACTTTTCTCAGTGGGACCTTTTCTACCTTTTTATATGCTTTCGCTGGAACATTGCTGAGCTTTACCACTATGTTGCTCCTAAAACAGCTTGGACAAAAACGCGTAAGTGTTATTGGTATTTCTGTTATGGGAGGTGTTATGCATAACATGGGACAACTTCTTGTCTTTGCAATGATTGGACAATCTTGGCTCGTTTTAAATTACCTCCCTATACTGTCATTTAGTGGCATCTTATCTGGCTTTTTAGTGGGGGTCACAGGTAATTACCTTCTCTTAAAAATTAATGCCTTAAAAGAATTTCAGCATAACTTACCCGATGGGTGGACGATTTAAATTATTATTTTTCTAATAATACAAAAGGTCTGAGATTTTAATTCTCGGACCCTTTGTACTTTAGAAAATGTAATAAGATGAACTATTCTTAAAATTACTCCGTTTCAGTAGCTGTCTCTACTGAACTGGTTTCCGAATTTTCAGTCTCTCTAACTTTTTCAGTCGCTGCTTCTGGTTCTACAACTGTTTCGACTTCAAATTTGTCATTCAATGTCAAACCTAGAAGATCTGCTACTGCTGTCATTTTAGCTTTCATTTCAGAAACTAAATCGTCAAGTGTATCGTCACAAACTAACTCACCTAGTTTTTCATCAATTTGTGAATCCAATGTCATCATTTCTTTTTGAAGGAATGCAATTTTTTTGAAAATGCCATTGTCATATTCCAAGGTTTTAACCGTGTTCATCAATGTACGATAATTTGCTTGAATATCGTAAGCAGCTTTTTTATTCTCAACTTGTGCTTTTAACCCATTGGTAAGATCTGACAACTTTGTTACGACAGCATCAATACCTGCCTGGTCTAGTTCTCCTGCTTCCAATCTTTTTTTAGCTTCTTCGACAGCTTGTTCAAATGCTTTAATGGTAACTTCTGAAAGTTCTGTAGTTGCTGTTTCCTTAGCTTCTTTCGCTTCTTTCAATGCTGAAAGATATTGTTCATCATTAATCTTCCAACCAAGAATTTGGAATTCAGAGAGGTATGGAGAATAACCGTTGTAAGTCTTTTTAATATCTAATTTGCAATAACGTGTTAATACATTTACAGGGTTTTCCTCAATCAATTTACCATTCGTAATATTAGCAACTTCTACCCAATCTTCTGATTTAAGTTTTGAAATATCTGTCATATATGGATCTTTTGGAACTAAGATAGTTGCTTCTTTAATACGGTTTTCAATTAAATTCCCTCCAATACCTGTCTCAGGATTAAAGATGCGCCAATGGCGTACTAGACATAAATTTCCAAGATCTGCAAGTATTATTCCGTTCTCTGAAAATGATCTATAAGTGGTATTTTTATCTCCATCAAATACATTTCTAATAACCCCTCTCATGTCTGGACTAGCACCTAAAACTTTAGCTCCTAGTGCTAAATTCTCCATAAATGTCTTACCTTGTCCTACATGAACTTTCATTTGATGGACTTTTTGCTTACCGTTATAAACATAAACATTATAACTTTCATCAATTGAAGTGCCTAGTGAACGATTTGTTTCTTCTTTTAATGTTGATGTAAAGCTTACAACAGTATGTTTATCATATTTTGCACTAAAGTCTTTATATGTCCAATTCTGATCAACAAATGTGCGACCATCAACTGTTTTAGTTTTGTAAACTTCAAACTCATCAGAGTTTCCAATAAAGAAATTGGATTTTGTCACACTGCCAAACACTGCGTCCTCAAAAATATTATAAGGCGTACCGTCAGCTGGAACTGTTACTTCTGTTATTTCATAGGATTCAGGAAGATAGCCACTTGGTTTTTGCCCTTCAAAAACTGTATCGCTGTTGTTTGCCGATAGGTTGTTCTTTTTCACTACAGCTATCAAGTGTTCTAAACGTTCTTTATCACCTTCAAAGTCAAATTTATTATGTGATAAGTCAAACTTCATCAAGTTTGTCATACTCTCTATTCCAAGCTCCTCTAAAGATTGGAGCATACTATTTGATAGTTCTAATTTTTCAAGTCCAGACATATTAGATAATTTTAGATTACCAGTATCACGAATAGATTTAGGCAAGTCTTGAGCGTTTAGAGTTGTTAAATTTGTTAATCCATCCATTTCTAGAGAAGAAAGTTTTGTTAATTTTTCTAAACCTTCCAAATTAGTAATCTCCCCAGTTAGTTTAAGTTCCTTATCATATTTAGATAAATCACCACGATAAGGGCTTACTTGCTCTTTAACCGCTTGTAAAAGTACTGGATCTGGAAAGTCCGTTTTATCAATAAGTGTATAATCTTTATTCTTCAATAATTCAGCTTTTAGCTTTTTAGAAACAGTATAATCGGTTTTGACGATTTCATCAGATGGATCTTTTCCTTCAGTTTTTTTAGGATGACCTACTCCGTCACGATCAATGGCGTAAGCAAACATACCTCCTTTGAGACCACCTGTTGGTTGCCATTTTGTATATGATTCAGCACGCGTACCACTAATATCTTTTCCACTTTCTGGATTAGAAGGATCATAATCCTTAATATCATTCCAGAAGTTATTGTTTAAATCTGCATTCTCTTCATAGAAAGCAAATCCAATCATAAATTGACGAGGAGTTATATAGCTACTGTAACCTTTCCAATCTTCATTAATTTTACGGTGCATATCTGATGTTGGTCCCTGTGCGCCATAATACTGACGAAGGACAAAATCTAAAGATTTGGCATTTTCTTTTAAAATAGTATGATGCTCTACTCCGAGTGTAGTATCAAGAATTAACATTTTATTGGTATCTTTACCAGTCTTGCCAATTAACGTTGCTATCTCCTTAAAAACTTTATTTGCACGAATAATTTCTGCTTTCTCTGTAACAGTAGCATCAGTCCTAACATTATAATCACCTAGTTCAACATCAATATCTAATCCATCAACACCACGATCATAGACATATTTTTCGACCAAAGCTTTAGCTAGAGCTTTGTTACTCTCTTCTGTATCTTCTTTATAAACTTCTTTAGATAGTCCTGCCTTACCACTCAATTCTTTTACACCAATAGTTTGAATAACTATAGTCCCCTGCGCATGCATTTTAGGGATATATTCATCTTTTAGTTTTCTCCAAAATGGACTATCCTTGTGAGTCCAGTCTTCAAAAATAAAAAGCATATCCACATCCGAAGGTACTTCTGAGATTGTATTAGGTCTTCCAAAATTTTGATTAACTTCTTGCTTTTGAATATTTCCCTGCGCATCTCTTGCTGCCTCTTCACTTTTCGTCGCAGCTTTATCATGCCAAGTACGGAAATACGCGCCATAAAGTGGTCCTCTTGTACCTGAACGAATTTCGTTTATGATTCCAACACTGTCAGTTGCACGATTGGTGTTTTCTTGTGCCTGAACCACCATTGGTTGGAAGCCATGAAGCCTAAAGCATTCATTGGCTTGTAATATCGCACCCGCTAAGACTGCTGTACAGACTAAACCTACTGCACACTTAGAAAATTGACGTTTATCCATTTCTTCCTCCTTTGGATAATCAAAAGTTAAGAACGAACTTCTTTGAAAGCGTATTCTTTTAGACATCTATAAGTATGCTCCCTATTAGTTAAAAAAGAAACCTACAAACTATAGGTTAAATAAAACAAATTTAAGTTTTATTTAAATTAAGAAGAAAATCAATTGAACGTTTTACTTGGACTCTTTTTTAAAATTGAGATAAGATATTCTTAAATTTATTTAACCTTCCCTGCCCATGTATTTTATCTTGAAACAGAACTGTATTTTAGGAAACCATTTATGACTAATTGATACTATTCTGGCAAGTTCAAACCACTGGAACAACAGCAAACCCTCCCTATCTCGGTTAAAACGAAAAGGGAGGGTTTTATCTTTTTAGTTTAAGGCAATATAGTGGATTAACAAAGAAAAGGAAAAAAGCTAATAATAGAACTTGAGTTTTTCAAGGCTATTTAACACTGTACTAAAATAAAACGAAATAGATAATAACTACAGCGATAATACTAAATAAGGAACCGATTAGATAGTATTCGGCAAAAGCTTGACTCTTGGAAATTCGGTCATACCGCGCAATGGATTTTGCTGTAAAGACAAGACCAATAGCAGTATATTGTCCTAAAATCAAAAAGAGTCCCATGATGATTCGCTCAAGATTACCAATCAGCGCTCCTGCTCCTACCACCGTATCTTCTTCCTGTTTCGTATGCACACGTTCTGGTGTGGTCTTTTCAAGTAACAAATGAGACAACTCCTTCACCTGATACTTACTAAAGAATAATTTAAAAATCACATTCATTGGCTTGGTGACAAGAAGTATAAAGAGAATAACACGCAATAAGTATTCTAACTGTTCCCAATCAATACCGTATTGATATAGAATCACTTCCTCACCATTTTGTACTAAAAACCACCAATAAAAGCACACGATTACTAACAAGTGAGCACATTGACTGATTAAAAAAATCCCTTGTTCTTGAGAGAGAGGCAACGACTTGTCTAGTAAAAAGCGTTTAACAAGGCTAATAACAATGTGGCTCAACACAAGGCAAGCATTTGTTATTGTCATTTCTGGAAAGATTAGGCTAAGCACCACTAAAGGAATGGTGATCCGAAGAAACTGTGTCCACATCATTTGCTTGCTAAATGGCTTTTGTCCGTCAGGCAATGGCTGCTCCCAATGAAAATCACTCAGAAAATGTGCGATAAACAAGGTCAGTAATAACGGATGTGTGATGAAATACCTAGATAGTCCCATTTGTTCCCTCCATCTTAGACTGCCTGCACCAAGTCTGTATCTGCTCTCCTATTTGTTTTCTACCACGCAAATAAACCTTCAAACCACTCGCTTTCAAGCGTTTTGTCAACCCACTTGGCTCGATACCAAGATGTCTTGCTAGCTCTTGGTGGCTAAACCATTCATCATACTGCTTTGTTTCCAGTAAGGCTTTTAACATGTCACGATGTTTATCTGTCCACTTGGCATAGATGAATTCCCCCATTGCTAAAACAGCATTTACCAGTTGATCATTCTCCGATGATGAGTCACCTATACTGACACGAATATTAGTGACCCCATAATCATTCTTGTCATGAACGTAAGCAATAGCAGAGCGAGCATTCCAGTAAGCTGGTCCATCAGCCCCAATACTTCTCAAGGGATTTATCGCTGTAACAATCTCACCAATCCCAATCCCAAATCGAATGGTCACAGGGTATAATTTGATTCGAATGCTATCAATCATTTGAAACACTGAGGCATGAGGGTGTAGCAAGGCTTGAAACTCGTCTCCTAATGTCAATGTAAAAGGAGATACTAGACTATCAGCGTAGACTTGATTAAGGTCATCCAAAACCAAACGTAAGGAATCTTGAACTGCTGAACGGGTCGTTAGTTTTTTAGAGTCGATAACATCTCCAATAATAGCAATATAAACCATTTCTCCCTCCTTTTTGTCTATTATAACAGACAAAACAAAAAATGTCTATCAAGATAGACATTTCACAAAAATTGCTATTGTATTAAACAATCCCTTATTTACGCTTTTTCTTCGCTTTTTTGAGTTTATTAGCTTGGCGTTTCATCATTTGCTTCATGGCAAATTGACCAACTTTACCTTTGATACCTCCACCAAACATTTGACTCATATCTGGCATTCCTGCTCCACCTAACGCTGATAAATCAGGCATTCCAGAACCACCCATCATACTTTCTAAAGCTGATATGTCCATGCCACTGATATCTGGCATATTAGGCATGTTCTTAGGAAGATTGTGAGGATTGATGCCCATTTGACGCATCATTTTATCCATATCGCCAGACATAACCCCCTGCATCATTGATTTTGCTTGATTAAAGTCTTTAATAAATTTATTAACATCCACAAAGCTATTTCCAGAACCAGCTGCAATACGACGACGACGACTTGGAGTTAATAATTCAGGGTTTTCACGTTCTGCTGGTGTCATTGAAGAGACAATGGCACGTTTACGAGCAATTTCACGTTCATCAACTTTTAGGTTTGCCAAGGCAGGATTACCTGCCATTCCAGGAAGCATTTTAAGTAAATCTTCCATTGGCCCCATGTTTTGAACTTGATCAAGCTGTTCAATAAAGTCATTGAAGTCAAAGGTGTTTTCACGCATTTTTTCAGCTAGCTCAGCTGATTTTTGCATGTCGTATTCTTGAGAAGCCTTCTCAATCAATGTCAGCAAGTCACCCATGCCCAAAATACGGCTAGCCATACGATCTGGGTGGAAGGTTTCAATGTCGGTAATCTTTTCACCAGTACCTGTAAACTTGATTGGTTTCCCTGTGATTTCACGGATTGAAAGGGCAGCACCACCACGGGTATCACCGTCAATCTTGGTTAAGATAACCCCTGTCACTTCCAATTGTCCGTTAAACTCACGCGCAACATTGGCAGCTTCTTGACCAATCATGCTATCAACAACCAAAAGGATTTCATGTGGTTGCGCTAATGCTTTGACATCACGCAATTCCTGCATGAGTTTTTCATCAATTTGGAGACGACCTGCAGTATCAATAAGAACGTAATCATTGTGATTCTCGCGCGCTTTTTCTAAACCTTGGCGCACAATCTCAACAGCCGGTGTATCAGTCCCCATATCAAAGACAGGGACACCGATTTGCCCACCCAGAGTTTTAAGTTGATCTATCGCAGCTGGACGATAGATATCCGCCGCAATCATCAGTGGACGAGCATTTTCTTCCTTAATAAGCTTGTTTGCCAGTTTACCAGCAAAGGTTGTCTTACCAGCACCTTGAAGACCAACCATCATGATAATTGTTGGAATTTTAGGGGATTTTTCAATTTCTGCCGTTTCAGAACCTAAAATAGCTGTTAATTCTTCATTAACAATCTTGATGATTTGTTGAGACGCATCCAAAGTTTCGATAATCTCATGACCAATAGCACGCTCACGAACACGCTTAATAAATGTCTTAACAACCGGAAGTGCAACGTCCGCCTCAAGGAGTGCCAGACGAATTTCTTTTGTAACGTCTTGAACTTCTTTTTCCGTTAGCTTTCCTTTACGACGTAGATTTTTAAACACGCCTTGCAAGCGTTGTGTTAGACTTTCAAATGCCATCTATTTTTATTACTCTCCTTTTTTCTTCTCACTCTTGCTGGCCACATAAGCTCAACAACCAGCTTAATCCCTATTATCAATACTCATTAAAATAGAGATTTTTTCTTGCAAATAGTCATCGTTTGCATATTTCTCAGTCATCTCATCAAAGATTTCACTACGCACAATATAATCAGAATACATGTGCAGTTTCATTTCATAATCCTCTAGAATTCTCTCTGTACGCTTAATATTGTCATAGACAGCTTGCCGACTGACACCAAACTCTTCAGCGATTTCTGCCAAGCTGTAATCATCTGCGTAATAGAGTTCAATATAATTCATTTGCTTATCCGTCAAAAGCGCTGCATAGAACTCAAAAAGAGCATTCATTCGATTGGTTTTTTCAATTTCCATGTCCTATATTTTACCATAATATCTAGGATTTTAATAGGGGAAATAGCAGAGCTTTTGAGCTGTACCACCATGAACACTCTGGTTTAGACAAGATAAGCGCTGGAATAGATAACCAGCTATCCTGATTGTCAAACCCAAGGCGCTCACAAATAGACCCCAAGCACCACATTATCTATAAGAATCACACAATCCTAAATGATTTAGTCCCAACCTTGCGCATTAACGCTGTACTATCATCATAATCAATAGTCGTTTCGCCACAGATAGCACCACATATGCGAATATACCGTTACAAATAAATCATAATTTAAATTATGTAAACTAATTATTCTCTAGGTAGAACTCAAATCGATCTCCAACATACTGACTTCTCACATATTCAAATGGGCGATTATCTGTAAAATAGGAAACTTGTGTGAGCGCTAAAATAGCATGACCTTTAGCAATCGAAAGATAGTCTGCCACACGCTCACTAGCAATTTTAGCTGAAATCACTTGCTGACTTTTGCCAATTTCATATCCATTGTCAGTTAAAGTTTTAAAAAAATGTTCCGTAATAGCATGGCGTTCAACGTTGCGAATCAGCTCCTCAGGAATAGAAGCCACTTCATAAACAACCGGAATATTATCCGCATATCGTACCCGCTCCATTCGAATCACATAATCCGTTTTCTTCAGATGAAGACGATCCATTTCCGTCTGGCTAGCCAGTTTCTTTTGATAAGAAATCAGTTTCGTAGAAGGGGTCTTCCCTTGCGCTGTCACAATCTCGGTAAACGACGTTGTACCACGCATTTTTTCCTGAACCCGTCTACTGGCCACATAGGTTCCGCTTCCTACTCTCCGTTCTAAGATACCTTCATCAACCAGTAAAGTAATCGCTTGACGAAGCGTCATTCGGCTAACGGAAAAATTATCTGCCAAGTCCCGTTCGCTAGGCAAACGATCTCCAATCTTCCAAATGCCTTTATCAATCTGCTCCTTCAAGGCATCGTGAATACTAATATAGGCTGGCGCCATCGCTACTCCTCCTAATGATATCGTTTGAGGTAGGTACGTTCTTCATAGACCTTCTCAATCTCAAACAACTCCAAATCTTTCTCTTTAGCGACAATATAATACCCCTCACGCTGATAGTAAGGTAACTCCCCATCCTCAGTAACAAATGCTAGCCGCTTCTGTTCTGGTAACACTTGAAAAGTGAAAGACTGTTCCTGTGACTTCGGTGTCCCTACAACAAGCCAATCACGACTGATGACTTCTGCTCCCCATTTCTGATAAAGGTGGTTCGCCTTTTCATCATCTCTTGTAAAAATGGCTAGCGCTTCAACCCCTTTTTCTCGAAGAAGAATCTCAGCTCGTTCAAATAATTGATTTGCGATGCCCTGCCCCTGATAATCTGGATGGACAGCTAAATTAGCAAAATAAGCGACTTTGTCACAAGAATAATAGGCATAAGCTCTGCTATTTTCCCGAGAATAAATGCCAATATCTAGTAGCCCAACAACTATGTCTCCATCTAAAGCAACGAGTTCAATGCTGTCTTCGTAAAAATCCGTAAAGTTATCCTTAGTACGGCTGATATCATCAAAAAAGTCTGAATATAAGTAAGAAAGGGCTTTACAATAAACCCAACTTTTTTCGTGTTGGTTCTCAAAAGGTTTAATCATTATCATAAGATTAGTTTACCATATTTAATGAAAAAAGGACTGCAAAAAACCAGAATTTATGCTAGAATGATAGAAACCGTCTATAACATCTGACGTAAAAAGAAAGGGAATCCATGACTGAAACGTTGACTGATGTTCAAAAAATCATCGTTCTCGATTACGGTAGCCAGTACAATCAATTAATTGCACGACGTATTCGTGAATTTGGTGTTTTTTCAGAACTTAAAAGCCATAAAATTACAGCAGATGAGCTTCGTGCCATCAATCCTATCGGAATCGTCCTCTCAGGAGGTCCTAACTCTGTCTACGCTGACAATGCCTTTGGTATTGACAAAGATATTTTTGAGCTTGGGATTCCCATTTTAGGAATCTGTTATGGTATGCAATTGATCACACATACCCTTGGAGGAAAAGTGGTCCCAGCAAGTGAAGCTGGTAACCGTGAGTATGGTCAATCTACACTACGTCTTCGTTCCGAATCTAAGCTATTTGCTGGAACGCCTAAAGAACAACTTGTTTTGATGAGTCATGGTGATGCCGTCACTGAGATTCCAGAAGGTTTCCACTTGGTCGGTGACTCTGCTGACTGCCCATTTGCTGCGATGGAAAACACTGAGAAAAACTTCTACGGTATCCAATTCCACCCAGAAGTTCGTCACTCTGTCTATGGTAACGACATTCTCAAAAACTTTGCCGTAAACATCTGTGGTGCGCGTGGTGACTGGTCAATGGATAACTTCATCGACATGGAAATCGCTAACATCCGTGAAAAGGTTGGAGACAAAAAAGTTCTCCTTGGCCTTTCAGGTGGTGTGGATTCATCAGTCGTTGGTGTCCTTCTTCAACGCGCTATCGGTGATCAGTTAACCTGTATCTTCGTTGACCACGGCCTTCTTCGTAAAAATGAAGGCGACCAAGTAATGGAAATGCTTGGTGGGAAATTTGGTCTTAACATCATCCGTGTTGATGCTTCTGAGCGCTTCTTGAGTCTTTTAGCAGGTGTTGATGATCCTGAGAAAAAACGTAAAATTATTGGTAATGAATTTGTTTACGTCTTTGACGATGAAGCAAGTAAACTCACCGATGTCGATTTCTTAGCACAAGGAACCCTTTACACAGATATCATCGAATCAGGAACTGAGACTGCTGAAACCATCAAATCGCACCACAATGTTGGTGGACTTCCTGAAGACATGCAGTTCAAACTCATTGAGCCACTCAACACCTTGTTTAAAGATGAAGTACGCGCACTTGGTACTGCACTTGGCATGCCAGATGAAGTTGTTTGGCGCCAGCCATTCCCGGGACCAGGGCTTGCAATCCGTGTGATGGGCGAAATTACTGAGGAAAAACTTGAAACCGTTCGTGAATCAGATGCTATCCTTCGTGAAGAAATTGCAAAAGCAGGCCTTGACCGCGACGTATGGCAATACTTCACTGTAAACACTGGTGTCCGTTCTGTTGGAGTTATGGGGGACGGTCGTACCTACGACTACACCATCGCTATCCGTGCCATCACTTCTATTGACGGTATGACAGCTGATTTTGCACAACTCCCTTGGGATGTTCTTAAGAAAATCTCAACCCGTATCGTAAACGAAGTGGATCACGTCAACCGTATCGTCTATGACATTACAAGTAAACCACCAGCAACTGTTGAGTGGGAGTGATTTTCTCCAGTGAAGGAAATCAGACAGCCTTATAACAATTAAAAAAAGCTGAGGAACAAGTGTAACTTTTGCTAAGAATCCTTGATTTAACAGTATTTAATTTGTTATAAATGGTATTAAAATAATCTAGATACGTTTGGATTATCGCCAAAATAAGTCCTCAAGGAGGGCTTATTTTTTTGTCTATAAGCATGAAAATCTATAGATGCGAACATACCCCCTCTATGTTAATCTGCACTACTCCTCCAAATATTAATTCTAGTTTATTCCATACACATAAAAAACGATTCCTACTCTGATAAGTAAGAATCATTTTTTGATAATCTAAACTACCAAGAAACTTGGTTATAATTTTGCTCAAAGGATTTAAGTATTGATTGATCAGCATCATTAAATGCCACCTGTGTTTCAAGTACACCTTTCACAATGATACGTTGTGTAGCTTCTGCATCTGTACAAGTAACTAGTGTGATTTCGTTGACGTTGTCGTGATCTTCCAAAACATAAATCGCTTCTGGTTGCACAACTTCCATACTGGTAATCACATAAGTGTAAATGGTCTCTTTATTAGTCAGATAGATTTTCATGCCATTTTTAGCTCTTTCAAGTGGTGAAAAAAGCATGTCTGAAGCACCGACCATAGAAAAAATATGATGACTAGCAAGCGTGTAATTACCTTGTCCCATAACCTGACTTTCCTTCATAGTACCAGCACCATAGGATAATTCAGTATTGCCAAGGCCTTTGAAAATAGGCAAATTAATTTTTAATTCTGGAATAGCAATTCCACCTATAACAGGAAGAAGCTGCGCTTCCATCTGAGACTTTAAAATTGATTCTGTAGAGACAGGCTCAACTGCCGAAAAATCAAAACTGACTTCTTTTTCATTGTTCTTTTTAATAGTCTCTTTTGATACTTGAGAAACTTGATATTTATTAGAATTCCAAGCAATCAACGTATTTCTAATAGACTTATTAAAAACCAGAGCTAAGCCAACAATAAACAAAATAACAATCAGGCTATTGTACAAAAATGTTTTAATGGATTTCTTTTTATTCCGTCTCATCAATCCCTCCCTCATCTGTAGTTACAGATTTCACTAAAGCAAAGGTCACGATTTTTGCTTGTTCATCTAGACGCATCACTTTAACACCTTGTGTCGAACGACCGGTTTGTGAAATATTTTCAATCCTAGTACGGATGATAACACCAGTATCTGTAATGATCATAATATCTTCATCACCGGATACTGTTAAAAGTCCAGCAAGTGGTCCATTTTTCTCAGTAATATTAGCAGTTTTAATTCCTTTACCGCCGCGTCCCTTAGTCGGATATTCACTAGCAGCTGTACGCTTACCATAGCCTTTTTCAGTAATGACAAGAACTTCTTGATCTTGAGAAATAGCTGACGCACCAACGACAATATCGTCATTTCTTAAAGTAATTCCTTTAACACCTGTTGCTATACGGCTCATGCTACGAATATTGTCTTCACTGAATCTAACAGAATATCCTGTCTTGGTACCAATAATAATATCATCTTGCCCATTTGTTAAAATGACATTAATCAATTGATCCCCTTCTCTCAAGTTCAAAGCTTTAAGACCATTTTGACGAATATTATTAAATTCAGAAACACTAGTGCGCTTAACAACACCTAGACGAGTCGTAAAGAAGAAATGTTTATTTTTGAAATCTTCTTGGGTCAAATTGATAACTGTTTGTATATTTTCCCCTTCATCAAGCTTCAAAAGATTGATAATAGGAAGTCCTTTAGCTGTACGACCATATTCTGGAATCTCGTATGCCTTTAAGCGATAAACACGGCCAAGATTTGTAAAGAATAGCAAATGGTCATGCGTCGATGTTGAAACTAAATCTTTAACAAAATCATCATCGTTGACCCCTGTACCTTGGACGCCACGGCCGCCACGTTTTTGTGATCGGAACTCATCTTGGGCTAAACGTTTGATATACCCCTTACTTGATAGCGTAATAAGAACATCTTCTTCTTCGATAAGATCTTCATCTTCGAGAGTTAATGCTTCCCCTACCATAAGTTCCGTACGACGATCATCCGCATATTTGCGTTTTGTTTCGTCCAATTCTTCCTTGATGATTGTAGAAACACGCTCAGGCTTAGCTAGAATATCAGCTAGGTCAGCAATCAAAGTAAGTAAATCATTATATTCTGCTTGAATTTTATCTCGTTCCAATCCTGTCAAACGACGCAGACGCATGTCCAAAATAGCTTGACTTTGACGTTCTGACAAATTAAAACGTGACATTAATTCAGCTTGTGCTTCTGCATCCGTCTGACTACCACGAATGATTGCAATAACTTCATCAAGGTGATCAAGAGCGACTAATAACCCTTCTAAAATATGTGCACGTGCCTCAGCTTTTTCCTTATCAAAACGCGTTCGGCGTACAACCACCTCTTTTTGGTGTTCTATATAGTTGTCAATAATTTGGCGTAATGAGAGAATTTTAGGGACTCCCTTTTCAATCGCTAACATGTTGAAACTAAAATTAGTTTGAAGACTTGTTAGTTTAAAAAGATTGTTTAAAATCACATTCGCTGATGCATCACGACGAACTTCAATGACAAAACGAACACCTTCACGACTAGATTCATCACGAACAGCTGTAATTCCCTCAACACGTTTTTCCTGCGCCAAACGAACAATATGCTCATGGACCTTCGTCTTATTGACACCATATGGAAATTCTGTCACAACAATGCGCTCGCGACCAGTTTTGGTCAGTTCAATTTCTGTACGAGAACGTAATACGATCGAACCTTTACCTGTTTCATAGGCACGGTGAATACCTGATTTTCCCATCACGAGAGCTCCCGTTGGGAAATCTGGTCCAGGCATCACTTCCATCAAGTCACGTGTCGTAACATCTGGATTATCCATTACTAATTTGACAGCATCAATAGATTCTCCCAAATTGTGAGGTGGAATATTAGTTGCCATACCAACAGCAATTCCAGTAGCACCATTAACTAAAAGGTTTGGAAAACGAGCTGGTAAAACAAGCGGTTCACGTTCTGAACCATCGTAGTTATCTTGAAAATCAACTGTATTTTTATTGATATCACGTAGCATCTCAAGAGCAATTTTGCTCATACGAGCTTCGGTATAACGTTGAGCAGCAGCACCATCCCCGTCCATAGAACCAAAATTTCCATGCCCATCAACGAGCATATGTCTATAGCTCCACCATTGGGCCATACGGACCATGGCTTCATAAATAGAACTATCGCCGTGAGGATGATATTTCCCCATAACATCACCGGTAATACGAGCTGATTTCTTATGAGGTTTATCCGGAGTTACTCCAAGCTCATTCATACCGTACAAAATGCGACGGTGCACAGGTTTCAATCCATCTCGAACATCTGGTAAAGCGCGTGACACAATAACACTCATTGCATAGTCAATAAAGCTTGTTTTCATCTCACTCGTTAGATTAACATCTACCAAGTTTTTATCTTGCATTTACATGCCCCTTTTCTTTTCAAAAGTCTTCTATCATTATAACATAAATTCCTTGGAAAATCAGCATTGGCATCGCTTTCTGTAAGCAATTTTCATTTTTAACTATTCACTTAGTGACAAACAAGAAATAACATGATAGAATATTTGTTGTATGGGAATCTCCCAAAGAAAAAAATAAGGAGACGTTTAGCATGACTTTAACTAAACAACACAAAAAAGTGATCCTTGTCGGCGATGGTGCCGTAGGTTCATCTTACGCTTTTGCTTTGGTAACACAAAATATTGGTCAAGAACTTGGAATTATTGATATCTTTAAAGAAAAAACTCAAGGTGATGCAGAAGATTTGAGCCACGCATTGGCATTCACTTCACCTAAAAAAATCTATGCTGCAGATTACGCTGACTGCCACGATGCTGACCTTGTTGTCTTGACAGCCGGTGCTCCTCAAAAACCAGGTGAAACTCGTCTTGACCTCGTTGAGAAAAACTTGCGTATTAACAAAGAAGTTGTTACTCAAATCGTTGCTTCAGGTTTCAACGGTATCTTCCTTGTTGCAGCTAACCCAGTTGATGTGTTAACTTATTCAACTTGGAAATTCTCAGGTTTCCCTAAAGAGCGCGTTATTGGTTCAGGTACATCACTTGACTCAGCTCGTTTCCGTCAAGCTCTTGCTGATAAAATCGGTATTGATGCTCGTTCTGTCCATGCTTACATCATGGGTGAACACGGTGACTCAGAATTCGCTGTTTGGTCACACGCTAACGTTGCTGGTGTAAAACTTTATGACTGGTTGCAAGCTAACCGCGATATTGATGAACAAGGTCTTGTTGATCTCTTCATCTCTGTTCGTGATGCCGCTTACTCAATCATCAATAAAAAAGGTGCTACTTACTACGGTATCGCAGTTGCTCTTGCTCGTATCACAAAAGCTATCTTTGATGATGAAAATGCAGTACTTCCATTGTCAGTTTTCCAAGCTGGTCAATACGAAGGGGTTGAAGATGTCTTCATCGGTCAACCAGCTATTATCGGTGCGCACGGTATTGTTCGTCCAGTAAATATTCCGCTCAGCGATGCTGAATTGCAAAAAATGCAAGCTTCTGCTGCTGAGTTAAAAGCTATCATTGATGAAGCATTTTCTAAAGAAGAATTTGTATCAGCTTGCAAAAATTAATATATGAAGAAGACTGGTGTACTGTTATTCCCAGTCTTTTTTAGCCGTTTTATGATTGTTCAACTTACCTGCAACTAGAATCTTTTGCGTCATTAGTTTCAACTCACCACTACATCAAACTGGTTCTACTATACACTATTTAAGAAAGTTTAAATATTTTTCGTATACTAAAAGAATAAGCGAAGTCAAGACCATGAAATACTAAACAATTCTATCACTCGTTGAAAACTATTATCATTCATTGTATTATGTAATCAATAACAATAAGGAGATTTGAAATGAAAAAGTTGCCTATTACTGAATAAAATTGGAAAAAGATTATATTACATTATGATATACTCCCCTTATAGTGGACAGTGAAAAAACAAAAATTCACTAGAAACTAAAAGGGGAGTTTTCGTATGTCAAAAAGAAGTCCAAAATCAGTAGAAGAAAAACTAGAGATTGTTAACTTGTATTTAGAAAAAGGGAGATCCATTTCAAGCTTAATAAGGGAATATGGCGTTAGTGATACCACCATTAGAACTTGGGTTCGTAAATACAAACAGCTAGGTATAGCAGGACTAAAAGAAAGGAAAACTTGGACGAGGTACTCAAAAGAAATCAAAGAACAAGCTGTACAAGATTATCTTAATGGAACAGGGTCAACGTATACTATTTGTGACAGGTATCAAATATCCTCTAGAAGTGTTCTCGAAAAGTGGCTAAAACGGTATACTAGTGGTATAGAAATCAAAGCAACTAGTAAAGGATTAAGTCGTATGAAACAGGGACGTAAAACCACTTTTGAAGAACGTGTGGAGATTGTCAACTTCACAATTATTCATGATAAGGACTATCAGGTAGCGATTGAGAAATATGGTATTTCCTACCAATAAGTTTATTCCTGGGGGAGAAAGTTTGAGAAGGATGGTAGTCAAGGACCCCTAGATTGCAAAAGTAAAGGGTTAGACAGTAAACCAAACCTTACCCCCAGAAGAAGAGTTACAGCTCAAAAACAAGCAACTCGAAGAGCGCAACTGCTATTTAGAGATGGAGGTAGGACTGCTTGCAGTTGCTTGTTGCCAATCGTGTCGTCACCCTGTTCCTAACGCTTGGACAAGCCTTG
>NZ_JBHSOJ010000016.1:658680-724016 GCF_042656225.1 Streptococcus caledonicus
GAACCTTCCCCCAGAAGAAGAGTTACAGCTCAAAAACAAGCAACTCGAAGAGCGCAACCGCTATTTAGAGATGGAGGTAGGACTGCTTGCAGTTGCTTGTTGCCAATCGTGTCGTCACCCTGTTCCTAACGCTTGGACAAGCCTTGCAGGGCTATCCGTAACTCGCTTTGCTTCGAACGGCTAGCGCCAAAAAGTTAGAAGAAATCAGACGCAGAAACCGATGGTAAGACTCGGACGTTACTTAGAAGAATTTCAAGCTATTAAAGATTATTCCGATAAGCATAGTGGAGCCTCTATTAGCCAGTTATGCCAATGACTTGGAGTGTCTCGATCAGGTTATTATAAGTGGCTTAATCACAAAGAGACTACATCTGAGGAGACAAAAATGGTGTACAGATGTGACTTTCTTACCGTATGGACGAGGTTGTAAAGCTTATTTAAGTGCTATTAAAGACCTTTATGACGGCTCTATCGTGACTTACCATATCAGTAAGCATAATGACAATCCACTTGTCATGGAGAACCTAAGAAAGGCTATGGAATCTAATCCAGATGCCACACCAATCATCCACAGCGACAGAGAAAGTCAATACACTTCACGGGAATACCGGATGGTAACGCCCCAATGTCAGATGACACGCTCTAGGTCACGAGTTGGAAAATGCATTGACAATGCGCCAATTGAGAGTTTCTTTGGTCACTTTAAGACGGAGTGTTATGACTTGAAAGCTTACAAGACATTTGGGGAATTAGTTTATGATATTGATGACTATATCTATTTTTACAATAACGAACGATTTCAAGAGAAGAACAACGGCCTTGCCCCTCTTGAATTGAGGGACAAGGCCGTTGCTTAATCTTTTATTATTTCATTGTCCACTTGACAGGGAGCAGTTCATTATGATAGTGGTCCTGTTTTTTTCTTTATCTGCTAACATTTTTCACAAAAGATACCATGGAATCCTCGTTTTTCTCTGCCCTTTAATTGAGATGATGAATTACGATTGGAAAGGTATTTCAAAAGATAGGCATCAAATACCTCCTGTCTATATTAATTATTCCCCTCAGTTACCCTTACGTAATGCTGATTATCAATTTAGATAGTCCTTTGCCTTATACTACACCATTTGCATCTACTTTTTAGTAGCAATCTATATTATTTACTTAATAACTGAACAAGCACACCAGCTCTTTTTTATTATTCTATTGAATCATATCACAATCTTTGGATTGTTTTAGTTTTTCACCATTTTATATTTTTAATCACATTAATAAAAGAAACTAACTACAAAGTCTTACTATAGCAAAGATAAGTTCCTCTTTCTTTAAACCCTAAAGATCTTAGCAGCTCGTATTCCTTTTCATCACTAAAAAATAATATTTGTCGAATACCTGACTGATGTGCTCCTTCTATAAGAGTATAAAGTAACTCACGAAGAATATTTTGAGAGTCATTAGCCATTTTTTCAGCAATCACATAGCCATAAATCTCCATTTGTCTATCACCGAATGGCCTTGCCCAAATAGCACCTTTATCAGCAAATAAGTATATTACCCAATGTTCCAATTCCTCTATCAACCGTTCTGGTGTCCAATAGACATTATCAGGGTTATCCTGTGGAAACAGAGATTGAAATTGTAACTGATTAGAATGGCTGACACGTATAATATTTGACTTAACAGCTCTTGGTTCACATCTTATAAACGGTTCTTCTAACAGATTGATGACTTGAGGTGCTTCTGCAATCCATCCCATATTCTTTAAAACTGATTGATAAGTCGCATTTCTCGCATCAATGCCAAAAAGTATCTGAAAATCTTTAAAATGTGATTCTAAGTGCTCAACCAACTCAGTAAGATGTATGTCAGCATGATAAGATAAATTTAACAAATCAACTTGCAAATACCTGTCATCAGGCAGGTAAAAATATCCAACAATCCCTTCTACTTGCCCTTTAAACTCTGCAATCACTAACCTACTATTCTCATTTTCTAATCGCCTCATCAACACTTTTTCAAAGTCATCCTTAGTCTTTGTCCCATCAAAATAGGCTGGGTAACCTGATGTCAATGGATTTAAACCTAGTTGATAAAAGGTCTCACCATATCTTTTAATATCACTAAGATCAGCTTCTCGTAGCATAATATCTCTCCATTTCTAAGACACATTATAGCATAGGGAAAAATAAGCGTCAAAAAACCAGCCAGTTGGCTGGTTTGCATGCTAATCACAAATTAGTCTTTTGCACCAAGTGCTGCCATTGTGATGTAGTTGTATGGTTTGTTGAAATGTGGCAAGAAGAAGATATCTGTCAATGCCAATTTCTCAATAGTAACACCTTCTTGGATAGCAAGTGAGAACATGTGGATACCCATAGAGATATCTTCACGTGCAGCCATTTGCGCACCAAGGATACGCCGTGAATCTTTATCGTAAACGATTTTAAGTGTTACTGGGAAGTTACCATGCTCAATAAATTCTGGTTTTTGATTGTCAGTGTACTCAGTTACAGCAGCATTGATACCAAGACGAGTTGCTTTTTCAAGCGTTAAACCAGTTGAAACAAGGTTAAGACCATAGATTGAGATACCGTTTGAACCTTGTACCCCAATACCTTCAAGGTCAGTTCCACAGATGTTATGAGCTGCTACGATACCTGTACGAACTGCGTTTGATGCGAGTGCGATGTAACTTGTGTCACCTGTAGCGTTGTCATAGATTGTCGCACAGTCACCGATAGCATAAACATCTGGAATTGATGTTTGTTGGCGTTTGTTTACAAGGAATGCACCATTGCGGAAGCGCTCAATACCTTCACCAGCGAAAGCAGTGTTTGGACGGAAACCAACAGCAAGGATTACCATGTCAACATCGTATTCGTTTTTATCAGTAATGATTTTTTCAACTTTACCAGCACCAGCAACTTCCTTAACAGTTTCACCGAAAGCAAGTTTGATACCATGCTCTTCCATGTTTTTCGCCATAAGATCAGACAAATCACGGTCATAGTAACCAGCAAGACAAGTATCAACAACATCGATAAGAACAACTTCCTTACCTTTGCGTTGGAAAGCCTCAGCAAGCTCAACACCGATATAACCAGCACCTACAACAGCAACACGGTTGATGTCTTTGTTCTCAAGTTTTTGAATGACGTCTGCTGAATTTTGGTACAATTTAACAAATTGAAGATTTTCAAGAGTTGCTTCGAATTCAAGTGAACCTTCTTTGATTTCAGCACCTTTAATTGGCGGCAAGATTGGTTGTGAACCTGTCGCAAAAAGCAATTTGTCGTAGCTTTCAACATGCTCTTTACCATTTACAAGAGCGGTAACAGTTTTAGCTTTATAATCAATAGCTGAAACTGGTGATTCCATATAAACAGTTGCACCGAGTGATTCAAGTTCTTCTTTATCTGAGTAGAACAATCCTTCTGGACCAGAAATTTGTTCACCGATCCAAAGAGCCATACCACATCCTAAGAATGAAATATTTGAGTTTTGATCGAAAACAACAATCTCATTAGCATCACCATAGTTTGTTAACATGGTTTTAATAGCAGCTGTACCAGCATGGTTGGCACCCACAACAACGATTTTAGACATAGTAAAATCCTCTTTCAAAAATATATTAATTTACTACTCTATTCTATCACATATTACAAGCGCTTTCCATATATTTGCTCACTATCACGTAGCAAATTAAAAAATATTTATACGCTACTTAGCCCTACTAAACTATTTTACTAAAATCCACAGTAGAAAATCGAATAAAAGGTTATCTCAAAGACTATGAGCGCAAACCAGACATATTGGATAGCTATTGGATAGCATTCCATGAATAGATTAGATTACAGTTTCTGTTTTTATCGTTTAATTTGGTAATTAAAATCTAAAAGAGGACCACAAAAAGCAACTATAGCTATTGCTCATTAGTTACTCAAACTAGCTTATATTCTTTTGTCTTATCAATTAACTTATTCTGAATTTTGCCAATAAAAAAGATTGTTAAAGACGTGCTAACAATCCAAAACTAAAAATTTTTCGCTTATATTGTAACATAGGGAGTCCTTTTTGCACTTTTTTGAAGTTTGCGTATAAAAAGTCATGATATCTAAGTCTTGGCTTCCCTTAGCTATTTTATTTCTAAGCTCAGAACGAAACTGTCCGATAGACGATTTCATTCTCACATCCGTACAGTTTCAAAGGTCTGGAAAACCTTTGGAGGTTAGAAATAAGATGAGCGACATTCATCACAGTCGATAGTATGACCGCTATGCTTGCGTGGTACTAAAATAGTCCATCGGACTATTTTTTAGGTTCAAGCTTGAAAACGAACGAGTGACAATAATCCAGTCAATGTTTTAGTTGGAGACTTGAAAATGAAGAAGTGTCCAGTTTAGAACTTTCAATTAGCCACTGCGTCAAATTATTGCTGCCCTAAAATTTAGAAGACTTGGCAAAAAGTCTTCTAAATGGTAAATGGCTTAGAATAACGTCGTCAAAAAACGTTGATTCTAAGCCATTTATTTTGTTCAATTTTCAACAGCAAGGCTAAATTTTGAGTTTTGTCCCAACCTCATCTTAGGATTATTTAGTTTTAATATAGTTGACACCATCTGCTTTTGGAGCGACAGCTTTTCCGAAGAAAGCAGCCAAGGCAATAACGGTAATCAAATAAGGAGCCATTTGAAGATATACCGTTGGAATATTTTGTAAACCTGGTAATTGACTTCCTATAACCGCTAAACTTTGCGAGAGACCAAAGAATAGACTTGCAAGCATTGCACCTAATGGGTTCCATTTACCAAAAATAACAGCCGCAAGAGCGATAAATCCTGAACCAACGATTGTCGTTGCCGAGAAGTTGATATTTACAGATTGAGCACTTACTGCTCCTCCAACTCCACCAAGGAATCCAGCAATCATAACACCAGCAAATCGCATCTTGTATACATTGATACCAAGAGTATCTGCCGCCTGTGGATGTTCACCTACTGAACGAAGGCGCAGACCAAAGCGAGTCTTATACATAACAAACCAAGCAATAAAGGCTGTCAAAATGGCAACATATCCCATCAAGCTGGTATTTTTGAAAAATAAGTCACCCAAAACAGGAATTTTTTCCAAGCCTGGAAATGAGAATTTACCAAACGATTGGCGAATAGAGTCTGTTTGTCCCTTACCATAAATAACTTTAACTAAAAATACCGAGAAAGCTGGAGCTAAGAGGTTTAATACGGTACCAGATACAACGTGATCTGCCCTAAAAAGCACTGTCGCAGTAGCATGAATCAACTGGAAAAGAATACCAACAAGTCCACCTACTAGAACTGCTAAAAGCGGTGTCATTGTACCAAATTGCTCAGCGAATTCGATATTGAAAACAACACCAGCAAATGCTCCAATAACCATTGTTCCTTCCAGACCAACGTTTACAATACCAGCTCGTTCAGAGAAGACCCCTCCAAGACTCGTGAAGATTAAAGGTGCAGAGTAGATTAACATCTGCGAAATCAGTAAAGCTAATAAGTTCAAACTCATACTACTTACCTCCTTTCGCAAAACGTTTTGACCTTAGCATCTGTTCAAAAATAAATTTCACACCAATGAAGAAAATAATTGATGCTGTAACAACGTTAACTAGTTCAGGTGGAATTTGAGCACGAACCATACCTGAAGAACCAACTGATAATGCACCAAACAGGAAGGCTGCAAATGGAATACCTAGTGGTGAATTTGAGGCCAGAAGGGCAACAGACATACCATTGAAACCAATATCCAAATTGGCAGATTGGATATAAACATTTTGGAAGGTGCCTAAACCTTGTACAGCTCCTCCCAACCCTGCTAGAGCACCTGAGATAATCATTGATAGAACAATAGTACGTTTGGTACTCATACCAGCATAGTCAGCTGCATTTGGATTAAGACCTGCAGCACGAATTTCAAAACCAAGTGTTGTCTTAGCAAACAAGAACCAAATAAGCACAACAGCAATAATGGCAAAGAAAATACCAATATTCATACGTGAATTATCTGTCAAAGCTCTAAGCCATTCTGTCTGATAAGAAGCATTTGCAGAAACATTAATACTTGAATCTGTATTTTTCATCAATTCATCCGAAAAAACATCACGGATAATATGGTTTGAAAAATAGAGCAAAATATAGTTCATCATGATTGTTACGATAACTTCACTTGTCCCAAGAAAAGCTCGTAAAAATCCAGGAATGGCTCCAGCAAGACCACCTGCAATCATAGCAATAACAACCGTTGCTAAAACTAATAGTGGTCTTGGCATGTCTGGATTAGCAAGAGCAAACCAGCCGGCAAAAACCCAACCAACAAGAGCTTGACCAGATAAACCAACATTAAAGAACCCTGCACGGCTAGCAACAGCAAATCCCAATGCAGTAAAAACTAGTGGAGCCACCGCTCGAAAAATTTCTCCGACACTTTTAATAGAACCAAAAGCAGTATATAGAAGCTCTTCATAACCCCAAACTGGGTCATAGCCAAAGATTAGCATAATCACTGCCCCAAGTAGCAGACCTGAAAAAACTGCCAGCAAGGGAATCAGGATACTTTCGTATTTTTTTAGCATAATGATTTCCTTTCTTACTTGAGATGTCCCCCAGCCATCAACTTACCAAGCTCTTGCTTAGTTGTTTCAGCTGGTAAAACAATACCATGAATACTTCCGTCATGAATAACCGCAATTCTGTCAGAGACATCTAGGATTTCATCTAGTTCAAAACTAACGACAAGAACAGCCTTACCTTTATCACGTTCTGCAATCAAGCGTTTACGGATATATTCAATAGCACCGACATCAAGTCCACGAGTTGGCTGACTCACAATCAATAAGTCTGGGTCACGATCAATTTCTCGAGCGATAACTGCTTTTTGCTGGTTACCACCAGAAAGGGACTTACCTGGTATAAGTTCTCCTGCACCACGAACATCGAATTCTTCCATTAGTTGTCGTGCTTTTTCATTAATCTTAGAATAATTTAGGATACCATTTTTAGAAATTGGCTCTTTATAATAAGTTTGCAAAGCAAAGTTCTCAGCAACTGTCATATCCAAAATCATACCATCACGATGACGATCTTCTGGAACATGACCAACACTTAGTTCTGTAATCTTACGAGGTGAATAATGTGTGACATCTTCTCCTTTTATCGTAATTTTACCTGATTTAACTTTACGTAGTCCTGTAATAGATTGAATTAACTCACTCTGCCCATTACCGTCAATACCTGCAATTCCGACTATTTCACCGGCTCTAACATCCAAGGAAAGATTTTTAACTGCTGGAATTCCACGATTTTCATTGACAACAAGATTTTCGATTGATAAGATAACTTCTTTAGGATTAGATGCAATTTTCTCAGTTTTAAAGGAAACTGAACGACCAACCATCCACTCTGCTAAATCATCATTTGTAGCACCAGCTACCTCCACAGTCTCAATAGACTTCCCACGGCGAATAACCGTAACACGATCGGCAACTGCACGAATTTCATCGAGTTTATGAGTAATCAGAATAATTGATTTTCCTTCCGAAACCAAAACTTTCATAATTTTTAAAAGTTCTGCAATTTCATCAGGAGTCAAAACAGCTGTCGGTTCGTCAAAAATGAGAAGATCTGCTCCACGATAGAGAGTTTTCAAAATTTCAACACGCTGTTGCGCACCAACTGAAATATCAGCCACTTTGGCAGTTGGATTAACTTCAAGACCATATTTCTTTGAAATTTCTGTAATTTCAGCAGTAGCCTTTTTAAGGTCAATCATACCAGCTACATTGGTTGTCTCACTACCGAGAATGATATTTTCAGTAACCGTAAAGGCATCTACCAACATAAAATGTTGGTGAACCATTCCGATACCTAGTTGCGCAGCTTTTGAAGGTGATTCAATCGTAACGGACTTACCGTTAATAATAATTTCACCACTCGTTGGTTCAAGAAGTCCTGCCAACATATTCATAAGGGTAGATTTACCTGCACCATTCTCTCCGAGAAGAGCATGAATCTCACCTTTTTTGACATTTAAATTAATCTGGTCATTTGCAACAAATTCACCAAATCGCTTCGTTATGTCTCTCATCTCGATGACATAATCTTGTGTCATAGTTTATTCCTTTCCAAACTGTCTTTTTTTTCAGCAAAACCTATCAAGAAATGATAGGCTTTACTGAGAGAAAATCTCCCAGTTCCCTAAAAAGAGCGACCGATGTCAGTCGCCTTTTCGGAAGTTTCTAATATTTAACTATTTTTCATCATCTTTTTTAGGTTTTTCTGGAACTTCAACTTTTCCATCAAGAATAGCTTTTTTAGCATCAGCAACTGCTTTAGAAGCATCTTCTGAAAGGTTTGTTTCAGCTAATTCTACACCTTTATCTTTAAGAGAGTAACGAACAATTTCACCACCAGGGAATTTGTCTTCTGATGCTTTAGTTGCAATATCTTTAACTGCAGCACCAACTTGTTTCAAAGTAGAAGCCAATACAAAGTTAGATTCTTTACCATCTTTAGAAGTGTAAACACCCTCAGCAGATTGGTCACGGTCAACACCGATTACCCAAACTTTATCAGCTTCATTACGAGTTTCATTTTCTGCTTTAGCTGCTGCAAAAACACCGTTACCTGTACCACCTGATGCATGGAAAATCACATCCGCACCTGCTGCATATTGAGCTGAGGCAATTGTTTGACCTTTAGCTGCATCACCAAATGAACCAGCATATTGAACATCAATCTTGATTGATTCATCAACTGATTTAACACCAGCTACAAATCCTGCTTCGAAACGGTCAATAACTTCACCTTCCATACCACCTACGAAACCAACTTTTTTAGTTTTTGTTGATTTTGCAGCTGCAACACCTGCAAGGTATGACGCTTCATGGTCAGCAAATCCAACGCTTGCTACGTTATCTTGATCAGCAACAACACTATCAACGATAACATAGTGTGTATCTGGATTATTTGGTGCTACTTCAGCAATTGCTGATTCCAAAGCAAAACCAATACCAAAGACAACATTATAGCCGCCAGCTACTGCTGAATCAAGGTTAGTAATGTAATCTGATTCAGAAGCTGATTGGAAGTAGTCGTAACCCTTACCTTTTGAAAGACCAGCTGCGTCACCCCATTCTTGAAGTCCTTCCCAAGCTGATTGGTTGAATGAACGGTCATCAACACCACCGATATCAGTAACGATAGCAGCTTTTAAGCCTGTTTCTTCTTTAGCTGAAGAAGCATCATCTCTTTTAGCCGTACGGCTTCCACATGCAGCTAGTGAAAGAGCTGCAACAGTAGCTAGACCAAGTCCAACAAATTTTTTGTTCATTTTCATGAACCCTCCTAAATATTTTTGTGCAACCAAGTTGCAAGAATAAGATAACCCGAAGGTTAAAGACAGATTAGGTCAAATCTGTAAAAGAGTATGGCAACAACTCACCGACCGTCGTCTCGACCGTCTGACCATTTTTAGCAATTAAGATAACTTTTGCGGTAGGTTCAAAGAACTCTACCATAACTTGACGACAAGCACCGCATGGAGAAATAGGTTCAGCAGAGGTACCATAAATCGCAATTTCTTCCAACTTTTGATGACCATCTGAGACAGCTTTAAAGATTGCAGTACGCTCACCACAATTCGTTAGGCCAAAACTAGCGTTTTCAACATTACAACCTGTATAGATAGAGCCATCAGCTGTTTTTAAAGCTGCACCAATTGGAAAATGTGAATAGGGAACATAGGCGCGTGAACTAGCCTCAATAGCTAACTCAACAAGATTAGTATCCTCCATTTATCGTTTCTCCCTTGATAATAGCAACACCTGAAGAAGTTCCTAAGCGAGTTGCCCCTGCTTCAATAAAGGCTTGTGCATCTGCCAATGAACGAGCCCCTCCAGCAGCCTTAACTCCAACATTTGGACCAACAGTTTGACGCATCAAAGCCACATCAGCTACAGTTGCTCCTCCAGTTGAAAAACCAGTAGACGTTTTCACAAAATCAGCACCAGCTTTCACTGAAAGTTGACAAGCCTTCACTTTTTCTTCTTCTGTCAATAAACAAGCCTCGATAATAACTTTGACAATCTTATCTTCAGAAGCCTCGACGACTGCTCGAATATCTTCTTCGACTAGATCAAAATTACCAGATTTCAGAGCACCAATATTGATAACCATATCAATTTCGTCAGCTCCGTTTTCAATAGCATCTTTAGTCTCAAATGCTTTAACTGCTGGCGTTGTTGCTCCAAGAGGGAAACCAATTACTGTACAAACATTGACATCAGTCTCAGCAAGAGCTTTTGCTGAGTAATTTACCCAAGTTGGGTTAACACATACACTAGCAAAATCATATTCTTTTGCTTCAGAGAGCAACTTGTCAATTTGACTTTGAGTACTTTCTGGTTTTAATAGAGTGTGATCAATATATTTATTAATAGACATCAATTTTCCCCTTTTCCTACTACTAGCTAATAATTCTTAAAATTTCTTGTGACTCAATACGTTCATCACCTATTTTAACATTTTTTTGGAATTCTGTAAGCATTTTATTACTTAAAATTTCGTTTGTATAGATTTTGGCAATTATTTCACCTGCTTTTACAGCATCTCCAACCTTTTTATCGAACACTATGCCAGTTTCATAATCTAAAGAATCGTTTTTTACTGATCTTCCTGCTCCTAGACGCATTGCAAAAAGGCCAAACTCTAATGCCGGTAATTCCGTAACATAACCATCCGTTTCTGATTTAACTTCAACAACGAATTTTGCGTTTGATGGACGATGTAAATCCACTAAATCTCCACCTTGAGCGACAATCATTTCTTCAAACTTTTGCAAGGCTTTGCCATTGACCAAAGTATCATGAATATCGTCTAAGGATTTATCAACATTCGCTAAATTCAACATAATCTGAGCTAATTCACAAATAAAATGCGTGACATCTTCACGTCCCTTACCTTGCATGATTTCAATAGCTTCAAGAACTTCCAAACGATTACCGATAGCACGACCGACAGGTTGAGTCATATTGGTAATAACAGCAATCGTTTTTCGTCCCACTTCATTTCCCAGTGCAACCATTGTTTCAGACAATTTTACTGCGTCCTCCAATGTTTTCATGAAGGCACCATCACCGACTGTAACATCAAGTAAAATACTATCAGCACCTGCTGCAATTTTTTTGGACATAACTGAGCTAGCAATCAATGGAATAATATCAACTGTAGCGGTAACATCTCGAAGCGCATAAAGCAGTTTATCAGCTTTTACCATATTATCAGATTGCCCAATAACAGATAAACCGATATCTTGTACTTGCTTGATAAATGCTTCTTGTGTGCGTTCGATTTGATAGCCTTTGATAGCTTCCAATTTATCAAGTGTCCCGCCTGTATGTCCAAGGCCTCTTCCACTCATCTTAGCTACAGGAACACCGAAAGCTGCTACTAAAGGAGCTAAAATCAAAGTCACTTTATCTCCTACCCCACCTGTAGAGTGCTTATCTGTCTTAATTCCAGGAATAGCAGATAGGTCAATCTGTTCCCCAGAAGCTACCATGCTCATGGTTAAATCACGCGTCTCACGCATGCTCATCCCACGAAAAAATATTGCCATAGCAAAGGCTGCCATCTGATAATCAGGAACGGTTCCCTTGGTATAGCCCTCAATTAACCACTGGATTTCCTCAGTTGATAGCTCTAAGCCATCTCTCTTCTTTTGAATTAAGTCAACTGTTCTCATCATATAGTTTAAGCTCTTTAACTCAACGGAATACTTTGTTTCTAGAAAAAAGCTAATCCATTCGAACTATCTTATATCTATATATAAAACTTGTTCCGTATTCAGTTCCTTTCTTTAGAGTAATTTAGGTTAGAAGTATCAGTTTTCTTTGATGCTTCTTAGAATATAATATCCCTTATCTTTTTTGACAACTTCGCAGTTCCCAAAGACATCTTCCATTTTAGCCTTTGCCGATGGAGCGCCTTGTTTCTTCTGGATGACAATCGTTAAATCGCCCCCATACACCAAATGATTGTAAGCTCCTTCTAAAACTTCGTGTACTACTGATTTACCAGCTCGAATAGGAGGATTTGAAATAATGTGGTTAAAAATTCCCCCTACCTTTTCATACAAATTTGACTGGAAAATAGATGGTGTTACATGATTTATTGTTGCATTTTTCTCTGCCAACTCTAAAGCTCTATTATTGATATCAACCATCGTTGCCTCAACTCCTTGAACCTTGCTTAGTGCAATTCCCAACGGACCGTATCCACAACCAACGTCTAGCAAAGTATCTCCTTCTTTAAAATCTAAACAATTCAAAAGAACTTGACTGCCAAAATCAATCATTTTTTTAGAAAAAACACCCGAATCAGTCATGAAGGAAAAAGATTCCCCTAAGAGTGTTACCTTCAACTCATGGAGGTCATGAGCACTATCAGGATTTTCTGCATAATACATATTAGCCATATCTTCTCCATCTAACAATAATTTATTGGAAATAACGAGGCATCTCCTTTTGGGGCTGGAAAATAATTATATCACACCTCGTAAACGGTTGCAATCTCTCAATTTTAATTTCTCTTTCAGCAATTTCCGAACTTTATCAATTAATTAATGTCAAAAAAATCATTTGAATCATAAAAGTTGTTTGTTTTCCTCTAAAAAACACCTTATAAACACAGAATAGTTAAGAAAAATGCTATAATAACTCCATGACTAATGAATTTATTAATTTTGAAAAACTTTCTAGAACTCGTTGGCAAGAGCTTCACCAGGCGACGACTCCTCCTTTAACTGAAAAAGAATTAGATAATATCAAATCTTTAAATGATAAAATCAATATTCAAGATGTTATTGATGTCTACCTTCCCTTGATTAGTCTGATTCAAATTTATAAACACCACCAGGAAAATCTAGCTTTTTCTAAAGGGATTTTTCTCCAAAAAAATGCCGGCAAACGTCCCTTTATCATTGGCGTTTCTGGTTCTGTCGCGGTCGGAAAATCAACAACAAGTCGCCTACTGCAATTATTACTAGCCAGAACTTATCCCAATAGCCGTGTTGAATTGGTGACAACAGATGGTTTTTTATATCCTAATGATAGCTTGATTTCACGGAATATTTTGGATAAAAAAGGGTTCCCAGAAAGTTACAATATGGAACTTCTTATTGGCTTTTTAGACGCCATGAAAAGTGGTGCTGATGCTTCTATTCCCGTTTATTCTCATGAAATTTATGATATTGTTCCAGATGAAAAACAAACCCTATTATCGCCAGATTTTTTAATCGTTGAAGGAATAAATGTTTTTCAAAATCCACAGAATGAACGTCTTTATATGACCGATTACTTTGATTTTTCAATTTATATAGATGCTAATAGTAAACATATTGAAAATTGGTATCTAGAAAGATTTCAAGCTTTGCTCTCCTTAGCTAAAAAAGATAAGACAAACTATTATCATCGCTTTACCGAATGGCCGTTTGAAGAAGCACTCGCTTTTTCTCAAAATATATGGAAAACTGTTAACCTTGTTAATTTAGAAAAATATATTGAACCAACGCGAAATCGAGCTGAGCTCATTTTACACAAGTCCAAAGATCATAAGATTGATGAAATTTATTTGAAAAAGTAATTTAGACTTGCCAAATTAGTGCTTTTTCTATATAATAAGATGGTTAGTAAAAATGGAGGTAAGAATATTGGCAAACATTAAATCAGCTATCAAACGCGCTGAGAAGACAGTTCAGCAAAATGCTAAGAACTCAGCTCAAAAATCAGCTATGCGTACTGCTATTAAAGCATTTGAAGCAAATCCAAGTGAAGAGCTTTTCCGTGCTGCTTCTTCAAGCATCGACAAAGCCGCTACTAAAGGTTTGATTCACGCAAATAAAGCAAGCCGTGATAAAGCACGTCTTGCTGCTAAACTTGGTTAATTTTAGAACGACCTTTCGGTCGTTTTTTTGTCCACTTTTATAAGGAAGGTCTATGAAAATTGTTATTATTGGCCATAGTGGATCAGGTAAATCAACCTTAGCTAAAAAGCTATCCTCCCATTATGACATTTCCTGTCTCCATCTAGATACGTTACAGTTTCTACCAAACTGGGAAAGTCGTACTCCTGACGATTTTATCAAGCAATTAGCCACTTTTTTATCTCTAAACACCTCTTGGGTGATTGATGGTGTTTATTCTAAGTACCTTTTTGAAGAGAGATTGGAACAAGCAGATAATATTATTTATCTTAACTTTAATCGTTGGAATACTTTTTTCCGTATTTTGAAACGCTACATCGTCTACCGTGGTAGAGATCGGTCTGATAGGGCTATCGGTTGTCCAGAAAAAATGGATTGGAACTTTTTATACTTTGCACTCTTTCATTCTCGCAGACCTAAACGGATGCAATTCTTTGAAGCAATCTGTCAAAAGTATCAAGATAAATCTATTATCCTCACTAATCAAAAAGCCTTTAATCAATTTCTGAAAAGCATCACAGTTCAAAAGGTCTGAAAATAAAGCGAACAAGATTAATCACAATCGTATACTTCAGAATGAAGAGGTATTAAGTTGCAGACCTCCAATCATCTATTGCGTTAAAGGATCCTTACATTAAAATTTAAGAGGCTGAGACATAAATATCTCAACCTTCTCGTTCTAATAGTAATAACAGTTTGACGCAGTGGTTGATTGGAAGTCCTAAACCCTTGCTCCGCAATCGTTAGCGGCCATCCTAATCAACTGTGCGGAGGTGAGACGACAAAATCGAAATCGTCATTTTTTGACGATTTAACGATTTTTGTCTCACTCTCTTTTTTATTGATTTTCTTATAACTTAACTTCAAAAATAGTTCCTTTAGGACTATTATCCTTTATCGTAATTTGTCCTCCAAGTGAATCCGTAATTTGTTTTGCTAAGGATAGCCCTAAACCAAAGCCCCCTTTTTGTCGAGTCCTTGCCTTATCTACTCGATAGAATCTATCAAAAACCTTCTTTTTATCTTCATCTTTGATACCATATCCGTTATCGATTACTGTAATAAAGAAATGCTTATCCGTTGTCTTTACTTCAAATTGAATTTTTCCATCTGAATCCGTATATTTAACAGCATTATCAAATAGTATGGTCATCAACTGTTTAATTAGCGTTTTATCCGATTTGATTGGCCTGTTGACCAAATTATTCCAATTAAACTGTTTACTAGCATCCTCAGCAATTATCTGATAATTTTCAAAAATATCATCAAAAAAACTAGAAGAAATATCAGAAATTTCTAGAAGTAAGCCGTCATCTCTGCGTGCCAGATTCAGAAGATTGGTGGTTAAAATCCTCATATTTCGAACCTCTTCCAAACTAGAAGCTATATTTTCACTATTTTCTAATACCGTTGACTCTGGCTTTCGAAAGAGGGTCTCTAAACGATTTTGTAAAACTGCTAACGGTGTACGCAACTCATGGCTTGCATTTTCAACAAAACTTTTTTGCTTTTCATAACTTTCCATAATTGGCTTTCGTGACCAATAAGATAAATAGACACTCATGCCGACAGAGACAAACCAAAATAGAATCATAACCGTAATAATAATTGTAACGGAACGTTGTGTAGACTCTTTAATTTGTTTGATGCTGACTAAAAAAGTAGCATACTTCACTTGAGGATATTGACTATTAGCAACAGCTACCGTAACTGAATGATAACTCTCGACCTGTCCATAAGGGCTAATCGTCTCCCCTTCTACAATCTTTCTCAAATGACGCCTATTGAGAATGACATTAGAAAAACTTGAAAAAGCATCTGCAGTATTAAAAAGATTGCCGTCTTCATCATAAAAAAGTGCATCCACGTTCATCAATTTTACTTTAGGTTTTTCGTTGTTAGGAAACGATTCAATAACAACACCTGTATCTATATTTTCAAAATATAATTTTCGTGTCATTGCCATATTAACATAGGTGTCTACAGAAGCTACTGCATTCTCAAGACTAGTATCTACCGAAGAATAGATACCCATTCGAATAATTTGAAGAATAATAGCCGTCATAATAACAAAAATCCCTGTAAATACAGATAAAAATCTGAAAAATGTTTTGGGATTTTCTTTATCTGTTCGCCACAAAGCTAGTGCTCTAACCATTTTTTAATATATACCCCACGCTTCGTAAGGTTTGGAGATTTTCTACAAAATCAGAACCTTTTAATTTTTTACGAATTTTCGAAACATACACTTCGACAACAGAGATGGTTGTATCACTATCAAACCCCCATAAACGATCAAATATTTGAGTCTTAGGTAAAATGACATTTTGATTTTGTAAAAAATAGATAAGTAGTTCAAATTCTTTTCCAAGTAACTCCACCTCGGAACCATCAACAAATGTCCTATTAGTTGACAACTCAACTGAGACATTCCCGTAAACAAGATTATTATCAGTTAGTTTCCCTGCACGTTTGAGCAGAGCTTGAATACGCATTTTTAATTCTTCCAAATAAAAAGGTTTGGTCAAATAATCATCTGCTCCTAATTCGAATCCATGTCCCTTATCATCGATGCTCTCTTTAGCAGTCATAATCAATACAGGCGTTGTAATGCCTTTGGCACGCAGTTCTTTTAATACTTGAAAACCATCTTTCTCAGGTAACATAAGATCAAGAAGAATGAGGTCGTAAATCCCCGACTCTGCCTCATAAATCCCCTCAGCACCATCAAAAATCTGCATAACGTCTGCAAATCCATCATCTAAAAAATCAAAAATTGAATTTGATAAACTCAAATCATCTTCAACAAGTAAAATTTTAATCATCAAACCACCTCTTTTTTTATTCAAGTTATTATAACATTATTGATCCTTTCGCAAAAGTGAAAGGACCAACAAACTTCTTAATTAAGTATATGTTATTTTTCTTAAAAAGAACTAAAAAGACTAGGCTATAACTTAAATAGCTCCATTGTCATATACTGTGTGAAAAGTATACGCTACTGTTCTTATAAAGGAAATCTTTTCTTATAGCAAAAAAGAGCAAAAAAAGTCGGAAATTCAAAAGGTATTCATTCAAGTTTAAATTGCAGTTCGTCAAGGACTACCTCAGTACCCAAAGTTGCGAACCGAGTACCATTGCTAAGAAATATGGCCTTCAATATAAAACGCAGATTCGTGAAGGGGTCAAAAAATATCGGGGAAATCCTCCCTTACTCCACTGAGATTTGAGAGGTTCTAGGTAAAGTAAACAAATAAATCTATCTGACTAAGATGACCATAAAAGAAAGCCATGAAACTAAACTGAATTTCATAGCTTTTTTCTATATGGTTGCTAATCTTCCTGCTTAACCGTTTGAATGTATTTATAAATGCTAACTTCTGACATACGAAAAGCCTCAGCTACTTTAGAAACAGCATCTTTCAAATCAAAAAATCCTTTCTGATAAAGAGAACGAACAATAGAAATTTTCTCTAAACGAGTCAAATTATACTTGTTAAGGTCTTTTCCCTGTGTTTCTTGTATAATGCTTGCTTCAATCAAATTCTCAGCAGTAGAATAAAAATTCTCAATGATTGGTTCCGTTTGACTCTCCGTTGATGGACTATCAATCATCAGTGCTTGGTCTAAACTCTCTATGCTAGCTACAAAGAGTTGTCTCAAGGCCAAAAGTTTAGATTTATCCGAATTGATACAAATCATACCTAGCAGTTTTTCATCCTCATCCTTGATAAAATAACTAGATGAGAATAATTCCTTTCCTGCGATTGTTTTTGTCCGATAATTAACCAGATAGTCCTTTTCTTTGTAAATTTTAGACTTAAACACATCTAAGACAAAATCTGTGGCTGGTGCACCCGCGTCACGTCCTGATAAATTATTTTTTATATAGACTACAGAATGATCTAACCCATCTGTGAAATCTTGCAATACAATTTCGGTGTCTTTTCCCAAGACTACAGCTAAAAAATCAATGAGTGGAATATAGGATTTTAATTGTAAATTCATGGCCACCTCCAACTATAGTTGTATCACATCGCTATTTTTTTATCAACTTATTGCTACGCATTCTAACATCCCTATCACTCTAGTATGTTCTACAGGTTAATTCATATAGGGCCTGTGCATACATAGCACAGGTAGCTAAAAGATGATCGACTAAAATATATTCGTTTGCTTGGTGCATGGTATCCTGGGCATCTGGAAAAAGTGCACCAAAGGCTACACCTTCTGGCATGAGACGAGCATAGGTCGCTCCTCCAATGACACGTTCGTATGCAGGTAAATCTGTTTGCTCATGATAAATCTTCAAGAGAGTTTGTACCAGAGGATGATTCCCTGGAACATAATGCGGTTCTTGGTTGTCTGTCACTTGGACTTGGATCATCGCATCTTTCTCTTTCAATTTTTGTAATAAGTAGGGAGACCAAGAAGATACTTGCACCCCTCGTGGATAACGAATGTTTAGCGTAAGACTCCCTCCTGTTTCATCATTATACGTAGCCAAACCTAAATTACTAGTCAAACGCCCCATACAAGCATCCTCATAAGCAATACCTAATTTTTCACCCCAGACATCTTGGTGTAGAATCTGAGTTATAAATTCTATCCATTTATTAGCCGATGAACGATTAAACTTATAACGACTCAAAAAAAGTGCTAGGTAACTTGCAGCATTCGTTCCCACATCGGGTTTAGCACCATGAGCGGATTTCCCATGAACAGTGAGTGAAAGATTCTGTCCTTCCACCTCAGCCTGACCTTGAATTTCTGGATGAACTTGTAAGAAATCCGAAAAATCTTTGGCCAATATCAATAGTCCACGTCCACTGATACAAGCAACCGCCTTATCAGGTACCATGTTTTCTCGTAGACCAGCTTCAAAACTATCTAATACCAGCTCAGATGATTCTCTAGTGTCACTAGCAAAACGAATCACAATAGAAGCATTACCTTTTTCTCCATTAACAATAGGAAAATAGGCATCTGGGACAAAACCAGTTTTTGGCAACTTTACTTGTGTTTGATAATATTTAAGGCACTTCCATTCACTTTCTTCATCCGTTCCCACAATCATGCGAACAGTCTTATGTGGTTCAAATCCCATTTCCTTTAAAAGTTTCATAGCAAAAAATGCTGCAACGAGTGGACCCTTGTCATCCAGAGCCCCACGCGCAATCAACTTACCCTCTTGATAAGTAGGAGAAAAGGGATCACTATCCCAGCCGTCTCCTGCTGGCACCACATCAACATGACCTAAAAGTCCAAATAATTCCTCTCCTTTCCCCCAATCTACATGGGCAACTAAAGGACCAAAGCTTTGATACGAAAAGCCATTTTCTTGGGCCATTAAGAGAAATTCATCCAAAGCAGCTTTGGGACCGGGTCCTACTGGATAAGCAGTGGTGACACAGTCATCTTCCCTAACAGAGTCAATACGTAAAAGTCGCTCAACATCTGCTAGTAATGCTTCTTTTCTTGATACTACTTCTTGATACCAATCAATTGTCATAATTCCTTCTTCTAAGAGAGTTTTTGAAGTTCTCTCAACTCATTTAAAAAAATCAGAGACAAGCCCCTAAGGAGCCTATCTCTTGAAATGATAATGGATTAAAAGTTTAAGGCTTGTTCAAAATCAGCTAATAAGTCTTCGATATTTTCAATGCCACAGGACAAGCGTAAGAGCCCATCAACTACTCCTTGTTCAACTCGTTCTTCAGGCGTTAAGCAAGCATGAGACATCGTTGCTGGATGCGATAGAATAGACTCTACACCACCTAAACTTACTGCTAAAATCGGAATTTGAATCCGTTTTGTAAATGTTAATAAGTCTTCCTTTGATCCCAATTCAAAAGACAAAACAGCACCACCATTCTTCGCTTGCATCATATGAATATCATGATTAGGATGACTAGTCAATCCTGGATAATAAACATGCTTAATTTTAGGATGATGTTCCAAAAATTCTGCAAGAGTTTGAGCATTTTTGACTGCATGGTCTACACGAATTCCCATAGTTTTCATACCACGAAGAATCAGCCAAGCATCTTCTACCCCCAAAATTGCTCCAAAATTCTTTTGGAATAATTTCAGTTGGTGATAGTAGTCTTCATTATTGGTCGCCGCCAAACCAGCCACAACATCACTGTGTCCATTGATGAATTTGGTAACACTTTCTACTACAATATCCACACCTAGAGCCAAGCAATCTTGGAAAAGAGAGGTCATAAAAGTGTTATCCGCAACTGTCATAATCCCCTTTTGGTTAGCAAGAGATACCAGCGCCTTAATATCACAGACTTTCAACAATGGATTGGATGGCGTTTCCATATAAATCATACGGGTATTCGGCTGAATAGCCGTAGCCACTTCCTCCACATTTGCCAGATCAACAAAACTCGTTTTTATCTGATATTTCGGCAAAATAGTAGTCGCAAATTGGCAAGTTCCTCCATATACTTCTTTAGGAAAAATGACATGGTCTCCCGCATTCAGCAACATGAGTACATTTGAAATAGCCCCCATACCAGAAGCAAAACTTACAGCATATGCTGCATTTTCTAAACACCGAAAGCCATCTTCAAGAGCATCTGTTGTTGGATTTGAAAAACGTGTATAGAGATGTTTTTGCTGCGCGCAATAGAGTTCTGAATTGTTAAAAGTAGATGTTTGATAAATCGGTACAGAAGCTGCACCAGTATATTCATCCAAAACAGTATAGCCATGGAGTAGTTTTGTATTATCTTTCATGAGAGAACCTCAGCGATTGCTTCAATTTCCACTAAAGCTCCCATCGGAAGATTCCCTACTTCAAATGCCGTCCGAGCTGGAAAACCATTTTGGAAAAAGGTCTGGTAAACACCATTAAAAGAATTAAAATCAGCGATATCGGCTAGGTAAACTGTCGTTTTAATAATCGCCTCCATGGACGATCCATTATCTTCTAAAATAGCTTTTATATTTTTCAAAGATTGCTCCACCTGCCACTCAATAGATGTTGGCTGATCAATTTTCCCAGTTTCAGCATTGATGGGTAATTGACCTGATGTAAAAATCAGGTTTCCCACCTTGCTAGCCGATGAATAACTGCCTACAGCTGCTGGAATTTTTGTACTTGTTAAACGTTCAATCATGTTTTCACCTCATTTATTCAGCAGGAATTAAGTTTCCCCTCTCCCTGCCTTGTTTTTTCTATTGCGATTTTTTATTTTTCAATCATTTGTTCCTGCGTCTGTTTACGCATGTGTTGCCAAATCATCAAGATAAATGGCAAGACAATATAACCAATCACCATTGCCACAATCGCAAAGGTATTTGGAAGTACACTTCCATCTTCAAGAACAATCGTAAATTGTTGCGTCCAGCTAAAATTGTAGAGTAAAACAACTGTTAAAATCACGGCAATTCCTGGAATAATCACATCTACAACAAAGTTTTTCTTAACATCTTGAAGGGCTTGCCCACGTTCCCGTCCAAAATAGAATACCATGACTGCTAACGGTACAACGATAAACTGGATAAAACGCGAAATAGAGCTCAATACCATGATACTTGTCATATCAAATCGGAAGGCCATTGGCAATAGAATGGCGATTCCAATTGTTATGAAGAAGGCTACCACTGGAAAATCTTTATCTGTACGTTTCGCAAAGAAAACTGGAATCTGTCCTTGAAGAGCCATCGCCTCTAAAATACGTGGAGTGTGGAAAGAAGCTGCAACATTTATACCAAACATAGACACCAAGGCTCCGAGAATAATGACACTACGGATGATCGGATTGCTAAAAACATCTGCCAAGGCAACAACTTCTGTTGTACTAATAATAGCTTGTGGATTAATCATCATAGCAACACCCACAATACCAACATAAATAGCTGCTACAATAGCAATTGCAAGTGGAATAGCACGTGGAAGATTTTTTTCCGGTTCTTCCATATCTTCTGCTCCACTTGCCACACTTTCAAAACCTGTAAAGGCATAAAATGCTGCAATTACCGCCATTACCCAACTAGAAATATCCATATTATAACCAAGTGGCACACCAGTAGCATCTGTCAATGTGTGAATATTGCCAAATTCGTTGACCTGTGTAAAGAGGACAATTCCTAAACCAACTACAATAGTTGTAATCAAGGCACCCACCTTCCCAAGCGTTGATAGATTATTAATAATCTCAAGGAATCGAGTACCTGCTAAATTAATAGCTAATAGAATGCCCATCAAACAAATAAAACCAACTGTTACCAATAAAAGATTACTGCTATCTAACTTGAAAATGCTAAGAACCGTTTTGACAACACCTGTTCCCATAACGCCCCAAGCAATACTTGCTGCGATGTAGCGCGTAATTCCAACATAAAATCCGAGATTATCGCCAAAGGCTGCCTTAGTATAAGCATATGCAGCCCCACCTTTTGAAACATACTTGGCAGCTGCCGCAAACGTAATCGCTAATACCGCCGCAAAAATAGCTGCAAAAGAGTAAATCAATAGCGCTTTGTCGCCTGATTTGGCCACTACCGCACCAGGCGAAAGGAAAATTCCTGTCCCAATAATAGAGTTAATTGTCAATAATACAATAGAATAGAATCCTAATTTCTTTTTCATGATAAAAACCTGTACTTTCTAACTAACCAACTCAGTCGCTTTTTCAACACGAGCTACTGGTTTAACCTTTGCTTCCTCAATAAATGCTTTAAAGAGCTGATTCATTTCTAGCATACTCTTATGTAGCATCTCTGGATGCCACTGTACGCCAATCATAAAACGATAATCAGTATGTTCAATAGCTTCAACCACACCATCCATCGCGCGTGCGACAACTCGCAAGTTCTCTCCTACTTCACGTACAATCTGGTGATGGAAAGAATTAACTAACATTTTTTCCTGCCCAAAAATCTGCATCAAGAGCGAGTCCTTTTCCAGAATAACAGAATGTGTTGCTAAATCTGGATAATGCTCCTGCCAATGCTTCAAAAAAGGTTGATTGGCATAAGATAAATCTTGCCATAGAGTCCCGCCATGGTTTACATTGATAATCTGAGCTCCACGACAAATGCCTAAAATAGGAATATTTTTCTCTTTAGCTTTTTCAAGCAAAGCAAAGTCAAACTGGTCACGTGCTGGGAAAGTATCTCCCAATTTTGGACTTGGTTCTTCACCATAGTTCAACGGACAGATATCATGCCCGCCTGATAATAACAAACCGTCAATCCCTTCCATATAACCATCTAAAACTTCTCGATCAGAAGAAACCGGTAGAATCATCGGAATTCCACCATTTTGCGTAATCGAATGAACGTAGTCTTCATTAACATAGGCACGGTGGTAACCAGGAAACATCCCTCCTTGATCTACGATAATACTGGCAGAAATACCAATAATCGGTGTTTTTTTATAACACATATCCATCTCCTTTATAGATATTTATTTTTTTATAATTTTTTATAAACACATCATACTACTTTTTGTTACCGTTTGCAATATATTTTTATAATTTTTTTTAAAAATATAATTATCTATATTTATTGATGGGTCTAAAACTAAGTTATCGACTTTAAGAGCATCAAAAAAACATCTCAGAGAGATATAATATAGTTCACTACAAACATATTTAGAAGCTTTCTCTGAGATGAAATATCATTTATACTAAAAATCAGACACTTGACAATCACGGACAGTATCCGATTGAATATTGGAAACGGTAAAGGAAAATCCAATTGACAAATAGGCAAATTGCTAAGGAAAGCACCGGAAAAGATTCATAATGGAATCAAATGAGGTCCCCATCATCCAACCAGTCCATAAACCGCTAACTGTACTCAGCTTATCTACAAGGGTAATAGATAGAGTTCAGTTCGCAAGTTTTATCTGAGATATTTTATGAGTTTGAGAACATACTCCAGTCTTTTGAGAACTTGGAAACAGCGATTACAGATTACATTTTTTATGACAACAACAAACGTATTAAAACTAAAAAGACTTAGTCCTGTACAATGCAGAACTAAATCCTTTCAATAACTATTTCTCTAACTTTTCAAGTCAGTACTATGCTAATCCTTTTCATTATTTTGCTAAAAGTTGAGCTGACACAGCAGCTTTATTAGCCTCAATCAGTGCTACACGAGCTGAAATCTCTTTAATCCCCATAGAGATATTGCGACTCAAAGACATATCAGATAATTGTGGCTCAAAGAATGCTTTATATTCTGCTAAGCGTCCTTCTGTCCTAAAGATTGCTGCTGGAATGATAACAAATTTATCAAAACTCATATCTCCACCAAGAGCTCCTTTTATCCAATCCCAATCTTGACGAGCCCACGACCAAACTGCCTCTTGTGCAAATGATTGACGAAGGAAAGTCGCATACCACGTTGAGAGATCCTGAGGCTTAATAATATCTTTATTTTCAAACGCTTCAATAATTGTTTGAAGTGTCTGGATATCCTGCGTCTCAGCAAGCGCTGCTGCTAATTGACGTTGGAAGACACCATCTGTTGTTTCAGAATAAGTATTTAACAATAGTTTTGTCAATTCAGCGGTCTCAGCATGTCTCACCTGGTTAATCAAAACAAAGGAACGAACTGCTGCTGGAATATTCGCAATATTATCTTTATATTCTTCAAAAATAACTTTTGCTTTTTCAATAGCCGTAGCATTGTCTGCATAAAGCATATTTGCAATAGCATATTGACGAACAAACTCATCTTCGTCTGTCTCACCCTCTTGTTTATCAAAACCAAGACGCTCATAATTTCTATGGAAAATACTCTCTATCATTGATTTGAAAGCAGTTTCTTCTTCACTACCTTCTTCGATAAAACGTTTTAATCCATCTAAAACATAGTTAATCGCATCTAGAACGGTATAATCTGTTTCTTCCGTCAACTCAGCTACTAATGGAATTAATTCACTGTAAGAAATAACACCACTTTCAGCTAGGAAACGACGTTCTTGAATCACTTGAAGTTTTGAAATTTTATCTAAACTTGGCCAGTTAAACATAATCCTATCAAGTAATTCTCCCTCATATTTGCTGAGGTAGTGCGCTGTATTACCGGTATTAAAGAGCAAAGCTCCTTCGTTTTGGCTAGCTAGCTCACTAAAGTTTGGTACCGTTACCGATTCTTCTGTTAACGTATCTGGTAAACCAGTCCAACTGCTATTGAGTGGCACTTGCCATAGACGACCACTTTCCTCATTTTCACCAATAAAGAATTGTTTTTGGGAAATGGTTAATGTATCATTTTCAACGGTTGCACTTACTAATGGATATCCTGGTTGTTCTAACCATGAATCCATAAAGGCTGCAACATCACGCCCTGAAGCTTCTGAAAGGGCATTCCAAAGGTCACGTCCAATAGTATTACCATACTGATGACGTTCAAAGTAAATTTTAAGCCCTGCACGGAAATCATCGTCTCCCAACCAGCGGCGAAGCATATGCATCAAACGGCTTCCCTTCGCGTAAACAATAGCTGGATCAAATAAGGTATTAATTTCATCAGGATGGTTAACTTCAACATGTACTGATTGAACACCATCCGTTGCATCACGTTTAAGGGCTGCTGGAACTCCTGATGTCTGGAAATCTTCTAAAATATTCCAAGTTGGTTCAATCGCATCAACTGCAATATATTCCATCATATTGGCAAATGATTCATTGAGCCATAGGTCATCCCACCACTGCATTGTCACCAAGTTACCAAACCATTGGTGAGCTACTTCGTGAGCAATTACAAGAGCAACTTGTTGGCGACTTGATACTGTTGAATTGTCATCAACTAGGAGATAAACCTCACGATAAGTCACAAGTCCCCAGTTTTCCATAGCTCCAGCAGAGAAATCTGGCAAACCAACATGAAGACATTGAGGAATTGGGTATTTGACACCAAAATAATCTTCGTAGAACTCAATCACACGCACCGCAATATCCAATGAAAAATCAAGTTCACTCAATTTGTGAGCTTTCGTCGCATAAGAACCAACAAGAGTCCCATTTTTAGTATAGGCTGTTTTACCGTGTAAATCACCGAGAGCAAAGGCTAATAAATAAGATGACATGCGTGGTGTTGTATCAAAAGTCCATACGCCAGTCTCTTGACGACGCTCACTATTAGTTTCTGGCATATTTGACAAGGCAATTTCACCCTCTCCTTGGTCAAACTTCACTGAGAAATCAAAAGTAGCTTTTGCTTCTGGTTCATCAATACATGGGAAGGCTTGGCGAGCAAAGTGACTTTCAAATTGTGTTGAAATAACTTCCTTTTTCACACCATCAACCGTATAATAAGATGGGTATATACCAGACATGTTATCTGTAATGTAACCTGAAAATTCAACAACAAGTGTCAAACTCCCTGTTTCAGGTAAGTCAATATGTACTGCTTCATTGTCATCATCTATATGGAAAGTTAATTTTTCGTTATCCAACAAAACAGACGTAATCGTTAAATCTTTTTGATGCAACGACATTTGGTTATCCAAGGCTTCACCACTAATAGCAACATTACCATTAAAGGTTTTACTTGGTCGATCAATATCCAAGAAAAGATTATAATTTTCTGGAATGAATTTAGTAATCAGACGTTCTACTGACATAACATTCTCCTAAATCTAAAAAAATGAGTAGATTAATACTACTCATTTTACCATATTTTTTATAATTCAACAATTTTTCCTGTTTTGAGGTAGACAACCCACTCACAGATATTTTTAGCGTAGTCTCCGATACGTTCTAAGTACATTAAAACTTGGAAATATTCTTTTCCTGCAAATACCGTGTCTGGATTTTCACGAATACGTTTAACAGCAAGATTTTGAATGTCTTTGAACATGTTGTCAATTAGTTCATCTGACGCAGCTATTTCATAAGCTTTTTCATCATCACCTGACATGTAGACTTCAAGTGCTTCTTCTACCATTCGCTTAACATCTTTCCCCATTTTGCGAATTTCTTCTTCTACTTCGGCAATACGTTCTTCACCCTTGGTACGAATAGTCGCTTTGGCAATAGCTGAAGCATGGTCTCCCATACGCTCCACATCACTCGAGGCCTTCAAAACAGTGATAACAGTTCGTAAATCATGTGCCACTGGTTGCTGAAGCGCAATGATTTCAAGAGATTTTTTTTCTAAGCGTGTTTCGTAAGCATTAACAATATCATCACTTTCGATAACTTCCTTAGCCATTTCACGGTCATGCGTTACAAATGAACGAACGGCATTGTTAATTTGAGCTAAAACTTCAGTCCCCATTGCGTAAAATTGATTGTGAAGTTTAGATAATTCTTCTTCAAATTGTGCACGTAACATATATTTTTCCTTTCGTAAGTCGTAAGAGATTACCCAAATTTACCAGAAATATAGTCTTCGGTTTCTTTATTTTTAGGACTGAGGAACATTTCTTTGGTTTTATCATATTCAATGAGAGTACCATCTAAGAAGAAACCTGTACGGTCTGAAATCCTCGAAGCTTGTTGCATTGATCGTGTGACAAGAAGTAATGTATACTCTTTTTTCAATCCGAAAAGAGTATCCTCAATTTTTCCAGCAGAAATCGGATCAAGAGCGGATGTAGGTTCATCCATTAACAAAATTTTCGGACTATTTGCCAAAACTCGAGCAATACAGACACGTTGTTGTTGTCCACCAGATAATCCTAGCGATGAATCATGAAGCCGATCTTTAACTTCATCCCAAATTGAAGCTCTAATTAAAGATTTTTCAACTGCTTCATCTAAGATGGACTTGTCTTTAATTCCTTTTAGACGAAGACCATAGACAACATTCTCATAAATTGACATTGGGAAAGGATTGGGCTGCTGAAAGACCATCCCAATTTCTTTACGAAGTTCTACTGCATCCGTACTCGGGCTATAAATATTATGCCCATTATAGCTGATTGAGCCTGTTAGAGTCCATTCAGGGTTCAAATCTCCCATACGATTAATTGCACGTAGTAAAGTTGATTTCCCTGAACCAGATGGTCCGATTAGAGCCGTTATTTCATTGGGTTGAAAATCCATACTAACACTGTTTAAAGCTTTTTTCTGGCTATAGT
This sequence comes from Streptococcus caledonicus, assembly GCF_042656225.1. Taxonomy (NCBI): domain Bacteria; kingdom Bacillati; phylum Bacillota; class Bacilli; order Lactobacillales; family Streptococcaceae; genus Streptococcus; species Streptococcus caledonicus. Next base: position 686,756 of record NZ_JBHSOJ010000016.1, read on the forward strand.
AAACCGACAAGTCTTTCACTTGTAAAATAGGTTCTGACATGGTACCTCCTATCCAAAATGTCCTGTAACATAATCATTAGTCGACTTAAGAGTCGCATTTTGGAAGATATTTTTGGTTTTATCATATTCAATCAAATCCCCCAGATAGAAAAATGCTGTGTAGTCGCTAGCACGAGCAGCCTGTTGCATATTGTGAGTTACAATGATGATAGAGTAATTTTCTTTAAGGTCAAACATGGTTTCTTCTAACTGCATGGTTGCAATTGGATCAAGGTTTGAAGCTGGTTCATCCATCAATAAAATATCCGGTTTAACAGCAATTGCACGAGCAATACAAAGTTTTTGTTGTTGACCACCTGAAAGCGTGAAAGCAGATTTATGAAGACTATCTTTAACCTGTTCCCAAAGCGCTGCTTGTTTCAAAGACGTTTCAACGATTTCATCCAGAACTTTTTTATCTCGCATTCCTGCACGTTCATATGCAAAAGTAATGTTTTTATAAATAGATTTTGCAAATGGATTTGGACGTTGGAATACCATTCCAATATGTTTACGCATTTCATAGACATTGATTTCTGGAGCATTAATATTGATTCCCTGATAAGTAATTTCTCCAGTTACCTTAGCGATATCAATGGTGTCATTCATACGATTAAGGCTACGAAGAAAGGTTGATTTTCCACAGCCCGACGGACCAATAAGAGCCGTAATTTTATTTTTTTCGAACTGCATATCAATTCCCTTAATAGCTTCCTTTTGACCATAATAAACATGAAGGTCTTTAGTAGAAAGGATTGTTTTTTCTTCCGGGAAAGTAATAATATGACGTTCATTCCAGTTATATTCTGACATGTGGTCTCCTTATAGTAAGATACCTAGCCAGTGACCTATGTTCCACTCAAAATGAAACTGAGCAACAACAGACATCTAAATGTCTCTCATATTTTCATAGGTATGGCGGTATGACATTATTCAGCCGATGTTAATTTTGCATGGAGGATTTTTCCAAGACGACGAGCAACAAGGTTGAAAATCAAGATAAAAATCAAAAGAACAGCAGCAGATCCTGCTGACACAAAAGTTCCGTCTGGGATTGTTCCTTCACTGTTGACCTTCCAAATATGGACAGCTAATGTTTCTGCTTGACGAAAAGGTGATATAGGGCTTGAAACACTAAGTGGGTTCCAATTACTCCAATCCATTGCTGGTGCAGATTGCCCAGCAGTATAAATAAGGGCTGCCGCTTCACCAAAAATACGACCCGAAGCTAGGACGATACCAGTGACAATCCCAGGAAGAGCTTCTGGAATAACCACATGGAAAACTGTTTCCCAGCGCGAAATTCCAAGAGCTAATCCTGCTTCACGCTGAGTGTGGTGAACAGTACGTAAACTGTCTTCTACGGTCCGCGTCATTTGAGGAAGGTTAAAGACCGTGAGCGCCAACGCACCTGAAATAATCGAAAATCCATATTCAAACTGAACAACAAAGATAAGATAACCAAAAAGGCCTACAACCACTGATGGTAGTGATGATAAAATCTCAATACAAGTACGAATGAAATTCGTTAACGGCCCCTTTTTCGCATATTCAGCCAAGTATATTCCTGCTCCTATTGATAAAGGAACTGAGATAATCAGTGTAATCACAAGTAAGAAAAAGGAATTATAAAGTTGAATTCCGATTCCCCCGCCTGCCTTATAAGAGGATGACTTCCCTGTCAAGAAATCCCAACTAATATGCGGAACACCACGAAGTAAGATATAAAGAATAAGCGACGCTAGTATTGTAACGATGATACCAGCAATAGTATAAAGGATACCTGTCGCTAATTTATCCATTTTTTTAGCGTGCATAATTTCTCTTTCTCTCTCTCGTAATAAATTTGACTAACATGTTAAAGGCAAGACTCATGAAAAGTAATACTAGGGCTAATGACCATAGCACATTATTTTGAACTGTTCCCATAACCGTATTACCAATTCCCATTGTAAGGACAGAAGTTAAAGTCGCAGCCGGTGTTGTTAATGAAGTTGGAATAACAGCTGAATTACCAACCACCATCTGGATGGCCAGAGCTTCACCAAAAGCACGAGCCATGCCAAAAATAACAGCTGTGAAGATACCCGGACGAGCCGCATTAAGAGTCACCCGCCAAATGGTTTGCCAACGCGTAGCACCCATAGCAAGACTTGCTTCACGATAATGACGAGGTACAGCACGAAGTGTATCGGTAGTCATAAAAGTGACGGTTGGTAAAATCATAACAAAGAGAACGAATACCCCTGAAAGAATACCAAAACCAGTACCACCAAAAATAGAACGTACAAATGGTACAACCACTTGAAGACCTATAAATCCATAAACAACTGATGGAATACCAACCAAAAGCTCAACTGCCGGTTGAAGAATTTTGGCACCATATTTAGGAGAAATTTCAGTCATAAAGACTGCTGCACCAATAGCAAATGGTGTGGCAATCAGAGCAGATAAAATAGTAACGATAAAAGATCCCATAATCATAGGAAGAGCACCAAATTCTCCCTGACTTGGATTCCATGTGCCACTAAATAGGAAATTTCCAATACTTACACCGTCAACAAAGAATGTTGATAAGCCTTTTTGAGCAACAAAAATTAAAATCATTGCCACAATGAAAACAATCAAAGCAAGGCATAAGAAGGTTATTGTTTTACCGAATTTTTCTAATCTTGAATTTTTAGAAGGAGACATCAGTTTTTTAGCTAATTCTTCGTTTTTCATCTTAGTCCTCCTTCTCAGTAACCACACCGTCAGCTGACTTGGTCACTTCCATATCATTGATCGAAATATAACCCATACTTTCAACGATACCTTCTTGTACTTCTTCTGAAAGCATGTAATCTAAAAATTCTTTTGTCAAAGCAGTTGCTTTACCTTTAGTATACATGTGTTCATAAGACCAAATTGGCCAATCATTTGTTGCCACATTTTCTGGTGTTGGAGCAAAACCATTTAATTTCATCGTGTTGATAGAATCGTCAACATAAGCAAAAGCAAGGTAAGAAATCGCACCAGGAGTCTGAGCTACAATAGATTTAACCATACCATTTGAATCTTGTTCCTGACTCTGTTTAGCTGATTTTCCATCCATAACGATACTATCAAAGGTTGCACGAGAACCAGACGAAGCTGCCCGGTTAATAATAGTAATGCCTAAATCAGAACCACCAACTTCTTTCCAGTTTTTAATTTCACCAGTAAAAATTTGACGAAGTTGTTCAGTCGTTAAATTATCTACGGTTACCTTCTCATTAACGATAATAGCCAACCCAGCAACTGCTACTTGATAATCGACTAGAGCAGAAGCATCAATACCGTCTTTCTCCTCAGCAAACACATCTGAATTACCAATCTCAATAGCTCCAGACTGTACTTGAGAAAGTCCAGTACCTGACCCCCCTCCCTGAACATTAACGGATTTTCCAATGTTAATTGATCCAAATTCATCTGCTGCTGCTTCAACTAAGGGCTGTAGCGCTGTAGAGCCTACAGCAGTAATAGATTCCCCACGATCAATCCAACTAGAACATGCCGAGAGAATCATTCCTGACAAACTAATTAGGACAAGACGTTGCCACTTAGATTGTTTTTTTATAGTCATCATTTTTCCTTTTCATTTTTTCTGAAAACCATTGCGAAATACCACACTATTACATCATAACATATGAAAACTCTTGGTATCTAGGATATTTTTATAAATTGTATTCCATAACACTTAAAAATTAAATCGTAAACCTTTAGGGAAATAGTTCTTTACTGTATTGCCGACAATCTTTGCAAAACCCATGCCATTGCCTTCTACGACTATCTGGTACCAACCATTTGGTAATGACTCTGGCAAACTAATCGTATTTCCTGCAACATAAATCTCAAACTGTTCTATATCAATTTTTATAAACTGTTCTACATCATTAGGAGATAAAGCTACCCCTAAGGCAAAAGAAGGTTCAAATCGTTTTTTCTTAAAGGTTCCCAAATGTAAACCATTTCGAGCAATCTTTAACTTTTTCAAATCAGGTAAGCCATCTGGTAACAAATAGAGTTGGTCACCGAAAGTTTGCAATAAACCTGATAATTTAATTGCAAGATGCTTTTTAGCAAAATCTTGCCAAAGCGACAACTGTTCACTAGTAAGGTTAGATTTTGCTGCTTTCATTTTTCTTAATTTATGCTCAGGTTGACGTGTGTCTCGCAAATGTGCCACGAACTGACCCTCACCTTTAAAACGATGTGGGTACATGCGAGCAACCTCTGAAAACTCTATTCCCTTTACCATACCGTTAATCTTAGGAATATTGAGTAACTCTAGATTATAGGTATCAAGCAACCACTTAACAATTTCTTCATTTTCTTCAGGAGCCCAAGTGCACGTTGAATAAACTAAGCGACCTCCGGGAGCTAACATTTTCATCGCATCTTCCAAAATGGACTGCTGTAATTTAGCGCATTCTTTAGGATATTTTTCATGCCAGTATTGAGTAGCTTCATGATCTTTTCGAAACATTCCCTCACCAGAGCATGGTCCATCAAAGACAATTAAATCAAAGTAAGAGGCAAAGACTTGGGTAAGTCGATCAGCCGATTCATTCGTTACAACAACATTTCTAGCACCAAATCGCTCAATATTTTCAACCAAAATCTTACTACGTTTTGTGGATATTTCATTAGAAATTAAGACACCCGTATTTTGTAAATAGCTGAGTAGATGCGTTGATTTTCCGCCTGGGGCAGCCGCAAGATCCAAAACTCTCATTCCTTTTTTTGGAGCAGCAACTTGACCAACCATTTGAGCAGCAGGTTCTTGAGAATAAACCAAGCCTGTAACATGCTCTGCACTTTTTCCAGAGACCTTACCATAAAATCCCCAAGGAGTATTAGGAATTGGGTCAGAAAATATTTTTTGTCCAGCTTTAAGAGGATTTATCCGATACGCTGAAATTGGGTCAGACTCAAACGTTTCTAGAAACTGCTCTGCTTCTTTCCCCAAAAGATGCGTATATTTTTCAATAAATTTTTCAGGTAAATACATGTCTATATTATACTAAAATCAGTATCTTTAAGCAAAAAAAATGAAACCGAGTAACCTCAGTTTCATGATCTAAAATGTAATTCTTGAATAGTATTTTTATATTGACTAGGAAGAAAAATAACCATTTGACGATTGGTATAATCAATGTCACTACCATCAAGTGTCATCAACTCATATCCAAGAGCTTGTCCCAAAACATTAGCCGCAGCATAGTCCCAGGGATAAACATTTGAAATATAAGCCCAAAGTTGGTTATTAAGCACTCTTGCTATACTTAAAGCGGCACATCCATAATTCCTCACCCCAAGTGAATGTTTTAAGAGTTCCTGTACCCCGTAACTATTTTTTAAAAGCATACCTGTGTTACAAGCAACCAGTGAGTGAGATAAGGGACGACCATCAAAAACAGGTAATTTTTCATCATTACATGTTACTGAGAACACTCCGCCACCTGAATAGAGTTTATCTTCCATGACATCATAAATCAACCCAAACTGACCACTGCCTTTTTCAAAATAAGATATCATAATCGCAAAATCAGATTTTTGAGTCACAAAATTTAGTGTCCCATCAATGGGATCAATTACCCATACATTCCCCACTGAAATCCCATGCTGACAATTTTCCTCTTCTGCTAAAAAATGATCCTCAGGGTAATGCTCTGCAATGCTTTGAATCAAGAAGTTTTGAATAGCAATATCAATAGATGTCACTACATCATCTTGAGTGGTCTTGACAGTGACATCAAAAACATCTTTCATTTGCTCAATCACTAATTGACCAGCTTTTTTGATTAAATCTTGAGCAAAGGCAAACTTATTTTCCAAGTGAGATCACACCCTTTCCTTTGCTCTTTGCTGCTTGCACAGCACGGTAAGTTGAATAACCACTCGTTGCTTCAAATTCACGATCAATTTGTTTTTCTTGCGCTTTGCTTCTAACAATACTTTTAAAAATAGCATAGCTATTCAATAAATTTTCAGCATCAGCCTTCGCCTCATATGCTAATTCAACTTGATTCAAAAAAGAAAGCACTGAAGTAATCTCATCAGTGCTCCAAGTCAAATCAAGTGGATAAGAATAATTCTTATGCATGTCTTCCCTCAATCTCTGCTCGAATAGTTGCTTGTCGTAGTCCTTGTTTGCGATAATCACGCGGTAAAAAAGCACGGATTTCGTCCTCGTTAAAACCAACCTGCATCCGTTTCTTATCCATGATAATAGGACGACGGAGAAGGCTAGGATTTTCCGCAATTAGCTTAATTAACTCTGAAATAGACAATTCATCAACATCAATATTAAGCTTTTGAAACACCTTAGATCGTGTCGAAATAATATCTTCAGTCCCATTCTCAGTAAAAGATAGAATGTCTAGTAATTCCTCACGTGAAAGAGGACTAGTAATAATATTATGTTCGCGAAACTCAACGTCGTGCTTTAATAACCATGCCCTGGCTTTGCGACAACTGGTACAGCTAGGCGATAAAAATAGCGTAATCATGTCAAAACCGCCTTTATCCTTACATATTTACACTTTATTATACAAAAATTCAAGCTATATTTCTAGACTTTTTTCATAATTTATGCCCAATTTTTTGAAAATTGCTCATCCTTTTCCAATTGAGCGATTAAATCATCAATACCAGAAAATTTGACCATATCACGGATTTTATATAGCCAGGAAATTTCGATTTCTTCTCCGTAGATTTCTCCCATAAAATCAAAAATATGAGCTTCTAAACGTAACTCTGTTCCACCAAAGGTTACATTTTGACCAATAGAAGTCATCGCACGGTAAGTTTTACCTTTTACACAAACATCCGTCACATAGACACCATCTGAAGGCAGGTAAGTTCGATCAAGTGGTGCTAAGTTTGCAGTTGGATATCCGATTGTACGACCACGCGCATCTCCATGAACCACGATTCCTCGCGTCGTAAACGTATAGCCTAATAATTGATTAGCTAATTCAATATTTCCTTTTGTGACCGCTTCACGAATACGAGTTGAAGAGATTTTTTCACCTTCAAATTGAATTTCTCCTACGGTGTGTACTTGAGCAGTTGTATTACGAGCAAGATAGTCACTGTCTGTTTTATTGTGACCAAATTGGTAGTCAAATCCTATAACGATATCCTGAGCTTGTAATTTTTCAATGTAATTTTTGATAAAATCATCCGAACTTGTTTTCGCAAATTCACTCGTAAAATTCATTAAATAAAGGTAGTCAACACCATACTCTTCAAATTTAGCATAACGTTTTTCTGGATAGGCTAGATGTAAAAGCAAATCTGGTGTAAAACGAGCAAAAGTCAATTTAGGAGACTCATGAAATGTCAATACAGTAATTGGCAATTTTTTTCGCTCTGCTATTTCCCGTGCCTTATCAAAAAGCGCCTTATGCCCTAAATGAAGCCCATCAAAATATCCTAAAACTAAAACCGTTGCTTGTCTTTCTACCAAATCATGATAGTCGTTTATCGTTATTATGTTCATCTTAAATCAATACTTTTCTAGGTTTATAAAGGTTGTCACGTGCCTCTAAGATAGCAATCACCTTGCCATCATGAAATCCTGCTACTAGTGGTGTTATCGCATCTAAAGCGACACGACGTCCATAAGAAATCTCTGTCACCGCTTCTTCAATCAATTCAACACGAGGGAGTTCTGAGACACCATACTCAATCGGTAGTAAAAAACCCCAATCACCTGCATTAACCTTTTCTTTAATTTGTTCTAAAGTCAAAGCAGAGCTAAGCTCTAGTCCTGCCGATGCAGTCCTTTGAAGAGCTGACATATGACTGGCGTATCCAAGTGCTGTACCTAAATCAACCGAAAGTGTTCGGACATAGGTTCCCTTACTACATACCACACGAAAGCTAAACATCGCACAATTATTGTTCAAAACAATTGGAGAGGTCCGAGAAAACTCAGTAATCGTGACTCGGCGTGATGGCCGTTCAACAACCTCACCCTGTCGGGCATACTCATAGAGCCTACGACCATTCACCTTGACTGCCGAATACATTGGTGGAACTTGAGTGATTTGACCAACAAAACGTGACATGGCCGCATCAACTGCCTCTTCGGTCAAGTCACTTACTACGGTCACATTCACTACTTCACCAGAAGCATCTTCAGTCGTAGTTGAAAACCCAATCGTAATCTCCCCTTCGTAAACTTTGCCAGCTTCTGTCATATACTCAATGATACGAGTGGATTTCCCAACAGCTATCGGAAGGACACCTGTAACATCGGGATCCAGGGTCCCACCGTGTCCAATTTTCTTTTCATTCAATATCTTTCGGAGTTTAAACACTGCATCATGGCTGGTCATACCCGCCTCTTTTTTCAAATTAATAATTCCTGAAATCATAAGCTATATTATACCAAAAAATCTCACCAGTTGGCGAGATTTTATATGGAATGAATTCTTCCCATAGTTAATAATTACAATCCCAAATCAGATTTTACAAGTACAATCAAGTATAAGTTAATCTCTAACCCTCCACCGTGCTTGCTATTCAGATAGATAATATCATTTTTAGTATGCTATTAAAATTCTAAACTATGTATAATCTTTTCTAATGTGGACTCTTGTATTGTGCTACTTTTCTTTGTCTGATTTCTTTGCACTCCTTTTATATATTTGTCGAAGTCTCCAGATAACTTGGCATAATTTATGAAACGCCGTTTGGCTTGTTCCACTGTTTGATGAAATAAGTCAGCTGCCACAGTAGGATTAAATTGTTGTAAGGAAGAAAATCGCTCTTGTTTCATCATGAAATCAATCATTTTATCAAAATTTGGGCGCTTATAATCCAAAATCATCGGATTTCTTCCTTCTTGTTCTAGCTTTGGATTGTAACGGTACAAGGACCAGTAACCAGATTCTACTGCTTGTCTTGCTTCCTGAAGACTCTCCTTCATTCCTCCTGCTATCTTGTGAGTGATACATGGGACGTAGGCAATGATAAGTGATGGTCCTGGATGTTTTTCTGCTTCTTCAAATGCTTTAATCACCTGAACTGGATTCGCACCACTTGCAACCTGAGCTACATAGACATTACCATAGGTCATTGCCATCATTCCTAAGTCTTTTTTTATTCCTCTGTTACCTGAAGCTGAAAACTTTGCAATAGCTGATGTCGGTGTGCTTTTTGAAACATGGCCACCAGTATTAGAGTATACTTCATTATCAAGTACCAGTATGTTTACATCCGCTCCGCTAGCAAGCACATGATCTAAGCCACCATAACCTATATCGTAGGCCCAACCATCTCCACCGATAATCCATTGTGAGGGTTTTACAAATAAATCACGTTTTTCGTAAAGTTTTGTCAATAAGGGTTTTGTCTCATCCATTTCAACAAGGAGCAAGTCTATCAACTTTTTGCTTCGTGCAATTGTCCCATAGCCTTTATCAATGTTTTCAATCCAGTTATCTATCAACTCTACCAAAACTGAACTTGCTTCCTCTTTTGCTGCGAGCATATCAGCAATCAGCGAGTGTCTCCTCGTTTGCGTAGCCATTAACATACCATATCCAAATTCAGCATTGTCTTCCAACAGAGAATTACTCCAAGCAGGACCTTGCCCAAGTGAATTGGTACTAAACGGTGTGATAGGAAACATCCCTCCCCAGATGGAAGAACAACCTGTAGCATTAGCAATCATCATCCTACTACCAAACAACTGAGTTAATAGTTTGACATACGGAGTTTCACCGCATCCTGAACATGCACCTGAAAATTCCAAGAGAGGCTGTTCAAATTGTGTATGTGCAATAGTTCCTGGCTTGGCTGGATTTTCTTTGGCACGTAAGGTCATTGAAAAGGCCCAATGAATGGCTTCTTCCTTAAACTTACCTGAAGCTTCGTCATCCACTTCAATCATCTTTAAAGCCTTGCCTTTGGCAGGACAGACCTTTACACACAGTTCACAACCAGTACAATCCTCAACAGATACCTGAATACGATACATCAGTCCATCTTTTCCCTTGTAATCTCTAACCCTGTAGCCATCAGGAGCTTGATTCAACTCATCTTGTTCAACTAGGAAAGGACGAATGGCAGCATGTGGGCAGACAAATGAACATTGATTACACTGCACACAAAATTCTGAATTCCACTCTGGTACTTCCCAAGCCGTACTGCGTTTTTCTACTGGCGCAATTCCCAAGGGAATATCTCCTGCGACGAGACCATTTTCTATCAATTGACCAACCGACACAGAATTTCCTTCCAGACGATGAACAGGTTGCTGAATCTTCTGTATATACTTCAAAGTATTGGTTGATGGGGCGTTTTGCTCCTCTCTACATAATTTCCAATCGGCTGGAATATCTATTTTTTTTATAGAAGCAAGGGTCATTTCAACAGCTCGTAGATTTTGTTCTACGACTTCCGGTGATTTATGTCTATACGCCTGAACAATCTCTTTCTTCATGGCTTCAACTGCTGCTTCTTCCGATAAAAAGTCTGTTAGTTTAAAGAAAGCCGCCTGCATGCAAATACCCGGTTTCCCATACAATCCTACTTCTTGTGTAATTTTATAGGCATTTATGGTGTAAAAGCGAATCTCGTTATCAGCCAAGTAGCGTTTGAGTTTGCTTGGAAGTAAGCGACTGAGTTTTTCATGGGACCAGGTGGTATTTAATAGAAATATTCCCCCTTTTTTTAATCCCTTTACCAAGTCTATTTTTCTTAAATATCCAGGCATGGTAACCCCAACAAAATCCGCTTCTAATATAGAATAAGAAGACTGAATTTTATCTCGACCAAATCGAAGGTTTGAAATCGTGAGACCATTCTGTTTTCTAGAATCATAATAGAAGGAACCTTGAATAGTAGAGTCAGAATGTTCACCCATAATGCGGATAATTGATTTATTGGCACTAACTGTGCCATCTCCTCCAAATCCCCAACATTTCACTTGGTAAGTTGTTTTCTTTGTCAGATCAATAGAATCTCCCACCTTTAATGAAAGGTTGGTAACATCATCTTCTATTCCTATAGTAAAATGAGGCTTTGGAGAAGCTTTCTCCAACTCAGTAAAGATAGCCATTATCTGGTTAGGTCTCACTTCTTTTGAACCCAATCCATACCTTCCCCCAATGATAAGGGGGTGTCGCTCACTTTCATAAAACGCAGTTCTTACATCTAAGAAAAGAGGTTCACCTGTGGCTCCTGCTTCTTTGGTTCTATCCAAAACAGCGATAGCTTGAACTGTCTTGGGTACTTTTTCTAAAAAATCTTTTACTGGAAAAGGTCGATAGAGATGAACCTGAATGAAGCCCACTTTTTTATTGTTATCTATCAAGTAATCAACAGTCTGACAAATTGTAGAGGATACGGATCCCATTGCTACAATAATAGTTTCTGCATCAGGATGTCCATAATATCGCATTAGGTCATAATCTGTTCCACGAAGTTGATTGATTTTTTTCATGTACTTTCGTACAACGTAGGGAAGAACTTGATAGTGTCGATTTACTGTCTCGCGCTGTTGGAAGAAGGTGTCTGGTCCTTGATTGGTTCCGGACACCGTTGGATGGTTGGGATTCATTCCTCTACCACGAAAAATGTTGAGCGCCTCTTCATGCACTAGAGGCTTGAACTCATCATATTCTAGAACAGTGATTTTTTGTAGTTCATGACTTGTCGAAAATCCATCGAAAAAATTAACGAAGGGAAGACTGGATTCTAGTGTTGCTAAATGGGCTACAAGTGACAGATCCATTACTTCTTGGACGGAACCTTCTGCCAACATTGCAAAGCCTGTCTGTCGTACAGCCATAACATCACTATGATCACCAAATATACTGAGGGCATTTGTCGTTACAGAACGTGCAGCAACATGAAAAACTGCTGGTAGTAATTCTCCTGCAATCTTGTACATGTTAGGTATCATTAGCAACAATCCTTGAGAAGAGGTACAAGTAGTCGTTAGTGCTCCAGTTTTTAATGAACCATGCACGAAGCCAGCCACTCCCGCTTCTGATTGCATTTCAACAACATTTACAGTCTGATCAAATAAGTTTTTTCTACCTTCTGCCTGCCAAGTATCAATCCATTCTCCCATTGTAGAGCTGGGTGTAATAGGGTAAATACCTGCAACATCACTAAAAGCATATGCTACGTATGCCGCAGCCATATTACCATCCATTATTTCTTGATGCGACATATTCCTTCCTCCCTACATTTTTTAATCTTTCCCCAATTCTTCGAGAAGAAATTACCTACTATTTTTAGAAAAGCTCACCCCAAACCAGATGAGCTCTTCTTCCTCAAAATTTATTTTACTTTTGGTAAAATGGTTTCTACTTCACCATGTGGACGCGGAATGACATGAACAGAGACTAACTCTCCTACACGTTGGGCAGCGGCTGCACCTGCATCAGTAGCAGCTTTTACTGCACCAACATCACCACGAACCAAGACGGTGACTAGACCACCACCTACATGTTCCTTACCAATCAAGGTAACATTAGCAGCTTTTACCATGGCATCAGCGGCCTCTATTGAGCCTATCAAGCCTTTTGTTTCAATCATTCCTAGTGCTTCTGAAGTCATATTTCTTCTCCTTTACTTATATTAGTGTGGTAAAATGGTTTCTACTTCGCCATGTGGACGCGGAATGACATGAACAGAGATTAACTCTCCTACACGTTGGGCTGCCGCTGCACCTGCATCAGTAGCAGCTTTTACTGCACCAACATCACCACGAACCAAAACGGTAACTAGACCACCACCTACATGTTCCTTACCAATCAAGGTAACATTAGCGGCTTTTACCATGGCATCAGCAGCCTCTATTGAGCCTATCAAGCCTTTTGTTTCAATCATGCCTAGTGCTTCTGAAGTCATATTTCTTCTCCTTTACTTATATTAGTGTGGTAAAATGGTTTCTACTTCACCATGTGGACGCGGAATGACATGAACAGAGATTAACTCTCCTACACGTTGGGCTGCCGCTGCACCTGCATCAGTAGCAGCTTTTACTGCACCAACATCACCACGAACCAAAACGGTAACTAAACCACCACCTACATGTTCCTTACCAATCAAGGTAACATTAGCGGCTTTTACCATGGCATCAGCGGCCTCTATTGAACCTATCAAGCCTTTTGTTTCAATCATGCCTAGTGCTTCTGAAGTCATATTTCTTCTCCTTTACTTAATAATACGTAATTTATTGTGCGCCGTAACCCCTAAGGCATTTGCTTCTTCAGTATCTAAGTGACATTCTAACGAGAAATTATCATTCACGCGAACAATAACATTATGGATAATGCCACCACGCTCACCAGGTATTTCCAAAGAAACAACTTGCTTGTCTTCTACACCGAAATGTTTAGCATCACTTGGGTTCATATGAATATGCCGTTTAGCGACTATACAACCTTTATTCAGCTGAATCGAGCCCACTGGACCAATGACTGTGCAACCTGGAGTATGTTCAATGTCACCGGATAAGCGTAACGGTGCGTCAATACCCATCTTAAAACAATCGCTTCTTAATATTTCAACCTGCGTATGGCTCCGTGACGGACCTAAAATCCTAACTCTTTCAATAACTCCCTTAGGACCTGCAATGGTTACACATTCCTTGTAGGCAAATTGTCCCTTTTGCGACAATTCTTTTAGTTGATTAAAGCGGTAGCCAGGACCGAATAAACAATCTATATCTACCTGAGATAAATGAATGTGCCTATTTGATATACCTAGAGGAATGGCATTGCGACCAAAAACATCTGCTTTTGTTACAGGTTCCTTGGCTGCCACTGGCTTTTCTTCGACCAAAACCTTTTCTACATTGCTATCCCTTCCATCAAGATAGTCAACTACTTTGTAAAACAAGCTTTCTAGATCTTCTCCCACACAATCACCTCCTATCTTCTTAAAGATGACAAAATCTCTCTAACAATAGCTTCATTATCAATGTCATCTTCGGTAGACAGAGTTTGTTTCTCATTTAATTCATCAGACTGTAAGTTTTGACGCTTTTCAAAATTTTCTTGAATAGCCTGTGGCGTTTGACTCAAAAAATCTTTTTCCAATTCATGCTTGTTTTGATAATGAATGCTCGCTGAGCATACTGCATCAATCTTTGTATCGGTTTTAGATAACATAGTCAATTTTGGCAATGATTGAAAGCGACTATCTTTCGCAACAATAGTTGTAACATCTTTTATGCCGTATGCAACTGTTTTTACATTTACCAAGTGTTCTGGGGTTAGATTATCCGAAACAGAACTACCACCATCAGTACCACAACCTAGGGTAAAGGCAATTGGAAGTCCGGTGGAAATACCTGTACCACCTTGGCTTCCTCCTGTATTGATTAAGATACGAGAAGCAGGCTTACTGGAGAAACGGAAAATCATTTCTGGGTCACCTGTATGTAAACTCATCGTATGACCGATACCATTTTGTAGCAGTCGAATACTCAAAGCACAAGCTTCTTCCCAATCTTTAACAACATAAAAACCAATAACAGTCGTTAATTTTTCAAACGATAGTGGATTTCCCTGACCAACACCAACTTGAGGACCTACCAAAATCTTGGTATCTTCTGGTACCGACAGCCCTGCTGCAGCTGCAATTTTTATAGCTGGTTGTCCAACAAATTTCGGATTCATTGACGGATGGCATCCCTTAGTATTCCCTCTAAAGAGAAGCTGACAAACCCTGTCTGTCTCTTCTCGGGTCATGAGGTAGCATCCTTGCTCTTTTAATTCACGGAGCACTTCATCCTTATTGCTTTCTTCACAGATAATCGCTTGTTCAGAGGCGCAAATCGTCCCGTTATCAAATGTTTTAGAGGCAATAATAGTAGCAATTGCTTTTTTTACATCCGCTGTTTTCTCAATATAAGCTGGAGAATTACCAGCCCCAACACCAATAGCTGGTTTGCCACTACTATAAGCAGCTTTTACCATACCAGGACCGCCCGTTGCGATAATCATTGCAACTTCTTTTGAGTGCATCAACTCATTTGTTGATTCTAATGTTGGGTTCATAACACACCCTACAATATGTTCTGGCGCCCCTGCTTCAACTGCAGCTTTTCTCACTAGTTCAGCCGCTTCTATACTACACCTCTTAGCCGATGGATGTGGAGCAAACACAATTGCATTACGCGATTTAATAGAAATAATCGACTTATAAATAATTGTTGAAGTTGGGTTGGTAGAAGGTGTGATCCCCAACACCAGTCCCATTGGCTCAGCTACTCTAAAAACTTTATTATTTTCATCAAAATCTAAAATTCCCGATGTCTTATAATCCTTGATTTCATCATAAAGTAAAGTTGAGGCTGCATAATTTTTATAAGCCTTATCTTCCAATTTACCAAAGCCTGTTTCTTCTACTGCTAAGTTAGCCAAATAATAAGCATTGGCTTCGACTGATTTTACAATATTTTTTAGAATGGCATCTATCTGTTCATCTGAAAAATGCGCAATCTTCTGTGCTGCCTCTTTGCCGCTTCTTACTAAATCACGTGCTTCTTGTATAGAGCAGAGATCTACATCAATTGTCTTCATTCTGCTTTGAACCTCCTACGTTTTTTCTACTGACTGTTTGATTTTCTTAGAATAATCATCGACCAACATGGCAATCATCGTTTTCCTTGCCAAACTGGATAATTTTTCTTCTGCAATGGAAATATTCTCATTATCTGAAATCATCGTCCGTAAGTCTGCGGCCTTTGTTCTTTCTAGTTGTCGCCTGTATTCCTTAACAGTTAATGTTACATTTACTATCGGTTCTTCGATACTATCTGTGACTTGTTCTTCTGCCTCAACGATTTTATCTGTCGCTTTTGAAGCGTTTGATAAGTGGGCAACTGCTACTTCTCTTATTGATTCATCGTGTAAGAGGCTCATCTCAGTATTCTCATCTAAAATGGAAGAAAGTTGTTGGTCCGGTCTAGGAATGACATGCGAACTATGAAGAAATTCCGTACCAAATCTCTGAACAGCGCTAGCCCCAGCTTCCACAGCTACTTTTACTGCTCCAACATCTCCCTTGATACTGATAGTGACCAAACCTCCACGCACTTTTTCTAATTTCATCAAAGAAACATTTGCAACTTTTAGCATGACATCCGCAGCTTCAATGGCTCCGATAAACCCATACGTTTCTATCAACCCTAAAGCTCTCATTCTTTGGCCTCCCCAACTACATTAAGTCTGCCCAGTTCGATGGATACGTAGTATAAAATAGTTTTGCATTATCTGGTGAACCCCAAACCACATTTGAGCCTGAAGGGACAAATAAAACATCTCCTTCACGCGCTACAAAAGTTTGTCCATCGATTTCAACTGTTACCGTTCCCGAGATAACATAATCAATTTCTTCGTATGGTAGTTTCCATGCAAATTTGGATTGATCAATCGTTAGAAAACCTGCACTCATTTTTGATTCATGCTGGCCAACAAGTTCCTGAAAACCGACCTTGGCACCCGGTGTTCCTGTATCAAAGTCATCCATCCGAACCGTTGAACCACGTACAACTTTCATACCATTTGTATGCGAAACAAAACGGTATGGCTTGGCTTCCCTCTCTATTTTGTCATCTGTATTCATTAAAATATTCTTTAAAATATGCAGGATTTCATCAGTGCTGATACGTTGATTACTCATTTCAAATGATGTTGTACAAGTATCTTCGCAACACTCAAATGAAATACCATATTTTTTGGCTTCATCTTGTGCAGCAGGAGTAATAATTGTCCCTTTTTCAATATGACACACCATCTGCCCTGCTTCCTTACATGCAAGAACATCTTTTGCAACTATCAATTTTGCCATCTCTTCTCCTTTCTATTCCAACAATCTATTTATTTCTCCGTTTTGTTGTTTGATTTGATCGTAGTTTTCGTCAATAATTCCTATAACCGCTGCATCAACTGGCATCAAATCATTTTCCATCATACGACGGGCAGCAGAACCTGTTGCCACAATGACTCGATCACCAATTCCCGCACCGATCATATCAGCAACGACCATAATCTCGCCGGATCTACTACCACCGACTACCTTTGCCAGTAGAAATTTAGCACCATTCAAGGCATCCGATTTTCTAGTGGCCCAAATTGTATCAACTAATTCTGCAACTAACATCTTCGCCTCCTAATACATAATTTCTTGACTGCAATTCATTGCTATTCCTATCGGGGTAACAAACATCGGATTTTTCGGTTTAACAGTTCGAATACCCGTTTCTTTTTCGATAATGGCCTCAATTCCAGTTAGACAACTGGTGCCGCCAACCAAGTAGATGATATCCACATCATATCCCGCAATACTATTATTTATAATGCTGGCAATTTTTTCAACGACAGGCTTCAAAACGCTATTCAGTTCTTTATGATTGTTGTTATCTCGCTTATAGGCGTCAGCCTCTTCAAAGGTTAGGTGGTAAGCACCAGAGATTACCAAAGTAAAGTGCGTTCCCCCTGTTGCCTCATCAACTGTCTTCACTACTTCTCCATCTTTTAAGATAGAAATACCTGTTGTCCCACCACCAATATCAACAATTGCCCCATCTTTAAGTCCTACAATGGTATTAGCTGCTGTAGGTTCATCTAATAAAGCTGTCAACTCAAAGCCTGCTCCTTGAACAACATTTTTGATTACTCCACCATCTAATAAATCTGTCCCTGGCGGAAGAGCCGCAGCAGCATAGAGTAATTCCGTCTGTAATTGTCTTTCTAAACTTTCTTTTAGTTCTCGGACAATGCGAATCGCTCCAATATAATCAACAATCATTCCATCCTTGATAACATTGGCGCTGCGGTGTGCACCAGCTACAATATTTCGATTCTCATCTAGGACAACTAAGACGATGTAGGCAGTTCCTAAATCAACCCCCGTATAATAAATATGACTTTTTGTAATAACAGGTTGTTTTTCAGCCTTTTCAAATTCCTCCACATACTGATCGCATGTTTTAGGTAATTTGTTTGATATCATCGTCTACCTCCTCACATCTTTTGACACAAGATATAATCATACCTGCCAACCGATTGATAACTTCTTGCAATACTTCCGGTATTGGTTCATCAACTCTTTCAGACAAGGTCTGAAACTTAAAATATAGAGGGAATAGACGAGAGGCTACTCTCCCTTTTTTAGTTCTCAACAACAATCGCATTCTTCCTAAACTTTCGACCACAGATGGCTGACTAATTGCTTGTTCTTTAATCATTTGACGGTCTGAAATCGATGATGTTGCCATACATTGTTCTAGCATGCATAGCTCTTCAGAGATAGAAAAATCCAACTCAATCAACTCATAGGCCACTCGTAAAAGTTCACTCCGAAGTATCAGCCACTCATTTGACTGTGTGATACATGATAAACAGCTATTGGTGATTGAACTTGATTTTACTGCATTGGTTAACGGCTTTTTTTCAGTCTCATCAATGAGTCGAACCTTACGGTCCATAAGAAAAGTTTTTGCTCCTGGAGTTAATCTAGTTTGTTTTTGAATAGTGAAGGTTTCAAAAGGATTGTCACGATAAATCAGACGTAAATCATCTTCAGTTAGATATTTCATAACATCCTCCTTCCACTCAATAATATCTTTTTATATACTTATGTTAGCCATTAGTGCATTGAGCGATAGATAGCCTCAATCTGCTCCTGCGTAACGGTCCTTGGATTTGTTGGTGTACAAGCATCTGCCATGACCCTTTGTGCCATCTCTGGAATCATTTTTTCAAACTCTTTTCGATTGATTCCCAATTCTTCAAGTTTCGTTGGGATACTCATTTTTATCGATAATTGTTTAATTGCACTTGTCAGAGCTACTACTGATTGTTTAACTGTGACTTTGCCAATATTCAGCATCTCTGCAACCTCAGCGTATCGTTTAGCTGCCTCTGTCTCTCCCAAACTATCCAAGGAAGCATTAAATGAAATGACGTAGGGCAATAGGTAGGCATTGATCCGACCATGCGGTACATGGAAGAAAGCACCGATAGCATGAGATAAACTGTGACAAATTCCCAACCCTGCATTATTAAAAGCAATACCTGCTATAGATGAAGCATTATGCATCTTCTCACGAGCTAATTGATTGTCACCATTTTTATAGGTTTCAAAGATGTATTGCCAAGTCAACCGGATGCCTTTTTCAGCACAGGCATCAGAAAAATCGTTAGCCTGATTGGATACATAAGCTTCCAGACAATGCGTCAGCACGTCCATTCCTGCATCCGCTGTCACCGATGGTGGCAGAGTCATTGTAAAAGTAGTGTCCAAAATAGCGAGATCCGGAACCATTGAATCATCAACTAATGCAATTTTTTCATTATGCGTTGGATCTGAGATGACTGCAAAAGCGGTATTTTCACTTCCTGACCCACTTGTAGTGGGAATCGCAATCAAGTAAAGACTGTCTACTTTTTCAGATTCAGAATACACTCGGACAACTGCCTTGGCTGTGTCCATCGCTGATCCTCCTCCTAAGGCAATAACAGCATCTGGTTTATACTTTCTAATTTCAGCCATACTTTCAGAAACGGCTTGTACTGTCGGGTCAGGGACAACATTTGAAAAAACCTTAGTCTCTGCTCCCGAAGTAGTTAGAACCTCTAAAACTTCGTTCACAAGGTGACTTTGTTCCATGAAAGGATCACAAATAACATAGGCTTTCGTAATTGGTAATTCTGAAATTTTTGCTGTAGCCCCTTTACCAAAAATAAAGCGTGGACCCACTTGAAATTCATGTATTTTCATTGATTACCTTCTTTTAATTGTTCTATTTTTTTACATAATTCGTGATAGGTATCAGAGTCTCCCATCTCCCATTCAATAATCTCATCAACACCAGCTTCTTGTAATTCAACTATGCAATCAGCTGTATTTTTAATAGACTGTCCTGAATGATGAACAATAATCCCTAAACTAGGAAGTCTAAACACTTGTGCAAAATTAGGTGAATAGACTCTATAGACACGGCTAGAATGTAAGAGCATCAGGAGACAATAAGCATTTTGTTGCGTTGCAATAATATGCTTTTTCATGCTAGGACTCCTAAGATAAGTGCTAGGAACATAAATTGTTTCACGACCGTACACGATAGATTTTATGAGGCAAATCTCCTCCTCATTTTCTAGTACTCTAATGAGTTCCTTTTTCCCAGAACCCTCTGGTCCAATAATCAGTATTCGTTTTCTCATGATTTTGTTAATGAAACAATGGAGAATCCTAAGTTAGCCTTAAAATAGTCAAGAATTCTTTGTAGGGCTGTTTCTACACTCTGTACATCTCCACTAAACATGAGAGAACCTGTGAAACGATCAATAAAACAAATGTCTATATCTGCTGCTTTTCCGGCTAAATCTGCAGCAATAACAGCTGTTTCGTATGGAGTTATAGCCAAAATTCCAATAGCTCCTTTATCTTCTACTCCCAGACTGTCATAAACCGATTGGATGGGAGCAGCAATAACATGAGCCAATGTAATTTGTTTACCCGGAACAGATTCTTGAATAATTCGATTGATTTCTCCAATTACTTCCACAAAATTCCTCCTCCCAATCCTTAGTGTTTAACAACATTTACTGGAAAATCATACGATAAGATATAGCTTTCTATCCTATCTAAGTCATATTGACTTAACGATGGATCACCTTCAATTTGATATTCCATTCCCAATTGTTTATACTTATTGACACCTAATTTATGATAGGGTAGAAGATCAATTCCCTGAAAATTTACTCTGTCTTTATACGGAAGTAAAAAGTCAATAATAGCACGAATCTCCTCTTCGCTATCATTGATTCCTTTCAACATGGGCATGCGAATCTTTACATTATAACCGGCATCTAATACAGATTTTAGATTGTTCAAAATCCGCTCGTTTCCAACACCTGTCCATTCATTGTGTTTTTTGGAATCCATATGCTTCAAGTCAAATAAGAACAGATCTGTATACTCAGCTACCTTCATCACCACCTTATTTGGGACATGACCTGCTGTTTCTACTGCGGTATTCAAACCATCTTGCTTACAAGCTTTCAACAAAGCAAGTGCCCCTTCACCCTGGGCCAAACATTCTCCACCAGACAAAGTAACACCACCACCAGACATTTCATAAAAGGCATCATCTTCATGAATAATATCCATCAGTTCTGAGATGGTTTTAGCCTCTCCTGCAATTGTTAATGCACCTTCGGGACACCCCTCAATATCTGCTCTTGTTGGACGCTTTTTCTGATAACGCCGAATATCAATTGGATGCTCTTTGTCGGAATACTCATATGGAACAGGCACTTCCTCATTAGCAAATTTAAAGCAAACACTTCCCAGCGGACAAGTTTTGGCACAAGAGTTATAGGGTTTGCATAGGGTTTCCTTATGCATGATGTTTGTCCCAAATTCTAGTCCTTCTGGATTAGCACACCACTTACAACGCATTGGACAACCTTTGAAGAAAACAATAGTACGAATGCCTGGACCATCATATAAATTATATTTTTGAACATTGAATACATTGATTCGTGTTTCATGTTTTTTTACTGTTGCCACTACAATTTTCTCCTATCCGAATAGTTACAGTAGGCCTTCTGGCTAAAGAAGACCACTGTATCCACATTATGTTTTAAATCCGTGTCAAAACTGTACGCGCAATAATTTCATCCTGAACATCTTTACATAATTCAACGAAGAAGGCACTATAACCAGCTACACGAACAATCAAATCACGATATTTTTCTGGATGTTGTTGTGCTTCTAGCAAAATTGCATTGTCAAGATAGTTAAACTGCATCTCACCATTACCAAGAATACTTGCTGTTCTAAGTAAGGTAATCAAACTTTCCTCACCTTGTGGAGTGTCAAGAAGACCTGCCATAATCTTGAAGTTATGAACCATGCCGATATTCATATTTTCATTCGCCATCTTGGAAACTGACTTAATGATCGCTGTCGGACCCTTGGTATCCATACCATGATCTGGTGAGATACCATCTGAAAGCGGTGTCCAAGCACGGCGACCAGAAGCAGAGGCTCCTGTAATTTGACCGAGAGGTGTATTATTCGAAATGGACAAGGTACCATGACTCAAAATAGAATACAAAGTCTTATACTTACGATGTTCCTCTTCTGTGAACTCGACAATATCCGAAGCAAAATAATCCACATAGTCATCGTCATTACCATATTTAGGAGCTGCTAGACAATCTGCGCGAATGTGATCATACCCTTCAAAATCGGCAATCAAAGCCTTGTTCAATTCGGCAAGTGTATACTTTTTATCTTCAAAGACAAGTTTTTTAATTGCTGCCATGGAATCTGCGTAGTTAGCAAGTCCTGACCAAACAACACCTGGACCGAAATTGTACATCGCTCCACCTGATTTAACTCCACGACCATTTTCCATCGTACCTTCATACATCATAGACATCAATGGTGCCGGTGCTAACTCACGTTGGACACGCTGAGAGATGACGGTCATAACAGAAGTCCATTTGGTAACATACTTGATTGTCTCTTTAACAGCGGCTTCAAATTGTTCAAATGTTTTGTATTGCTCAAGAGGTCCCATATCTGGAGTAACTGGTTTTCCGTACCATAATGGAATACCTTGGTTTAGCGTCGTTTCGATTAAGATTGGCCATTGAGTGTAGGCTGTTGATGTCCATTGATAGAGACGACCCGATTTTTGTGGTTCTACGCATCCCATTAAGCAGTAATCACGTGCATCCTCCATTGAAACACCTTTTGCCAACATCATTTTGATGTGAGCGTCGTCAAAGTGACACGCAGGGAAACCAATACCTGCACGGACAACATCAACAATTTTCTTCAAGTACTTACGTGGCGATTTGTTATTGATACGAGTTGCCAAGGTTGGTTGATAAACCTTCACATGGCGAATCGCATCCATCAAAAGATAGGTCAAATCATTTGTTGCATCACGCCCTTCACGTGTTACCCCACCGACACACATGTTTACAAATGGTTGATAACCTGCAAAGAATTTAGAAGATCCCTCTGATGTTAACCACATCATTTCTGACATCTTAATAAACATACAGCCGGCTAATTCAAAAGCTTGATAATCATTCATCCGGCCAGATTCAATATCCTTTTTATAAAGTGGATACATATACTGGTCAACACGACCAATTGAAAGACCTGTCTGGTTTTCTTCACAGAGTAGTAGGTGCTGAATTGTTACAACGTATTGCATCGCTTCCCAGAAAGTCTCTGGTTTATGCGCAGGAACATTGGCATTGACGCGAGAAATCATCTCCAATTCTGCTCTGCGTTTTGGATTGGATTCTTTTGCGGCTAATTCTGCTGCGTACTCAGACATACGCTTCGCATAAATCATAACACCTTCTGCTGTTAGAATTTGCGATTTGTAGAAATAGATTTTCTCCAAATCATCTGGATTAGCATAGTCCAGTTTTGCTAGGTGGGCTTCTGCTTCAGCCTTAATATCTAGCATACCTTTTTTCATCCCTACCACATCGTATCCTGGATTTGAGTCACCGCCACCAGAACAAGCATGATAAGAACAATCAGAGACAAATGATTCGCCAGAAAGTTCCCAAGCACCCGCTTCACGGTATTGTGACTCACAGGCTTCATCTACAGAACGTCCTTCCCAATATGGGAAAATTTCTTCTCTTAGAACCTTTTTATCTTCTTCAGACAAGGCGTATGGGTCCTGCGGACGAGTTGAAATCGTATCAATTTCATCGCGAAGCCAACGCCATGAAATATCTGGAGAAAAGGCACCAAAACGTGCGCCACCATTCGGTGCACCTACCAATAATTCATTATCTTGAATGACTACTGGAGCAATTTTACAAAATTCTTTGAAAGCAGTTCCGCGTAGGATTGCTTTTGGCATACCTTCATTCTCTTTAGAAATTCGTGTCAGGTTTACCGCACGAATTAAAGAGATTGTTGGTTGCGCTTTCAAATATTGGTTTTTTAAGGCCTGCAATCGAGGTGTAATTCCCTCTGGTACATCTGTACCTTCTGACACAAGCGGTTCTACATTTGCAAAACTAATTTCTGGCTTTGTAATATCATCAGAAACACTTTGGAAAATTTTTACCAGTGATGCACGTTCTTCCGCACTTAGTTTCTTCGTAGCTTCTTCCAGCTTAGCTGTAAATTCCTTCATATCCATATTGAATATTTCCTCTCTTTCGAACAATCAATTCATGACTTATTATTAACTTCAAAACCAACCTGACGGGTATAAGTCAAATGTTTCGGTGTGATATTTTCCGAGCTATATCCTTTACCAGTTGTGATACCTCCCAATATCAATGATGTCGGGAAGTTAGAAACAATACCTGTAGCGACACAAACTGTAGGTGCATTTACCACAATTCTCCCAACCTTTTTGACTAGGGCAAACTCTCTAATGATTTTCCAATCTTTGGAATGTATGGTTAACGTATGTCCCATTTTTAACTCATCTAGCAAGTTCATACATTTAACACAAGCTAAGGTCCAATCCGGTTCCAAGTAGACTACAATCACTGGACAGAGTAATTTTCGACTAAAAAAATCCTCTTCATTCATGTAATCTTGGACAGATACAAGAACCTTTGTTTCTGCCGGAACAGATATGCCGGATTTTTCTGCCAACCAAATAGCTGACTTCCCAATATAATTTTCCTTAATATTCTTCTCTGAAGCTGTTAGAAATGCAATCAGCTTCCTAGTCTCTGACTCCGTCAGCAAATGAGCTCCATTCTTTTCTAGGCTATCTTTGATTTGATCTGCAATAACATTTTCAGTAACTAGAAATTGCTCTGCACCGGGTAAGATACCATTTTGAAAACTTCTCGAATGAATGACATCACTAACAGCTTTCTCGATGTTTGCGGTTCTTTCTACAAATACTGGTCCAGATGAATCCCCACCATATAATAAAGGTATATTGGTGACAAACTTATTTGAAATGTATTCTGGGCAGCCAATATTGATGAGTAGAGAAACCTTATCAATGGCCAACAATTCCAGTATTCCTGCATCGCTAATTGTCTCACCTAGACTGATACCATCTTCAGGATAACCAGACTCTTCG
This sequence comes from Streptococcus caledonicus, assembly GCF_042656225.1. Classification (NCBI taxonomy): domain Bacteria; kingdom Bacillati; phylum Bacillota; class Bacilli; order Lactobacillales; family Streptococcaceae; genus Streptococcus; species Streptococcus caledonicus. Next base: position 711,903 of record NZ_JBHSOJ010000016.1, read on the forward strand.
GCAAGCATAATTAGTTTTTTCAAACTATGAAGAGTTGACCTTGTTGACTGCCGATTAGCAATGAATACCAGAGAATTTCCTGTTTTCATCGCTAGTAAACAGACATTAACCAATAAGGTAAAGGTTGGGCGAGCTGGTAACAAAACCGCAACAACCCCCAACGGCGCTCCAATTTCGATAACTTTTTCTGTAGAATTTCCACCGATGATACCGATATATGACTCCTTCTGAAGAGTTTCCTCGAAACGTTTCAGAAAATGTGTACATAAAAAATGCTCATCCTCTTCCACACCGTAATCATTACCAGTCACAAACTCGTGGACATAGTCGCTTGTTTTGTCCAGCAAAGTTTTGATAAAGATAGAAGTCACGACATCCAAATCACTTTGACTGTACTTCTGCAAGTGAACAAAAGACATTTGACCATTCAGAAGCAAATTTCTTATTTCTTGAATTGATTCCAAATCTTTGTCAATATATCTCATTTCGTTCACACTTTCCTACTCTGTTGCTTCTTCTGGGAACATCATTTCTAATGAGTAACGATCAATGATTTTCTTCAAATCTTCATGTGGTCCTGGAATGACAACACTACTATATACCTCAGTCCCCATTTTTTCTACTGCACTAACTCCCGCATCAACAGCTGTCTTGCAGGCAGCCGTTTCACCTTGGACAATAACTGCAATATAACCTGATGCAGTGTTGACATAAGCAATTACTTCAACATCTGAAGCCTTTACCATTGCATCTGCCGCCTCAAGTGCATAAACAAGACCAAATGTCTCCACAGCACCAATTGCTTGATATCTTTCCATTATTTCCTCCTTTATTAATTATCAACATCATGTACAGAAACCATGTCTCCAACAGAAGAAATCGGCCTAGGCATTACATTATGAGCAGTCAATTTACCAATTGCATCTGCTGCACGTGCCCCTGCTTCAACAGCAGCCTCAACAGCAGCTACATCACCAACTACCATGATTGTAACCAATGTAGAACCAACATTTTCATAGGAAATCAATTTGACATTGCTGGCTTTTAGCATCTTATCACATGCTTCCAAAGCTGGCACCAAACCAACTGTTTCCACAAGACCTAATGCCTGCCCACCATGATATCTCATATCGCTCCTCCTTTTACATTTCGAAATTCTTTTGCAATATATTTTTCCACTGCGTATTTTCCATCATCATTTATCTGATAACGGATTCTAAGTTTTCCGTTTTCGTCTAAATTAAATCCTGACTGAACAAGATAACCATTGCACTCTAACGACATCAAATGTTCTAAAAACAAGTCCTCTCTGAACTGTTTTTCACTGCCAAATAAAGGTTCCAAGGCTGACATAACTTGAAATACATCCGCCTCTTCCACTGTGCTCATATAATTTAGCACCGCTGTTCTTGCTGGTAATAATTTCATGAACTATACCTCATCTTTTCTGAAAAAATCTAGTGGATTCGTCGTTACTAGAATGGCACCTATGATAATCACCAACGAACCAACGACAATAGTTGTTGTAATTGCTTGTCCAAGGAATAAAACACTAAGCAGGACACCCCAGAAAGCATAGGTAATATTTAAGGACATACCAATCGCAGTACCAACCATAGCATTTGAACGATACCATTCCATATATGAAATACCGACCAATGTACCGGAAATTAGTAAGAGAAATACTAAAAACGGTGAAGTTAAGGTTGCTGTAAATAGACCAGTAGCTCCAATAATTGGGACAATGATAACCATTTGAATTAAACCAGAAACCAATTGACGTAGGGTTACAGTGACTTCTGAGTCAAGCATTGCACCACCAAAACTTGAAATCGTCCCTTCCAATCCCCAGCATATTGCAGCCACTACAGCTAAGATAATTCCTAATGTAAAATTAGGAGCTCCCTCAGGTTTTACCAGATTGATAACAACCGCACCAGCCACACACATCAACATCCCAGAAACAACTCGCATGTTTAATTTTTGTTTCAAGAAAATAGCTGAGAAAAGTGCACCAAACGCAGCTGTTGTCGCTGAAATTGGAATAGCAAAAGCTCCCGCTAAATAAAGACCAACTAGGTAAGCACCATTTGCTACTGGGCCGCCCAAAATATAGCCAAGCAACATAATTTTCCCTGGTTTAGTAGCTAATGTACGGCCCAATTCTTTAAATTTCCCATTTCTTATCGCTGCAAGCAAGAGCACACAACCACCCAAAAAATCATTTATCGCCCCCATTACAAAGGGAGCTGCTAAAATGCCCACCGCTGACTTAATCGGATCAAATCTCTGAAGAATCATAATAACAAAGGAGTACAATCCATAAAATAAGCCAGAAATAATTCCACTTCGAATACCTGCAATACGGAATTTTTTGGTCGTTTCATTCATTTTTTGTTGTGCAATAGTACTTGTCATTTGTCCCATAAAAATACCTCCTAATATCTTAAAAATAGCGAGCCATTATTTAGAGCTGGGCAAAATTGTCTCTACTTCCCCGTGCGGACGTGGAATAACATGAACAGAGACCAGCTCACCGATTCGTTGTGCAGCAGCAGCACCAGCATCTGTCGCTGCCTTAACTGCTCCGACATCTCCTCGAACAAGGACAGTTACTAAACCACCACCAACATGTTCTTTCCCGATTAAAGTAACATTTGCTGCTTTAACCATTGCATCTGCCGCCTCTATTGAGCCGACTAATCCTTTAGTTTCAATCATTCCTAATGCTTCGGAATTCATGTCACTACCTCCTTTATATATTTTTATATACTATATTTAACACACAAGCACATATAAATTTTATTTTTGATACAATTATAAAAAATTCACATACTCCTATACAACAACATTGTAAACCCTTCCACAAAGTCAAGGTCAATTATTTTTTTTATTTTTTCAAAATTATTTTTAGTTTTTCGAAAATATATAACTATTTACACTATTTTTCTATGGCATAACAGTACTCTCACTCAGGTATTTTAAAGGAAAAATAGATTAGAGAGTTCCAATAAATAAGCACATTATCTTTATTTTTGCAAGAAATATGCTCACAAAACTTTATCCTAAGGGTAAAGTTTTGTGAACTAAACAACTATTTATCAATCAAACATCATGACATCTCCCCTAATTAACTGATTCACTAACTGAAAAATATAAAAACGGCCTGAAGATGCTCTTTACATTCTTCAAACCGTCCATCTATTAACTATTTTATTGATAAAGCTCATCCTGCGTGACAACAGGAATAATAATCTCTGTTACAAATTCATTCTGGTCTTGAGTCACCCAATAATCAATGACATGGCGCTCATAGCATTCATCTTTTAAGCTATATTTATGCTTCTCTGCGTAGTGCAGTAAGTATCTATATGTCCTATCAATGCCTTCCAGTGGACCAATATGATAGCATGTTAAGGCCATAAATCCACCAAACTTTGAAAAAGTTTCTGACTCTGGAAAACAGTGCTGCAAGATGGTTGCAAATTTACTTTCCCCATTCATCTTTTTTAGGTAAGAGTTATATCGCAAAATAACTGGCCCTGAAACTTCTAAATGATGTAACTGTAAATGCCTAATCCACTCTAAATTAATAATTGACTCTTTGTAATTGTAGCTATATGGCTGTTCCAAATAACAATAACTAGCCTGCTCAGAATAATATTTTACACTAATCATCCGTTCTATATTCGCTCCAAAATGATGTTTTCTATTTTGCAGGCACATCTCCCCCTCAACAATCAATTCTAACCAATCATCTACAGATGATAGAGCGATAGATAGCTCTTCACGCTCGGCATTGATCTCGTCACGCCTTTTCTTGAGATGATAATAATGAGTAGAGCATCCAGCTACATGAATCAGCTCTTTGATTCTTTTTAAACTTAGCCCAACTTGTTGATAATATTTGATTAATGGTATCAATAGCAGAGCATCTTTATCATAATAGCGATAACCATTTTCACTGGAAATATGCTTAGGATGAATTAAACCTAAACTTTCGTAATAGCGTAATGTCTTTGTTGAAACACCACTCATGGCAGCGGCTCTACCAATTGAAAATAGATTATCTACTCCCATCCTGTCCCCCTCACTATTCTATATTTGTAATCTCATCACACAAATCATCTTAATATACAATTTCTTAATTGTCAACGTTTTCACAAACAATATTTTTCATTGAATAAAGAGAGTAAAGCATAAATTTATTGTCTAGACATCACATTGTGGATACTTAATTTTATTTGATATCACGCATAACATCTCCATCTAATTCAAAAAAGTCTTGAATTTCTTGAACATATTCGAGAACTCCTTGAAATTCTCCTCTATCATCACGTACTGCCGCATAGGTAACATAGACAAATTTACCAAGTTTTTCCGACTTGAACCACATAACGACCTTATCTTTTTGTCCAGTTCGCAATAATTGAAAAATTTTCTTAACCTTATCAAGGACTTTAGGGGGATGACAGAGCTCTACATGCCGTCCTACTTGTGATGGGGTACGTTTGAATATCATCTCTTCTGCTGGCACACTGTCATTATAATATTGGAAAATGTCATCCTTATTGACAAAAGTAATTTCTAAAGGTAAATGATTAAGAATCAGATTTGCCTGCTCAACAGATAGGTAGCCATTCCCAAAGATTTGAGGAGTCGTTCGGTCTATAACTTCTTCTCTTTCCTTAGGGACAAAAGTAAGAGTAAAAGTTCCTTCTGGAGTATCAATGGTACGTGTAGTCGTTTTGTCCTCTGAGCCCTCTCTTAATTTTTCTTTATCAGTATTTTTTTCTTCAAAAGACTCACGGTGTGGAAGCCATTGAGCGGTCGGTTTTATAATAGCATAGCCATAAGTATCACTCTCTCTAGCAATAGAAAGCCAATCATCTTGATTAAAGGTTTCTAATAAAATCATGAGTAGTATGGCTTCTTCTTTGAAAATCATTTCTTCAAATTCTTTTGCAAAAATTTCAAAAAGGTATGAAACATCATTGATATCATATGGAGGTAATTGTTCAACTGAATTTTTGAAATTGTTAAAGAGCTCACGAATCTCATCATCTACTCCCCACATGACCTTTGGAGGCGCATCATGCCCATAACGTTCCATAATCGGGAAGAAGAGTTTTTCTTTACGCGTGTAATGATGATGAAATTGGCCCAATAATCCAACTTGATGAGTAAGTCCCTTTATCAACTCATCTCGAAATTCTATGCTATCAGGTTGGGATAAGTTGTCTATAATTCTACGGATACGTAACATAGCTGCACGCAAAGCTAAATTTTCTTGTTTAAAAATATAAACAGGGTGACCTTCTTGTTCACTATCTGGAACGTTCACATCTGAAATAACTCCTTTAAAGAGATTAGCATGAACATTACAGAGGCTCATGACATCTTCAAATGTAATCCCAGTATCTGATGACATCAGTTCATGCTCCATCATTGAAATTTCTAAAGCTGACACTCCTTTAAAATGTTTGTCAAATTGTTCTTGAACACTTTCAGGACTCGCCCCATGATGCAGGTCCAGAAGAATTGATTTTAAAACATCAATGCGATTATCTACCATCTTAATCTCCAATCACTTCATAACCATGAAATTCTAAGGTACGTTTCATTTTTTCTAAAGAGAGGTTAATCAGCTTAGAACCAGTTTTTAAACTGGTTACTTTGCCGACTGTATTTAACATGGCTGGATTAGCTAGTGGTTTAAAACCTAGCTCAATCAAAATATCTTTGAGTTCTGGATTCTTTTTAATCACTTCTGCAACTGGTATCGTTAAATCAACACTATTCATTACTACTCCTTTTTATAGCTGAGAACGAAAGTCAAAAAGGAGCCTAGGCTCCTAAATACTTATTTTGTTTGTTCAAATCTTAAATGAACAACAATGCTATCACCGTAGCCGTTACGCTCTAAATCACGTTGCAAACGATACGCAATATAGTGCTCTGCGATGTTGATATAACCGGCATCCATAAGACGATTTTCAACACATGATTGAATCATGCTGATTGTTGGGCGTTCAACTTGTGCATCTTCTAAATCAATCGTTACTTTTTTAGTTACTTGAGTAAGATTTTGACGCCATGTATCATCAATCACATAAACTGTTTGAGCAGCCTTAATAATGGCTTGGTAAATCTTTTCAGGATCAAAGTCAGCAACTTGTCCATTACGTTTTATAATTTGCATAAAAACACCTCTTTTCATAAATTTTCATCTTACTTACATTATGCAAGTGTTTTCATGATTTGTCAAGCTTTTCTGTGCTAAACTTGGCGTTTTAGATGAAACCCTTTAGGAAATGAGGGATCTTGCTTACTTTCAGTAGCGTATTGGAAGACAAAGCCCTGCTTTTCATAAAAAGACAAACCAATCTGATTTCCCTCCATAGCAGAGGTAATCCATTGTTGCTCTATCCCATAAGTTTCTTTTTGATAGGCTGTGAAAGCATCGACTAGATGACTACCAATACCACGACGTTTTAAATTAGGATCAACGTAGAGAACATAAATATGCCCCTCATTATTATCGTCAATGCCGCCACCGATACACCCCAGAACCTTGTCATCCTCTACTGCAACCCAGTAGCCATAATAATAGGGACTGTTGTCCAGAACATCCTTAGTAACACGTTCTTCGTTATAATACTCTTCAATCACTTGGTCGATATAGGAGTGTGGGACTAAATCTTTATAAGTTTCTTGCCAACCACGACTACAAATATCCATAATCTGAGGAACATCTTTTAACTCTGCTCTTCTGATAATCATCAACTCAACTTCTCCTTAGTAATCTGGTCGTACAACGCCTGTTACTGTTGCGCGTGTTGCTTCATAATCTCCATCAACAACTACCTTAATGATACGTTTGGCGTCTTCTTCTGGTGCAGCTACTAATGGCAGACGCAACGGTCCTACATCTAAACCTAAGTAGTTAAGAACGGCCTTAACTGGTGCAGGACTCGGATAAGAGAAGAGGGCATTGACTTTTGGAATAAATTGACGTTGGATAGCTGCTGCTTTTTTTATATTGTTATTCTCAATCGCTTGCAACATTTCAAACATTTCATCACCATTGGTATGTGATGCTACAGAAATTATCCCATCTGCACCAAGGTTCATAGCATGGAAAGCATCCCCATCTTCACCAGTATAAACTAAGAAATCCTCTGGCTTATGCTCGATAAGGTATGCCATATTGGCTAGGCTGGTACACTCTTTCACCCCAATGATATTAGGATGCTCAGCCAAACGAAGCATGGTTTCAGGCGTCATTTCAACAACAACACGACCTGGAATATTATAAATAATAATTGGTAAATCACTAGCATCCGCAATTGCTTTAAAATGTTGGTACATTCCTTCTTGAGAAGGTTTGTTATAATAAGGGACAATAGCTAGTCCAGCAGCAAATCCACCAAAGGCAGCTACTTCTTTAGCAAATTCAATGGAATCTCGTGTGTCATTGGTTCCAACACCAGCAATGAGCGGCACACGACCGTTCACAATTTTCTGAACAGCGGCAAATAACTCCAACTCTTCATCATGGGTTAAAGTTGGACTTTCAGCCGTTGTCCCAGCCAATAAAATTCCTTCTGTGTGATGTGCCAGCAAATGTTCCACCAAAGCCGGTAAGGCATCAAAATTAATGGAGCCATTCTCGTGAAATGGGGTTACCATGGCTGTAATAATTTTTGCATTTCTTAAATCCTGGATAGACATACAATTCTCCTTTTTCAATAAGGTATTTGAAAAGTCATACTTAACTTCAAATCAACATCTCAAAATCCCTCTACTAATTAGACAAAAAGCCAGAACAAAGACATACTCAGCCCAGCTTAACTGATGACTTATTTCAACTCAAAAACAAGTTCTTTTGTCGGACGTACCAAGCCACGTTCATGTAAGCTTTCAGCAATCTGTACTGAGTTCCAAGCAGCGCCTTTAAGAAGATTATCCGAAACAATCCACATGTGAATGCCATTCTCAGCGTCCAAATCTTTACGAATACGACCAACAAATGTTTCACGACGACCAACAGCATTTATCGCTTGAGGATAGATTTGGTTAGCCACGTCATCTTCCAGAACTGCACCTGGGAAATTAGCAATCGCTTCTTTGACATCTGAAATTGGAGCTGGATCAATCGTTTCAATATAGACTGACTCTGAATGCCCAGACAAAACAGGGACGCGAACACAGGTTGCAGAAACCTTAATAGCATCATCTTCCATGATTTTCTTGGTTTCTTTGGTCATCTTCATTTCTTCATAAGTGTAGTCATTGTCTGTAAACAAATCAATCTGCGGTAGAGCATTAAAAGCAATCGGATAATGCTTTTTGTCACCACCGGACGGTAAAATTTTAGCAGTCAGATGTTTAGGGTCAACACCATCAACAACTGCTTCATGCAATTGACCTAACGTTTCTTGGATAGCTGTTGCCCCGGCACCTGATACCGCTTGATAAGTTGACACGATGATACGGTCTAGACCCCAGCGCTGACGAATCGGTTCAAGAGCCACCATCATTTGAATCGTTGAACAATTTGGACAAGCAATAATTCCCTTGTGAGCATCCATGGCGTGAGCATTAACTTCTGGAACCACCAATGGTACATCGGGATTTTGACGGAAATAGGAGGTATTATCAACCACAACTGCACCCGCTTTGACCGCATAAGGAGCAAACTTAGCAGATGTCCCACCACCAGCTGAAAAGAGAGCAATGTCAACTCCTTCAAAAGCTGTTTCTGTCGTTTCTTCAATTTCGATTTCCTGACCTTTGAACGTCAATGTTTTACCGACCGAACGTGCAGACGCCAATAGACGAACCTTGTCAAGAGGAAGGGTTGTCTCTTCCAACATTTTAATCATCTGTGTTCCGACAGCACCAGTGGCACCAACAACAGCAACAGTATATCCCATATAGTCTCCTTCATTTGAGAAATAGCAGAGCTACTTTCAAAATATTCTAACAATTTATACAAATTTTATTATACTACAATAGCTAAACCTTGAAAAGTTGAAAACTCAAAAAAAGTTGTACAAAATGAAAAAGTTCCCAAAACCTGAGAACTTTTCATTTAATCAACATTTAGGCTTCTTTTATCACCACTTGCCCGTCAACGATCTCAGCTACTAAGTTTTTAGCGTCTGTATGGTCTAGATAGAAATCTGTCACCTTGTCACGAATGTCATTTTCAATCACACGTCTAAGTGGTCGAACGCCCATTGTTTCATCGTAACCTGCTTCCGTTAGATAATCAATAACGTCATTAGTTACCGTCAAGGTAATGTCTTTTTTAGCTAAGGTTTGGTTAACTTGGTCAAGCATAAGGTCAACAATCTTCTTCAAATCATCCTTAGTCAAACTATGGAACTCGATAACACCATTGAAGCGATTGAGAAATTCTGGTCTAAAGTATGGTGCAATTCTATCCATAATTGGAAGCTCTGCTTTTTCTCCAGAAGGGTGATAACCAAAACCGGCATTTGACGTTGCAATAATCACTGTATTTTTGAAATTAACTGTATTTCCTTGTCCATCTGTTAAGTGACCATCATCTAAAACTTGAAGCAAAAGGGTGATAACTTGTGGATCTGCTTTTTCAATTTCATCCAAAAGTACGATAGCATAAGGATTTCGGCGTACCCGTTCTGTTAGGGTATGGCTATTATCATCGTAGCCCACATAGCCCGCTGTCGTCCCAATCAATTTGGAAACTGCTGTTTTATCACTATACTCTGACATGTCTAATCGTATGATAGCCTCTTTTGTCCCAAACATATCAAGCGCTAACTGTTTGGCAAGTTCTGTTTTACCAACACCTGTTGGACCCACAAAGAGGAAGGAGCCAATCGGACGATTACCTTCATCAAAACCGGCACGATTGCGTCGAATAGCTTTGGCAACAGCTTCTACTGCTTGGTCCTGTCCAATAACCTTACCTTCGAGACGATAAGCCATTTCTTTGAGTCGTTCAATATCAGATGCTCCCATTTGTGAAACAGGCACACCAGACAATCGTTCTACGGATTCAGCAATATCATTGATGCCAGCTGTCACTTTTTGATTATCAGTGTGATTAGCCATCTGTTTTTCTAATTCTTCAATACGAACTTTGGCTTGAAGGGCTTTTTCATAATCTTCTCTAGCTGCAAAATCTTCTTGTCTCGCTTTTTGCTTTGCTATTTCCGCTTCAATCGTCTTAATATCTGTCACAGGATGTTGGGCTGCTAAGTGGGCAGCTGTCATATCAACCAAGTCAATAGCCTTATCTGGTAAGCTACGTTGTGGGATATATTGAATAGAGTAATCCACTGCTGCTTTCAACACCTCATCAGGTAACAGAACATTGTGGTGTCCTTCGTAAAGAGAACGAATGCCTTTCAAAATAGCAAGCGTATCTTCTGCAGACGGTGCATTAACTTTGACTTCATTGAAACGACGAGCGAGAGCGGCATTTTTCATGATAGTATTACGGTATTCATCCTGTGTTGTTGCACCAATAACAGTCAATTCTCCACGAGAGAGTGCCGGTTTTATCATATCTGCTAAGCCTTTTGAACCAGAATCTCCGCCAGTAGAACCTGCCCCTAAAATTTGGTGGATCTCATCAAAGAAGAGAATCACATTTCCTGCTGCTTTCACTTCTTCCACTAAGTTTTGAATGTTTTCTTCAAAAGCTCCTCGGTACTGAGTGCCAGCTTCTAATCCAGAAATATCAATAGAGATAATTTCTTTATTCTTGATTGAAGCTGGAACATCACCAGCTATGATAGCCTGTGCTAGTCCTTCAACAACTGCTGTTTTACCAACACCAGCATCGCCAACTAATACAGGATTATTTTTTGTACGACGGGCTAAAATTTCAGCAGTTTCTTGAATTTCCTTATTACGGCCAATAACTGGATCAAGATTACCTTGTCGAGCTTCTTCGGTTAGGTTTGTTCCTAATTTTGCAAGGATACCATCTTCTTTCATCCTAGCACCTTTCTCCGGTGCAATTCCCTCAGCTTGAGGTAATTTACCTGTCTGGCGATAGATAGCAAACTCTTCTGGTGTGACTTCGCGTCCATTGATCATATAACGACGGCTTTCAGAGCGATAGCCACCCATGTTTCCCATCAATTGGTTAAAAATATCGTCCATGTTATTAAAATTGTTAAAATCATTATTTCTCATTGTTATCTCCTTTTAGCTAGCACTGCGTTTGTTTGACTAAAACTGACCTTTTATCTAAAAAATTAGAAAGTAGTCAAGTCGTCTAATAATTTCGGGCTCAGGTTGATATTCCTGACCAAAACTGACCTTTATTTTAAAATTAAAATGACTATCCATCTGAGCCACCTCTTTCGTTAAAAGATTTCTACTTCCACCACTCAAATCATTAATCTCTAAGCGGAGATGATAAGGTATTTTCTAACCTTATGATTGTATTATATACCTTTGGTCAGTAAAGGTCAAATATTTTGTTCAGAATTTTTGTAAACCCAATTTGTAAAATCAAGCTAGACAGAAAAGCCATCTATGTTAGACTCAGATAAACTACCACATTTGTCTGAAAGGGACTAACATAAATGACCTACACTCATCTTATCACAAACGAACTCGTAATGATAGAGGCCTATTACCAAGCAGGTAAGAAAGTTTGCGACATTTCAAAGTCACTTGGTAGATCACGACAAACGATCTACAATGTTCTTTCTTTTCTGAAAGCTGGTTATTCGGCTTATGACTATTATGAGCGTTACAAAACTAACAAGAAGCGTTGTGGCCGGAAAAACACTCAACTCACAAAACCAGTACAAGACTTTATCCAATCATATTTAGAATTAGATTGGAGTTTCGATGTGATAAAAGGTACCTATCCTGAGCGCATCCCTTGTTCTATAAGAACCCTCTATCGCTTAGCCGACCGTGGCATCTTCCATAAAAATGATTTACCCTGGCAAGGGAAACGAAACCCCAATGGGAAGAAGAAACGCGTGGAAAACAAACTTTTCGCAGAAATATTCGTGAGCGGACTGAAATGTATCCAGAGTTCGAAAGTGAATTCGGTCATCTTGAAGGGGACACCATTGTTGGCAAGAATCATAA
>NZ_JBHSOJ010000016.1:724128-766275 GCF_042656225.1 Streptococcus caledonicus
AAATGGAAGAAAAGCGAGTGACATTGAGGAATCAGTCAGCAAGTGGATGTCACAGTTTCCAAGACATCTCTTCAAGTCCATTACCTTTGATTGCGGGAAAGAGTTCTCCAATTGGAAATCCATTTCCAATAAACATGACATTGACATTTTCTTTGCGGATCCAGGCTGTCCGGGTCAACGAGGTCTTAATGAACATTCTAATGGTCTATTAAGACAGCACGGACTTCCTAAGCAGATGGACTTCAAGGGTATTTCTCAAAAATGTCTATCAGCTATAGCTGATAAAAGAAATAGAATTCCTAGGAAATCATTGAACTATCAAACACCATATCAAGTTTTTCTGACTAACTTGAAAATGTCTAACTTAATTTGACAAATGAGGTAGTTAAAAAAAGCCATTTTAGTCATATAATACTTATTGCAATGAAGACAGTGAGGAAATAGTTATGGTACAGATAGCCGACAAATTTAAATCTAAACGAAAAGAGCTGAAGTTATCACAAAAAGCTTTAGCAGATGGCATTTGCGAACAAAGCCAGATTAGTAAAATTGAGCGTGGTAACTACATGCCATCGGCAGACTTCCTCTATCAATTAGGCAAACGTCTTCAAGTATCAATGGACTACTTCTTTAATGATGACATCAAGGTCAAGTCTAATCTCTTAGAATTTAAAAGATTGACTGAAAAATTGCTTAACGATCGCAATTACAACGATTTAGCCTATTTACTCCAATTAGAAAAAAACAATAAGCATTTCTTATCTGTAGAGGACAAAGCCTATTTAACATGGGTCGAAGCAATGATTGATTTTTACTCCAATTATAAGAAAGATGAAGCTATAGATACCCTAGAAATCTTATCGAAGCAGATTAATCATCAAACAGATATTTACTTGAAAATCCTAAATACTTTGGCAAATTTTTATGATGAGGTTGAACGATGTGAAGATTATGAAGAGATTTATCATAGGCTAATGAAGCTCTATCAAGAAAAAGATCTAACTAATCAAGAATATCTTTTTGGCTATCTTAAGGCACGTTACAACTATGCTCATCATTTACAATTAAAAGCTCAATACAGGGAAGCTGCTGAGCTTGCTTTAGAAACGATTGCTATCTGTAAAGAAAAAGAGACCAGCCATCAACTTGCTCTCTTACTGATTATTGTTGGAAATGCTGGTAGGCATTTCATGGACCTTGAAAAAGGTTAAAGGCTACTATCTACAAGCAAGGGATTTGTTTAGCATTTATGGTAATCACATCATGCTCCTTAAAATTGAAGATTACCTTCAAGAACTTGAAAAGTGACCCCCGAATGTTCAAGAGGTCACTTTTTCTGTTAGATTTTTAACTTGCTTGAGCCATCTGCATGTGATAATAGACCCCTTTTTGGCTCATGAGTGTGGCATGATTGCCATGCTCAACGATATTGCCATCCACCATGACAAGGATAATATCAGCTGATTGAATGGTTGATAATCGGTGCGCAATGATAAAGCTGGTTCTGCCTTCCATCAACTTTTCAAAAGCTTCTTGGACCAAAATCTCTGTTCGCGTATCAATAGATGACGTCGCTTCATCCAAGATTAACATTTGTGGTAATTTGACAAAGATTCTGGCAATGGTTAATAGCTGACGCTGACCTTGCGATAAGGAGTCACCACCATCAGTTAGTACGGTATCATATCCTTTTGGTAATTGGCGAATAAAGAAATCAGCATTGGCAGACTGTGCTGCTGCAATCACTTCTTCTCTTGTCGCATCTGGTTTGGCATAGGCGATATTATCATGTATAGTGCCATTTTTTAACCAGGTTTCTTGTAAGACCATACCAATCTGACTACGGAAATCGGCACGCTTATAGTCTGTCAATGGCTGTCCATCTAATAAAATCTGACCACCTGTCACATCATAAAACCGCATCAATAGATTGATTAGGGTTGATTTTCCAGCTCCAGTTGGACCTACTACTGCTACTTTGCTTGCTGCTGGAATGTCAATGGAAAGGTTATTGATCAAGGTGCGTTGGCTATCAGGATAACCAAACGAAATCTTGTCAAAACTAACATGACCTTGCAGTAAGTTCTGACCTAGCTCTGCTTGTCCCTCATCTACTAAACTTTGCTCATCTAAAATAGCATACAACCTCTCCGCACAGGCTAAAGCGCTCTGCAATTCTGCCAAAACCGAAGAAATATCGTTAAATGGCTTGGTATATTGATTGACATAATTAAGGAATGTTGTCAGTTGACCAACCGTGAAAGTTCCAGACATAATGCGATAGGCACCTACACCAGTCAACAGAGCATAGATAAGAGCATTCACAAATCGCGTCGAAGGGTTAACCGTTGAGGAATAGAAAATAGCTCCTAGTGAGTGCTCAGCATACCGATCATTGATGTCTTGGAATTGGGAAATGGCTTGCGCTTGACCATTGAAAGACTGAATAAGACTTTCTTGCCCAATCATTTCTTCTATGAGCTGCGTTTGTAGGCCACGTGACTGCGTTTGATTCTGATATAGGCGATATGATTTTTTAGCAATAAAGCGCGCTAAAAAGAGCGACAATGGGGTCAACACTAAAACCAAGCCTAACATCACAAGGTCTAATGTTGCCATGGTTACGATAGAGACTACAATCGTTAAAGCACCAATTAAAAACTGATTAAAAATCATCAAGAGACCATTGCTCAATTGCTCCGTATCGGTTGTTAATCGACTCACCATATCTCCCACACCACGCTTGTCTAAGTAAGCAATCGGTAACTGATGAACCTTTGTGATAACAGCTTGACGAAGCCTTTGGATATAAGTGAAGATAAGCCGATTATACAATATTGGTGCAATCCATTGCACCACAGTATTGGCCAAAATAACAAGTAGCATTTGCAAGATTAAGCTAGATAAAAGAGACAAAGCCTCTGGCTTAACCACGCTGTCAACAGCTTCACCAATCAAAATCGGTAAATAAATGGTCAATCCCACCTGAGTAATGGTCAATAGGAGAATGGCAAATACTAACCAAGGATTAGCCAGTAAATCTTTCATCAATCGTTTAAACATGCTCCCCCTCCCTTTCCTGTGATTTGCAAATCGCTTGATAAATTTCATTTTCTAACAATAATTCTTGGTGAGTTCCAAGTCCAGATTGTTGTCCCTTATCAAGAACTAAAATCTTGTCTGCCTGAGACAGACTTCCTGGCCTTTGCGAAATTAAGATTAAAGTGGTATCAGATAATTTTTCACGAAGAGCAGATAAAAGACGACTTTCTGTGAGGTAATCAAGAGCCGAAGTCGCATCATCCAAAACTAGGAATGGTGCTTTCTTCAAAATAGCTCTTGCAATTGTCAGCCTCTGCCTTTGACCTCCAGAAAAGTTTCGTCCGAAGGCCTCTACCTCAGCATCTAACTGTCCATCTTTCTCACGGACAAAATCACTAGCCTGCGCCAGTTCTAGTGCCTGCCAAAGCTCATCTTCACTAACAGGCTTATGTAAGCCTAAGGTGAGATTTGAACGAATCGTTCCTTTAAACAGCTCTGCTTTTTGCGGAACAAGGGCAACCCAGTCACGCCACTCGCCTAGTGACCTTGGACTTTGTCCATTTTGAAAAATAGCAAAGCTACCTAGAGTTGGTCGGTAGAGACCATTAATCATTTTGACAAAAGTTGACTTCCCAGAACCAGTCCCCCCAATAATTCCCAAAAATTGACCCTTCTCTATACTTAAATGAATCTGATTAAGAGAAGGTCCAGAAGCATTTGGATATGTAAAGGTGACATCCTCCACAACTAAGGCGTGTGAGGAGGTTTCCTGTTTTAATTCAGCCTGTATTTCCTCTGATGTTAAGTCAAAAACAGAGGAGATACGTTGAGCTGAGATAAAGGATTGGTTAAGCGTTGTCACTAACATGGTCAATTTAATCAATTCAACTAAAATTTGTAACAGGTAATTAACAAGGGCAACTAGCATTCCTTGAGACAGTAAACCTGTTCCGATTTTAACGCCACTATGCCAAATCACAATGACTAAGGTCATATTTACCACAAGATAGGTTAAAGGGGTAACTAGAATAGAAAGATTCCCTGTTTCTAGTTGCTGATGAGTATAATCTGCGTTATCCTGACTAAAATCAACGATCTCTCGCTCCGTCTGATTAAAGGCACGTATCACTCTTATGCCCTGCATTTGTTCTCTAGTTAAAGAAACAATCTTATCCAATTGTTGGCGAAGTTTTAGATACATTGGACTTAACAAACGACTCATTATGCCTACAATGAGGAAAAGTACGATCACCATTAGCAAAAACCAAAGGGTAATGCCACGATCAATGGTCAAAGCCATGAAAATAGCACCAAAAACGATGAACGGAGAACGTAAAAAGAGCCGTAAAAACATGTTGATGCCTAACTGAACCTGCAAGCTATCACTTGTCAAACGAGCTACCAAGCTTGACGTTCCAATTTTATCTCGTTCTTCCTGTGGAAGAGACATGATTTTTTCAAATAAATCTTGATTTAATTTCTGCGTAAAACCAACCGCTGCTTTGGCTGAAAAATATTGAGCTGTAATAGCTACCACACAGCCGATAACAGCTAGCATTCCTAAGAGAAAAATCATCAAAAATAGATGATTTTGGTCATTATTTGGAATGGTTTCGTCCATAATTTTGGCAAGCACCAAAGGAACCAGTAGTTCAAATGATGCTTCCAAAAGTTTAAATAGTGGGCCTAAAAGCGTTTCTTTTAAATACCCTTTAAAATAGATTCCTAATCGTTTCATTTTCCTGCTCCTCCTATGCCATCAGACTGAATACCTTAATCAGAAAGAGGTTAAAGTGAACCTGTCTCGAGTAGTAGTAATTACCACCGTTTTTATAGAGTTTCCGTTCACCATTGAGCAAAGCGATAAGATTATTATAGGTGTAGGTTTCAGCACTCGTATTACCTAAACTAGGTGCCAACACCTCTCTTGAATAATTTTTTGCAAGAGCGACGCTGTTTTGTCCACCGTGTTCTGCCACATAACGAATGTAGGGGGCACCAAAATTGTAAGCCTGAACTGCT
Source organism: Streptococcus caledonicus (assembly GCF_042656225.1). Taxonomy (NCBI): domain Bacteria; kingdom Bacillati; phylum Bacillota; class Bacilli; order Lactobacillales; family Streptococcaceae; genus Streptococcus; species Streptococcus caledonicus. The sequence goes on from NZ_JBHSOJ010000016.1 coordinate 729,193, forward strand.
GTCCATTCATCAACCTGATACGACTCTGCTAATAGTAGATTTTCCGACAGGACTGATACGCCTTGACGGACACTTTCGCGACTGTCTGTAATGACATTCATCTGTCCAGACCAACTTTCACTGGACTGCATCACATCTTGCTGCTGTCCCTTAGTTTCCGTGTAAATCATGGCTAGAATCAAATCTTCATTAGCAATAGTATCATTCTCAGCTAAGACTTCTCTTACCATATCACGATATGTCAAAACGGTTTTCACATGGCCATAGATTTGATACCCGCGCCAGCCAATCATTAGCATTAGTAACAGGACTATCAAGCGTCTTATTTTTTTTAACATTATTTATTTTGAATATCCTGTATGTTCTTGATTAAAATGGAGTAGGTACCATCATTATTTTGGATGAATTCCACACTTTCCGCATCCTGATAGACATTATTTGGAACAATCAGCTCAATGCCATTTGACAAAGAGAGTTTCTGACTTTCTAGTTTCTTAATTTGACGTGAACTATCAATATCCGACATCTTAATTGGCTCTGGAATGGTTTCTTTTAGCTCATCAATAAAGGTCAAACGAGCCGTCAAATTATCGTCAAAGAGCTGATTAGCCAATTTTTCTGGAGACAATTCTTGCTCTTCCAAATTGTTAAAGATGGCTGTCTTAACCTTTGATTGGAAGGCGAAATCATCCTTATTAAAGCTGTCAGCCACCTTCTGTGCCACCTGCTCCACTTGCTTAATGGATTTCTTGACAGACTGCTCAGGCTTGACCTGCAAGAGATTTTCAGAGAAATAATTAGCAAAAGACCCGTTATGCTTAATCCGCTTCTCGATTAAATAATACTGATGTGTTTTTCGGTTAATCAGCAGGGCTTCGTCTGGTGTCTGGGCAGCTGATGGGAGATTATTTTGCGTGACCTTGATGGGACTGTCGCTGTCGCCTGAAATATGCGTGAAGTTCTCTTTGAGTCCGACTCGAAGAAAGGCAAAATACTCCTCGCCATCTCGATCAAACTGGATAAAGACCAAGTCGTTGGTTTTTTGATCCTCGGAAATCACAAATTCTTCCTTCCAGAGCTCTGCTATTTTCACTGAAGTCGCCATGAAATCGTCGGTCAAGTAAGACAAGAAGACATTGTCAGCCTCAAATTGGCCACGCTTAGCCTCATCTGAAAAAACTTTAGATAATTTCTTTCTAAAATAGTCATCAATCCGAGGGGTCAAAACCAAAGGATTGTCCGCTAAAACTAATTCCGTATCATCTGGCGTAAATTGATGGATGATTATTTTTTTGATGTATAAATCTAGCATAACTCACCTTAGTACAATGGGAAATCGTCTGTTAAAGCACGGACCTCTTGACGCACTTCTGCTAGGACTGTTTCCTGATCATGATGTTCAAGAGCTTTGATAATGAGTTCGGCAACTTTTTGGCACTCTGCCTCGCCAAACCCACGGCTGGTCACAGCCGCTGTTCCGATACGAATACCAGAGGTTTTAAATGGCGATAGCGTTTCAAAAGGAATGCTATTTTTGTTGAGGGTAATATTGACCTCATCCAGAAGGTCTTGTGCTTGCTTACCGTTCTCAATCACCTTTGTCACATCAACCAGAAAGACATGGTTATCTGTACCACCTGAAATGACTCGGAACTTGTCATGTTGATTGAAAACGTCCGCCATAGCCTGACAGTTGGCAATGACTTGCTGAGCATAGTCTTTCCAAGCAGGATCTAGATTCTCTTTGAAGGCAACTGCCTTAGCCGCAATCACATGCTCTAGTGGGCCACCTTGCAAACCTGGAAACACTGCTGAATTGATTTTCTTAGCTAAAGCTTCATCATTGGTCAGAATGAGGCCACCACGAGGCCCGCGAAGGGTCTTGTGGGTCGTTGAGGTTACCACATCAGCGTAAGGCACAGGATTTGGATGCAGACCAGCTGCGACAAGACCAGCAATGTGCGCCATGTCTACCATAAGTTTTGCACCTACATTATCAGCAATCTCACGGAATCTGGCAAAATCAATGGTGCGTGAATAAGCTGACGCACCTGCAACAATCAGTTTTGGTTGCACAGATTTAGCCTGTTCCAAAATGGCATTATAGTCCAATTGCTCTGTCTCAGGATTAACAGAGTAACCCACAAAGTTGTAAGTTTTTCCAGAGAAATTCACTGGAGAACCGTGTGTCAAGTGACCACCCGCTGCTAAGTCCATACCAAGCACGGTATCACCTGGTTTAATCAAAACCATGTAGGCTGCTGCATTGGCCTGACTACCTGAATGCGCCTGCACATTAGCAAACTGAGCTCCAAAGAGTTCTTTAGCACGGTCAATAGCTAAATTTTCCACCACATCAACACAGTCTGTCCCACCATAATAGCGTTTGCCTGGATAGCCCTCGGCATATTTATTGGTTAAAACAGAACCTTGTGCAGCCATAACTGCCTTAGAGACCACATTCTCAGAAGCAATCAATTCAATATTGTGCTGCTGACGGTCTTCCTCAGCTTCAATAGCTTGCCATAATTCTGGATCAAACGCCTTGTAATCTACTTTGTCAAAAATCATTTTTGTTCTCCTTTTATCTAACAGAGGTATACGGTAATACTACTCTTTTATGCCAAATTTTGCCAATACTATCATTGAAAATCATTTAGGTTAATAAGTTATCTTTAAAACCTTTCACATCGTCTAAATAATGATTTTCTTCAATCACTGTTGTAATCCATTCTCTGTCGTGTACGCGATTAACGCCTGTTTCAACCTGTGATTGGTACAAATCAACAAAAGGGAGTTTTTTCTCTTTGGCACATTTAACTTCCAAAGAAACATCATAAGTAACCTTACGGAAGTCAATAGAAACGCCATGCTCATCTACCGTCAAAATCGCATACTGGGCACGTAGGTCATGTCGCAACTTTTCCCAAGGGAAAAAAGGGTTACCAACCGAACCAGGATTGAACAATAGTTGCCCTTTACTACTGTATCTTAGAACAGGAATATGGGTGTGCCCATAAATCGCTACATCACAGGGATAATTTCCAAAAAAAGCATCAATCGTTTCTTGACTTGCTGTCGGACCAAGCTCCCATCCATAATTTTTTTCAGGTAATTGGTGGGAGATACTAAAAGAAATCCCTTCTCTGTCACTCATAACATGCATGGGAGTTTCTCGAATACTCGTTACAGATTCTGTCGTTAACTCTTCCATGGCATATTGCACCAGACGATTGAGGTAGATTTCCTCACAATCCTCAATACCAACATCACCATTCAAAACTTCCAAGAGACAATCATCCCAGTTCCCTCGAACCTTGATAGTTGGATTAACCTCATTAAGTAAATTGAAGAGCTCCATTCGTCCATGCCCTGGCAGCAATAAATCTCCAAGAATCCAATACTCATTAACAGCTTGCGCCCTAGCATCAGCCAGTACAGCTTCTAATGCCGTGGTGTTTCCATGAATGTCCCCTAAAACAGCTATTTTTAGCATGTAAAACTCCTTGATAATTTTCTATAAGGTTAATGAATTAACATTTCAGAAGTAATGCCGTATTCGACTAATAAATCTGACACCCTATCAAAATACAAAGCATAATGCTCTAATTTATGACCATCTGAACCAATAGAGTACAAGGTACATCCCAGTTTTTTCAACACATCTAAAGCATAGCGATAAAGCTGTTCATGCTCATAAAGGTACATGCTTTTACTATTAATTTCAAAAGCTAAACCAAACCGCATCATTTTCTCAAAAATACGAATCAACTGTGGTTCATATTCTTTTAATTCCTCAACAGTTATTTCAAATGGCCTAAAGCCATAATCAAAATGTGCTAGTACATCCGCCTCAACACGTCCAATAGCATATTCTAGCGCTTCAAAATACCTAGGGATAATATTGTCTTTACCTAGTGGAAAAACAAATTCTCTCTGTAGATAGTCAAACTGGCCATTATGATGAACAGATAGCAGTTTTAAATCAAACTGCTTATCGGATAAATAATCTAAAATATCATTCTCTCGTGGCTGATAATAACCAATTTCAATGCCTTTTTTGATCCTAATTCCCAACTGCTCTTCTAAAATTGAGATTTTTTCACAGTAGGCTTCATAATCAGGAATATCATCATTTCCAGAATAAGGATTCGACAAATCAAAATGCTCTGTAGTCACGAATCCCTCTGTCATAACTGGCAAATAGTTATCGAAAGTCTCCTCACAATCATAAGAAAAATTAGTATGCAAATGATTATCTTGTATCATAACGAGAGTCTCCTTTGACCTATTTTAACTTCTTGATAAATCTCACTTGGGTTTTATCACCATTGTAGCCGATTTTTCGGTAAAATGCATGCGCTTCTAAGCGATGGGATCCTGAGTTTAAGCGAATAAAGGCTAAATCAGCTTCAAGAGCTTGTCTTTCTAGTTCTTCCATTAGTAAGCGCCCAATCCCTTGTCCTTGATGGGCTAACGATACAGCTAAACCTAAGACATTCAGTCCTCTTTCCGAATAGATGGCTTCATAAATTTGTGCCTGAACATAGAGGTTGGGACAAAAATGTCTCAGACTCTTAAATTTTAGTGTAGATATAGTTTGACGCAGTGGTTGATTGGAAGTCCTAAACCCTTGCTACGCAATCGTTAGCGGCCATCCTAATCAACTGTGCGGAGGTGAGACGACGAAGTCAATTTCTTCGAAATCATGACTTCTGTCCCACTCTCATCTACTGCACCAATCAAGAAATGGCTGTCATTCGCTAAACATCTTTCAAGCTGCTTCTCAGTCTCTTCCAAGGAAAAAGGATAACCAAGCGCTGTTTCACTAATCACTTGAAGTTGTGGGGCGTCTGATAGGGTTAATCGTCTGAGGGTTACTTGCACTGTCATTACTTGCTCCTTTAATTCAGTTGTCTAGCGAGCCATTCTCTGTCAATCTCAGGAAAAATCGTCAGCTCTGCGATTTCCTCCAAAGAAAACCACTTTGGTAAGTACCGATTTTCTGGCGTTGAGCGCTCCGCTTCTTCACCATGAATAGCCAAAGGACCAACACTTTCTTGCGACTGAATGAGAAAAATCCAACCATCTTCCTGTTGCTTTTCAGCCTTAATCGCTTCCGCAGGAACTTGGATAGCCAATTCCTCCGACAATTCCCTTAGGGCAGCTTGTCTAGGAATCTCACCAGCCTCAATACCACCGCCAGGAAAAACTAAGTAAGTCTTATCTGGCTTTATTCGCTTAATCAGAATCATAAATTGTCCTGACTTATCCAATAAAATCACACTTGCTCTCATTTAGTTCACCTTTGTTTTGACAATTCCTAAGAAAAATTGGCTGACATCTTTTGAAAAACCTTTCTTATCAAAAGGCTGTTTAGTTGTCATGATCTGATAGGTTTCTGTATTTTCTTGATAAAAATGGTCTGTTAACTTAAAACCGTTTTTTTCATAAAAAGCTAGTCGGCGTAATCGCTGCTCTGCATTTTCCGAAACATCAAAAGGAGGTTCAATGGTCACAATCAGAGGCTTTTTACCAACTTTTTCTTTTACCTTTTGTAAAATAGCGGTGCCGTAACCTTGTGACTGATGACTTTCAGCAACAGCCAGAAACAGTAAGAAATCACAAGACAGACCTTTTACAGTGTAGGAAAAACCAACTAGCTTTTCTTGGTCAAGGTAAGCAAGAAATTCTGCCTTTCTCAAGAGTAAAAACCAGTAGGGCAACCGTTCTTCCTTGGGAAAAGAGGCAAAATATAGCTTTCTAACGTCTCTCGATATTGAACTAAATGGGGTAACCAAAATGATTTTCATGCATTATCCTCAAAAACAATCTCTGGAACTTGCAAGATGATATCTTCCTTAGTAATCGCACCCTGTCTTAGAATGCGAGCCTTTTCTCCAGATAAGTCTAAAATGGTGGAATCTTGACCTGTCAAAGCATAATCATCGTCATAACCTGTTACTTGATTATCAAAATCCTTTAAAATTTCTTTGAAAACCGTACCACTATTCTTACCAGAAATATTGGCAGAAGGTCCAATCAAGACTTGCTGAGAACGGATGAATTCCAAGGTTTTAGGGTGATTTGGCACTCGAAAACCGACTGTAGGTAAACCTGAATTAATCCAAGTTGGAACCTTAGCATTAGCCTGTAAAATAATGGTCAAAGGTCCTGGTAAAAAAGCGTCATAGAGTTTTCTGAGATAGGTTGGCTGATTCTTAGAATAATCTAAAATAGTTTCAAAATCAGCGACATTTAGGTTCATAGCCTTGTCTTTAGGACGCTGTTTCAGGGCATAGACACGTTCAACAGCGTATTCGTCAAGTGCCTTAGCAAAGAGTCCATAGACCGTCTCGGTAGGCAATACCAGCGCTCCGCTTCCCTCTAAAATCTTGACGAAATCATTATCTGCCATCTAAAACCACCATTCTATCCTTGCCAAACATATCCTTTAGCACGCGCACACGGGTTTCTGGAAAAACCTTATTTAATAAAGTTGTCAAGCCCGCTCCCTGCTTGTAACCAATCTCAAAGTACAACTTCCCTTTAGGCGTTAGGTAAGCTACGGACTGCTCAATAATCTGACGGTAAATGGCATAGCCATCTTCATCCGCAAACAAGGCAAGGTGGGGTTCCGATGCTAAGACATTGCCCCCGACTTCATCTTTATCATCATAGGAAATATAAGGCGGATTAGACACGATGATATCAAAGGAACCCTCAATAGCTGAAAATACATCTGATTGAATAAAAGTCACCTCAAGTTGATTGGCTTGCGCATTTTCACGAGCAAGGCTAAGGGCTTCTGGTGAAACATCACTGGCTGTCACTTGCCACTCTGGTCGGGCTTTTTTTAGGGATAAGGCTATCGCTCCGCTTCCTGTACCAATGTCTAAAACGTGACAATCTGCTCCGCTATTTTCCCTTAAAATCAGCTCGATAAGCTCCTCTGTCTCAGGGCGAGGAATCAGTACACGGTCATCAACCGCTAACTCAAGCTCCCCAAAGTAAGCCTTACCTGTGATGTACTGAGGTGGAATTTGCTGGCTTAGTTGCTCAAAAATTCGGTGAAACAATGCCTCGTCAGCATCTGTAACAGCTTGCCGTAAATGCAAGACAAGGTCGGTCTTTGTCCATCCCTTTAAGGCTTGAAAGACATAGACCAGACCTTCTCTCTCCTCACCAAGCAGCTCAAGGCGCTCTTCTAGTTGAGCGATAAGGTTGGCGTAAGTCATTAGTTATTTAATTTCTCCAATTTTTGCGTTTGATCATAAAGCACTAGCGCATCAACGACTTCATCCATTTTACCAGATAAAATGGTATCTAATTTTTGAAGGGTCAGGCCGATGCGGTGATCGGTCACACGGTTTTGTGGGAAGTTGTAAGTACGGATACGCTCAGAACGGTCACCTGTACCAATGGTTGATTTACGCTCGGCATCTTGCTCATCTTGGGCAATTTGGGCAAAATGGTCAGCAACACGCGCACGGATGATTTTCATCGCTTTCTCACGGTTTTTCTGTTGTGTCCGTTCTTCCTGCATTTCAACCTTGATATTGGTTGGCAAGTGAACGATACGAACGGCTGTCGCAACCTTATTGACGTTCTGACCACCAGCACCTGAAGCGTGGTAAATATCCACACGAAGGTCTTTCGGGTCAATATCATATTCAACTTCTTCGATTTCAGGCATGATAAGAACTGTCGCCGTTGATGTGTGAACACGACCTTGACTTTCTGTCACAGGAACACGTTGCACACGGTGGGCACCTGACTCATATTTGAGTTTAGAATAAACCGATTGACCTGATACCATGGCAACCACTTCTTTGATACCGCCGACACCATTATAAGAAGCCTCCATGACTTCAAAGCGCCAGCCTTGGCTCTCCGCAAATTTTTGATACATGGTCAACAAGTCACCTGCAAAGAGGGCTGCTTCATCACCACCAGCTGCACCGCGGATTTCCAAGATGATATTTTTATCATCATTCGGATCTTTTGGCAAGAGAAGGATTTTCAATTTTTCTTCGTAGGCTTCTTTATCCGCCTTAGATTGTTTTAACTCTTCCTTGGCCATTTCCTCTAATTCAGGATCGCCTCCGGCATCCTTAATCATTTCTTCTGCGTCAGCGATGTTTTGAATAACTTGTTTGTATTCACGGTAGGCTGTCACAGTCTCACGCGTGTTCGCTTCTTCACGCGATAATTCCATAAAACGCTTCGTATCGCTCACCACATCAGGGTCAGACAACAACTCTCCAAGTTCTTCATAACGGTCTTCCACCGCCTGTAATTGATCATAAATGTTCATAATATAAGATATTAAGGGCGTTAAAAGCAAGAGAAAAATAGGAGACTGACGCCGTGTGCTTGCACACAAGGAACGTCTATCTTTTTTCCGATGCTTTTAGCCCGTATTCGATTCCTTTCTAAGATATTAATGCCGTTAAACAAGGCAACGGAAAATAGGAATCCTGACGAAGAAGCTCCTGCTTCTAGGAAGAATTATCTTTTTCCTAAGCCTTGTAGGCATATTCGGTTCCTTTCAAAAAATTATTAATTCGTTAATCGATATAAAGCAACAATCTCGTTATCTAGCTTATCCCCTGTTTCTAAAAAGCCATAAGTAAGATAACATAACTGAGCATGTGTATTCTCTAGTTCATAAGAAATCCAGAGATAGTTAGCTGTTCTCAAGGTATCCGATGCTATCCATTTTAAAATAGCATCCATAGCTAACTTAAAATACCCCTGTCCTTGAAAATTTTGGTCAAACATCAAACGAAAGAGAAGATAATTCCCTTGACTTATACCAATTTTATCATCGTAAGCAAGCATGGTAAAACCAATCAGCTTGTTATCATCATAGATAGCAAGCGGGAAAATAGCATCACCGTTTTTCTCATAGACATAAGCTTCCGCTAAGCTGACAGCATTAGGTGCTACAAACTCCTCCTGTTCTTTTGAAACCGTTAGAGATAATACATCCCAATAATTCTGTAAAGTGACATCTTTTAACTTAACAACCATCATAATTTCCCATGGAATCACTCATCAATCGGTGGATTAAAATAATGTTTTCGACAGACTGATGTATAGCTTTCGTTACCACCGATTTGGACTTGTGCCCCATCATAGGTTGGCTTACCATCTTCCATTCGAAGAACCATGGTTGCTTTTTTCTTACAATAGTGGCAAATGGTTTTAATCTCATCAATTTTATCCGCTAATAAAAGCAGGTGCTTAGAACCTTCAAAGAGCTCGTTTCGAAAATCATTTTTAAGACCAAAAGCCATCACTGGAATATCCAATTCATCAACAATACGAGCCAAATCATAGACATTTGCCCGTGTCAAGAATTGACATTCATCAATCAACACACAATAAGGTTGTGGGCTCTGTGATTTCACAAAACCAAAAATATCCGTATCTGCACTGATGGGATAAGCCTCACGCTTCATCCCAATTCGGCTAGAAACGTAACCAACACCATCGCGAGTATCTAGACTTGACGTCATCAGGATAACAGGTTTCCCCTGCTCCTCATAGTTGTAGGCAACCTTGAGAATCTCAATAGATTTTCCTGAATTCATTGCACCGTAACGATAATATAACTGTGCCAAAACACACTTCCCACTTTCACATAGTATCCTTATTATTTTACCATAAAGAGAAAAATATAGCACTTGTGGAATTAAAAAAAGAGACCGATTAACTGCCTCTTGCTTGATAGTGGTAAAAAAAAACGGTTTTCAATAACTTTAACAATCGCCTATCGTCCTAGTTTTTACATCAATCAAACTCCAATGCTTCAACTCCTCCAAGTCTCCATTGTGTTTCTCTATTTTACTGTAAAAAACCTGTTATTAGTGTAAATGAAACATATCAGTAATTTGAATTAAGTTTAGGACATTATTGGTTCATTTTAAACAGTGATAATACCATGAGATATGCCATATTTTGTCCTGCCCACATGTTTCAACTATCTATCCTTCGCTCGTTATCATGATAACGAGCGAAGGATAGAGAAGGGTAACCACCCAATTTCTTCTTGGAAGCGAACCAAAGCCCATTGAAAATGTACTTCCAATAGCTCAACGCTATCTCCTACTTGCACCATTAACTCAGTAGGATTGTAATCTCTATTCAGTGCATTCCCCTCTAAAAAATCGGCAGATACATAGGTTTTCATACCTTCTATTTCACAAGAAAACCAATTAGGATAATTGGAGCAGGGAGATAGATTGACCACTCTTGTTCCTTTCGGAAATGTAGGAAACTCCCCTTCACCTCTATGATTTTGAGAGACATATAACTTCATCGCTTCTCCTTTGCCAAAGATATTAGCTTATTGAACGTATTGGCATTTCGTAGAGTCACCATTTGATTAAAGGGCTTGGCCGTGATTTTCTTAGCGTGAGCCGTCTTCGTGTAAGACTCCTTGGTGCGTGTTAGCCAAAAAAGGGCTGTTTCACCGAGATAAAGATCCTCATCAGCTAACGACCATTCCTTAATGATTTCTGCTACCAGTTCTTTTGTCGTCCCCTTGAGATAAAAAAGAGCGTCCTTGCGATAGGCATCCTCAGACCACCATGATGGCAAGACTTCTTTTATCACCATCTCTGACGGGACAATCACAAAAGGAATGGAAAAATCATACGTTTTTAAAAAAAATGCCTCAATAACATTCTCAAGCTCTGTTAGTGTTTTCTCAGAGTCAAAAAAGAGGTTCCCCGTATTGATATAAGAGCTAACTGTTTGCAATCCCAGTTTCTCTAACTGTTCACGAAGTTCTAGCATGCTAACCTTGTTATTTTTACCAAGATTGATGCCACGTAAAAGAAGGAGATATGATGTCATTATTTTTCCTTTGCTTTTCGAATAACTAAGTACAGGAAAGTTCCGAAGGCGGGACGGAAATCTTAACATCAAGGAGGTGATGCCATGGCACGCTCCCTTAGAAAGGAAAGACGTCCGTCATGTCGGTTTATGAAGCTCTCGAGCTTATGGTAAACTTTGGCATATTACTACTGACTTTATTGTCTTATATCCATAAGAAAAAATAAACAGTAAAACCGCACTTCAAACTTTGACAGGTGACGAATTGCGGTTTTTACTGTAATATCTAATCCGTCCCGTCTTTTTAACGGTCCTGGAGGAGTTGAGTTCGTGCTCAACTCCTTTTCTATTTTATTTTATCGAAAGTTGAGAGGGATGTCAAATGTAGACATTCCTGTATTTACTACTTCTAAGAGTACTCACAAATAGTACTGACCTCTTTGTCATCACTGATTGCTATGAGTTTTAACGCTGCGATATGTGCCTTCGTAACTTTTAAATGATTCAAACAATAGCTATATACCTTTTCCAACTTCTCTTCATCAATACGATTGGCAATGGTTACATGCGGAATCCAGTTTGCAGATGCATACTGTGAATCGGGCGCTATAATGCCCTTTAATAACTCATGTATCTGATTGTGAAGACTTATCAAATCAGGTGTTTTAGTAGGGCTTAAAAATACAATGCGACTACCTAGAAAACTCCCAAGAGATTGAAAGGAAATTTCGATGGGTAGTACCGCATCCAACTGAGAGTCCAATGTGTTCGTAACACTGTCAATATCATCTACCTCAAAACTCGCCAAGGTAATGTGAGGCTCCCTATCACTCACTTCATAAGCGTAGTCGGACAGAGATAACTCTTTCAACTGATACCAAGCCTCTCGAATCATTTCATTTGACTGGTCATCCAAGGTCGCAATAATGGCATACATAAACATTAACCTCCTCATATGATTAATTCCTTATTGACCTAACTCATCTGCCAATTTTCGGCAAAATCCAAGCCACTTATCCTCATACTCTTTTTTACCCAGCTGCCGTTCTGTCAAATCTGCCACTGTCAAAATATGTCTTTCTTCACAAGCCGTGACACAGGCAAGATAAAAATTCCAATCCAAATCATCCTCGTCCCATATAACAGGAATGCTTTTTAAACCAGCCTGATAAGCAACCCAAGCTCGACTATGCCCATCTGTCAAAAACACACGATTTCCGATTTTCTTAATTGGTACTGGTACAAAAGATAATAAATCATCTGGATTAAACCATGCTTTCACCGCTTCAACTTTTGCTTGAGATAAATAAAATTGACTGACCTGTAACTCTAAGATTAGATAATCCATAAAATCCCTCTTCTACAACAATGGTGAAACAGTCATATCTTGATTTTTCATGATACCCGCATAGAGCTGACTGTCAAATTGACCAACTGCTATATAATGTTCCAACATCTTTTTAGCTGTGATTGGCATCGGTAAATCATTAATTTCTTCCAAAGAAAACCACTGTAGTTTCCCCCCGTTTGATACAATCTCTACCAAGTCTGCTACTTCAGCAAAAAAGTAGTAAATCACACGAATTTCATCATTTGTATAACGAAGAGTGACATATTTCATTTGAAAATTGACTAAATCCTCAACCTTTAGGTGAAGCTCTTCTTCTAACTCACGTAAAATACAAGACTGAGCATCGTTCAATTCTTCATTTTCCATATGACCACCAGCAGATGAAATCCATAAATGATTCGCTACACGCGACCCCTCACGGTACAACATCAATATCTTATTCTGATATCGTAGGTAAATACTCGTCATATTTCGTTGTTTCATAATTGTTTCTCCCTTAAAATATCAAATAACTGATTCGTCGTATTGGCGTTACGTAGAGTTCCCATCTGATTAAAAGGTTTCTCCATAATTTTACGAATAAAGTGTAGAGGCTGGCTATGAATTTCTGAAAGAGTCTAGAAGTCATCCATGTAATTTTTAACTTATATTACAGTCAAATGTTTTAAACGCATTAAAAGTGCTTGAATACGACCTTCTACATCTATCGCTCCCTCTGAAAAACGTTCTGCCCTCAGATAATCTTGCAAAAGAGCCAGTACCTCCTCTTCCATCTGGAAGTCATCAATCACAACATGATTCAGCTGCCTGAACCCTTTAGACTCCAAAAATTCGATATAGTTATGAAAAGGCGGGAGTGTTTGACATCACTGATAAAAATCTTTGATAAAGGAATTAACTATGGGATTATAATTGATAAACGGAAAAGTCTGAATTTTCTTATCCGAATCAGAAACATGCCAATCTCCATAAGGGGCTGAACCAAACTTTTCTAAATAGGCGATAATAGTATCATATTGTGACATATTATAATTTCCTTTAATTATATTTATTATTTTTAAGTGAACCACCACTTAAAGGATAAGTTTTCAAACTTTCTTTCGCATATATAATCAACAAAATTTCACTAGCCTGAACTTAACCAAAATTTTAGCCTCTCAGCTTAAAGGTTCTAATGAGAGTATTTCTTTTCCAAGAGAAAGTGTATAGGCAATTTCACGTTTGGTACTGTCTCCAATATAACCTCCAATATTCACAACATAAATAACATCACCCATGGCTATTTTCTCTAAGTGTATTTTCCCCAAACGTATAATATCTTCATCAGATAACTGGCTTTCATCATCAAAATAAGCACATTGATTACGATACAATTATGTTCTAATTCCAGCTTTCCAGAGAGTTCTTTCATCTCATTTTGGAATCTCATACTACCACATATTGTCATAATCTTCATATCCTCCCCCTAATCCATCGCTTTCAATTCTAACACCAAGTCGCGAATTTGAGCGGCCAGTTCAAAGTCAAGCAACTCTGCAGCTTCCTGCATTTGTTTTTGGAGTTTCTTGATGGTGTCTTGGCGTTCTTTCTTATTCATGGCTGAGTAGTCAACTGTTTCTTCTGCCACATCGGTTGCTGTTGCTTTACTGATGGCGATGAGGTCGCGGACATCTTTTTTGATGGTTTGTGGGACAATGCCATACTCTTCATTATAAGCCATCTGAATCTCACGACGGCGGGCGGTTTCATCCATAGCTCGTTGCATGGATTCAGTGATCTTGTCAGCATACATAATCACATGCCCTTCGCTGTTACGAGCCGCACGCCCTATGGTCTGAATCAGTCCACGCTCATTGCGGAGGAATCCTTCCTTATCCGCATCAAGAATGGCAACCAAGCTTACCTCTGGTACGTCAATCCCCTCACGGAGCAGGTTAATTCCAATCAAGACATCGAAAACTCCGAGGCGGAGGTCACGAATAATTTCTGTCCGCTCTAGCGTTTTAATATCCGAGTGCATATATTTGACCTTGACACCCATTTCCTTGAGGTAATCGGTCAAATCCTCTGCCATTTTCTTAGTCAAGGTAGTGACAAAGACACGCTCCCCTTTTTCCGCTCTGCTATTGATTTCACCCAAAAGGTCGTCCATTTGACCCATAGTCGGACGCACTTCCACTTCTGGATCGAGAAGACCTGTCGGACGGATAATCTGCTCAATCACTGTGTCTGTCTGCTCCATCTCATAATCCCCAGGTGTCGCTGACACATAGACAATCTGATGGACATGGCTCTCAAATTCTTCTCGGCGCAACGGTCTGTTATCCAACGCTGACGGCAAGCGGAACCCGTAATCCACCAACATCTGCTTGCGTGAGCGGTCGCCATTGTACATGCCTTTAATCTGCCCCATGGTCATGTGACTCTCGTCGATCATGATGAGGAAATCCTCTGGGAAGAAATCAAGAAGGGTGTATGGTGGCTCTCCTTCCGAACGGCCATCCATGTGGCGAGAATAGTTTTCGACACCGTTCGTGTAGCCCATTTCACGAAGCATTTCCACATCGTATTCTGTCCTTTGGCGAATGCGCTGCGCTTCAATCAATTTGCCTTCTGCCTCAAATTCCTTAACCTGAGCTTCCATTTCCTCCACAATATTTTTGATAGCGTGCTCCATATGTTCCTCATTGGTCATGAAGTGAGTAGCTGGGAAGAGGACCAAGTGCTCCACTTCACCCATTGGACGCCCTGTCAAACTTTCGATTTCTTGAATGCGGTCAATCTCATCTCCGAAAAATTCCACACGGAAGGCATGTTCGTCACGAGAAGCAGGGAAAATCTCCACCACATCACCACGCACACGAAAACGCCCACGCTGGAAATCAATATCATTGCGCTCAAATTGAATATCCACCAGCTGGTTTAACAGTTTGTCACGCGAAATCTCCTGACCAGGACGCAAACTTACTGCCGAATCTGCATACTCTTTTGGTGACCCCAAACCGTAGATACAAGATACCGATGCCACCACAATCACATCATTACGCTCTAACAGCGCCGATGTTGCCGAATGGCGGAGCTTATCAATCTCATCGTTGACCGAGCTATCTTTTTCGATATAGGTATCAGATGAGGGCACATAAGCTTCAGGCTGATAATAATCATAGTAGGAAACAAAGTACTCTACGGCATTGTTAGGGAAAAATTCCTTGAACTCCCCATAAAGCTGACCAGCAAGGGTTTTGTTGTGGGCGATGACTAAGGTTGGTTTGTTAACCTTAGCAATGACCTGACTCATGGTATAGGTCTTACCAGTCCCTGTTGCCCCCATTAGAATTTGCGCTTTTTCACCACCTTCAATATTGTCCACCAGTTGCTCAATGGCTTGCGGCTGATCTCCAGATGGTTCGTATTTTGAGACTAATTCAAACTGATTATCTTCTCTTCTATCAATCATGTACTTCTTCTTTCCTGTTTTTTCTTATTTTATCATAAATTTGCTATTTATTCGGATAAGAAAAACAGTCTAGTGAGACTAAACTGTTTAAGCTTTTTCTTTTTTAACCCCATAGTAGAGGTAAGCAATGAAAAGAAGTTCAACCAGTGATGCCATTAGACTTCCTTCTGTTCCAAATCCTCCACCTGAAATCCATTCTGGCGCGCCAGCTTTTTCCACAAAATGAAAAATTGAGGCTCCGGCACCTTGCCCTGAAACAGCTACGCCATAAATATTTCCTTGAACAAAATTCCAAGCTCCGTGAAGTCCAATAACACCCCATAGGTTATCACGCTTTAACATATAGAGAGCCATCGTAACTCCAGATAAAATGATGCTTAAAACTGATAAGAAAGTAACGTGGTCATTTGCTAGATGCATCAAACCAAAGAGAGAACTACTTATCCCAACCGCGATAGCAAGGTTAGTCCGTTTATTTAAAATCGGCAAAAGCCAACCACGGGTCAAAAGTTCCTCTGTACCACCCTGAATTAACCAAAATGGAATGGTTGATAGAACATATAACCATGTCGTACTAGAAACATCCACCCCTGAGACCTCTACACCTCCCAAGAGGTAAACTAGGCCTAGGGCTAAGCTGAATTGAAGAGAACCAACTAGAAAACCTAAAGCTAACTCCTTAAACCAGTTCTTTTTAAAAAATCCTAGACTAGAAATCGGACGTTTTTCAACCCATTTGACCCACATAAAAAGCAAGCCTGATACGAAGGAAAAACTCAATAGTTCTACATGGAGAGGTAAGGTCACTCCTTCTGTGAAAGCGTCAAAATTACCATTGACTATGATGAAAAAGACAGCCGAAAGACCAAAAATAATTCCAAATAAGACACTACCTATTATAAAGAATCCTTCAACCATTACAGGTGTCAAGATAGCCACAAGCCAAGTAGGCATTTTTTGATAGAGTTCTGTGGGAGCTTGCAAGATGCGCTTATTCATAAGATTCTCCTTGTGTTATTAATCTAGTACTATTTTAGTCTGCTAACACCTTATTGTCAATAGTTATTGACAACTAGTAAAACAAATACAAAACTGCACCTATCATTTTTGACAAGCGCAGCTTTTATTAGCTAAATATTGTTTCTTAAGACGATTACTGAGACTAGGAAAAGTCTTTTCACCACTTAAATTTTGCAATAATGACAATTTGATGCGATGACAGATTGAACATTTATAATTGAACAGCTTTTCAAATCCCCTCTGCCCCCTCGCTTCATAGTTTCCGAGCTTAGACTTAAAATATCCCAATCAACTGTTCTATTCTCACTTGGTTAGGGTCACCGCTGTACCGCTGCAAGTCACCATCAGCATGCCATTGTCTGCTCCTAGGACTTCATAATCCATTTTAACACCAATAACAACATCTGCCCCTAACTCAGCTGCCCGTCTCTCCATTTCTTTGAGGGCTGTTTCACGCGCCTCAGTCAATTCATTTTCATAACTTGCTGAACGACCTCCAAAGATATTGCGCAAACCGGCACCAATATCTTTAAACATGTTGATTCCAGTAATGACTTCACCAAAAACAATTCCTTTATAACCGCTCACTTGGGCGCCATCGACACTATTAGTTGTTGTTACAATCATAAAAACACCTCCATTTTTTATAATCGTTTTCTATATTATAACTAAATTCATTCAAACTTTCCAGTTGTTTCTATCTCTCACCACAAGCGTAGTTTAAAGCACTATCACTCCATTACAATCTCTTTTGTAGTTTCTCAACAAAGAGAAAAGCTGCTGGACAAAAGAGGGTATTCTTAATCGTCAAGTTATTAATTTGATAAATCTTCTTGCGGTCTGTATGAGGAAATTCACGACAAGCTTTCGGACGAACATCATAAATACTACAAAGATTATCATCACCTAAAAACGGACACGGCATGGATTGGAAAACCTTATCTCCATCTTCATCTGTCCGTAAAAATGCTTCTTCAAACGCAGGTAGTTTCATGCGGAAATGTCTTGCAATCCTAGTGATATCTGCCTCGGTGAAAAGAGGACCCAGATTACGACAACAATTAGCGCACTTGGTACAATCAATCTCAAGAAAAACCTCACGGTGTACCTCTTGGACAACCTTATCCAAATTTTTTGGTACTTTTTTCTTTAAACTCGCCAAAAACTTACGGTGTTCTCCCTGTTTTTGCAACGCTAATTGATGATATTTTTCAATGTCAATACCTTGATTAGCCACAATTTTCTCCTCTATTTTTTATCTTCTTATTATAACTCAAATAATTTACAAAATCAGTATTTTAGTGTAAAATCAGCCTATGAAAATTTTGATTACATCTGGTGGTACCACAGAGAACATTGACAGTGTTCGAGGGATAACAAATCATTCCACTGGCTACCTTGGAAAAATAATAGCAGAGACTTTTTTATCCAAAGGACATCAAGTCACTTTAGTGACGACAAAACAAGCTGTCAAGCCTCTTGAACAAGCAAATTTGACAATCCAACTCATTAGTAATGTAGAAAGCCTGCTCACTACATTGGAGCCTCTCATTAAATCACACGATGTCCTCATTCACAGCATGGCGGTATCAGACTATACGCCAGTCTACATGACTGACTTAAAAGAACTTGAACAAACAGATTCTCCTGCTCAGCTTTTGTCCAAAAAAAATGGTGAAACTAAAATCTCATCCAAATCTGACTACCAAGTGCTTTTTCTGAAAAAAACACCAAAAATTATTAGTCAGGTTAAAGAATGGAATCCCAATATCCGACTGATTGGCTTCAAGCTTTTGGTGGGGGTGACCAAGTCAGAGCTGTTTGATGTGGCGAGGGCTAGCCTTGTCAAAAATCAGGCAGAGCTTATTGTTGCTAATGATTTAAACGACATTACTGCTGACCAACATATCGCCTATCTCGTTGATGAGACAAATGAAATTAAAGCTCATACCAAACTAGAAATTGCTGAAAAACTTTATGAAAGGGTGACTGCTCATGACTAAACGCATTCTACTAGCTATATCAGGTTCTATTGCCGCCTACAAAGCTGCCGACTTGACCAGCCAACTTACCAAGCGTGGCTATGACGTGCACGTTCTTATGACGGAAGCGGCTGCCAAGTTCATCACACCACTAACCTTGCAGGTCTTGTCTAAAAATCCTGTTCACTTGGATGTGATGGAAGAAAAAATAGCAGAGCGGATTAACCATATCGACCTTGGAAAAGAAGCCGATCTTTTTATCCTAGCACCTGCTTCTGCTAATACGATTGCTACTTTGGCACATGGCGGAGCAGATAATATGGTCACAGCAACCGCACTAGCTTTGCCAGCAGACCTTCCAAAGCTCATCGCACCAGCCATGAATACAAAAATGTACGATAACCCGTTAACCCAACGCAATATTGCTATTTTAAAAGAGGTGGGTTACAAAGAAATCACACCAAAATCAGCTCTCTTAGCCTGCGGTGATGTCGGGCGAGGCGCTCTAGCTGATCTAGATACCATTCTACAAATCATTAACGAAAATATATAATAGCAAGATAGGAGAATAAATGAAAAACGAAAACTCTACCACTGTTGCAACTATTTCAATGTTCTTTGCAACAATGATTGTCATCCATCTTCTGACGTCTATCATTTTTAATGTTCTGCCGCTTCCAATTAAACCAACTTTGGTGCATATTCCAGTTATCATTGCTTCCATCCTCTATGGACCACGTGTAGGAGCAACACTTGGCGGTTTAATGGGACTCATCAGTGTCGTTACTAACACCGTCATCCTACTGCCAACGAGCTACCTTTTCTCACCCTTTGTCGAAAATGGTAATATCTATTCGCTCATTATTGCAATGGTCCCACGAATACTAATTGGTATCACACCCTACTTTGTCTATAAATTAATCAAAAACCGTAGTGGACTTCTTATCGCAGGTGCTATAGGATCAATGACAAATACCATTTTTGTTCTCAGTGGGATTTTCTTCCTCTTTTCAAATGTTTATAATGGTAATATTCAAGCCATGCTAGCCACTGTTATAGGGACAAATGCCATTGCTGAAATGTTGATTTCTTCTTTTTTAGCACTTATTATTGTTCCACGACTTCAAAATTTAAAAAAATAATGAAAATCACGAAAACTCGTGATTTTTTTACATGAAAATGATATAATGAAAGCGGTTAATAAAAGTTAAAGGAGAATGCAATGACCTATCAAGAAAATTTTCAAAAATGGCTTGATTTCGCCGAACTTCCTGACTATCTCCGTGAGGATCTACTCGCTATGGATGAAAAAAACAAGGAAGATGCCTTCTATACCAACCTTGAGTTCGGAACCGCAGGGATGCGTGGCTATATCGGCGCAGGTACAAACCGTATCAATATTTATGTCGTGCGTCAGGCAACAGAAGGCCTTGCAAAATTAGTAGAAAGCAAAGGAGAAGATGCTAAAAAACGGGGTGTAGCTATTGCCTACGACACACGTCATTTCTCACCAAAGTTCGCCTTTGAATCTGCTCAAGTCTTGGCAGCACACGGTATCAAATCTTATGTTTTTGAAAGCCTACGCCCAACGCCAGAATTGTCATTTGCAGTGCGTCACTATAATACTGTCGCTGGTATTATGGTCACAGCTAGTCACAACCCGAAAGAATTCAATGGTTATAAAGTTTACGGAGAAGACGGTGGGCAAATGCCACCAGCAGATGCTTCAGCTTTGACTGATTTTATCCGTGGTATTGACAATCCATTTGCCGTTGAACTCGCTGACCTTGAAGAAAGTAAAAACTCTGGTCTCATCACGGTTCTTGGCGAAGAAACTGACCGCCTCTACCTTGATGAGCTCAAGGCTATCAACATCAATAAAGCACTCATTACCGAGCATGGCAAAGACATGAAAATTGTCTATACACCACTTCATGGTACAGGGGAAATGCTGGCGCGTCGTGCCCTTGCTGAAGCAGGATTTGAATCTGTTGCCGTTGTCGAAAGCCAAGCAACCGTTGACCCTGATTTCTCTACCGTTGCATCACCAAATCCTGAAAGCCAAGCGGCCTTTGCCCTCGCTGAAGAACTTGGACGTGAAATCGGAGCTGATGTACTCTTAGCAACGGACCCAGATGCTGACCGTGTCGGTGTTGAAGTCCGTCAAGCTGACGGTTCATATTGGAACCTATCAGGAAACCAAATCGGAGCGATTATCGCCAAATACATCCTTGAAGCACACAAGCAAGCCGGGACACTACCTGAAAATGCAGCTCTTGCTAAATCAATCGTATCTACTGAATTAGTTACTAAGATTGCAGAAAGCTATGGCGCAACCATGTTCAATGTGTTGACCGGTTTCAAATTCATCGCTGAAAAAATCCAAGAATTTGAAGAAAAACACAACCACACTTACATGTTTGGTTTTGAAGAAAGTTTTGGCTATTTGATTAAACCATTTGTTCGTGACAAAGATGCTATCCAAGCTGTTCTAATGGTAGCTGAAATTGCAGCCTACTACCGCTCGCGTGGCCTAACACTTGCAGACGGTATTGATGAAATCTTCAAAGAGTACGGCTATTTTGCTGAAAAAACCATTTCTGTTACCCTTTCAGGTAAAGACGGTGCTGAACAAATCAAAGCTATTATGGCAAAATTCCGTGACAATGCACCAGAACAGTTCAACAAAACAGACATCGCCCTTTTTGAAGACTTTGCCCTTCAAAAAGCAGTCACCCTTGATGGTACTACAACTGACTTAACAACACCACCATCTGACGTCCTTAAGTACACATTGACTGATGACAGCTGGTTTGCCGTTCGCCCATCAGGAACAGAACCAAAAATCAAATTCTACATCGCAACAGTCGGTGAAACACTTGCTGAAGCTGAGGAAAAAATCGCAAACATCGAAACAGAAATCAATGATTTTGTGAAATAATCACAATTTGTGACACCAAAACCACCCGCTAAAAAAAAACGGGTGGTTTTAGTTTTCCATATCTAAAAATAAAATACAGGGCACGAGGCCTTGTATTTTATTGTATTTATCTCTCTAAAGTACTTAACGTTTCTTTAATCTGTGCAAAGACTGTTTCCCAGTCTGCATCATTAGTCACGTCAAAATGATCTGTATCAATCTTCATTTTTGGACTGTAATCATAATTATCATACCAGTCACCATAATGTCCATGTAGGAGGCGATAGTAATCTAATAGACCATTTTCGTCTGTTGGTTGCTCAAAATCACGACCACGTTTTTTAATATTTCCCATGATATGATCAAAACTACCATCAAGATAAACCAACAAATCTGGTGCTTTCTTAGGCATACCTTCGAGCTCTTCCATCATATTATCCAAAAGTTCCAAATAAATTTCATACTCTTCTTGGCTAATATTTCCCTCAAGAGAATTGATATAGGTAAAAAGCGCATCTTCATAAATTGAACGATCTAAAACATTATCATTATTATGATAAGCCTCTTTAATAGACTTAAATCGCTTATTCAAAAAATAAATTTGCAGAGCAAATCCATACTTATCAGGATTCTCATAATATTTATCCAAAATAGGATTATTCTCTACAGGCTCATAAAACGCTTCTGTTCCCAAGGCCTCAGACAGACGGGCAGTATAAGTTGTCTTCCCCACACCAATCATGCCAGCTAATATAATCACAATTGTTCTCACCTCCGAGAGACTATCTTAACACAAGATATGGTAAAAAGTCAACATTTAGTCCACAAGATATTGGGGTAAGTTAAGTTATTTTTTACACAAAAAGAGAGTGAGACAGAAGGCATGATTTCGAAGTCTTGACTTCCCTTCGCTAGTTTATTTCTAAGCTCAGGCTGAAATTGTCCAGTGGACAGTTTCACTCCCACATCCGCACAGCTCCCAAAATCTGGGAGACTTTTGGAGATTGGAAATAAGATGAACGACGTTCATCACATTCGTATAGGATGACCGCTAACGATTGCGTGGTACTAAAATAGTCCGGTGGACTATTTTAGGTAGACACTTGAAAATGAAGGAAGTATCCACCTACAGACCTCCAATCAACCACTGCGTCAATCTGTTGTCACTATCAAAAAAGAAGGTTGAGATATTTTTATACGAAAGCTTCAAAAAGCCCTCACTAAGAGTATAGCACTTAGCGAGGGCTTTTCCTATTGGTTTTCATTGTTTTGTGGGTGTGGGCTCCGCAATCGTGATGGTTTGTCCCAACCTCTTAGTTTTCTTATATGGCCTGTGTTGTAAAACCGCGGCTTTCGAGGACTTGTAGCATGGCTTCTGCGGTGTCCAGAGCTGTGAAAAGTGGCACGCCTTGGGCAATGGCAGAGCTACGGATAACTTGTCCGTCTTCATCTGCGGTACGTTTCTTACCTACGGTGTTGACAATCGCCTGTACCTTTCCTTGACGAACAAGGTTTGGAATGTCAGTATCATCTTGGCAAATTTTACCAACAAGTTGTGCTTCTAAATCGTTTTCTGCAAAGTATTTAGCTGTTCCTTCTGTCGCAAGGACGTTATAACCAATACGATCAAAGCGTTTTGCCAAGGCTAGAGCTTCTTCCTTAGTATCATCAGCAATGGTGAAGACCACATTGCCAAATTCAGACAAATGGAAGTAGCTGGCTTCAAAGGCTTTATACAAGGCTTTTTCAAGGGTCACATCTGCCCCCATGACTTCCCCTGTTGACTTCATCTCAGGTCCAAGAAGGCTATCTACCTTAGCTAATTTTGTAAAGGAGAAGACTGGTGCTTTGACGTAAACCAGAGGACTTTCTTGGTAGAGCCCATCTTCATATCCCTGCTCTGCCAATGATTTGCCAAGAATCAAGTTGGTTGCCACTTGAGCCATTGGAATATCGGTGACTTTAGAGAGGAATGGTACGGTACGGCTAGCGCGTGGATTTACTTCGATTACGTAAACCGTTTCGTCTTTTATGACAAATTGAATGTTCATCATTCCGATACAGTTTAGACCAAGTGCTAAACGTTTGGTGTAATCAGCGATAATCGCTTGAATGGTTTTAGAAATCCCTTGTGGTGGGTAAACTGCCATTGAGTCACCTGAGTGGACACCGGCACGTTCAATATGTTCCATAATCCCGGGAATCAAGACATCTTTCCCATCAGAGATTGCATCTACTTCGCACTCACGACCAACGAGGTATGAGTCAACAAGAACAGGGTGTTCTGGGCTTGCTTTTACGGCTGTGCGCATATAGCTTCTAAGATCAGTCTCATTTTCAACGATTTCCATGGCACGTCCACCGAGAACGTACGATGGACGTACCAATACAGGGAAACCAATATGACGAGCTGCTTCCACAGCTTCTTCTTCATTGGTTGCGGTTTGGCCAGGCGGTTGCGGAATCCCCAACTCTTTTAATGCTTTTTCAAAGAGTTTGCGGTCTTCAGCACGGTCCAAATCCTCAACTTGTGTCCCAAGAATAGTAACCCCCGCCTTAGACAAGGCTTCTGCCAAGTTAATGGCTGTCTGACCACCAAATTGCACCACGACACCTTTTGGCTGTTCCAACTCGATCACATTCATTACATCTTCAAAAGTTAGCGGTTCAAAATAGAGTTTATCAGATACTGAGAAGTCAGTTGATACCGTCTCAGGATTTGAGTTCATAATAATGGCTTCGTAGCCAGCTGCTTGAATGGCTTTGACAGAATGCACTGTTGCATAGTCAAACTCAACCCCTTGTCCAATACGGATTGGACCTGAACCAAGAACGATAACAGACTCTTTATCTGATTTGACAGACTCATTTTCCCACTCATAGGTTGAGTAGAAATATGGCGTGGAGCTTTCAAACTCAGCCGCGCAGGTATCTACCATCTTGTAAACAGGGACAATCTTATTCTCTAGGCGAAGAGCACGCACCTCTGCTGTCGTCATATTCCAAAGCTCTGCAATTTTACGATCTGCAAAACCATTGCGTTTGGCTTCTTTAAGCAACGCTACATCACCAGCATGTGTTGCCAGTTCTTGTTCGATTTCAAAGATATGAAGGAGCTTATCTAGGAAGAAAATATCAATCTTCGCCAGCTCTGCCAATTCTTCAATCGGATAACCACGACGGATGGCTTCTGAAAGGTAGAAGAGACGGTCATCCTGTGCTTTGACAATTTTATCAACTAAGGCATCGTCTGTCACATCTGCTAGTTCTGGCATCTCATTGTGATAAACACCGATTTCAAGCGAACGGCAGGCTTTTAAGAGACTTTCTTCAATGTTACGACCGATTGCCATAACCTCTCCTGTCGCTTTCATCTGTGTCCCAAGACGGCGCTCACCGTGCTCGAACTTGTCAAATGGGAAGCGAGGAATTTTGGCAACCACATAGTCAAGAGCAGGTTCAAACATGGCGTAGGTTGTTCCTGTGACAGGGTTAATCATCTCGTCAAGAGTCAAACCAACTGCAATTTTCGCAGCCAATTTCGCGATTGGATAGCCAGTTGCTTTTGAGGCAAGGGCTGACGAACGAGACACGCGCGGGTTCACCTCAATAACATAATACTTGAAACTATGTGGGTCAAGTGCCAACTGGACGTTACAGCCACCCTCTATTTTAAGAGCACGGATGATTTTTAGACTAGCATCGCGAAGCATTTGATTCTCGATATCAGACAGCGTTTGTGTCGGTGCAAACACGATGGAGTCACCCGTATGAATGCCAACAGGGTCAAAATTTTCCATGTTACATACGACTAGAGCATTATCGGATGCATCACGCATGACTTCGTATTCAATTTCTTTAAAGCCAGCAATTGAGCGTTCAATCAAACATTGGGTTACTGGCGATAATTTCAAACCATTTTTAGCGATGTCACGAAGTTCTGCTTCATTGGCACACATTCCACCACCAGTACCACCTAGAGTAAAGGCAGGGCGGACAATCACAGGGTAACCAATGCTATTAGCAAAGGCAACCGCTTCGTCAACAGTCTCAACAATCTCAGATTCAGGAATAGGTTGGTCCAATTCTTCCATCAATTGCTTGAACAAATCACGGTCCTCAGCTTGGTCAATAGCAGACAATTTTGTTCCCAGAAGCTCAACACCAAGTTCATCAAGGATACCTGCTTTAGACAGTTGCATTGCCATGTTCAAACCAGTTTGACCACCAAGGGTTGGTAAGAGAGCATCAGGTCGCTCCTTGCGGAGAATGCGTGTCACAAATTCTAAGGTAATGGGTTCAATATAAACCTTATCCGCAATTTCTTTATCCGTCATAATGGTTGCAGGGTTGGAGTTAACCAAAATAACGCTATAGCCTTCCTCTTTTAAAGCAAGACAAGCCTGTGTTCCAGCATAGTCAAATTCAGCAGCCTGACCAATAATAATCGGACCAGAACCAATCACCATAATTTTTTTAATATCAGTACGTTTTGGCATAATTTATGATACAAAGGGGATCTAAAAATCCGTATGATTTTAATAGTCCAGTAGACTGTTAAAGGTTTGAGCCAAAAAACTCAAAAGCGAAAATAGGACACTGACGACGTGTGCTTACACACTAGGAAATCTATTTTTTCACTAGGATTTTAGTTCGTGTTCATTTTCGCAAACACGATCCCCTTGTTTTCTCCTTTCTCTCATTTGTTACCTCTCTGGATAACATTAAATAATGGCGGTAAGTCAGAAATCTTCGATCTCATTGACGACCCCGTCAGGATAACTAGAACTTTCGAAGAAAGTTCAAACAGCTACGACACTTTCTCCCTCTCTCAATTGATAGAGGCAATAACGATTCCGATGTCATTACTTGGTCGCTTGATCAGCTTTCCAAGCATCAATCATTTCTAAAAATGCATCAAAGAGATAGCTGGCATCGTGTGGACCAGGTGCAGCATCTGGGTGAAACTGAACAGAGAAGGCTGGAAAATCACGATGACGAACCCCTTCGACAGTCTTGTCATTGATTTCTTCATGAGTCACCATTAAACACTCCGGTAAGGTTTCTCTATCTACCGCAAAGCCATGATTTTGACTGGTAAAGTCCACACGTCCAGTAGCAATTTCACGCACCGCATGGTTAAACCCCCGGTGACCAAAAGTCATCTTATAGGTTCTTGCACCATTAGCCAGACTGAATAGTTGGTGGCCCATACAGATTCCAAAAAGTGGAATTTTCCCCTGCACACCACGAATCATTTCTAACGCTTCTGGGACATCTGTTGGGTCTCCAGGGCCATTTGACAACATCACTCCATCAGGATTGAGGTGTAAAACGGCCTCTGCCGTCGTTGTATGAGGAACAACCGTCACATTACAATTTCGTTTTGAAAACTCACGAAGAATTGAGTGCTTCAAGCCAAAATCAACTAGTACAATGTTTTTTCCAATCCCCGGTGCAGGATAAGCTGTTTTAGTCGACACTTGTTCGATATTATTTGTTGGTAAAACAGTAGCTTTAAGCTGCTCTTGTAAATGTTTCAACTCACCACCATTTGCTAGGGTAGCTTTCATGGTACCATGTTGGCGAATAATTTTAGTTAATGCTCTTGTATCAATACCAGCAATACCAGGGATATTTTTAGCTTTTAAAAATTCATTTAAAGTCATCTGATTGCGCCAATTACTTGCACGACGAGCTACCTCAGCTACCACGACACCTTTACAAGTCGGTGTAATCGATTCATAATCATCACGGTTGATGCCATAATTTCCTACTAATGGATACGTAAAAGTCAGTATCTGTCCATTATAAGATTGGTCTGTGATGGATTCTTGATAGCCAGTCATCCCTGTGCTAAAAACAATTTCTCCTGTCACTTCTACATCTGCTCCGAAGGCTTTCCCTTCAAAAACAGTACCGTCTTCTAAAATCAACAATCGTTTTGTCATTGTTTTACTTTAAGGGACGCTAATGTTACTCAGTTTAATCCCCGCCCGTTAGCATCACTAACAAGCTTCTCCTTTCTATTTGCTGTCTCTCTGAACAGCATTAAATAAATACTTCTGACTCAATAGCGTGAATGGGGCACTCAGACGTGAGAAAACAACTGAACGATTGCAGTTGTTTTCGAGCTAGTGCCTGACATAGCCAAGTCATTATAAATTATCTTTCTTGACGCCCCGCAATAATCGCTTCTAAGATTGCCATTCTCACAAAAACACCATTAGTCATTTGCTTCACAATTCGTGATTTATCCGCCTCCACCAGACTATCAGCAATCTCTACATCGCGGTTTACTGGGGCTGGGTGCATGATTATAGCAGAGCTTTTTAAACATTCATAGCGTTCCTTGGTTAATCCAAATTGACGGTAATACGTTTCTTTTGAAAACGTTCCGTTACCATCATGACGCTCATGTTGCACACGCAGTAACATGAGCACATCAAGCTCTTCAATAACATCATCAATAGCTACATGCTGACCGTAGCTATCAAATTCTTTTGAGTACCATTGCTCTGGTCCTGAAAAATAAAGCTGCGCTCCCAAACGTTTTAAGATTTGCATGTTAGATTTTGCCACGCGCGAATGCGTTAAATCACCTGCAATGCAAACTTTCACTCCTTCAAAACGGCCAAATTCTTCATAAATGGTCATCAAATCAAGCAAACTCTGACTGGGATGTTGACCAGAACCATCACCACCATTAACAATGGAAGCCGAAATGGTAGAACTCTCAATAAGTTGTTTGTAATAATCGACTTCTGAGTGCCTAATAACACAAATCTCAACACCTAGAGCATCTAATGTCAACACTGTATCGTAGAGGGTTTCACCTTTGTTAACAGAACTCGTTTCAACATGGAAATCAATCACATCAAGTCCTAGTTTTTTCTCTGCGACTTCAAATGATTTATGAGTGCGCGTTGAATTTTCAAAAAAGAGATTTGCGATAAAGGTTTGTTTATCTAACGACTGAGAAGCTCTGCCATTTTTTAAAGAAATCCCTCGAGAAATTAAGCCTACAACCTCTTCTTCGCTTAGGTATTCCATCGACACTAAGTGTCTTAGCACTACCTTATCATCCACAACAGGCATACTTATGCCTCCTCAACTAATGTGACCCGATCTTTACCGTCAACTTCCACGACCTCAACAATCACTTCCTCGTTGCTACTTGTTGGAATATTTTTCCCGACATAGTCTGCACGAATTGGTAACTCACGGTGACCACGGTCAACCAAAATAGCAAGGCTAACTCTTGAAGGACGTCCGAGACTCACCAAATTATCAATCGCTGCGCGGATGGTACGCCCAGTATAAAGCACATCGTCAACCAAGATAACATCCTTATCTGTAATATCAACCGGCATAACTGTTGTGTCCTCTTCAACCTTGATGTCATCACGAAATGGTTTGATATCCAATTCTCCAAGCGGGACATCAAGATTTTCTAGTTGAGATAGACGCTCTTGAATGCGTTTCGCAATAAAAACGCCACGTGTCTTAATCCCTGCTAATACAATATTATCGAGTTTTTTGTTCCGCTCAATAATTTCGTAAGTAATACGAGTGATGGCACGTTTCATCGTCACATCATCAATGATTTCTTTACTTTTCATATACAATTCCTCCTGATAAATGAAGCACTAATGATACAAAAAATCCCCCTGTTTCCAAGGAGATACTGAAAAATAGGGACAATTGACCCACTAGTCACTGCCTGTTTTTTAAGTTCTCCTTAATCACCTCACGGGACGATATTAAAGGAATTTAATTATCATTATTATAGACAAAAATCTGAACAATAGCAAGTAAAAAAGTAAGTTCATTCTGAATTTTGAACGACAATTTTAATCAATAACTGACTCTGAGTCTCATTTGCGATAAATAAATCAATCAGTTTAACCATAAAAAAAACTCATCGGCATTGCCGATAAGCCTTATCTACCCTTTTCTTAACTGCTCTAACGTTTCTTGGAAAATAGCAGGTGCAGGTGCTGTGAATTGAACCAATTCTCCTGTTCTTGGATGGGTAAATCCAAGGGTTTGTGCATGTAAAAATTGTCCATTTCCTTTTAAAGTTTTACGAGGTCCGTAGGCTTCATCACCAGCAACAGGATGTCCAATATAGGCCATGTGAACACGAATCTGGTGAGTACGTCCTGTCTCCAATGTGAGTTCAACAAGCGTATAATCCCCAAAACGTTCTAAAACTTGGAAGCGTGTAACAGCAGGTTTTCCTTTGGCTGTAACTGCTTGTTTTTTACGGTCTTTTTCAGAACGTCCAATCGGGGCTTCAATAATTCCTCGGTCATTTGGTAGATTACCATGCACGATAGCAAGGTATTTACGCAAGGACTTTTGGGCCTTTAATTCTTCTGCTAGAGTATTATGAGCGACATCATTTTTAGCAATCATCAACAAACCAGAGGTATCTTTATCAATACGGTGTACAATGCCTGGACGGACTACCCCATTGATAGAGGACAAATCTTTGACATGATACATCAACGCATTGACTAAGGTTCCTTTTGTATGACCAGCAGATGGGTGAACAACCATACCTTGAGGCTTGTTCACAATAGCAACATCCTCATCTTCGTAAACGATATCCAAAGGAATATCCTCTGCTACATACTCTAAGACCTCTTCTTCTGGCACTTGATAAGTGATGACATCACCCTCTTTAACAGCATATTTTGCCTTGACAGCCTTGCCATTGACCAAAATAGCCCCAGCCTTAATCCCTTCATTCGCCTGAGCGCGTGACAATTCTGTCAACTCTGCCACTGCCTTATCCAGACGGTGACCACTTTCTTTTACAACTATTTCCATGCTTCCTCATCTTTCCACAATGCTAATGCCAACACAGCTACTCCAACGGTGAGGTAAGAGTCTGCCACATTGAAAATAGCGAAATCCACAAAATCCAAATGTACCATATCAACCACGTAACCTAGGCGCACACGGTCAATAAAATTGCCTAATCCTCCTGAAATAACAAGTATCAAACCTAGTAACAACAACCAGCTTCCCTTGATATTTTTAATTAAATAATAAATAGCTGCTCCGATAACAACAACTGTGACGAGAGCGAAGAACCATTGCTGATTTTGTAACATGGAAAAAGCTGCGCCATAATTCCTAACGTAAGTTAAGCTAAAAATAGGGGACAAAAATGATTGAACCTGTCCTAAATCAATATGTTCAATAATCCAAAATTTACTCAACTGATCAAGAATAATCAATCCAATAATAGCTATTGGAATCATAATTTTTCTCATTGCTTCTCCTCTTCTAAGTCAGAAAAATACCCCTTCATAACAGCAACAAATTTTTCTGCACAAGGAGACAAATCCATTTCTGCACGTTTAACATAAACCATCTGATTGTTAACGGCATTCTCAAGCGGAATGACCATAATGCCATTCACACTAGCACGGTCTAAGAAACCTGATCCCGTTGCATAAGCATCTGTACGTTCTAAAATACCATTCAACGTAGCACGGTCAGTCACTTTAAAAACAGTGGTTGAATCACTTCGATCAACCAAATTTTCAGAATAATAGAGATACTCATCCTTTTCTTGCGTAAAAAGAACTGATGGAAAACCCGCTAAATCTTCCATTGTCAGGGTAGTTTTACTCGCCAAAGGATGATCTTTTCTTAGATAAATATGAGTTTGAAAATGGCTGAGCTCTACATATTCTAAGCCCTGCTTTTCCATTTTACGTAAAATACCATCGCGGTTCTGCTCGCTAAGATAAATAATCCCAAGCTCGCTATGCCCTTCTACCACTTCATCTAAAATCTGAACCGTTGTCGATTCAAAAATCCTGAAACGGGCATACTCTGGGTAAGCTTCTGAAAACTTAGTGATTAAAGGTGGTAAAAAATCATAGTGCTGACTGGAAATAGAAAACTCTTTTTGGCCAGATTTGTTGTGAGTGTATTGATTTTCAAAAGAATCAAAATTCGCCACTAAGCGCTGCGCTTTTTCAAAAAAAATAGTCCCTCGTGTTGTCAAAACAGCACCAGACGTTGTTCTCTTAAAAATTTTAAAACCAAGTTCCTCTTCCAAATCCTTCACAGCAACTGAAAGACTAGGTTGGCTGACATAAAGTGTGGTCGCTGCCTCACGGAAAGTTCCCGTACTTGCAATTGCCACGACATATCGTAATTGTTGAATATTCATGGGAACTATTATAGCAAATTTTACAAAAAAAAACCTGCATGATGCAGGTTTTAACTATTTCAAATAAGTAATTTCAGAACTAGTCACAAAACCAAGTTTTTCATACAAATGTTTTGCAACAGCATTATCAGCTTCTACTGCAATTTGAAAAGGACGATTATCACTCTCAATACGGTCATTAAGGATAAATTTTGTCATATAAGTCCCAATGCCTTTGCCTTGCTCAGCATTTTTAACAGCCAATCCATATAAAAGTTGATCGCCTGATGATAAATCAACCGTACAAGAGGCGATGACCTCGTCAGCTCGCAAAACAACGTAAAGAAGACTCGATTCATCCTCAATTGCCTCACGTGCATACTGACGGCACACCTCTAAGTCTTCTTCAAACGTTTCAGATTGGAAGATAGCAATAGCCTCTAGATGCTGGATTTCCGCCTGACAAACGATGATATCTCTTCTCTCTTCAATATCTACCTTATCACGACTACGACTCATCCAAAATTCACTTTCATCAGATTCAATGACCTGCCAAGCAGAAAGTAACCAGGGATTATTTTCCAAAAAATGACGTTCGATATTAAAAGATGGGTTACCCAAACCATAGATGGCCGTTTCTTTTTGGTACCTTTCAAAAAGTTGGCGCGCAATTCCTTGACGACGATAGGCTGGTGCTACCCAAATAAATAAGTCCACTTCATTAGGACCATCTGCATACACGGTCAAAAAACCACGAAGCTCATTTTTCTCATAAGCTAAAAAGAAGGCTGGCATGTCTTGATCAAAATTGAGCATATTTGAAAGATATGGCTCGCGTGTAAAGTTATCATAAGCCCTAATTTCAGCAATTAATTGGCGCACTTCTTGCTCCTGCTGTTCTGATAATTGATTTGTAGCAATAATTGTCATATCATTTCTCCTCCAATAATTTTCTAATACTCTATAAAACAAGAGATTAGTCAGTCTATCATACTAGAATCACAAACAATAAAGAGATCACTAAGTTCAAAACCGATATTTTTACAAAATCCTCTAACCTCTACAGTCGCATTATCTGCTCTTGTTTATTTCTTTCAGCATGAGTATTGAGCATTTGGTCAATACTTGATGTACGTAGTATATCAAATTTTTTTCAAGAAAAATAGGACCTCCATCTGGAAAATCCTACTTTTTCTATTAGTCAAACTAAATTATTTTGCGATTGGGTAAACAGAAACTTGTTTTTTATCGCGACCTTTACGTTCGAAGCGTACAACACCTTCAACTTTTGCAAAAAGTGTATCATCTCCACCACGTCCTACGTTCACACCTGGGTAGATGTGAGTTCCGCGTTGACGATAAAGGATTGAACCACCAGTTACAGTTTGTCCATCAGCTGCTTTAGCACCAAGACGTTTTGCTTGTGAGTCACGACCATTTGATGTAGAACCTCCACCTTTTTTGTGGGCGAAAAGTTGCAAGTTTTCAAGATTTTTCAACATAATATTTGTCCTTTCCTATAAATCAGTTGCTAGATTACGCGTTGATAGCGTTGATAACAACTTTTGTGTAAGGTTGACGGTGACCTTGTTTACGGTGGCTACCTTTTTTAGGTTTGTATTTGAAAGTAACAACTTTCTTTTGTTTACCTTGTTTTTCGATAGTACCAACAACTGTTGCACCTTCAACGACTGGAGTACCAACTTTAGTAGTTTCTCCACCTACAAGAACAACTTCGTTAAAAGTTACTTCTGCGCCAGCTTCAGCGTCGATTTTTTCAACGTAGATAGCTTGACCTACTTCAACTTTAACTTGTTTACCACCAGTTTTGATGATTGCGTATGTGCTCATGATGCACCTCCTATAAAATTTTTAATGTGAGGTTTCCCTCTGTGAAGACTCGCCTTGTACCGTGGGACAAACCGCTTAAAACGGGACTCGCGCGGTTGCACAGGATGTGCATTTAGTCAACATTACTATTCTAACACTCTTGTCTAGCTTTTTCAAGAAATTTGTTGCGATTTATTAAATTTATTTTCTTAATTTGACCAATTCAATTTATTTTTATTGATGGTGACCTTAACAACTCTCCTTCCACAACTTTTTTCTCATTTTATTAATGGCATCAATTAATTATCATTTACCGCTCTTTCCAGCGCTTCCAACGATAGTAATCAATTGCCAAAATAACCTTATTCCAGAAAGAATAATCATGTTGAATAAATCTAACACTTCTCCAAAAATGTGCAATCCCTTCTTGCTCCCAATTTTCTGAAGTTAAAAATTGTCCTCTACTACGCTTTTTCTGTTGAGATTTCTGCGCAAATACTCGAATGATCTTACCTAGTCTTATCGTTGGTCTATAGTTATTTTTTCTAGTATAATCTGCACTTGGATAATTAATCAATGCACCGGTTAATAGACTCTCCCAATGTTGCTAATTCGCATAGCGGTAAGCCCGCATGGCTCCCTGTAAATCTTTCGGAAGTTGAAAGGTCTGTGAATCACCGTTCAAAAACTGTATTTCAACAAAATAGTAATTCTTAGATACCATTCTAGCTCCTTTTATTGATGCAACGAATCTTAGTTACAACAAATCCTCAATCATCTCTTCTACGTCATCATTTTCTGCCTGAGGTGTTATTTCTGTAATCATAATACCAGCTACAGCTCTTTCAACTAAAGCTTCAACATCCATACGGCGTTCATATTGTTCGGCATTTTTGATTTTAGGATTTGTTTTAGGACGGTCGGGCGCAAAAATAGTACAGCAATCTTCAAACGGTTGGATGGAGATATTGAAGGTATCAATTTTTTCTGCAATGTCAATGATTTCCAATTTATCCATAGTCACAACTGGACGGATGATCGGGGTGTTTGTCACAGCATTAATAGCCTGCATGCTTTCAAGTGTTTGACTAGCAACTTGTCCAAGACTTTCACCATTGACAATTACTAACCCATCTCTTTCCTCACGAATACGGTCTGTAATGCGCATCATAAAGCGACGTGTCAAGGTCATTAAATAGGCTTCTGGTGCCTTTTCTTTGATTTCTTCTTGAATTTCGGTAAATGGCACCTCGATAAATTGAATATTGCCACCAAATTTGGTTAATTTGCGTGTTAAATCGTGGGCTTTTTTAAGGGCCCCTGGGCTTGTGTAGGGTGGGCTCGCAAAGTGCACTGCCTCAATATCCACACCACGCTTAAGAGCCAAATAACCAGCAACAGGTGAATCAATTCCACCAGATAGCATCAACATTCCCTTACCAGAAGTTCCAACTGGTAGGCCACCAACACCTTTGATTTCTTCATGAGAAATGTAGGCTGCCTCATCACGTATTTCAACCTTGAGTGTAACGTCTGGTTTTTTCATTTGTGCTTGGATGGATGGCAGAGCACGGAAAACAGCATCTCCCAACGTATGATTAAGTTCACGACTATCTAACTCAAAACTATGATCAGCACGTTTTGCTGCCACCTTAAACGTTAATCCCTCACGATACAAACCAGTCATAATTTCCTGCACCGCATTTTCCAAAACCGTAACATCCTTAGGTAAACGGTAAACAGGATTAAAGGCTTGAATCCCAAAAATTTGTTTGAGACTTTCTGCGACAGGAGCATAATCTTGACCATTTAAAATCACATGGCAACGATCACGATCAGCAGTCACTTGAACAGCTGGGTAAATGGATAACACATCTTGAATATTACGCTTGAGCTTATTAATAAAGCGCATGCGATTCTTTCCTTTAGTCGATAGCTCGCCATAGCGAACCATAATTTCTGAATAAACTAACGTCATTTCTTATCTCACTTTCTTTGTCTTTTCATAAATTTGTCTAAAAACAGTCAAAAATTGCTCAACTTGACTCATGTCATTGTCATCATCAAGACTAATACGAACAGCTGTTTGAGCAGATGGGGTTGGGACTCCCATTGAAATTAGAGTCCCTGCTGCTTTTCCAGATTTAGAAGAGCAAGCAGAGGTCGTCGAAATATAAATCTCGTGCTCCTCAAATGCATGAACCACTACTTCTCCTCGCACCCCTTTAATACCAAAGGCCAAGATATTTGGAGCGAAGTTCTCGTTTCCTGAAAAAACGGTAATATCCCCATGTTTTAGCAACTCTTCTCGAATAATCTGTCGCATCTTAGCAATTTTAATATTAGCGACTTCTTCTTTGTCTAGGGTCAATCGCAGAGCTTTTGCCATAGAAGCAATACCAGCTACATTTTCAGTGGTTGAGCGTAAATCCTTTTCTTGCCCACCACCGGTTAAAAGCGGAGCTAATTTTTTACCTGCCTTTTTATATAGAAAACCGACACCACGGACTGCGTGAAACTTATGTCCTGAAAAAGATGCTAAATCAACTCGTTCTGTCAAAAAATCTGAGACTGGTATTTTACCAATTGCCTGCACAGCATCGACATGAAAGGATATCGTTGGTTTATCTGCTAATAGCTCAGAAATTTTTTGAATTGGCTGAATAGAACCAATCTCATTATTAACAGCCATTACAGACACTAAAGTGGTATCTGATCTGAGAAGCTCTGCTAATTTTTCAAGGTCCACAAAGCCTTTTTCGTCAACTGGTGCAAAAGACACCTCAAATCCTTGGGTGCTCAGCCATTTTGCCGACTCCTTAACCGCAGGATGCTCAATATCAGACACAATAATGTGCTTACCATAGCGAGCTTTTTCGAAGGCTACTCCCTTTATGGCCCAGTTATCACTTTCTGTACCACCTGAAGTAAAAAAAATCTCATCCGCAGTCTTTCCTAAAAGTTCTGCAATTTGTTTACGAGAAGCTTCTAAAATTCGAGTTGATTTGCTGCCAAGATTATGTAGGCTAGAAGGATTTCCAAAAATTTTAGTCGCCACCTCCTGATAGGTGTGAAGCACCTCTGCATAAGGTTGCGTTGTTGCCGCATTATCAAAATAAATCATCTTTTTTCTCCATATAATCAATCCTTACCATTATACCACATGTCCTACAATCTATTTGCTATTAAAATATCAAAATAATCGAGAAAATATTTACCCGCGTTGTAAAATGAAGTGCAACAGAAAAGACATGTTCTTCTGATATACTAGAATTCCCCAACTCAGTATAGAAAGCAGATGAACATGTCCACTAACCATTCTACCAAAAAATCTCGTTATTCTCACTTATCAGCTTCTGAGCGAGGCGAAATTAGTGCTTATTTGCAAATGGGGAAAAAGTCCGCTGAGATTGCACGTTTACTCAATCGTCACCGTTCTACCATTACTCGTGAGATTAAGCGTGGCACAGTAACGCAAGTTCAGGATAAGAATGGCAAACG
>NZ_JBHSOJ010000017.1:0-89717 GCF_042656225.1 Streptococcus caledonicus
TCCCTTAACCCGCATAAGAGAGATAGGCCGGCTTAGCTCAGTTGGTAGAGCATCTGATTTGTAATCAGAGGGTCGCGTGTTCAAGTCATGTAGCCGGCATTTTTTTGTATTTGGGCGCGTAGCTCAGGTGGTTAGAGCGCACGCCTGATAAGCGTGAGGTCGGTGGTTCGAGTCCACTCGTGCCCATTAATTTTGGAGAATTACTCAAGAGGCTGAAGAGGACGGTTTGCTAAATCGTTAGGTCGGGTAACTGGCGCAAGGGTTCGAATCCCTTATTCTCCGTATGCACAAACGATGTTATCTTTTAGATAACTCGTTTTATTTTTGCTAGATTTTGGGGTTTGTTGTGCGGAAATTAGGTTTTTCTCGATTTTTATTAATTTGTGTGGTGACGGTAACGTGTGTTGCTTCACTTATTTTTTTTCTTTTAAAAGAAGTCAGGATTCGTCAAAGTATTTCACAATATATTTCTAATATTTCATTAACAGTGTCATCTGCTATGTCTTATCCTCTCTCTTCTGCTAAGAATTTTCTTTCTGATTTTAACTCAGTAGATGAACTTAGAAAGGAAAATTCTAAATTAAATGAAAAACTTTCAATTTTAGAACCAAATGAAAAAAAATTAAAAGATTTAATTTCTGAAAATGAATCTTTGAGAGCTAGTTTAGATATAAAAAATTCTTTTGCCAGTCAGACAGTTTTAACTGGGAAAGTAATTAACCGTTCAACTCTTGCTTGGTTAGATTGGATTTCTCTTGATGTTGGTCATGAAGATGGAGTTTTCGAAAATATGTTAGTACTTTCAAATGGCTATTTGATTGGAAAAATTACTCAGGTCACTTCAAAATTTTCAACGGTTGATTTATTGACTAATACTGGTAAATCTATCGAAATTCCAATTAAGATATCAACTAGTACTGGTGATATTTACGGAATTTTAACAGGTTTTGATGTCCATAAGAACTCTTATTTGATAACAAAACTTAATAAAAAGTTAGATATAACTAAAGGAAATCCTGTTTTTACAAGTGGACTTGATGGTCAGACAGTAGCTAATGTAAAGGTGGGGGAGGTTGTTGAAATTATCTCAGAAGATGAATTAAATCGGACAGTCTATGTTTCGCCAGGAGCAAATTTTGATGATTTAGCTTATGTCACTTTGATAGGAGAATAGTATGGCAATCTTCAAATCTTTTTTTATGATGCTATTTTTCTTGTTTTTATCTTTTACTTTTGATAGCCAGGTAGTATTAGTTCTCAATATTTTTCTTCCAAATAATTTAGTACTCTCAAGTCATATGAGTCTCATTGCATTATTATATTTTGAAAAACGATTTTCTAATTTTGGGATATATTTGATTTATTTGTTATTTGGTTTGCTTATAGATGGTTATTATTATCATACATTTGGTTTAGCTGTTTTTCTCTATCCATTATTAGTTTATTTGGTAAAAAAACATAGCGGTCTTATTTTGATGACTTCTACACGGTTTTTAATGTTACTGGCTCTTATCTTAATATTTGAAGGGGGATCCTATTGTTTGGCTTCGATTTATGGATTAACTAACTATCCAATTAATCTTGAAATTACTAACCATTTAATGCAGACTTTAGTATTTAACAGTGTACTTTTTCTGTTAACTATTTCTATTTTTAATGTTGTTACAGAGTAGATTTTTCTTTGTTTTAAACTATCAATAAACTGTAACAATAGCGTAACATATAGTCTTGTTTTTTTTGATAGAATGAATACTGTCTTATTGAAAGGAAATTATTATTCTATGAAGAAACGTATCTTATCAGTAATTTTACTCAGTGGTATGATATTGAGTACAGCTTCAAATTTAACTCTCGTATCAGCAACTGATTATGAAGCACAAATTGCTGCAAAAGAGGCAACCATTAGTACATTATCTGCCGAACAATCTGCTGCAAAAGAACAAGTAACTGCTATTAAAGCTCAAGTAGCTTCTCTTCAAAATGAAAAAGCTAAATTGGAAGAAGAGAATAAGCGTTTGGAAGCAGAGTCTGAAAGATTAATTGCTGAAATTAAAGAATTATCGGATAAAATTATTGCTCGTACAGAGTCTTTAAAAAATCAAGCTCGTAGTGCTCAACAAAATGGTGGTGCTACAAATTACATTTCAGCTATTATTGATGCAGATTCTATTTCAGATGCTATTGGCCGTATTGCAGCAATTAGAGAGGTTGTTTCAGCTAATGAAAGTATGTTGAAACAACAAGAAGAAGATAAAGCATTGCTTGAGACAAAACAAGAAGAAAATCAAGCTGCGATTAATACTGTTTGGGAAAACCAAAGAACGCTTGCTGCTAACGAGGTTTCATTGAAAACACAACAAGCAGAGCTTGAGGTTGCTCAAATTAATTTAGCAGCTCAATTGACAACTGTTGAGAGTGAAAAGTCAGCACTTCTTCAAGAAAAAGCAGCGGCTGAGGCCGCAGCTGCAGCAGCCGCTGCCGCAGAGAAAGCAGCTCGTGAGCAAGCCGCAGCTGCAACGGCAGCTCAAGCTCAATCAGCCCAATCAGTACAAGCAGTAGTTCATACACCAGCAATTCAAGCAACTCCATCAGTTGCTGTATCTAGTTCACAAGCAGCGCCAGTAGTTGCGTCGTCACCTGCAAAAGTTACCTATTCAGCAGCAAATACTTATCCTGCTGGTCAATGTACTTGGGGTGTGAAAGCACTTGCTCCTTGGGTTGGTAATTATTGGGGAAATGCTGGTCAGTGGTTAGGTAGTGCACGTTCTGCTGGCTATTCAACTGGTACGACACCACAAGTTGGTTCAGTAGCTGTGTGGACAAACTCTTACTATGGTCACGTTGCAGTAGTAACTGCTGTTCATCCGGATGGTACTATTGAGGTAATGGAATGTAATATGGATGGTAGCGGAACACAACCAATTGCTAACTATCGTGGTGCATTTAGTCCAAATAGTGTTGCTGGATATATTTACCCATAATGTGTTAGGTAATGTTTATTAAGAATTATTTAACTATTTATATGATGAAGATAGGAGTTCTACTTGATAATTTAGGAAGCTCCTATTTTTTTATCAAGTGCTTTTTGATATGAGTCCATGTTTTCTCAATAGGATTGTACTCAGGAGAGTGGGGTGGAAGAGGTAAAAGTTTATGCCATACTCTTCACATAAGAGTTCTAATCTATTCATTCTATGGAATCTTACATTATCCATAATAATAACTGATGGTGTGCCTAATGTTGGTAGCAGAAAATTCTGAAACCAAGCTTCAAAAAGATCACTCGTCATCGTCTCTTCATCAGTCATGGGAGCGATTATGTCACCATTTATCAGCCCTGCAACCAAAGAAATCCTCTGATACCTTTTTTAAAATACTTTACGAATCATTCCCATTGTTCTTCCTCCCGGTCCTATCAAGTGATTGGAAGACTATAAAAATAAAAATCGCTACATGATGTTAACGTTTTAGCTTATCAACTTATAGAAGAACATCCATTTTTCAATATTATCGCCACAAAGTTTTGGCGTTTTCAGATATAAAGGTAATTGAATTGTTGGTGTAAGGACAGTTGGATCGCGCATAATATGGGTTATTTGATTGTTCTTTCAAAAAATTGACTTTTCTATCCTGAAATCACTCATTGAAATTAGCAACTACGGGAATGATTCTTAGTGGTAAGTCATTGAAAAATCCTTTAAAAAGGTTTACAATAGAAGTTGAGAAAAAATCTTGGAGGAAGTCATGTCTTACAATAACTTGAAGCTTTTTGCTTTGTCGTCAAATCAAGAATTGGCAAAAAAAGTAGCAGATTCCATGGGGATTTCACTTGGTAAATCATCTGTTCGTCAATTTTCTGATGGTGAAATTCAAGTTAATATTGAAGAATCTATTCGTGGTCATCATGTTTATATTCTACAATCTACTTCTGCACCAGTAAATCATAATTTAATGGAAATTTTGATTATGGTCGATGCTCTAAAACGTGCTAGTGCAGAGACAATTAATGTTGTAATGCCTTATTATGGGTATGCTCGTCAAGACCGTAAGGCACGTGCTCGTGAGCCGATTACATCAAAATTGGTTGCTAATATGCTTGAGGTAGCTGGTGTGAACCGTTTATTAACAGTAGATCTTCATGCGGCTCAAATTCAAGGATTCTTTGATATTCCAGTGGACCATTTGATGGGAGCACCGCTTATTGC
The DNA here is from genome assembly GCF_042656225.1 of Streptococcus caledonicus. Taxonomy (NCBI): domain Bacteria; kingdom Bacillati; phylum Bacillota; class Bacilli; order Lactobacillales; family Streptococcaceae; genus Streptococcus; species Streptococcus caledonicus. The sequence goes on from NZ_JBHSOJ010000017.1 coordinate 4,206, forward strand.
AGACTATTTTGATCGTGCGGGGTTAACTGGCGAAGATGTGGTAGTTGTCAGTCCTGATCATGGTGGTGTGACACGGGCTCGTAAATTAGCACAATTTTTAAAAACTCCAATTGCCATTATTGATAAACGTCGTAGCGTTGATAAGATGAATACTTCTGAGGTTATGAATATTATTGGTAATGTTAAAGGGAAGACTTGTATCCTGATTGATGACATGATTGATACGGCAGGAACGATTTGTCATGCGGCAGATGCACTTGCTGAAGCGGGGGCAACATCGGTTTATGCAAGTTGTACTCACCCGGTTCTGTCTGGTCCAGCATTAGAAAATATTATGAATTCTGCTATTGAAAAATTGGTGGTTCTAGATACTATTTATCTACCAGAAGAGCGTTTGATTGATAAGATTGAACAAATTTCAATTGCTGATCTTTTGGCAGATGCTATTATTCGTATCCATGAGAAACGTCCTTTAACTCCTCTATTTGAGTTGGGACATAAATAATGAGCTGAAGTCATCCTTTGGGTGACTTTTTTGGTATAATAAAGTTTAATAATTCTCGGGAGGATAATGTTATGGATATGTCAAATCGTTTTAATAAAAATCTAAATAAAATTGAAGTGTCAATGATTAGACAATTTGATCAATCAATTTCAGGGATTCCTAATATTTTAAAATTGACATTGGGTGAGCCTGATTTTAATACACCAGATCATGTGAAGTCTGCTGCGAAGACTGCTATTGATGCTAATCAAAGTCATTATACTGGAATGGCTGGTTTACTTGAATTACGTGAAGCTGCGTCAGCTTTTGTCAAAGAAAAATATCAGTTAGATTATAAGGCTGAAGATGAGATTTTGGTAACTGTAGGAGCTACGGAAGCCTTGTCAGCAACCTTAACAGCTATTTTAGAACCTGGGGATATTGTACTATTGCCTGCACCTGCCTATCCTGGATATGAACCGATTGTCACGCTTGTAGGGGCAAAAATTGTTGAAATTGATACGACAACAAATGATTTTGTGTTAACTCCAGATATGTTGGAAAAAGCTTTAGAAGAGTATGGAGATAAGGTTAAGGCTGTCTTGCTTAATTATCCTGCTAATCCTACTGGGGTAACTTATACGCGTGATGAAATAGAGGCTTTTGCGACTGTTTTAGAAAATTATCCTGTCTTTGTCGTTAGTGATGAGGTTTATTCAGAGCTTAATTATACGAACGAACCTCATGTTTCGATTGCTGAATTTATTCCAGATCAAACGATTGTTATCAATGGTCTTTCCAAATCTCATGCGATGACAGGATGGCGTTTAGGATTAATTTTTGCACGAGAGACTCTGGCTGCACAGATTATCAAGAGTCACCAGTACCTTGTGACTGCGGCAACAACCGCTTCTCAATTTGCGGCAATAGCTGCACTTACAAAGGGGAAAAATGATGCTGAGCCAATGAAGGTTGAATACATTAAACGTCGTGATTATATTATTGAGAAGATGACATCGATGAATTTCAAGATTATTAGACCAAATGGGGCGTTCTATATTTTTGCTAAAATTCCTGTAACTGAGGGACGAGATTCATTTGCATTTTTACAAAAATTGGCAAATGAACAGGCAGTTGCCTTTATTCCTGGCGTAGCTTTTGGGAAATACGGTGAGGGGTACCTACGTATTTCCTATGCAGCTAGTATGGAGGTTATTAAAGAAGCTATGCGTCGTTTAGAAGTTTTCATGGAGCAATATGGAAATTAAGGAAATGCGAGGGCTAATCCTCTATAATCGTAATTACCGTGAAGATGATAAATTAGTTAAGATATTTACGGAGACGGCAGGTAAGCGCATGTTTTTTATCAAGCATGCTAGTAAATCGAAATTATCTTCAGTGATTCAACCTTTAACACAGGCTAATTTTTTGGTAAAGTTGAATGATGTCGGTCTCTCATATATTCATGATTATCATGATGCTAATCTGTATAAGGTTATTAACGAGGATATTTTTGTCTTATCTTATGCTACTTATTTGGTTGCTTTAGCTGATGCTGCTATTATTGATAATCAGCCAGATCCTCATTTATTTGCCTTCTTAGTTAAGACCTTGGAATTGATGAATGAGGGGTTGGATTATGAGATTTTAACCAATATCTTTGAAGTTCAGATTTTAGAACGTTTTGGAGCTCAGTTAAATTTTCATGAATGTGTTTTTTGCCATCGAGTTGGGCAACGGTTTGATTTTTCTTATCAGTATTCTGGTCTTCTGTGTCCTAAACATTACGATAAGGATTTGAAGCGTAGTCAGCTTGATCCGAATGTCCCCTATTTACTGGATAAATTTCAATCAGTACAGTTTGATGAGCTTAGGACAATTTCTGTTAAACCAGAGATGAAGCAGAAGCTCCGCCATTTTATAGATGGTATTTATGACAATTATGTTGGTATTCAACTCAAGAGTAAAAAGTTTATTGATGATTTGAGCAAGTGGGGAGATGTGATGCGAAAGGACAGTTAATACTGTCTTTTTGGTTTTGTGGTATAATATGAGTATCAAATGATTTTGTGAGGAAAGTATGAAAAAAATTGCAGTAGATGCCATGGGTGGTGATAATGCTCCTCAGGCTATTGTAGAAGGTGTGAACCGTGCCTTGGCAGATTTCTCAGATATTGAAGTGATTTTGTATGGGGATGACACGAAGATTCGTCCTTATTTGACAGCAACTGATCGTGTGACGATTGTTCATACGGAGGAAAAAATCAATTCCGATGATGAGCCCACTAAGGCTATACGTACCAAAAAGAATGCGAGCATGGTTTTAGCTGCAAAAGCGGTTAAGGATGGTGAGGCTGATGCTGTTTTATCAGCTGGTAATACAGGTGCTTTGCTGACTGCTGGGACCTTGATTGTGAAGCGTATTAAGGGAGTAGAGCGTCCAGGTTTGATGACGACTTTGCCAACAATGAGTGGTCAAAATTTTGACATGCTTGATTTAGGTGCCAATGCTGAGAATACAGCAACTCACTTACATCAGTATGGTATTCTAGGGTCTTTTTATGCTAAGAACGTGCGTGGTATTGAAAGACCACGTGTTGGTTTATTAAATAATGGTACGGAGGAGACCAAAGGAACTCCAATACATCAAGAGGCTTATCGCTTGCTAGCGAATGAACCGTCGATTCATTTCATTGGAAATGTGGAGGCGCGTGAATTATTGAATGATGTTGCGGACGTGGTGGTATCGGATGGTTTCACGGGAAACGCTGTGCTGAAAACCATTGAAGGGACAGCAAAGTCTGTTATGGGAGCTTTGAAATCAGCGATTACTTCGGCAGGAGTCAAAGGGAAATTAGGGGCTCTTTTGCTGAAGGATAGTCTCTATGGTTTGAAGGATACGATGGACTATTCTAAAGCTGGTGGTGCGGTGTTATTTGGTGTGCAAGCACCGGTGGTTAAGGCCCATGGCTCTAGCGATGCGACTTCGATTTACTATACGATTAAACAAATTCGTACCATGTTGGAGACAGATGTGGTGTCACAGTTAGTGACAGAATTTGCAGATAAAGCGTAAAATAGATAATCAAAAGATGTTATTGTTCGATTTAAACGAATAATAACTTTTTATTTTATCTATTTTTAGTGTTTTTCTTGATGAAAGTCGGATATTCTGGTAAAATCGTAATAATAACTGATGAAAGGCGAACTTTTTTATGTCCAATCAACTTATTTATCAAGGAAAAGCCAAAGATATTTATATGACAGAAGACGAACATGTGATTAAAGCAGTCTATAAGGACCAAGCTACAATGCTAAATGGTGCTCGTAAGGAGACGATTGAAGGTAAAGGCGTGCTTAATAATCAGATTTCGTCTCTTATTTTTGCCAAACTAAATGCTGCGGGTGTGGCAACGCATTTTATTAAACAAGTGTCAGAAACCGAACAATTAAATCAAAAAGTGACAATTATTCCTTTAGAGGTTGTGCTTCGGAATGTGACAGCTGGGTCTTTTTCAAAACGTTTTGGGGTGAAAGAAGGTCTTATTTTAGAGACGCCGATTGTGGAATTTTACTACAAAAATGATGATTTGGATGATCCTTTTATCAATGATGAGCATGTGCAGTTCTTGAAGATTGCGACAGAAGAAGAAATTGCCTATCTTAAGACTGAGACACGTCGTATCAATGATTTGCTAAAAGGGTGGTTTAGTCAAATTGGACTACGTTTGATTGATTTTAAATTAGAATTTGGCTTTGACAAGGATGGCAAGATTATTTTAGCGGACGAATTTTCACCAGATAACTGTCGCCTTTGGGATGCTGATGGGAATCATATGGATAAGGATGTTTTCCGTCGTGATCTAGGCAGTCTGACAGATGCTTATAGGGTCGTGTTGGATCGTTTGAAAACATTGGATTAGTCAGTAAGCATGGTTTAAAGAAAGGACAATCGATAGGAGTATTCTGTCGATAAAGGAGTTTAGTATGGATAGACGTATTTTCGTTGAAAAGAAGGCTGATTTGCAGGTAAAATCACAGGCTCTGGTGAAAGAATTGACCCATCGGTTGCAGTTGACTAGTTTGTCAACTGTTCGCATTGTGCAGGTTTATGATGTGTTCAATTTATCAGAAAATCTCGTTGAACGAGCTGAAGAACACATTTTTTCTGAGCAAGTGACTGATAACATTTTGTCAGAAACTGAAGTAGCGGAAGCTCTTAGTCAATCAGCCTTTTTTGCGATTGAAAGTTTGCCTGGTCAATTTGATCAACGGGCAGTTTCAGCTCAAGAAGCTCTGCTATTGCTAGGGGGGACAACGGATGTCGTCGTGAATACCTCCCAGCTTTATTTGGTGAATAAGGATATTGCAGCAGATGAGTTGGAAGCGGTGAAGCAATATCTTTTAAATCCCGTTGATTCACGTTTCAAGGATATTACGGTAGCTATTCAACCGCAGGCATTTTCAGTGTCAGATAAAACCATTCCAACCTTGGATTTCTTTGAAACTTATACGGCAGAAGATTTTTCGGTTTATAAGGCAGAGCAGGGGATGGCTATGGAGGTTGCTGACCTTGTCTTTATTCAAGATTACTTTAAATCAATTGGGCGCGTGCCAACTGAAACTGAGTTGAAGGTTTTGGATACTTATTGGTCAGACCACTGCCGTCACACCACTTTTGAAACAGAATTGAAACAGATCAATTTTTCGGAATCACAATTCCAAGAGCAGTTGCAAGCAACCTATGATAAATATTTGGCTATGCGTGAGGAATTGGGGCGTTCAGATAAGCCACAAACTTTGATGGATATGGCGACGATTTTTGGACGCTACGAGCGTGCCAATGGCCGTTTGGATGATATGGAAGTATCAGATGAAATCAATGCTTGCTCAGTAGAGATTGAGGTTGATGTCAATGGCGTTAAAGAGCCGTGGCTCCTTATGTTCAAGAATGAAACTCACAATCACCCAACAGAAATTGAGCCGTTTGGCGGAGCGGCGACTTGTATTGGCGGAGCGATTCGTGATCCCTTGTCAGGGCGTTCATATGTTTACCAAGCGATGCGGATTTCAGGGGCTGGCGACATTACAGTTCCGCTTTCGGAGACGCGTGAAGGAAAATTGCCACAGCAGGTCATTTCAAAAACGGCAGCTCATGGGTATTCTTCATATGGAAATCAAATTGGACTTGCAACGACGTATGTGCGTGAGTATTTCCACCCAGGCTTTGTGGCTAAACGGATGGAGCTTGGTGCGGTTGTTGGTGCGGCTCCAAAGGAAAATGTTGTCCGTGAAAAACCAGAAGCGGGAGATGTGGTCATTCTTCTTGGTGGAAAAACAGGTCGTGACGGCGTTGGTGGTGCGATAGGTTCTTCTAAAGTTCAGACGGTCGAATCGGTTGAAACAGCTGGCGCAGAGGTTCAAAAAGGAAATGCCATTGAAGAACGTAAAATTCAACGCCTTTTCCGTAATGGTGAAGTGACTCGGCTTATTAAAAAATCAAATGACTTTGGTGCAGGTGGTGTCTGTGTCGCCATCGGTGAATTGGCTGACGGACTTGAAATTGACCTTGATAAGGTGCCACTTAAATATGCTGGTCTAAACGGTACAGAGATTGCTATCTCAGAATCCCAAGAGCGTATGGCGGTTGTGGTGCGTCCTAGTGATGTGGATGCTTTTATCTCAGCTTGTGCGACAGAAAATATTCATGCTGTAGTTGTGGCAACCGTGACTGAAAAACCAAATCTTGTCATGACGTGGAATGGGCAAACCATTGTGGATATTGAGCGTTGCTTCCTTGATACCAATGGAGTTCGCGTAGTAGTAGATGCCAATGTAGTGGACAGCGAAGTAGCTGCTCCAGAAGTACGCGCCACTTCAGCAGAAACTCTTGAAAAAGATACTTTAGCTGTTTTGGCTGATTTGAACCACGCTAGTCAAAAAGGGTTGCAGACGATTTTTGATAGTTCTGTTGGTCGCTCTACTGTTAATCATCCGCTTGGAGGCCGTTATCAAGTGACTCCAACAGAGGCTTCTGTACAGAAATTACCAGTTCAGCATGGTGTGACAACGACAGCCTCTGTGATAGCACAAGGATTTAATCCTTATATCGCAGAATGGTCTCCATATCATGGGGCTGCTTATGCAGTCATTGAAGCGACTGCACGGTTAGCAGCAACAGGGGCTAACTGGTCGAAGGCGCGTTTCTCTTATCAAGAATACTTTCAGCGTATGGATAAACAAGCTGATCGTTTTGGTCAACCAGTAGCAGCACTCCTTGGCTCTATTGAAGCTCAAATTCAGCTTGGTTTGCCATCCATCGGTGGTAAGGATTCGATGTCAGGTACTTTTGAAGATTTGACTGTCCCTCCAACGCTCGTTGCCTTTGGGGTAACGACTGCGGCTACTCATAAGGTCTTGTCACCAGAGTTCAAAGTTTCTGGAGAGAACATTTACTATCTACCAGGTCAAGCCATCTCTGCCGATATTGATTTTGCACTGATTAAGCAGAATTTTGAAGTCTTGTCTGCCATTCAAGAAAAACATACGTTGACGTCAGCTTCCGCTGTCAAATATGGTGGTCTGATTGAAGCTCTAGCTCTAGCGACATTCGGTAATCGTATCGGTGTTTCTGTGGAAATAGCAGAGCTTGACAGTAGCTTGACAGCTCAATTGGGTGGTTTCATCTTTACTTCAAAAGAGGAGATTGCTGACGCGGTGAAAATTGGTCAAACGACAGCGGACTTTAACGTAGTTGTCAATGGTGTCAACCTATCTGGTGAGAGCTTACTAGCAGCCTTTGAAGGCACATTAGAAGATATCTATCCAACGGTGTTTGAACAAGAAACAACTTTGGAAACAGTACCCGCTATTGTCATTGATACCGTGAAACAAGCTAAAGAAATCGTTGACAAACCTTTGGTTTACATTCCAGTTTTCCCGGGGACAAACTCTGAATATGATTCGGCTAAGGCTTTTGAACAGGCCGGTGCTAAGGTGAACATGGTTCCGTTTGTCACTCTTGATGGTAAAGCGATTGAGCAGTCTGTTGACACCATGGTTGACAATATTGTTAAGTCGCATATCCTATTCTTTGCAGGTGGCTTCTCTGCTGCAGATGAACCAGACGGGTCTGCTAAGTTTATCGTGACGATCTTGCTAAATACGAAGGTCCGCTCTGCTATTGACAACTTTATCGCGCGTGGTGGTCTTATTATCGGAATTTGTAATGGTTTCCAAGCACTTGTGAAATCAGGCCTCCTACCTTATGGTAATTTTGAGGATACGACTGAAACCAGCCCAACCCTTTTCTACAACGATGCTAACCAACACGTTGCAAAAATGGTGGAAACTCGTGTGGCGAACACTAACTCTCCATGGCTTGCAGGTGTCCAAGTAGGCGATATTTATGCGATTCCAGTATCTCACGGTGAAGGAAAATTTGTCGTGACAGCAGAAGAATTTGCAGAGTTGCGTGACAATGGGCAAATTTGGAGTCAATATGTGGACTTTACTGGTCAGCCAAGTATGGATAGCCAATATAATCCAAATGGATCTCTTCATGCCATCGAAGGAATTACGAGCAAGAACGGGCAAATCATTGGTAAGATGGGGCACTCAGAACGTTGGGAAGAAGGTCTTTTCCGAAATATTCCAGGAAATAAAGACCAAAAACTCTTTGAAAGTGCCGTGAAGTACTTTACAGGGAAATAAAATGAATGAGTGAGCGAAAGTGAACTTGTAGTAGGTGCTTTTCACCGTGATAAAAAAGTGATAACATCACTCTGGAGGTGTCAAGGACTATTGATTTAGTCATGAAATAATGCCATCACCACATACGAAAAACACCCAAAAAGGAAAAATGAAATGACATACGAAGTAAAATCATTAAATGAAGAATGTGGTGTCTTCGGCATTTGGGGACACCCACAGGCAGCCCAAGTGACCTATTTTGGGCTTCATAGCCTGCAGCACCGCGGTCAAGAAGGGGCGGGGATTATCTCAAATGACCAAGGGCATCTGTTGGGCCACCGTGATACAGGGTTGCTCTCAGAAGTCTTTAAAAATCCAGCTGATTTGGAAAAATTAACAGGGACAGCAGCGATTGGACATGTGCGCTATGCGACAGCAGGCGCAGCCTCAATCAATAACATTCAGCCCTTCCTTTACACCTTTACCAATGAGCAACTAGCCCTTGCCCACAATGGGAATTTAACCAATGCGGTGTCGTTAAAAAAAGAATTGGAAGCGCAAGGGGCCATTTTTAATGCTTCATCAGATACGGAAATCTTGATGCACCTCATTCGCCGTAGCCACAATCCGGAATTTATGGGGAAGGTTAAAGAGGCTTTGAATACTGTCAAAGGTGGCTTTGCTTATCTTTTAATGACAGAGGACATGCTCATTGCGGCGCTTGATCCTAATGGCTTCCGCCCGCTTTCTATTGGAAAAATGAAAAATGGCGCTTGGGTAGTCTCTTCAGAAACCTGCGCCTTTGAAGTAGTTGGTGCCGAGTGGGTTCGCGATGTCAATCCTGGAGAAGTGCTTATCATTGATGACAATGGCATCCAGTATGATACTTACACCACTGATACACAGTTGGCTATTTGTTCGATGGAATATGTGTATTTTGCACGTCCTGACTCCACCATTGCGGGTGTCAACGTCCATACGGCTCGTAAAAATATGGGAAGAAGGCTGGCGCAGGAATTCAAGTATGAAGCTGACATTGTGGTTGGTGTGCCAAACTCATCCTTATCAGCAGCTATGGGCTTCGCTGAAGAATCAGGTCTGCCAAACGAGATGGGCTTGGTCAAAAATCAATACACGCAGCGGACCTTTATCCAACCAACGCAAGAATTACGTGAGCAGGGTGTTCGCATGAAACTCTCAGCGGTATCTGGTGTCGTCAAGGATAAACGTGTGGTCATGGTTGATGACTCGATTGTTCGAGGAACAACGTCACGCCGTATTGTTCAATTATTGCGTGAAGCTGGTGCTAAGGAAGTTCATGTGGCGATTGGAAGTCCAGAGTTGAAATACCCATGTTTTTATGGGATTGACATCCAGACCCGTCGGGAATTGATTTCGGCCAATCATAGTGTGGAAGAAGTGTGTGACATTATTGGGGCAGATAGCTTGACATATTTGTCATTGGATGGCTTGATTGACTCGATTGGCTTAGAAACCGATGCGCCAAATGGTGGGCTCTGTGTGGCTTATTTTGATGGGAACTATCCAACCCCATTGTATGACTATGAGGAAGCTTATCTTAAGAGCTTGGAAGAAAAGGTCAGTTTTCACATTGATCACGTTAAATAGCTCTGCTATTTTCCAAAAGGATTGACACTAAATTGACGGTTTGTTTACAAGGTTGACAATTTTGTCAATATCAAAAAGGAGAAAGAAATGTCTAAAAACAAAAATGCGTATGCCCAATCTGGTGTGGATGTTGAAGCTGGTTATGAGGTTGTTGAGCGGATTAAGAAGCACGTGGCGCGTACTGAGCGTCTGGGTGTGATGGGAGCTCTCGGTGGCTTCGGCGGGATGTTTGACCTAACGACAACAGGTGTCAAAGAGCCAGTCCTTATCTCAGGGACAGACGGTGTTGGGACCAAGCTCATGCTAGCAATCAAATATGATAAGCACGATACCATTGGTCAAGATTGCGTTGCCATGTGTGTCAACGATATTATCGCTGCTGGTGCTGAGCCACTTTACTTCCTTGACTATGTGGCGACTGGTAAAAATGTTCCTGAAAAGTTGGAACAAGTTGTCGCTGGTGTGGCAGAAGGCTGTGTGCAAGCTGGGGCTGCTCTTATTGGTGGAGAAACCGCTGAAATGCCTGGAATGTACGGCGAAGACGACTATGATTTAGCTGGTTTTGCAGTAGGGATTGCTGAGAAGTCTCAGATTATTGATGGCTCAAAAGTTAAAGCAGGCGATGTTCTTCTTGGACTTGCTTCTAGCGGGATTCACTCCAACGGCTATTCTCTCGTTCGCCGTGTCTTTGCAGATTACACAGGTGACGAAGTGCTACCTGAGTTGGAAGGTCAAAAACTCAAAGATGTCCTTCTTGAGCCAACTCGTATCTATGTCAAGCAAGTGTTGCCTCTTGTCAAAGCAGGGCTGGTTAATGGCATTGCTCACATCACAGGTGGCGGCTTTATCGAAAATGTGCCTCGTATGTTTGCGGACAACTTGGCTGCAGAAATTGGTAAGGATAAAATCCCAGTTTTGCCGATTTTCAAAGCTCTTGAGAAATACGGTGAGATTAAGCATGAGGAAATGTTTGAAATCTTCAATATGGGGATTGGGCTCATGTTGGCGGTTAGTCCTGAAAATGTTGATAAAGTCAAAGAACTGGTGGATGAAGAGGTCTATGAAATTGGCCATATTGTTGAAAAGACTGACCAGAACGTGATAATTCGATGAAAAAGATTGCTGTCTTTGCCAGCGGTTCTGGCTCCAATTTTCAAGTGCTGGCGGAACAATTTCCCATCGCGCTACTCTTTTCTGACAAAAAAAACGCCTACGCTTTGGAGCGGGCCAAAAATCTGGGTGTGCCCAGCTATACTTTTGAACTCAAAGAATTTGAAAACAAGGTGGCTTACGAAGAAGCCATTGTGGAATTGCTAGATAAGCACCAAATTGATTTGGTTGTTTTGGCTGGTTATATGAAAATTGTGTGTAACACCTTGTTGTCGGCCTATGAAGGACGAATCATCAATATCCACCCTGCCTATCTACCAGAATTTCCTGGGGCTCACGGCATCGAAGATGCGTGGAAAGCCGACGTTTCTCAGAGTGGTGTGACGGTTCATTGGGTGGATGCAGGTGTGGATACAGGTCAAATTATCAAACAAGTCCGAGTGCCTCGTTTAATAAATGATACCATCGAAACCTTTGAAGCTCGCATCCATGAAACGGAGTACAAATTGTATCCAGAGGTGATTAGGGAGCTGGTTTGACATTCTTTTGGGTGAGTGATAGACTGAGGTTGATTAAATCTCAGTTCTACTCATAGGAGGAATGACATATGCTAGCTTCAAAGAAAACGACGGCTTATCTGTTTATGGCCTATTTGCTTTTATTGACGTGGGGGATTTTATTTAAGTTTGAAACTCGGTTGGAATACATTACTCCATTTATGAATGTTCGTCATATCAACTGGATGCCATTCTCGGATCCTCTCATTGTCAATGGAGAAGTTGTTTTTGCTGAAATGGTAATAAACCTCCTTTTCTTCATACCGTTAGGAGTTTGCCTACCTCTGATAAAACCAGAGTGGTCAATTTGGCGCATGATGGCATCAGGCTTATTCCTAAGTCTGTTATATGAAAGCCTACAATTTCTTTTAGCTATTGGTATGACAGATATTACCGATGTTCTCCTAAATACATCAGGGGTTTTGCTTGGTTTGGTGATTCATTACTTATTTGCGAAGTTTTTACAGACACATGCAAGAAAATGGATTAACATCATAGGAATCCTTGTTGTCATGCCACCGTTCATCATTTTAATTAGTTTATTTATACTTGGTTTGTTTCATTAATTAAGAAAGGAGTTGTGGATTATGATGCACCTCTCTGTCCCAATTCTCGCAGAAACTCTTTTTTCTGATTGGCAAGAAACCATGATTTGGTCTTGCTTGCAGGGAGTGATGGGAGAGATTTGGGTTGATGACTCTGACAATCCCCAATCAGCCTTGGCAAAACTAGGAAGACTCGCTTCTTTTGGTTTTCTAGCAGGCCAACCAAATATAGAATTGCTCGAATCTTGTCAAGGAGAGGACATTATTCTTGTTCCTCAGCATCAAGGATGGTCGGATTTGATAGAAGCAATATATGGATCAAAAGCTCATGCTTTTACTCGCTATGCAACTAAGAAGGACACCCAATTTGACTGTGAGCAGCTAGCACAGTTAGCAACTAATTTGCCAGTAGATTTTGAATTGCAATTGATTGATGAACAGCTATATAAAGCTTGTTTGGTTGAAGAATGGTCGCAAGATTTGGTCGCGAATTACGATGATTATAAGCACTACGCTCAACTTGGATTAGGAGTTGTTGCCATTTACCAAGGAAAGCTAGTAGCTGGGGCCTCGTCCTACTCAACCTATAAAAATGGGATTGAAATTGAGATAGATACTCACCCTGATTTTAGGCGAAAGGGTCTGGCAAAAGCTGTCGCAGCTGAACTAATATTAACCTGTTTAGATAGTGGGCTTTATCCTAGTTGGGATGCCCATACGAAGATTTCGTTAGATTTAGCAGAAAAACTCGGCTATGAATTTTCACATGAATACATGGCTTATGAAATAGAGTGGGAATATAAACATTAAAGGTAGGACAAATAGATGAAAAAATTTTTGGTAAATTTGTTGCTGACAATGGCTGTTTTCATCGTTGTATTTTGGATAGCTGCTCTTGTTTTTAACGAACTTGGATTTTGGCATATATTTGTTGCAGCATTTATTGCTAGTGGTATTTTGACAACGATCAGAAAATATATAGATAGGAAATAGACATCATGACAAAATGCGCACTCATCAGTGTATCTGATAAAGCAGGCATTGTAGAATTTGCCCAAGAATTGACAGCCCTTGGTTGGGAGATTATCTCAACGGGTGGCACAAAAACTGCCCTTGACAATGCAGGGGTCGCAACGATTGCCATCGACGATGTAACAGGTTTCCCTGAAATGATGGATGGTCGTGTTAAGACCCTCCATCCGAAAATCCACGGTGGACTGTTGGCTCGACGTGATTTGGACAGTCATTTGCAAGCTGCTAAGCAACATGAGATTGGTTTGATTGACCTTGTGGTGGTCAACCTTTATCCATTCAAAGAGACCATCTTGCGTCCAGATGTGACCTATGATTTGGCCGTGGAAAATATTGACATCGGTGGACCTTCTATGCTCCGTTCAGCAGCGAAAAACCATGCTAGCGTAACTGTTGTCGTGGATCCAGCTGATTATGCGGTGGTGCTAGATGAGCTCAAGGCAGATGGTGAAACGACTTACGCTACTCGTCAACGTTTGGCAGCTAAAGTTTACCGTCACACAGCAGCTTATGATGCCTTGATTGCGGATTATTTCACAGCACAAGTCGGCGAAACCAAACCTGAAAAACTGACGATTACTTACGATCTCAAACAGCCTATGCGCTACGGTGAAAATCCACAACAGGATGCTGATTTTTACCAATCAGCGATTCCGACAGATTATTCGATTGCGTCAGCTAAACAGCTCAACGGTAAAGAACTTTCCTTTAATAATATCCGTGATGCTGATGCGGCAATTCGCATTATCCGTGACTTTACTGACCGTCCGACTGTGGTGGCACTCAAGCACATGAACCCTTGTGGCATCGGTCAAGCTGACACCATTGAAGGGGCTTGGGACAATGCTTACGCTGCTGACCCAGTTTCGATTTTCGGTGGGATTGTTGTTCTTAACTGTGAAGTGGATGCGGCTACCGCTGAAAAAATGCATCCGATTTTCTTAGAAATTATCATTGCACCGAGCTATTCAGCAGAAGCGCTAGCTATTTTGACCAATAAAAAGAAAAACTTGCGTATCTTGGAATTGCCATTTGACGCGCAAGAGGCGAGCGAAGTCGAAGCAGAATACACAGGTGTTGTGGGCGGCATGTTGGTGCAAAACCAAGACGTCATCAAGGAAAATCCAGCCGACTGGCAAGTCGTAACCAAACGTCAACCAGACGCGCGTGAGCAAGTGGCTCTTGAGTTTGCTTGGAAGGCCATCAAGTATGTCAAATCAAACGGTATCTTGATTGCCAACGACCACATGACCCTTGGTGTCGGACCAGGTCAAACCAACCGCGTGGCCTCTGTTCGCATTGCGATTGATCAGGCTAAAGACCGCCTTGATGGCGCAGTCCTTGCCTCAGATGCCTTCTTCCCATTTGCGGACAATATCGAAGAAATTGCAGCTGCAGGCATCAAAGCCATCGTTCAACCCGGTGGCTCCGTCCGCGACCAAGACTCCATCGACGCCGCAGACAAACACGGCATCACCATGGTGTTTACGGGTGTGAGACATTTCCGTCATTAAGATATAGTGGATAAATTTGTTATCACTCGTCGTCAGGTTTGCCTCTCCGTACACCAGTACTGCCTTCGGCTCCTTTCCTAGATTGATTTAGAATTTATCGCACTAAACGTATTGAATAGCAGAGCACCCCAGCATTCTTGCTGGGGTATTTTTCTCCCCCAATTCCGAATAAAGTAAGTATAAGAAACTTTTGACAAAGGGAGGAGAATGTCTTACAATGAGAATACAAAGTATTCAAGAGGTAAAAAATATGGCAACAATGACACTACGTATCAATGACCAAGATGGTGAATTGATTAAGAAATATATCCAAGTACACGGTTTGACCATTTCAGAATTTGCGCGTCAGGCCATGTTGGAGAAAATCGAAGATGAATATGACCTACAAGTACTTCGTCAAGCGATGGCAGAGGATGATGGGGTGAGAATTTCCCATGAAGAACTGATGAAGGAATTCGGTCTATGAGTTATCAGGTAACTTATACCAAAAAAGCAGTCAAGCAACTCAAGAAATTAGATGCTTTCACTCGTTCCACAATTTTGTATTGGATTGATAAACATTTAGCGAATACTGATAACCCTCGCCAGCATGGCAAAGGTTTAGCTGCTAATTGCTCCGATAAGAGGCACTATCGTGTCGGACTTTATCGCATCCTAGCCAAGATTTATGACGATGACATTGTGATTGAAATTTTTGCAGTCGGACATCGTAAAGAAATCTACTAAAACAAGCTGTCTGGCTTGTTTTTTGCTATAATGAAACCAGAAACTCACAGGAGGTCATTATGGCAGAAATGAAACAGTATAACTGGGCGACATTGGGAACAGGTGTGATTGCGAATGAGTTAGCGCAAGCTTTGGAGAATCAAGGCAGAAAGCTTTACTCGGTTGCCAATCGGACCTATGATAAGGGCGTAGCTTTTGCTCAAAAATATGGGATTGAAAAAGTTTATGAAGCGATTGATGAGGTTTTTGAGGACCCTGAGGTGGACATCATTTATATCTCAACGCCCCATAATACGCATATCAATTTTTTGCGCAAGGCCTTGGCTAATGGGAAACATGTGCTTTGTGAGAAATCGATTACGCTGAATTCAGAAGAATTAGCAGAGGCGATTCAGCTAGCAGAAGAAAACCATGTGGTGTTGGCGGAAGCTATGACTATTTTTCACATGCCGATTTACCGTAAGCTGTCAGAGGTGGTGGCTTCTGGCAAGTTGGGTGAGCTCAAGCTGATTCAGATGAATTTTGGGAGTTATAAAGAGTACGACATGACCAATCGCTTTTTCAGTCGTGACTTGGCAGGCGGTGCTTTACTTGACATCGGTGTTTACGCTCTTTCTTTTGTTCGCTGGTTCATGAGTTCTACCCCAAATCAGATGGCTTCACAGCTCAAGCTGGCGCCGACTGGCGTGGACGAGCAGGTGGGGATTCTTCTGACCAATGCCGAAGGGGAGATGGCGACGATTGCGCTCAGTCTTCACGCCAAGCAACCAAAACGCGGAACCATCGCTTACGACAAAGGTTACATCGAGCTCTACGAGTACCCGCGTGGGCAAAAAGCGGTCATTACTTACACTGAGGATGGTCACCAAGAAGTGATTGAAGCTGGCGATACAGCGCAGGCTCTATCTTACGAAGTGGCGGATATGGAAAAAGCTGTCGCAGGTATTGACAATCACATGTATCTTGATTATACCCGTGATGTCATGGCGGTGATGACACAGCTCCGCAGGGAATGGGGCATGACTTACCCAGAGGAAGAGTCAGTAAAAAATTAGTTTGTGAATGAAACAGTATTTTGTCTGTCTCTTAATTTTTAATAGAATGATTGATCCTAATTCTTTTGAATTAGGATTTTTGATTGAAAAAATCCCAACGCATTAGATTGGGATTTATGGTAATAGTTTCATCAAGAAATTCGTCATTTCACTTGGACTTTCTTGTTTACCATTGCTAATCCAAGCTTGACAGATTCCAACAATGGCATAGGAAAAGTAAATGCTTGTATAGTCTCTTTCTGTGGGATTTAGAGTATGAGGATTAAATGTCTCCCCTAAATCTTTTGATAGGAGTAGACGGACTTTATTGAGGATAAAATTTTGTAATTCTTGCGTTCCATTCGGACTTAAGAGTGTGGATAATAATTCCTCTTTTGCTAAAAGAGTAAAAATCTCTAAAAGAGCAGTAGCTTTATCACCATCGTGTGATAAAATAATGTCTTCTAATTTTGTAAAAAAGGTTTGTTGATAATGTTCAATCATATCATATTTATCTTTATAATGAGTATAGAAGCTTGAACGGCTGATTCCAGCTGTTCGAGCTAATTCGATGGTGGTAATATCATTGAAATTATTCTTTTCTAAGCAAGTCACCATGGCCTGAAGAAGCGCTTTTTTTGTATTTTCTTTTCGATTGTCGCCTGCCATTATTTTTTCCTATTCCACATTTTTGTACATAGTGTCTAAAAAGTTTGATTGACACTTGATTCCTCTTTTTGAACTTGTATAATAGAGTCTATCAAAAAATAGACAGTATGTCCAAAAAAGGAGTGATGATTATTGAAAAATTTAGAAAAACTGAAAAAGATTAAATTGTGGGTGACCATCATAGGAATTTCTTTGATTCCTGCCCTGTACAATCTCATTTTTCTTTCGTCTATGTGGGATCCCTATGGACGCTTAGATCAGTTACCCGTTGCAGTCGTTAATCAGGACCAATCCGCAAAATTGAATGATCAGACATTATCGATTGGTACGGATATGGTCACGCAAATGAAAGAACATAAAGATTTGGATTTTCACTTTGTTTCACAAAAAGAGGCAGAGGATGGTCTGAAATCAGGTGATTATTATATGATTGTGACATTGCCTCAGGATCTCTCAAAAAAGGCAACAACTTTGCTGACAGAAAAACCTCAGAAATTAGATATTGTATATCAAACTTCGAAGGGACATAGTTTTGTTGCAGCAAAAATGAGTGATTCTGCAATGAAATCACTCAAAGAGTCTGTTTCCAAGACTATCACCGAAACGTATACGAGCTCTGTTTTTCAAAGCTTACAGCATCTACAGTCTGGTATGAAAGATGCTAGTGTAGGTAGTGATAAACTCTTTTCTGGTAGCCGAGACTTACAGAGTGGTCATCAGCAGCTGAGAAATGGTCTATCTAGTTTAACGCAAGGAGCAGCGACTTTATCAGATGGTGCCGATCGTTTAGAAGCTGGATTGACCACATATACAAATGGAGTGGCACAGTTAGCCCCAGGCGCAGCGCAATTATCTAAGGGTGTGGAACGTTACGCTGAGGGAACGACTCAATTGACAGTAGGTGCCCAAAAAATCAGTCAAAATTCTGAAGCATTGTTAAATGGAGTCCATCAACTGAATAGAGGAATAACTGAGATGCAACCGTTGGTAGATGGAACAACTCGGTTGGCAAGTAGCTTGACACAACTATCGCAAGCCAGTGACTTATCGCAAGAAGAGCGTGAACAAATTCGTCAATTAATTGAAGGTTTACCAGCATTGCAAGCGGCGATCACTCAGTTAACGGCAACTATTTCAGGTGTGACAGAACCAGTCAGTAGTGCTGATGTAACGACGCTATTAACGGATATAGCGACTCAAGCCCAAACAATTCTATCAGCTGCAGAAGCGGATAAAAGAACGAATTTATCAGCTGTTCAAGCTACTAGTGCCTATCAAGGTCTAAGTACGGAGCAGCAAGCAGAAATTAGCTCTGCTATTTCTCAAAATCCTTCTAGTCTAGCAAATCAAGCTCAGGCTATCTTAGAAGATGCAGAAAGAATAAAAGAATCTCTAGGTGTTATTGATCAAGTGGGTTCTCAGTTGCCACTGCTTCAGGCAGGGATTCGTCAAATCGATGATCAAGCTCAAATAGCTCTACCCGGTGCTACGACTGCTTTAGGAAAATTAATTGATGGATTGGATCAAGTGCATACTGTAGTCAGTGAACAGATTAGTCCAGCGAGTCAACAAGTTGCAACAGGTGTCGAGCTTCTTCAAGAGAAGATGGATCAAGGAACTATTCAATTAGAAAATGGATTGACTGCCTATTCGAGTGCTGTGGATCAATTAGCAGCAGGTGGTCAGACATTAGTGAGCAATAGTGGAGACTTGATGGCGGGTGGTCAGAAACTATCCGCTGGCTTACATCAATTAAACGAGAATTCAGCAACCTTGGTGAATGGTAGCCAAAGTTTAGTAGATGGAACAAATCAACTCACTGGGGGAGCAGGGCAATTAGAGAGTGGGCATCAGCAGTTAAGCGATGGTCTTGTTAGTTTGGTAGGAGGTATTGAGACACTTGGTGGTTCTTTACAAAATGCAAGTAACCAACTGTCTCTTGTATCAGTATCAGAGAAAAATGCTGAGGCAGTTTCTGCTCCTGTAAAAGTAACGAAGAAAGACACGGATCAAGTGGCAACGAATGGTGTTGGTCTAGCTCCATACATGATGTCGGTCTCCTTGATGGTAGTAGCCATTTCAGCAAATGTCATTTTTGCTAAATCATTGGATGGGAAGAACTACTCTAGTCGTGTAATATGGGCTAAAAGCAAACTATTCTTCAATGGTGCTATTGCTACAGCTGCTGCTATTCTACTTGTTGGAGCCATTTATCTGATTGGTGTCGAACCAGTACATCCTTTTGCAACAATGGTTTTTACTATTTTAATAGGGTGGACGTTGATGGCTTTAGTAACAGCCCTAATCGGTTGGAACAACCGTTATGGATCCTTTATAGCGATGCTTCTCCTATTGCTTCAATTGGGATCTAGTGCAGGAACCTATCCTATTCAACTGAGTCCAGCTTTCTTTGAACGTATTCAACCGTTCTTGCCTATCAGCTATGCCGTCTCAGGACTTCGTCAAACGATTTCCATGTCTGGAGATATTGGAGGGCAGTTCACTGCTTTGGTGCTATTCCTTATCTTTTTCTGCGGACTGGGCTTAGCTATTTTCCGAAATGAAGCAGAATAAAAGCTAGATTAGTAGAGAGATGATATAAGAAAAATTGCTTTTATGTCGTACCCCAAAGCGTTAGATACAATATCTAACACTTGGGGTGTTTTTTACTATAATTAGAATTAATGATGACAAGCTAGTCAAGACTAGGCAACATAGTTTTAAGTTGGTGGGTATCTGACACTAGATTTTTCAACCTCAAATACATACCGCTAGCGTGTTTTTGACTCTTTGATATATCTGGGGGTTATTTGCAACTTTTCAATGCTCATTTATCCAACTTTTAGGATCGTATAAAATTTAAGATTTTTTGTTTGTTTAATTCGGATAAATATATTCTGTCACACCATCAGCAACAGGGTCAAACCATCCGCGGAAGTCTTCAATATATTGTTGGCCAGCATAGTTGGCTTCTTTCACACGAATACGTGTTGGACTAGATATTTCTGTTACTACAGCAACATGACCATATTCACCTGCTGTCCAGACAGCGACAGCTCCAACTCTTGGAGTACTTCCTGTCTTAAAGCCTGCGGCACGAGCAGAATACCCCCATTGGTTGGCATTTCCCCAATAGTTTCGCACCCAAGGAACAAGTTCTTTCACTCCCAAGTACATTGGCCGATAGGATAAGTGTTGGCTTCTGTTACGCGATGAGCCTGGTTTACCTGCATAGTAAAGGCTCCTAATCCCGTATTGCCTTGATAGACATGTACATGGTAGAGCCCACTGCCAGTGTGATTATTCAGTGGCATATTTCCTGTAAAAATTTTATCTGCAGATTTTGTTGCAGGATACCATTTGAGGTCATCTTGCCCATTCGTATCAGACCAAACAGCATAGTTTACGGGAGTGTTGTCATAGACATTTTTTATGGTGATACTCATATTCCCTATATAAGCTAATTGATTGGAAAACTGAACAGGTAAACGTGCACCTGATAAGTCAATCGTTTCAGCGATATAACCCACACGGCTACCATCTTCATACGTTACATAGACATGATTTTGATAATGTCCTGTCACTGCTTGATGTTCTTGGAAATGGACAGAAGCTTGGTAGTTTCCGTTTTGCAGGACAGCTTGTCGCCACTTTATGTTACTCTGATTACTAGTAGACCAAGTCGCAATATCAACTTGTTTGATTTTCTTTGTCCCAACTTGTTCTTGAACTACAATGCTGTAAGTTCCCTTGATTTTATTGATGTCTTTCAAGAAAATAGAGGGTGCTTGCTGGCTAGGAATATGTGCCTTCTCAATTGTCATACTCGAAGCTGCTATATAATTTAGTTTAGAAGAAGGGGTATCTTTTGTGTAAAGGTGAATAGTATATGCCTCTGTATCAAATTTATGATCTTTTAAGAGTACACGAACAGAGTAGCTACCATCACTATTGTATTGAGCGTTATACCATTTTAGTTCATCTTGACCGTTTTTGTTAGACCAAATCGGAACTTTTACTTCAGTTAAATTAGCAGGTAAATTCTGAATGCGAACATCTAAAACTCCTGGTTCGGGGATAGCAGTTGTAATACTTGGTATTGGTTTGGTCACAGTAGTGGTGCTTTCTTCTAAAAAGACAGGTTTGTCTTGCACGACAATGTAAGAGTGAATGATATATTGGCCATAACCTTTGTGCTGAGAAAGTGGAATAACAGTCTCTGTATCACCTGCAAGATACCATTTAAGGTCATCTTGTCCATTTTCAGCGGACCAAATAGCGTATTGAATTTTATAATTCTTTTGTTCTGTAGAGCGATTATAGAAGATAGATAAGGTTTGTCCTTTTTGTTGCGTAGTCAAAGGAGCAGTTAACTTACTGATAGTCTGTGGGATTTGTGTGGCAGATTCTGTTACGATTTTGGTCGTAGTTAGCTGGCTGTGTCGTCTGTGGCACTTGCACTTGACTGCTAGTATGAGTGGTAGCTTTTGTAGTTGTTTCTATACTCGTTGTAGTTTCAGCAGAAACAAGGGGACTTTGGACAAGGCTGGCCATCAAGACAGCTGACGATAACAATAATGTTGAATATTTTTTCATTCATAACCTCCTACCTAACCTGTTCGCAGAAGAGGATCG
Organism: Streptococcus caledonicus; assembly: GCF_042656225.1. NCBI lineage: Bacteria > Bacillati > Bacillota > Bacilli > Lactobacillales > Streptococcaceae > Streptococcus > Streptococcus caledonicus. The sequence continues at coordinate 25,833 of NZ_JBHSOJ010000017.1, forward strand.
AAAAATGAAAAAATTGGAGCAAACTTGGTAACATTTTTGGGGAATAGAATGGAAGAAAAAATTTTTTGAAGTAATTTCTTGAAATCATGTACTCAAATCTCCGAAAAAGCGAACAAATGTGATACAATATACATATACATTCGTAAAAATTGTATTTTCGGATAAAAGAACAAAAGAGGTATCTGAACTATGAAACTTTTGGTTATCGGTTCTGGTGGACGTGAGCATGCGATTGCTAAGAAATTTTTAGAATCGCCACAGGTGGACATGGTCTATGTTGCGCCAGGCAATGATGGTATGACCCTAGATGGGTTACAACTGATTAATATCGGAATTTCCGAACATTATGCCCTGATTGATTTTGCCAAGAAAAATAACATCGCTTGGACCTTTGTCGGGCCTGATGATGCATTGGCGGCGGGTATCGTGGATGATTTTGAATCAGCAGGCCTCAAAGCTTTTGGGCCATCGCGTCTAGCAGCAGAGCTGGAGTGGTCCAAGGACTTTGCTAAGTCTATCATGGTCAAGTACGGTATTCCAACAGCCGCCTATAGCACCTTTGCCGACTTTGAGGAGGCCAAGGCTTATATCGAAAAACAGGGCGCCCCTATCGTGGTTAAGGCAGATGGACTGGCACTGGGCAAGGGAGTGGTCGTGGCAGAGACGATTGAGCAGGCGGTCGAGGCGGCGCGTGAGATGCTTTTGGACAATAAATTTGGTGACTCCGGTGCACGTGTGGTCATTGAAGAATTCCTAGATGGTGAGGAATTTTCCCTCTTTGCCTTTGTCAACGGTGAGGAGTTTTCCCTCATGCCAACTGCTCAAGATCATAAGCGGGCTTACGATGGAGATACGGGACCCAACACAGGTGGTATGGGGGCTTATGCACCAGTTCCCCACCTACCTCAGTCCGTCATCGCTCAGTCGGTGGAGACCATTATCAAGCCCCTTCTAGCAGGTATGGTGGCAGAAGGACGTCCTTATCTGGGCATTCTCTACTGCGGTCTGATTTTGACCATCGATGGACCTAAGGTCATCGAGTTCAACGCTCGCTTTGGGGATCCTGAAACCCAGATTATCCTGCCCCACCTGACCTCTGATTTTGCCCAAAACATCAGCGATATCCTAGATAAGAAAAGACCAAGCCTCACCTGGCGTGAAGACGGTGTGACTCTCGGCGTTATCGTTGCTTCTAATGGCTACCCGCTTGACTATGAAAAAGGTGTTCTACTGCCAGAAAAGACGAATGGCGACATCATCACCTACTATGCAGGCGCTAAGTTTGATGACAATAGCAGAGCCCTGCTCTCTAACGGCGGTCGGGTCTATATGCTAGTCACCACAGCTGACACCGTCCCAGCAGCACAGGAAAAAATCTATGCTGAGCTGGCAAACCAAAACACTGAGGGGCTCTTTTATCGAACAGACATCGGAAGTAAAGCATTAAAATAAAATATAATGTAATCAGAAAAACGAGCGTAAGCGAGATAAAACGGTCAGTTGCCGCCGTGCTGAAAGTCACCAAGTCAGTTTGGACTTGGAGACAGGGGATTTTCGAGACTTTGGGCTCGAAAATAAGCAATGGAACGCCGATGGCGGTCGCTTGCGTCCTCTAGCACTTAAGACAACTGACAAAAAGAAAAAAGGAACATTAAAATGAAACCAATCATTTCCATTATCATGGGCTCCAGCTCCGACTGGGCGACTATGCAAAAAACTGCTGAAATCCTCGATCAATTCAGCGTCCCCTACGAGAAAAAAGTCGTCTCTGCCCACCGTACCCCAGACCTTATGTTTAAGCACGCAGAGGAAGCACGCGGTCGTGGTATCAAAGTCATCATCGCAGGTGCTGGCGGGGCAGCTCACCTCCCTGGTATGGTTGCAGCTAAGACGACACTACCCGTCATCGGTGTACCTGTTAAGTCTCGTGCCCTCAGTGGTCTCGATTCCCTCTATTCCATTGTCCAGATGCCAGCAGGTGTGCCTGTGGCAACCATGGCCATTGGAGAAGCGGGAGCAACCAATGCGGCTTTGACGGCCCTGCGCATCCTCTCTATCGAAGATAGCGGTATCGCAGACCAACTAGCCAGCTTTGCTATTGAACAAGGAAAAATCGCGGAGGCTATGAGCGATGAACTCAACTAAAACCATCGGTATTATCGGAGGCGGTCAACTGGGGCAGATGATGGCCATTTCCGCTATCTATATGGGACACAAGGTCATTACGCTAGACCCAGCGGCGGATTGCTCAGCTTCGCGCGTGAGTGAGGTGATTGTGGCATCTTACAGCGATGTAGAGGCTCTTCGCCAACTGGCAGAGCGCTGTGATGTGCTCACTTATGAGTTTGAAAATGTTGATGCGGATGCGTTAGATGCCGTGATAACAGACGGTCAATTGCCGCAAGGGACAGACCTTCTTCGTATTTCGCAAAACCGCATTTTTGAAAAAGATTTTTTGGCCAATAAAGCTGGAGTGACTGTGGCACCTTACAAGGTGGTGACCTCTAGCCTTGATTTGGAACATCTTGACCTGTCAAAAAACTATGTCCTCAAAACTGCAACAGGTGGCTATGACGGACACGGTCAGGTCGTCATTCGTTCTCGCGCCGACCTTGAAGCAGCCAACAAGCTGGCTAATGCTACCGAGTGCGTCCTTGAGGAGTTCGTCAATTTTGACTTGGAAATCTCCGTCATCGTGTCTGGCAATGGCAGAGATGTCACCGTCTTTCCCGTTCAGGAAAATATCCACCGCAACAATATCCTCTCTAAAACCATCGTCCCAGCCCGTATTTCAGACGACTTGAGCGCTAAAGCGCAGGCGATGGCAGTCAAAATCGCAGAGCAGCTCAACCTGTCTGGCACCCTCTGTGTGGAAATGTTTGTGGCAGGCGATGAGATTTTAGTCAATGAAATCGCTCCACGCCCCCACAACTCAGGGCATTACTCCATCGAAGCCTGTGACTTTTCACAGTTTGACACCCATATCTTGGGCGTGCTAGGGCAGCCATTACCAGCCATCAAACTTCATGCCCCAGCTGTCATGCTCAATGTCCTCGGCCAACACATAGAACAAGCTAGAAGCTATGTTGCAGAAAACCCTAGCGCCCACCTCCACCTCTATGGTAAAATAGAAGCAAAGCACAACCGCAAAATGGGACACGTGACGGTGTTGGGGGAAGAAGCGGAAAGTGTGGAGGAGTTTTGGAATATAAATTGAAAAATAATAAATTTTATGAACTGGTAAGATCATCATTTAGAAGTGTTGGTAATAGGATTCAAAATTTTATAGGAAAAAATCTAAGAGAAGAGATTCGTACTAAAAGTTTAGAGGATATCAAGATTGATATATGCCAGATTGAAGATATTGATGATATTTTGAATTATATAGTGGGGTACTATAATACGTACTATTCAATTCATAATTTAAACAGACTGATGAATGTTGCCATTCTGTGTAGAAAGCAAGATCCGCATTCTGAATATTCGTTCAAGATTATGATACAACTGTATCTGTACTTAATGATAAGGCATAAAGAGGGGCTTAATAAAAATGTTATCATTTCGGATGAATTAGAAATTTTCTTTTTATTTCTAAATGTTATTCAAAATAACATATCTAATAATCAAGTAGGACAATCTGTAAAACGGGGGAGAAGTGATGCTTTACAAAGTTACCTAAACTACCATTTTGATTTTAGGAAAGAGATTTGGGAGTACTACGAGATAGCTAGAATGTTTGACGGTGAAGCACATGAGAAATATGGATTTTCTATTTATCAAAATTTTGATAAACTTTTATATATAATTTGTAATGTTAAGCACACTTCAGACGGTCTAATTCTTGATATTGGAGAATTTTCAGATTCTGAATTACAGAAAATATTTGGGAATGTTAATTATAGTAAATTGTTTATAAGTGATCCATATAATTATGACTTAAGGTACATAACTTCTTCTTTACAAGTGTTAGAAGGAGCTATTGGAATAAAAATAAACTCAACTTACTTTTTACCTACAACAGAGCATATTTTATGTAATATTGAGCAGAGTCTTATTAATTCATCAAAGAACAAAGGAGACGTTCTAGAGAAAGAATTAAAAATTATTTTAGAAACAAACTTTGGGGTTGGTAATGTTCATCACTCGCTACATTTAAAGACTATAAAAAAAGAAGAACAAGATTTTATTGTTGAAGTAGGAAACAAGATTTTACTAATAGAATGTAAAGCAAGAGACTTTAAGGAAGTTCCTTTTAATCCAGAGGTATCAGAGGAACGTCGTCGTCAAAGATTTAAGAGTGTCATACTTGGAGCCTCAGAGCAAGCAGAAAGAGCTAAAAAATATATCCTTAATAATGAGATTGCAATATTTACGGATAGTAAGGGCGTTAATGAACGACTGAAGATTGATAATAAAACTATTAAAGAAGTTTACAAAGTAGTTGTAACTTTAGATGACTATTATGATTTATCAGAAATGGCAATAAACTACTTTAAAGATGAAACTAGAGATGATTTAGTTGATACATGGGTTGTAAATTACTTTGATTTACAAAGAATACTTTTGCATAGTGGAAAAGACAAGATATTTGACTATATCAAATATAGAACATCTGGAATTGAAAGTATAAAATCTCTACAAGTTAGTGAATTGGCGCAGTATGGATATTATATCAGTCCTAATTATAATTTCATTCCACCTAATGGTTTGAATATTGAAATTAATCTTATGGGAAGATTTGAAGATTGGGTAATTCCTTTTGATAAAATGAAAAATGAATATGTTTTAAATCAAATTGGAATCTATAAAATGAAATAAAGGAGCCAAACAAAATGCTACAACGTTATTCACGCCCTGAGATGGCGAATATTTGGAGTGAAGAAAACAAGTACCGTGCTTGGTTGGAGGTGGAAATCCTCGCTGATGAGGCATGGGCTGAGTTGGGAGAAATCCCTAAGGAAGATGTGGCCCTCATTCGGGAGAAGGCGGACTTTAACATCGACCGCATTTTGGAGATTGAGGAAGAGACTCGCCACGATGTGGTGGCTTTCACCCGTGCGGTGTCTGAGACCTTGGGCGAAGAGCGCAAGTGGGTCCACTACGGCTTGACCTCGACCGACGTGGTTGATACGGCCTACGGCTACCTCTACAAGCAGGCCAACGACATTATCCGCGAGGATTTGAAACGCTTTACAGCTATTGTTGCTGACAAGGCCAAAGAGCACAAGATGACCATCATGATGGGGCGTACCCACGGGGTGCACGCGGAGCCAACGACTTTCGGTTTGAAACTCGCGACTTGGTACAGCGAAATGAAGCGGAACCAAGAGCGTTTTGAGCGCGCAGCAGCTGGTGTTGAGGCTGGTAAAATTTCTGGTGCGGTGGGCAACTTTGCCAACATTCCGCCATTCGTCGAGGAGTATGTCTGTGGCAAATTAGGCATCCGCCCGCAAGAAATTTCAACGCAGGTATTACCTCGTGACCTCCATGCCGAATATTTTGCAGTGCTGGCTGGCATCGCGACATCTATTGAACGCATGGCAACGGAGATCCGTGGTCTGCAAAAATCTGAGCAACGTGAAGTCGAAGAGTTCTTTGCCAAAGGTCAAAAAGGCAGCTCTGCTATGCCTCACAAACGCAACCCAATCGGTTCTGAAAACATGACAGGGCTTGCGCGTGTCATTCGTGGGCACATGGTGACGGCTTATGAGAACGTGGCGCTCTGGCACGAGCGTGATATTTCGCACTCATCTGCGGAGCGTATCATCACACCAGACACGACCATCCTCATCAACTACATGCTCAACCGTTTTGGCAATATCGTCAAGAATTTGACGGTCTTCCCAGAAAATATGATTCGCAATATGAATTCTACTTTTGGCTTGATTTATAGCCAACGTGTCATGTTAAAACTCATTGAAAAAGGCATGACGCGTGAGGAGGCTTATGACTTGGTACAGCCAAAAACAGCCTACTCATGGGACAACCAGGTGGACTTCAAACCGCTTCTCGAAGCAGACGAGAAGGTCACTGAAAAACTCACTCAAGACGAGATTGACGAACTCTTTAACCCAGTCTACTACACCAAGCGGGTCGATGAAATTTTTGAGAGACTAGGGTTAAATTAATAGTAATAAGGGAGCTGTCAAACCCAGCTCTTTTTTCGTTCAATTTTCTTAGGTGATGATATTCCTCAAGAAATATTAAGATAATCTTAAGATAACCATAAGATTACATAAAATCTGCTCATTATCGAAAAAATTATGCTGAAATTTGATACAATGTATATAATAAATATGTGGAGAAAATGAGATGTTAAGCGGTTTTGGTCAAAAAGTAAGAGATTTACGTGAAGGTTTGCATATTACTCGGGAAGAGTTTTGTGGTGATGAAACAGAGTTGTCTATTAGACAATTAGCGCGTATTGAAAGTGGGCAATCTATTCCAACGCTAGCAAAAGTAGAATACATTGCTCAACAATTAGGGGTGACTGTGGGAAGTCTCACAGATGGAGAAAACTTAGAATTGCCCAAGAGATATAAGGAGTTAAAGTACCTGATATTAAGAACTCCCACTTATCTAGACGAAGAGCGCTTAAAAGTTCGCGAAGAGCAATTTGATGAGATTTTTGAGGAATATTATGATAAGTTGCCAGAAGCTGAACAGGTTACAATTGATATTATTCAGTCTCGATTTGAAGTTTTTAATAGTGGTAATATAGATTTTGGAACGGATGTTTTACAAGATTATTTTGAACAAGCTAAGAAAAAGAAAGTCTATAATATCAATGATTTAGCCTTAATTGATTTGTATTTTATGTGTTCGATTGCTTCAGGATTTACAAGTAATATATTTAATGTTACTGTATATTTTGCTTTTGTAGAAAAACTTTTGAAACAAGATAAATTTATTCAAATTGAAGAACTGTCATTTTTAAACAATATTGTATTAGTGTCTGCAGAGATTGCAGTGCGTCTGCAACTGTACGATATTTTGCGAATGTTATTATCATATAGTCATGAATTGATGATGAGGATACAGGATTTTCAAAAGATGCCACTTTATAATATATTAGAGTGGGAGTATGCTCTGTTCTATTCTAGAGATGAAAGGAAAGCTAAATATTATTATAGTCAAGCTCTGATGTTTGCGACAATGACTGGGGATGATCATTTAGCTAGTAAAATAGAAGAAGAATGGATAAAAGATTTGGAAAAACATAATTTATGAGAGTAGCAAAAATCCCTTAAAGTTAAGAAAAATTGAATACTTAAAGTATTTTTTCATAATTATATTCAACATGACATCTTTGTCATGTTGTTTTTATGTTATTTGCCATATAATTTATATTGTAAATAAAACATAGAAAGTGTTAGGAAAAAACAATGTCAAAATATAAATTTTATCTATTTACAACAACTTTATTTATTGCAAATATCATTGCTTTATGTGGGGATATAGATTGGTGGCGCATAGGGTAATATAGATTTTATTTTAGAATTCAATATTTTACAAGGAGAATAAACATGCAACTTATGATTACCAACAAAACCTTTATTCCACAGTTGATTTGGATTTCGTCACCTGATACGCTCACTGAAGAGGTGATTCTGTTAAAATCTCGTGAAACGAGATGTGTGAAAGGAAATTCTTCTTTACGTGATGTAACGGTTTGGGATAGAAGTGTTGACTATCGTTTGGGACAGCTTGACAAGAAACGTATGCGTAGACATTTTAGCATTAAGACGATTGGGTAAATTTGTCTAAAATTTTTTGAAAAGAGCCATTTATAAGGAATTAGAACACTGATTTGACCTGATTCCTTGTAAGTGGTTCTTTTATGATCAAATGACAGAGTTGACCTTTCAGAAGAACTTCTATTTTGATAATATAGTTTGGAAAAATTATAGTAGTGACTCCATAAACGCTAAATGTCGATATCAATCAAATAAGAGTCCTTTTCGTGCCAATGCTCTGCCTTTATTTTTAACTACCGAAGTGATAAAATACTGTTATGACAAGATTTTTAGATGCAGAAACAATGGGAGATGAAGCGGCTGTTGAGCGCACGCTTCGCCCGCAATATTTTAGGGAATATATCGGTCAAGATAAGGTTAAAGACCAGCTTTCGATCTTTATAGAGGCTGCTAAATTGCGTGATGAGGCCTTGGACCATGTTCTTCTTTTTGGGCCTCCTGGTCTTGGTAAGACGACGATGGCTTTTGTGATTGCCAATGAACTTGGCGTTAATCTCAAGCAAACTTCGGGTCCTATTATTGAAAAAGCCGGGGATTTGGTGGCGATTTTGAATGATCTTGAGCCTGGTGATGTCCTTTTTATTGATGAAATCCACCGGATGCCGATGGCGGTTGAAGAAGTGCTTTATAGTGCTATGGAAGATTTTTACATCGACATCATGATTGGTTCCGGCGAGACTAGCCGAAGTGTTCACCTTGATTTGCCACCGTTCACGCTAATTGGGGCGACGACTCGGGCAGGGATGCTTTCCAACCCTTTGCGTGCTCGCTTTGGGATTAGTGGTCACATGGAGTATTATGAGTTGGATGATTTGGCGGAAATAGTAGAACGTACGGCTGATATTTTTGAGGCGGAAATTACACATGAGGCCGCAATCGAGTTGGCTAGACGTAGCCGAGGGACGCCTCGTATAGCTAATCGTCTGTTGAAACGCGTGCGTGACTTTGCTCAAATTATGGGTGATGGTTTAATTGATGACCAAATGACCGATAAGGCTCTCAATATGTTAGATGTTGACCATGAAGGTTTGGATTACGTTGACCAGAAAATTTTGCGTACCATGATTGAAACATACGGCGGAGGTCCTGTTGGTCTAGGGACGTTATCAGTTAATATTGCAGAAGAACGTGATACCGTAGAAGACATGTACGAGCCCTACCTCATTCAAAAAGGGTTTATTATGAGGACACGGACAGGACGGGTTGCCACAGCTAAAGCCTATGAACATTTGGGATATCCTTATCAGGAAAAATAAGAGACAGAGTCTCTTTATAGAAATACAGAACAAGTTAAGATTGATGTCTTAGCTTGTTTTGCATTTCTGAATGGATTTTCTATTTTACTTTTATCTTCTGAATGCTTATTCTAAATAGGGGAAAAGGGTTGAAGTAAATTGTGTATTGGTTATAATAAAAATGTAAGCGGTACCAATACAAATTTTCTAAAAAGGAGAAACTATGTCACAACGTATCACAAAAGAAGAATTTCTAGGGATGATACGGTCAGGGATTATTGTTTCTTGCCAAGCGTTACCAGGTGAGCCTCTTTATACTGAAAAAGGAGGGGTTATCCCTTTGCTAGCCCTTGCTGCTGAACAGGCAGGTGCAGTCGGTATTAGAGCCAATTCAGTCCGTGACATCAAAGAAATTCAAGAAATCACAGATTTACCGATTATCGGTATTATCAAAAAAGACTATCCTCCAGAAGAGCCATTCATCACACCGACAATGGCTGAGGTGGACGAGTTAGCCAAGTTAAATATTGCAGTTATTGCCCTAGATTGTACACAAAGACCACGTCATGATGGACTAACAGTAGTAGAATTTATTCGCCAAGTTAAGGAAAAGTATCCAGATCAACTATTGATGGCAGATATTTCAACATTTGAAGAAGGGGCTTTGGCGGCTGAAGCGGGTGTTGATTTTGTAGGCACAACGCTTTCGGGATATACATCTTATAGCCGTCAAGCAGATGGGCCTGATGTTGATTTAGTACATCGCTTGGTAACAGCGGGTCTAGATGTTATTGCTGAGGGTAAGATTCATTCACCTGAGGATGCGAAACTAATCAAAACACAGAATCCAGCGGGGATTGTTATTGGTGGCGCTATTACACGTCCTAAGGAAATCGCGAGTCGCTTTATCAAGGCATTAGCTGAAGATTAAAGAGGCAGTTATTATAACCGTCATATAAACTATTATCACTAACAAAAGGAGTTAAGGATATGAAACTTAAGAAAACGCTTATGTCTCTCTTTACAGGAGCAGCCGTCCTATCACTGGCCGCTTGTGGAGGTGGAGGAAAAACTGAAAAAGCAGCTGATACTGGTTCTGGAGAACTATCTGGAGATATAGTTATGTGGCATTCTTTTACACAAGGTCCACGACTTGAGAGTATTCAAAAATCAGCAGAAGAATTTATGGAAGAACATCCCAAAGTAAAAATTAAGATTGAAACTTTTTCATGGAGTGACTTTTATACTAAATGGACTACTGGTTTAGCAAATGGGAATGTCCCAGATATTAGCACCGCCCTACCTAATCAAGTTATGGAAATGGTAAATGCTGATGCAGTAGTTCCTCTCAATGATACAATTGATAAGTTAGGGGCAAGTAAGTTTAATGAGACAGCGCTTAATGAAGCAAAGGTTGGGGATAACTATTATTCAGTACCTCTTTACTCACATGCCCAAGTTATGTGGGTTCGTACCGATTTGTTAAAAAAGCATGGTCTAGAAGTGCCAAAAACATGGGATGATTTGTACGAAGCAAGTAAGAAACTAAAAGAATCAGGAGTATATGGTGTATCAGTACCTTTTGGAACTAATGATTTAATGGGAACCCGATTTTTGAATTTTTATGTACGTAGTGCAGGTGGAAGTTTATTAACCAAGGATCTTAAAGCAGACTTAACGAGTGATTTGGCACAAGAAGGCATTAAATATTGGGTGAAAATGTATAAAGAAATTTCTCCACAGGATTCATTAAATTTTAATGTCCTACAACAGGCAACTTTGTTCTACCAAGGTCAGACAGCTTTTGATTTTAATTCAGGTTTCCATATTGGAGGTGTGGAAGCAAATAGTCCGCAATTATTAGATTCTATTGATGCCTATCCAATGCCTAAGGTAAAAGAATCTGATAAGGATTATGGTATTGAAACTTCTAATATTCCGATGGTAGTTTGGAAAAATTCAAAATATCCAGAAGTAGCAAAAGCATTTATGGAATATCTTTTTGAAGAAGATAATTATCTCGAATTCCTTGATTCTACACCAGTTGGCATGCTTCCAGCATTTAGTGGAGTATCAGATACAGATGAGTATAAATCAAATGAGACACGCAAAAAATTCCAACATGCTGAGGAAGTTATTTTGAAGGCTGTGGCCTCTGGAACGGCAATTGGTTATGAAAATGGACCAAGTGTACAAGCAGGTATGCTAACTAATCAACATATCATTGAGCAAATGTTCCAAGACATCATTACAAATGGAACAGATCCTATGAAAGCAGCGAAAGCAGCAGAAAAACAACTTAATGATTTATTTGAAACAGTGATTGTTGAAATAGATAAGTAGTTAATTTGATGGGCTAAGGAATGGCTCCTTAACCTTATTTATAGAGAAAGGAGAAAGAGTGCCTTGGAAAAACGAAATTTGACACGTTGGGTCTTTGTTTTGCCAGCTATGATTATTGTAGGTGTATTATTTATTTATCCATTTTTTTCAAGTATTTTTTATAGTTTTACAAATAAAAACTTGATTATGCCTAATTATAAGTTTGTTGGCTTTGATAACTATGTTGCAGTTTTACAAGATTCTAATTTCTTTAATGCATTCTTTAACTCACTAAAGTGGACGATACTTTCACTTAGTGGACAGGTTCTAGTTGGATTTATTTTAGCTTTATCACTTCATAGAGTGAAGCATTTAAAAAAGTTCTATCGTACATTATTGATTGTACCGTGGGCCTTTCCTACAATAGTCATTGCCTTCTCATGGCAATGGATTTTGAATGGAGTATACGGTTATTTGCCAAATGTTTTAGTAAAACTCGGTTTTATGGAAGTAGCTCCTTCATTTTTAACAGATAGAACATGGGCATTTATTTGTTTGGTATTTATCAATATTTGGTTTGGTGCTCCAATGATTATGGTTAATGTATTGTCAGCATTACAAACTGTACCAGAAGAACAGTTTGAAGCAGCTAGAATTGATGGGGCATCTTCTTGGCAAGTCTTTCGTTATATAACCTTTCCACATATTAAGGTAGTAGTTGGACTATTAGTAGTATTGAGAACCGTTTGGATTTTTAATAATTTTGATATTATTTATCTTATTACGGGCGGAGGACCCTCTAATGCAACAATGACTTTACCTATTTTTGCTTATAATCTAGGTTGGGGAACCAAACTTTTAGGACGAGCATCAGCTGTTACAGTATTGCTATTTATTTTCTTACTAAGTATATGTTTTATTTACTTTAAAGTAATTAGCAAATGGGAGAGAGAGGGAAGATAGAATGCACAAAAAAAATAGCTTATTTTTAGATATTGGTTCTCACCTTATATTGATTACGGCTACAGTAATTGCAATATTTCCTCTTTTGTGGATTATACTTTCATCAATAAAGGGTAAAGGAGAATTAACACAATTTCCAACAAGATTTTTTCCAAAAGAATTTACTTTAGATTATTTTACACATGTTATCAATGATTTGAATTTTTTAGCCAATATAAAAAATAGTTTATTAATTTCTTTAGGTTCGACAGTAGTTGCAACGATTGTTTCTTCAATGGCAGCCTATGGAATAGTACGTTTTTTTCCGAAGTTAGGTGCCATTATGTCAAAACTGCTTGTAACAACTTATATTTTTCCTCCTATTCTTTTAGCAATTCCCTATTCAATTGCAGTTGCAAAGATGGGATTGTCGAACAGTTTGTGGGGACTATCAATGATTTATCTTTCTTTTAGTGTTCCTTATGCAGTATGGCTTTTAGTAGGATTTTTCCAAACGGTGCCTATAGGAATCGAAGAGGCAGCTAGAATTGATGGAGCAAATAAATTTGTTACATTTTATCAAGTAGTTCTTCCAATTGTTGCACCTGGTATAGTTGCAACAGCGATTTATACCTTTATAAATGCATGGAATGAATTTTTGTATGCACTGATTTTAATTAATGATACAAGTAAAATGACTGTTGCCGTTGCGCTTAGATCGTTAAATGGTTCAGAAATTTTAGACTGGGGAGATATGATGGCGGCATCAGTAATTGTTGTATTACCATCAATTATTTTCTTTTCAATTATTCAAAATAAAATTGCTGGTGGCCTATCAGAAGGGGCTACTAAATAAGGAGGTCAATATGGTCAATACGCAAAAAAAGAACTTCATTAGTTCTATTGGGATTGCTTTAATAGCGATAACATTGCTATTAAGTATTCCGCTAACTGTTAGTGCAGTTGATTTTGGTGCAAGTCAATTAATTCAAGATTCAGTATATCACTCTGGAAAAGTTGAGTTAAATAGCCAAGGCATTGATATTACTACGGGTACTCTTGATAAATTCAAATCTGATAGTCAAAGCATAGTTGTAAAGTTCGCATCTAATAAACCTAATGCATTGCAAAGCCTTATAGGAATTTCAAATAGTAGTCGTGGATATAAAAATAATTATTTTTCAATTTTTATGCGAGATAATGGTGAAATAGGTATTGAAGTCCGTGATGCTGGTAAAGGAATAAATTATTTATTTTCTCGCCCAGCTTCTATTTGGGGAGAGCACAAAGGAATAGCTGTTGAAAATACAGTAGTATTTGTTAGTGATGCCACTAATAAAAGCTATAGTATGTTTGTTAATGGAACAAAAATTTTTACAGAATATGTAGATAATTATATCCCGATTTCAAGTATTGAGGGGCAGGATAATATTTCTTTGGGAGGTGTAAATAGAGAAGGAAAATACCATTTTGGAATGGTTGGTACAATAGCAGATTTATCCTTATATAATCGTTCGCTTAGTTATGAGGAAATTAAGGAAATATCACATAATTCTCCTGCGAAACTTATTTTTCAATCTGGTGATACAACTCAAGCTAATTATTTCCGCATACCGGCTCTCTATACTTTGAGTAATGGAACTGTGTTAGCTAGTATTGATGCTCGTTATGGAGGAACTCATGACTCTAAGAGTAAAATAAATATAGCGACATCATATAGTGTTGATAATGGTGAAACGTGGTCAGACCCTATTTTTGCAATGAAGTTTCATGACTATGAAGAGCAATTGGTTGAATGGCCACGTACGGGAAATGCTAAAAATTTACAAATTTCGGGAAGCGCATCATTCATTGATTCAGCAATAGCAGAAGATAAAGCAACAGGTAAAGTCATTTTACTTGCAGATGTGATGCCGGCTGGGATAGGAAATAGAAATGCTGATAAATCTGATTCAGGATACAAAGAAATTTCTGGAAATTATTATTTAAAGTTGAAAAAAGAAGGAGAAAGTAGTTATAATTATACAGTCCGTGAAGATGGAGTCATTTATGATGATAGAACAGGAAATCCGACGCAATATAGTTTAAACGCTAAGTATGAAATTAGCGAAGCTGGTTCTCCATTAATGCAAGAACAGTATTCTGTAAGATTTGAAGGTGAATCTTTACAAGAAGTGAAAAATGGTGTACAGATACCAATGAATATTTTTTATAAAGATAGTTTGTTCAAAGTATCTCCAACCAATTATATCGGGGTATCTACGAGTGATAATAGTGGGCAAACATGGAGTGACTTTAAGTTGTTACCACCGTTTTTAGGAGTTAATCACAATGCGACATACCTAAGTCCTGGGCAAGGTTTGGCGTTAAGTAACAGTAACCGTATTATTTTTGCAACATATACTAGCGGAGAATTGACATATCTTATTACAGAAGATGCAGGGCAAACATGGAAGAAGGTTTCAGCTAAAATTCCCTTTACAAATGCTACAGCAGAAGCTCAAATGGTAGAACTTGGTGAAGGGATTATTAGGACATTCTTTAGAACAACTACCGGTAAAATTGCCTATATGACAAGCTATGATTCCGGAGAAAGTTGGTCTGAGACTTCCTATCTTGATAATATTACGCAGACTAATTATGGTACACAGGTATCTGCTATTAAGTATTCACAGTTAGTTGATGGTAAAGAGGCTATTATTTTGAGTACATCCAATGCTACAGATGGGCGTAAAGGAGGTCAACTAAATGTTGGTTTAGTTAACCCAGAAGATTATTCAATTGATTGGAAATATAGTTATAATGTTGATTTACCCAAATATGGATATGCTTATTCTTCTCTAACAGAACTACCTAATCATAAGATAGGGGTTTTATTCGAAAAATACGATTCATGGTCACGTAGTGAGCTACATTTAACAAATGTTGTACAGTATATTGATTTAGATATAACTGATATTACTAGATAGAAAGAAGATAATTATGATTAAATATGGAGTAGTTGGTACAGGTTATTTTGGTGCAGAATTAGCAAGAGCACTAACAACAAATGAGGGAGCAGAAATTACAGTTGTTTATGACCCTGAAAATGCAATAGCTATTGGTGAAGAATTAGGTGCTCGTGTAGCAAGCTCGCTAGATGAATTGGTATCTAGTGCAGATGTTGATTGTATTATTGTCGCGACTCCTAATAATTTACATAAAGAACCAGTTATTAAAGCAGCACAAAATGGGAAACACGTCTTTTGTGAAAAGCCTATTGCTTTATCCTATCAAGATTGTCGTGAGATGGTTGATACTTGTAAAAAGTGTGGTGTAACCTTTATGGCTGGACATATTATGAATTTCTTCAACGGTGTTCACCACGCTAAAGAATTGATCAATGATGGCGTCATTGGTGATATTCTTTATTGCCATACTGCTCGGAATGGTTGGGAAGAAGAACAAGAAACGATTTCTTGGAAAAAAATTCGTGAAAAATCAGGTGGACATCTTTATCACCATATTCATGAATTAGATTGTGTCCAATTTTTAATGGGTGGTATGCCAGAAACAGTTACAATGACTGGTGGAAATGTTGCACATAAAGGTGAGAATTTTGGTGATGAAGATGATATGATTTTTGTAAACATGGAGTTTTCAGGAAAACGGTTTGCACTTTTAGAATGGGGATCAGCATATCGTTGGGGAGAACATTATGTACTTATCCAAGGAACTAAAGGTGCTATTAAAATTGATATGTTTAATTGCCGAGGCACGCTAAAAGTTAATGGTGAAGAAACCTATTTCTTGGTACATGAAACTCAAGAAGAGGATGATGATCGTACAAGAATTTATCATAGTACTGAAATGGATGGAGCAATTGCTTACGGTAAGCCAGGAAAACGTACTCCTATGTGGTTATCTTCTATTATTGCAAAAGAAATGCAGTATCTACATGGTATTATGGAGGGAAAAACGGTGTCAGAGGAATTTATTAAATTGTTAACAGGTGAGGCTGCTCTAGAAGCCATTGCGACAGCAGATGCGTGTACTTTATCAATTAATGAAGATAGAAAGGTAAAACTTTCAGAAATTGTAAAATAGTTTAATTAGACAGCAGGACTATCTCATAGAAGATATTTCTACTGTCTAAATTATTAGGATATATACAGTACGAGGAGTTAAAAATGATTTACGACCACATCAAAAATCTTGGACTCTACAAAGGTATTCATCCCAATTTGGATAAGGCGTTAACTTACCTTGAGGAAAATGATGTCAGCAAATTGACAGTAGGTACTTATGATATTGATGATAAAAATGCTTTTTTCTTTATTCAAGAAAATATATTGGATGATAGTTTAGAAAATCGTTTTGAATACCACGAAAAGTACCTAGATTGTCACCTTATTATTGAAGGTGAAGAACTCATTCGTTATGGTTCTGGAGAAAAGGTAGAATTGGTTGACTTTGATAAGGACAGAGACATCGGTTTTGTTTCTTGTAAACGAAGCTATGATTTTGACCTTGTTGATGGTTATGCCACTTTGTTCTTTCCTGAAGAACCTCATCGACCAAATCTTTTTAAAGAGCATTTAAGAGCCGTTAAAAAGTGCGTAATTAAGGTTTTAATTGATTAATTGAAAATATAGGAGGTAAAGATGAAAAAAACATCAACGAGCATCATCAAAACGATTTTTGGGCTAGACAATGCCTTTGTGCGTATCTGTGCCCTTATCTTATCTATGATTTGTTTTTGGTTAACGTGATTTTCATCTTAACTTGCTTACCTGTATTTACAATTGGTATGGCCAAACGTAGTCTCTATGTGACCTTAGTTAAGAGGCGCCAAAGCGCGCAATTAGCAGTGGTTAGAACTTATTTGCAGGAGTTTAAAAGTAAAAAAGGATTTATCTTAGGATTAATAGAATTGTTCTTGATTGCCGTATGCTTTCTTGATATTGTCCTCCTTTTAGGTCAAGAAATGCTGGTTGCGCAGCTTATTAAAGTGTTAAGTTTTAGCATCTTGTTCCTTGTGGCCATGACTTTTCTTATAGTTTACCCTTTAGAAACAAGGGTAGAACTACCAATCAAAGAAACCCTTAAACGCTCATTTTTACTGGCTGGCATTCATTTACCAGTAACTCTAATCACGATGACAGTCTTATTGGGTATCCTATTTATTCTTTTCTATTCAGGATTTACCTTATTGATAGGTTTGTCACTCTTGAGTCTAGGAGGATATGCTGGCTTAGTTTATGGGCATCTTTACTTAATTGAAAAAAGGATAACATAATGCCGAAGTGTTTATCATATGATTGAACAGTTCTTGAATAGATATCCTATGATTTAGAAAATTGGAGAAAATAAAATAATGAAAAATCTCGAAAAATATGAGGGCGTCATTCCAGCTTTCTACGCTTGTTATGATGAAGTTGGTGAAATCAGTCCAGAAGGCGTACGTGCTTTGACACAATATTTTATTGATAAAGGTGTTAAGGGACTTTATGTGAATGGTTCTTCCGGGGAATGTATTTATCAAAGTGTTGCGGATCGTAAATTAGTTCTTGAAGAAGTGATGGCAGTGGCGGAAGGGAAATTAACCATTATTGCCCATGTTGCTTGCAATAATACGAAAGATAGTATGGAACTAGCAGCTCATGCAGAAAGTCTTGGAGTTGATGCGATTGCAGCTATTCCACCAATCTATTTCCGCCTACCAGAAGCCTCAGTAGCAAACTATTGGAATGCAATCTCAAGTGCTGCTCCAAATACTGATTTTGTCATTTACAATATTCCACAGTTAGCAGGAATTGCCTTAACTCCAAGTCTTTACCGTGAAATGTTGAAAAATCCACGTGTTATTGGTGTTAAAAATTCATCAATGCCTGTCCAAGATATTGAGACTTTTAATGCTATTGCAGGTGATGGCCATCTTGTGTTCAATGGTCCAGACGAACAATTCTTAGGTGGTCGTTTGATGGGGGCTGCTGGTGGTATTGGTGGTACTTATGGTGTTATGCCTGAACTTTTCTTGAAACTTAATGAGTTAATTGCTGAGAAAGATTTAGAAACTGCTAAAGATCTTCAATACGCTATCAATGCTATTATCGCTAAACTTTGTTCTGGTAAAGGTCATATGTATGCTGTTATCAAAGGTGTTATGGCTATTAATGATGGTCTAAATCTGGGTTCTGTTCGCTTGCCACTTAGCCCGTTAACTGAAGAAGATCAAGTGGTGGTAGAAGAGGCAGCTAGTCTTATTCGTGCGGCTAAGGAACGTTTTTGCTAGGAGGTAGCTATGGTTACTTTAGCGATTGACATTGGGGGAACGGCTGTCAAGTATGGCTTGATTGATGATACTGGTAGCATCATTGAACGTCATGAAACGCCAACTGAAGCTCATTTGGGTGGACCTCACATCTTAGAACTTGTTTGTTCACTCGTTGTATCTTTTAAAGAAAAGGCAGAGCTAAAGGGAGTTGCTATTTCTTCCGCGGGGATGGTTGACCCTGTTAAAGGAGAAATTTTCTACGCAGGTCCTCAAATCCCAAATTATGCGGGAACTCAGTTTAAAAAAGTCATTGAAGAGCGCTTTAATCTTCCTTGTGAAATTGAAAATGATGTAAACTGTGCTGGTCTAGCAGAAAGTATTTCTGGAGCTGGAAAGGGAAGTTCATTATCACTTTGCTTAACAATTGGAACAGGTATCGGAGGCTGTCTCATTCAGGGTGGACAGATTTTCCATGGGTCATCTTATTCAGCCTGTGAAGTTGGCTATATTCCTCTGCCAAATGGAGCTTTTCAAGATATTGCCTCAACGACTGCTCTAGTTAAAACAGTTGCGGAAGCTACAGGTGATGATGTTAGTGATTGGAATGGACGTCGTGTTTTTACAGAAGCTAGATCAGGCAATGACATTTGTCGCTCTGCTATTTCACAACTCGTTAAAAATCTTGCTTTAGGGATTGCTAGTATTTGTTATGTGGTCAATCCTGAGGTGGTTATTTTGGGTGGTGGTATCATGGCTCAAGAAGATTACTTGCGGCCTGAATTAGAGGCAATGCTCAAGGAAGTTTTGGTTTCAAGTATTGCTGAAAAGACACGATTAGCCTTTGCCAGACACCAAAATGATGCAGGTATGTTAGGTGCATATTACCACTTCATGAGTAAATTGGAGGAAAAGTGATGAAGGATACGATGACTTTGCAGGAGATGAAAACCTATAAAGGTCGTGATGAGATTCCTGCAGATTTCGATGAGTTTTGGAATAGTCTTTTGTTAGAAACGTCAGTACCAGACTATGAGTTAACTGAGAAAGACTTTGGTCTCAAATCAGTTGATTGTTATGAGTTGAGATTTCCTTCGCCAAAAGGGTCTACCATTTATTCTAAATGCCTCTTTCCTAAAGGGGTCACCTCTTGTCCTGTAGTCTTTTATTTCCACGGTTATCAAGGTAAAAGCCCCGACTGGACAGAAGGGCTCAAATATACTGCAGAAGGTATGGGAGCGGTCTTTATGGATGTTCCTGGACAAGCAGGGCAGTCACGTGATGTGGGAGATTACTCGGGAATTACGGTTAAAGGGCAAGTGATTCGTGGGATGTTAGACGGTCCTAAAGAGTTATTCTTTGTAGATGTTTATCGCTCAATTGTGAAACTGATTGATATCGTGGCTGATTTTGAATGGGTAGATGAACAACAATTATACAGTTACGGAGCTTCTCAAGGAGGTGCTTTAGCCCTTATTGCGTCAGCTTTGTCACCCAAAATCACAAAAACCGCTAGTATCTATCCGTTTTTATCTGATTTTAAGCGTATCTTAGAATTAGGGTTGACAACGGAGCCTTACGATGAATTTTTCCGATATTTTAAATATTCAGATCCTTTCCATGAAACTGAAAAAGCGGTGCTAGATACTCTATCTTACATGGATGTGAAAAATTTCGCTCATCGTATCACGTGTCCTGTTCTTTTTATAACAGGATTGGAAGATGATATTTGCCCACCATCAACTCAATTTGCCATTTACAATCGATTGACAACAGAGAAATCACACTATATCTTACCAGATTATGGACACGATGCTATGCACGTCAAAGTAAATGATTTGGTCTATGATTTTCTGACGGGAAGTTGTGTTTTAACTTGTTAAAAATAATGACTTATTGTCAACAGTAGTGGGATTTACTCATTCCACTACAGAAATTATAGAGCCAAAATAATGAGGTTGGGATAAAATATCTCAACCTTCTCTTTTTGTATAGTAATAACAGATCACCGCAGTGGTTGATTGGAGGTCTACAACTGGACACCTCTTCATTTTCAAGTGTCCACCTAAAACATCCACTGGATTTTTGTCCCACTCTCATTTTTCTTTTATGACAATACTGGCATTTTTTGCTACAATAACGGCAATAATAAGGTAAGTATCTGTTGGGCTTACTGACGTGAAAAGGAGGTTGCTATGTCAATGTTATTGTCACCAGTTGAACTAGCTGGTCTATCGCTAAAAAATCGTGTGGTCATGCCCCCAATGTGTATGTACGAGGTTAAAGCAGAAGATGGTCTTCCTACTGCTTTTCACCATGCTCACTACGGTGCGCGTGCTATAGGAGGGGTTGGCCTTATCATTCAAGAAGCGACAGCTATTGAACCAGATGGACGTCTAACGAAGCATGATTTAGGGCTTTGGAATGATGACCAAAAGGACGCACTATCAGCATTAGTTGCTGAACTGCATGCTTTTGGAGCTAAAGTGGGTGTTCAGTTGGGGCATGGTGGCCGTAAGTCTGCGGATGCACCAACACCCTATGCTCCAAGTGCCATTCCTTTTGACGATAGCTACAACGCTCCTCAAGAGATGACCCTTGCTGATATCAAACGTATTAAAGCTGCCTTTGTTGCGTCAGCGATTCGTGCCGACCAAGCAGGTTATGACATGATTGAACTTCATGGAGCTCATGGTTACCTCATTAACCAATTTTTAGAACCAATGACAAACCAACGTACGGATGCCTATGGTGGTTCTTTGGAAAATCGCTTCCGCCTCCTAAAAGAAATCGTTGAAGAGATTAGAAAAGTCTTTTCAAAACCTATCTGGGTCCGCCTATCTGTGACATCATACGATGAAGCTGGAAATACACTTGAAGATTACCAACACATTTCGAAGTGGTTAGAAAAGTTAGGGGTTGCAGCGCTGGATATTTCGACAGGAGGTCTCTTACCAATCCGCCCTAATATCCCAATTTACGGTGGATACCAAGCAGGATTTTCAGCAAAAATCAAGGAAGTTGTCACAATTCCAGTTACTGCGGTTGGGCTTCTTAATAGCCCAGAACTCTGTGAGTATATTTTACAAAATGGCCAAGCAGACTTGATTCAAGTTGGACGAGGTCTGATTCGTAATACCAATTGGTTAGCTGATGCAGCAGAAGTGCTTCATGATCATGACTATAAAGTTTATAACAATTCATACAAACGTGGACAAGTCAGATAATTAAAAAATCCTAATACTTACCTTGAAATAGAAGTATTAGGATTTTTTTATGATTTAATAATTGTTCCTTTGAAAATTTGTTCTTTCTTTGCTTTGTTTATTTCTAAGAAGTAGGCGTAGAGAATATCAACTATGACCAGCATTGGAAATTGTGGTGAAATCCGATTACCATAGTCCAAATGGTGCGTAGAGGCGACACGAACAACATCTGTAAAACTTGGTTTATGCTCAAAATTTGCTGTCGTGATGAGAACTGTCTGTGCTCCTTTATCATGAGCTTTTTCAAGACTGGATAACACAGAGTGTGTTTTTCCCGACAGTGAAAATCCAATGACGAGACAGTTTTTAGTCAGACTATTAGTATTCCAAATCATGCTCTCAGTGGTACTAATAGCATCACAAATGAGTCCCAATCTCATGAGTCGAAGCTTTAATTCTTGGGCAACAAGGGCAGAGCTTCCCTTTCCATAAAAGTAAACCCGATCTGCTTTTTCCAACATTTCAGCGATGGCTTGCAGTTGCTCCTCATCAACCAAATCATGGGACTGTTGGATAAGTTCATGGTAATCAAGCATGACACGTTTGGTTAAATCCCAATGAAAAATCTCAAAATCTTTTTTATCTGATTTCTGACTATTGAGGTATTCAAAGACAAATTCACGATAGCCTTTAAAGCCACATTTTTTAGCGAAACGTGTCAAAGTTGCCTGAGAAATATGTAAAGTCTGAGTAATTTGCGTCGTCGCTAAATCGTACTCCGTAAGTTGCTGAGAAATAAAATAATCTGCAATACTACGCTCCAAACTTGTCATACTAGGTAAGTAGGCAGAAATCTTTGTAGTGAGAGAACTTGTCATAGAAAGCCTTTTCAAATATAGGATAAATTAAGTATAACATAAAAAATTTAAAACCCCCAAATTTAGGGTTCTTATATATAGGAAGAAAGCGGTAAATATATTGTTATTATAAGGTTTTTTGGTTATTTTCCCTGATGAAAAAACGTGACCTTTTGTGAAAAAAGTGCTATGATAATTCCTAAGGAGGTGGACTATGAGTCTTGCATCACAAGCTATTTTAGAGGTCGAAGGAAAAATTTCAGATCGTCTAAGAGAGCATGAGGAGGCAATTTCAGCCCTTAGTCACAAGACAGACCAAGATTTAGCAGCTGCGGCAGAAGCTAGTGGCAAAGCGATTTTAGCATATCAAAAAGCTAAAGAGTCTCAGTTGACTGGCGAAATTGCCCAAAAAGAAACGGCATCTCAGCAACAGATTTCAGAAGAAGTTGCGAGATTAACAGATAAGGTTGCTCAGAAAGAAGCTGAGCTTATTGCTAGCATTTTAGAGGAGGTAAAGACGCGGTATGGCGGTATCTAAAATGCAAAAACTTCTCATTCTGACGGATTATCAGACGAGAGGTGAACTTTTAAAATCCGTCCAAGAATTTCAAGCTTTCGAGCCGGCTGCGGTAGAGGATATGCGTTATGGGGACAATACATTGAGTGAGTTAACAACTCAAATACAGTCCCTGGAGACAGAATTAGCTCAAGTAGCGCAGGCTCAGACTTATTTGAAAGCTGTCACCCCTAAAAAAATTTGGAGTGACCGTTTCCATTTAACTGCACAAGCTTTTGCCAAAAAAATGACAGAGGTAAGAGAACGTGACCTTTTAGGACAAGTTCTGGCTCTTCAGCAAAAGGAAACTTTACTACAGAAGCAATTGGCGGATTTGGATGAAAATATCGAGCTTGCCAATAAGTGGAAGACACTTTCCTTTTTGAAAAAAGATCGCAGAGCATTGAAGGCAACTTATGCTATCATAGGGACTTTGCCTGAGGATCCCAATCAAGAAAAGCTAAATCAACTTTTGGCGCGTGACGATTTCTATGTGGAGCGTCTGTTCCAAAATGATTTAGAACAAGGATTGGTGGTTTATGCGGATCGTTCTGCTAAGCATGAGCTCAAGGAGTTTTTGGACACTCTTCACTTTGATCAGTTTGATTTTCCGTTTGGAAAATTACCTGCCGAGCAATTGGAAGATTTCAAGATTGAGCGTTCTGAATTATTAGCTGAACAAAAAGCAGGTGCTACTAAATTAAAGGCTCTCAGTCAAGATTATGCAGATTTGATGTTCTTAGAAGAAGACCTTTACAATCAAAAAGAACGCCTTCGTGCTGAGCAATTATTGGCATCTGGTCAAGAATTGGTTGGTTTATCTGGCTGGGTCAGAGAAGATGATATCTCTCACTTGAAAGAGCTGTTAGCAGAGACTTTGCCGGAAGGCACTTACATCAGTTTGGTTGATAATACTGAGGTTTCTGAACAAGAGATTCCAACGCAATTAGTCAATCATCCGCTTGTTGAACCTTTCGAAGCATTAACTGAGATGTATAGTCTGCCTAAGTATTCTGAGGTTGACCCAACGCCTCTTTTGGCTCCGTTTTATGCGGTATTCTTTGGAATGATGGCTGCTGATGTGGGATATGGTTTATTATTATGGTTCGGAACCTGGTATTTGTTGAATAAGACAAAAGCGTCTAAAAGTGCGAGAAAGAACTATAAACTGTTTCACATTTTATCCTATCCAACTATTTTATGGGGGCTCTTCTTTGGTTCCTTCTTTGGAGTAGAATTACCTTTCCATGTGCTATCAACGACGACAGATGTTATTTCAATTTTAGTATTGTCAGTAGTCTTTGGTTTGGTGCAGTTACTGTTTGGTTTGGCAGTCAATACACAGTTACAACTCAAAGCTAAGGATTACCCTTCTGCGATTTCAGATGGTCTGGGTTGGATTGGATTACTGGTTGGTGTGATTTTATTAGTCCTACAAAACTTTACAGGACAAGCTGTACTGGGAGATATTGCTAAATGGTTAATCATTCTTAACGTGGCTATGATTATCCTTGGAACAGCAGTAGGTAGTAAGAATAAACTACTAGGTATTGGTTCAGGATTGTACAAATTATACGGCGCAACTTCTTATATCGGAGATATTGCTAGCTATACTCGTTTGATGGCCCTCAGTGTGTCTGGAGCAAGTATTGCGGCTTCCTTTAATATGGTGGTTGGTCTATTGCCACCCGTAGCACGCTTTACAGTAGGCATTCCTCTGATTATTGCTTTACAAATGCTCAATATGGGAATGTCCTTCCTAGGTGCATATGTGCATGCTATCCGCTTACAATTTGTAGAATTCTTTGGTAAATTCTACGAAGGTGGTGGTCATGCCTTTAAACCTCTTAAAACTTACGAAAAATATACCGATTTAAAAACAAGAAAAATGGAGAAATAAACTCATGAAAGACTTTTTAGAATTTTTAACTTCTGCAAATGGCGGAACAATGATGGCGGCAGCTGGTATGGCATTCTCAATGATTATGGCTGGTACTGGTTCTGCGAAAGGAACTGGTATGACTGGTGAAGCAGCAGCTGCACTTGCAAAAGAACAACCTGAAAAATTTGGTAAATCATTGGTACTTCAATTGTTGCCAGGTACGCAAGGTTTTTACGGTATGATCATTTCATTGATGATTTTTGGTCAAATGGGCAGCGGTCTTGATTTCCAAACCGGGGCAAAATTATTGGCAGCTGGTTTGACAATGGGATTCACTGGTCTAACTTCAGGTATTGCTCAAGGTCGCGTTGCAACAGCTGGTATTCAAATCTTAGCTAAAAATGAAGAACACTTCATGAAAGGTGCTATCTACGCAGGGATGGTTGAAATGTACGCTATCTTAGGCCTTGTTATTGCCCTCATGATGATTATCTAAGGGTGAGCCTATGACAGAATTACAGGAATTTACGGCTAATATTTTAGCCCGTAAAGAGGAAGAATTGTCGCTTTTATTAGAAAAAGCAACAGCTGATGAGAAGGCAAGACTAGAAGCAGGTTTGATGGCTATTTCTGAAAAAGAAAGAGCAGAAAAAGCAAAGCTAGATAGTAAATTTGCCTTAGAAACGGCAACGGCCTTGCAAGGTATTGACAATAAAAGTCGTAATGCCATTCTTTCAAATCGACAAGAGCAGTTGCGTAGCTTATTTGACAAGGCCTATCAAGCCATGGCAAATTGGGACAGCCAAACTTTTAACAGCTTCTTACAAGGCGTCTTGGAACAGTTGGATAAACGTAAACACTACAGTTTACAGCTAGGTGAACAGAGTCAACATGACTTAAACCTGCCATCTCATGTGAGTTTGAATGCAGAAAATATTCCAAACGAAGCAGGTTTTGTTCTTGAAGCTGATGGTGTGCGTTACAATTACCTTTTCCGTGCCCTTTTAACTGATTTGACCCAAGACATGATGGGACGTTTGTCACGTCAACTTGGATAGCAAGGAGGTTGCTATGCTAGATATTGACTATGCAAGTATCAATACGGCTGTCCGTATTCGTGAAAAGGAATTATTGAGTCGAGATACCTTTGAAAGTCTGCTAAAGGCTAAAGACTTCGTTCAAGCTCAGCAACTGTTGAAATCAACTCAATACCATGATCTTACTGAGGATTTTGAACCACTATTAATGGCAGAGTTGGCTAAAACATCTGAATTTGTGACAGAACAAGTTGAAGATGCCCCAGTAGCTCAGATTTTTTCTCTGATTTATACTTATCATAATCTAAAAGTACTTTTGAAAAATCATTTAGCAGGTTTGGAGTTAACAGATCTCCTCTTACCTATGGGGGGGTATCCTATTGATGAGTTGAGAAATCTAGTCAAGACAGAACAATCTGAAACCTTACCAGAACTCTTGGTACAAGCGGTGCAGGATACCTGTCAAGATTATCGTGAGTATGGACGACTAGAAAGTGTTGATATCCTTCTTGACCGTCGTTACTTCAAACACTTGGTAGCAGTTGCGCGCGAGTTAGATGACTCAGTTATTCTTAACATGGTACAGGCTTGGGTTGACCTTTATAATTTGAATTGTATTTTCCGCTTGCGGGATAAAAAGCTGTCGCGAGCCTTTCTGATAACTGTTTTATCAAATGAAGGTCAACTTAATCAACTAGAACTCATTGGGCTAGCGCAAGCCAATCGGTACGAAGAGATTCTTAACTTGTTGAATGAAACAGCCTATGCTGGTGCTCTAGCAGGTATGATTGATCAAAATGGAAACTTAAATTTATCGCTCGAACTGGCACGTGATCGTGTATCACATGTCTATTTGGATGAGGCTCGCTTTGAAGCCTTTGGCTATTTACCATTATTAGCCTATCACTATTACAAGGAAATGGAAGTCAAAAATCTTCGCCTCATCTTAACAGGCAAGGTAAACCATTTTGACCAAGCTATGCTGAGAGAAAGGATGAGACCGATTTATGACTTATAAGATTGCTGTTGTCGGTGATAAAGACTCGATTCTCCCTTTCAAGATGATTGGCTTTGATATTTTTGATGCGAAAACAAGCCGAGTGGCTCGCCAAACGATTGACCAATTGGCTCAGGATAATTATGGGATTATTTATGTGACAGAAAGTCTGGCTCAAGAAATCCCTGAAACGTTAGAGCGCTACCGCAGTCAGGCAGTGCCTGCAGTTATCCTAATTCCTGATCATAAGGGGAGTTTGGGGCTAGGTATGCAAAATATTCAAGATAATGTTGAAAAAGCCATTGGGCAGAATATTCTCTAGAAGATAAAACACGAAAAGATCTGATGAAAGGAGCTCGTGTGAAAACTGGAACAATTATAAAAGTATCTGGTCCGCTGGTCATGGCTAGTGGCATGGAAGATGCTAATATTCAAGATATTTGTAAGGTCGGAACTATTGGCCTTATTGGTGAAATCATTGAGATGCGTAAAGATGTCGCATCTATTCAGGTTTACGAAGAAACATCAGGAATTGGTCCTGGTGAGCCAGTTGTGACGACTGGTGAAGCTCTCTCAGTAGAGTTAGGACCTGGTATTCTCTCGCAGATGTTTGATGGAATTCAACGTCCTTTAGATACCTACCATGAAGAAACAAACAGTGACTTCCTTTTACGTGGTGTAGAAGTTAAGCCTCTAAGCCGACAAAAAGTATGGCATTTTGCCCCAACAGTTACAGTTGGTGACAAGGTGGTTGCTGGAGATATTGTCGGAACGGTTCAAGAAACCTCTGTTATTGAGCACCGCATTATGGTACCTTTCGGTAAAGAAGGGGTTGTTAAGTCTATCAAAGAAGGTGACTACACCTTAGATGATACGGTTTATGTTCTTGAAACAGCGACTGGCGAAGAAAGCTTTACCTTGATGCAAAAATGGCCAGTTCGTCGTGGTCGTCCATTTGCTCAAAAATTAAATCCAAGAGAACCGATGTTGACTGGTCAACGTGTCATTGACACTTTCTTCCCAGTTGCTAAGGGTGGTGGAGCTGCGGTACCTGGACCATTTGGTGCTGGTAAAACTGTTGTGCAACACCAAGTGGCGAAATGGTCTGACGTGGACATCGTCGTTTACGTTGGTTGTGGGGAACGTGGAAATGAAATGACTGACGTTTTGAATGAGTTCCCAGAATTGATTGACCCAAATACTGGCCAGTCATTGATGAACCGCACCATTTTGATTGCTAATACGTCTAACATGCCCGTAGCGGCACGTGAGGCCTCTATTTATACAGGTATCACCATCGCAGAATACTTCCGTGACATGGGTTACAATGTTGCGATCATGGCTGACTCTACCTCTCGTTGGGCAGAGGCGCTCCGTGAAATGTCGGGGCGTTTGGAAGAAATGCCTGGTGACGAAGGATACCCAGCTTATCTTGGTAGCCGTATTGCAGAATACTATGAGCGTGCGGGTAAAGTCATTTCACTTGGTAGCACAGGGCGTGAAGGGTCTGTTACAGCTATTGGTGCAGTATCACCTCCTGGAGGAGATATTTCTGAGCCTGTTACGCAAAATACGCTTCGTATCGTTAAAGTGTTCTGGGGCTTGGATGCTCTCTTGGCACAAAAACGTCACTTCCCATCAATGAACTGGTTGTCATCTTATTCACTTTATTCAGATGAAATTGGTGAATACCTCAATGAAAAATTGGGAACAAACTGGTCTGAGAAAGTAACGCATGCCATGAAAACTCTTCAAGAAGAGTCAGAATTGGAAGAAATCGTGCGTTTGGTTGGTCTTGATTCCCTATCTGATAAGGACAAGATTACCATGTTGATTGCCCGTATGATCCGTGAGGACTATCTCCAACAAAATGCCTTTGATGAAGTGGATACCTTTACGTCTTATGCAAAACAATCACTCATGCTTGACTTGATTAGTACCTTTGAAAAAGAAGCGCGTAAAGCGTTAGAGCTAGGTGCCTACTACAATGAAATTTTATCAGGGACAGTTGCTTTACGTGACCGTATTGCGCGTGCCAAGTATGTTGCTGAAAAAGACCTCGATCAATTAGAAGCTCTGCTATTGTCAATCCCAGAAGAGCTTAAAGCGATTGTGGCGAAAGGAGGAATGACTGCCAATGATTAAAGAATACAAAACGGTCAGCGAAGTTGTCGGCCCTCTGATGATGGTTGAGGGTGTTGAAGGCATCAAGTTTGATGAGCTAGTTGATATTCAAACCCAAGATGGCTCAACCCGTCGCGGTCAAGTCTTGGAAGTTCAAGAAGACAAGGCTGTTGTGCAGCTCTTTGAAAGTGCCGCAGGAATTAACTTGCGTGATACGAAAGTTCGTTTCCGTGGTAAACCGCTAGAACTTGCGGTGTCAGAAGACATGCTTGGACGTGTCTTTGATGGAATGGGTAAGGTCAAGGATGGTGGTCCAGAGATTTTGGCAGAGCAAAGCCTTGATATCAATGGCCAAGCGATTAACCCAATCCGTCGTGACTACCCAGATGAATTTATCCAAACAGGTATCTCAGCCATTGACCATTTGAACACGCTCGTGCGTGGTCAGAAATTGCCAGTGTTCTCTGGCTCAGGTCTGCCTCATAAGGAATTAGCTGCTCAGATTGCCCGTCAAGCGACTGTACTTAACTCAGATGAGAAATTTGCCGTTGTCTTTGCAGCAATGGGGATTACCTTTGAAGAAGCGGAATACTTCATGGAAGACTTCCGTAAGACAGGTGCCATTGAGCGTTCAGTCATGTTTATCAACTTAGCTAACGACCCAGCGATTGAGCGTATTGCCACACCAAAAATGGCCTTGACGACAGCTGAGTATTTGGCTTATGAAAAAGACATGCACGTCTTGGTTATCATGACAGACATGACCAACTACTGTGAAGCCCTTCGTGAGGTCTCAGCAGCTCGTCGTGAGGTACCAGGTCGTCGTGGTTACCCAGGTTACCTATACACGAACTTGTCAACCCTTTACGAGCGTGCGGGACGTTTGGTTGGTAAAAAAGGGTCTGTGACTCAGATTCCAATCCTGACCATGCCAGAGGATGATATCACCCACCCAATTCCTGACTTGACTGGTTATATTACAGAAGGTCAGATTATCTTGGCGCGTGACTTGTATAATGCTGGTTACAAACCACCAATCAATGTGTTGCCGTCTCTTTCTCGTCTGAAAGATAAAGGAACGGGTGAAGGCAAGACGCGTGCTGACCATGCAGCAACCATGAACCAACTCTTTGCAGCTTATGCCCAAGGGAAGCAGGTTAAAGAATTGGCAGTCGTTCTTGGGGAGTCAGCCCTCTCTGAAACGGATAAATTGTATGTGAAATTCACGACCCGTTTTGAGGAAGAATACATTAACCAAGGCTTCTACACCAATCGTAGCATCATTGACAGTTTGACCCTAGGATGGGAACTCTTGTCAATCTTGCCACGAACAGAGTTGAAACGGATTAAGGATGACATGCTAGACGAATACCTTCCAAAAACGGAGGGCTAGTCCTATGGCAAGACTTAATGTAAAACCGACCCGTATGGAGCTATCAGTCCTTAAAAAACGATTGAAAACCTCTACCCGTGGTCACAAATTACTCAAGGATAAGCAAGATGAACTCATGCGTCGCTTTATTGACTTGATTAAGCAAAATAACCTCTTACGTCAGTCGGTTGAAGAGCGGCTAACGCGTGCGATGCAGGCCTTCGTCCTTGCCAAGTCAACCCTGTCAGAAAGTTTCATTGAGGAATCCTTTGCCTTGCCAACACAGGCTGTCAATTTACAGATTGATCAGAAAAACATCATGTCAGTCGATGTGCCTCAGCTTCACGTCCAGTTACCTGAGAAGACAAGTGAGTTTCAATACGGTTTCTTAAACTCCAATAGTGAGATGGATGATGCCATTGATACCTTCCAAACCATCAGCCAGGATTTGTTAGAATTGACTGAGATTGAGAAAACCTGTCAGCTCTTGGCAGATGAAATTGAAAAAACCCGTCGTCGTGTCAATGCCTTGGAACACATGATTATTCCTCAGCTACAAGAGACGATTGATTATATCCAGATGAAACTGGAAGAAAATGAACGGAGTAACATTATCCGTATGATGAAAGTCAAAGACATCCAGTAAAGAAATATCAGTCTCAAACGTAAGAGAGTGGGGTAAAAATCGTTAAATCGTCAAAAAATGACGATGTCGATTGTCCTCGCTCTCTGTTTTTTTATGCTCAGGCTGAAATTGTCCAGTAGACGATTCGGGCGAACGCAGAAAAATGAAGAAGAGACCATTTCCAAGACCTTCAATTAACCACTGCATGATATTGTCTTTAGTTTATAATTCAAGAGGGCAGAAGGCTTTTTTCAAGCCGCTTTTTCTTTAGTCATTCCTTGCTTAGTACGTTTTCCTAAAAAAAGTAGACGAAAAACAGATTTCAGGTAGGTAGCTAATAGGATAATAAACTATAATTTAGCTATTAAACAACGAAAGAAGGTTTTTTTCAATGCGATCACGCAAACTAAGAAGAATATGTAGAGTTGCCTTGACAGCTGCGCTCTTGTCTGGGATGGCGGTTAGTCAGACAGGAGTGGTGTTGGCGAATGAAAGTGCAGAGACAGCAGAATGGAATAGAATTGTAAGAGAAGATAGTTCTATTCAAAAGTTGATATCTTCTTTTAATGGAAAGACTTTTGAAGAGGAGAAAGCGAAAGAAGTCCTCGGAGAACTTAGTAATGAAGCGGTCAGCTTACTATATCGCAGTCCACAATTTATTTCGGTAGTTGTGGGTGATGGTAATCTTGAATCATTTAAGAAAGCTGTCTTGGAAGAAATCGGTAGACGTTTTCCTGATGTGTTGAAGAAA
The DNA here is from genome assembly GCF_042656225.1 of Streptococcus caledonicus. Taxonomy (NCBI): domain Bacteria; kingdom Bacillati; phylum Bacillota; class Bacilli; order Lactobacillales; family Streptococcaceae; genus Streptococcus; species Streptococcus caledonicus. The sequence continues at coordinate 57,749 of NZ_JBHSOJ010000017.1, forward strand.
CAATCAGGCCAGCAACCTGAAGAGCTCCAAAAGCAAGTGGAGGGTCAGCAACAGACGATTGAGGGATTGCAAAAAGAGTATCGCGAGTTATTACAAGCCACCGACGAACAGCTTAGGATGGAAGCCGAAAAGCTTAAAATGGTTTTAGAGGAATTGGAACAAGTTAAAGCCGAGAATGAGAAGCTTAAACAAGATTTAGGAGCTAAGGATGGAACAGAGCAAACTAGGGAACTAGAAAACCGCCTTAAAGAAACTGAAAGTAAACTAGAACAAAGTAAGTCAGAACTAGAAGAAGTCAAAAAAGAACTTGCTAAAAAAGAGTCTGAAGTTGATCGGACAAGTAGAGACTTAGAAACTCTTCGCAAGGAGAAAACAGACTTAGATCATACAAACCAGAAATTAGAATCTCAGACAAAGAAATTAGAACAGAGACTAGAAAAGTCTGCTGAAGATAGACAAAGCTTGCAAGAACAGAAAGAGAAAGCTTTGAGTGAAGCTGAAGCCCTTAAAAAAGAAAAAGAAGACATCGAGGCTGAAAGGAACGCTCAAAAACGTGCGATGGAAATCTTGGAACGCCAGAAAGCTGAGTTGGAAAAAACTTTACAACAACCTAATGAGGAAGTCAAAGCTGAAAACTTAGAGCTCAAGAAAGAAAAAGACCGCCTAAGTGCAGAACTTGAGAAAGAAAAGGCAAAACAAGCCGAGCTGAGCACACAACTAACCGAGAGTCAGAAAAAACTCAGCGAGAAATCAGCAGAAGTAGATGCCTTGAAACAAAAAGAGCAAGCCCTATTAACTGAAAAAGCTGATTTGGAAACTAAGAAAGTTCAGTTAGAGGCTGATAAAGCTAAGCTAGAAGGCACAGTGAAGTCACTTGAAGAACAGTTAGCTAAACAACCTCAGCCAAAAGACCAACTGCCTAAAGAAGATCAGCAAAAACTTAAGGACTTGCAGAAACAACTAACAGACTTAGAGGGTCAAAACAAGGAATTGATGACGCAAAAGTCTAATTTGGAAAAACAACTGCAATCTAAAGATGACGAAATTGCTAAGCAAAAAGCAGATAAAGCAGACTTAGAACGTCGCTTGTCCGAAAACCAAGGCAAATTAAAGGACTTGCAGTCAGAGCGTGATCAATTAGAGAAATCGCTTCAAGATTCCCAAGATGCTGTAAAACAATTAGAAGAAAAACTGTCTGAGTTAACCAAGAAAAATCTTGACCTCAAGAAGAGCTTATCAGAGGCGCAAGCCAATGGACAAGAGCTACAAGCTGAAAAAGACCGATTGACTAAAGAACTAGAAAAATCAGAAGCTCTAGTTGCTGAGTTGAAAGCAAAAATTGCTGAGTTGAAAAAACCAAGTGATATGATGGAGCAACCTAAAGCTGAGCAACCGCAAGTACCAAAATCTGAAGGTGAAAAACCAAAAGAAAAAGAAGAGCAAATTAAACCAATCTTGCCTGTCGAGCCTGAAAAACAACCTGAGTCAGACGAGAAAAAGACTGATAAAGTTGATCCTTTAATCAATGATGATAAACCACGTTTTGAGCCTAATAAAGATGTGCCAAAACCTAAGAAAAACACAAATACGATCACTCCTACCACCAAATCAAGCGACAAGCAACGCGTGGCTAAGCCAGTTGCTCAAGCAGCACCAGCAGCTAAAACAGCAGAAAAAGAGCAGAAGAAACAGTTACCAAACACCGGTACTGCTTCAACTGACCTTCTGCAATACCTTGGTTTGTTGACTGGATTCACAGGACTCTTTGCTTATTCAAGAAAAAGAAAAAAGCAAAACGCAAACCTTGAACAATAGGTGATAAAGACAATAAAACCGAGCTGGGAACAGCTCGGTTTTATTATCAGATTCTTCGATAAATACTGTTAAATGACAAAAGATGACAAAAATCAATTTCCCACCCTTCTTGTTAAATAAAATAAAAAAAGACTGCGTCCTGTGTAATACAGAATACAGTCCTTAGCCTCAATTAATTATTAAACTTTTTTGGGTAGTACATCGCTGTTTTTTAGTTGCTAATTTTTCTGTTAGATTCTGCGATAAATACTAGAACGATGTCCAACATGCAGATTAGTTATTACAAAATCATTATTTTCAATTTTTGCAATAACACGATAATTTGAAACTCGGAAACGAACGTAGCCTGCCAGTCGTCCTGACAGTTGCTTACCAGGAACTGTTGGAAAGTCCACATCATGAAGATGCTTCTCTATCCAAGTGTGTGTAAGTAGGCGTAGCCGAAAAAATTACCGGCAAGAGAAACGTTGATCCTATCAACATATCACGGAACGTGATATCAGTTTCCCTTATGCTCTTTTCTAACACAACACACCCTAGAAGGCATTAGCTATAGTAGTGTGTGTTTGTGTGTGGAAAACTGCAAAAGTGTGTAATACAGAATTCATGATGTTAAATATCAGAAAATTTAAAAGCTTTCAACGAAAAATCAACACAAATTTCAAAATTTTTCAAAAAACCTTGTGAAACTATTTACAAAGTTAAAATATATGCTATAATGAAATTACACTATAAATGTGAAAAAAATAACAATGTTTTTTAAGGAGACAACATGGCGGAAAAAACAGTAACCCCAGAAGAAAAGTTAGCAGCAGCTCAAGCACACGTTGATGGTCTTGTTCAAAAAGGTCTCGAAGCTCTTGAAGAGTTCCGTAAACTGAATCAAGAACAAGTGGACTACATTGTTGCCAAAGCTTCAGTAGCAGCCTTGGATGCTCATGGTATCCTTGCAGAACATGCCGTTCGTGAAACAGGGCGTGGTGTTTTTGAAGACAAAGCAACGAAAAACTTATTTGCATGTGAACATGTTGTAAACAATATGCGTCATCAAAAAACAGTTGGCATTATTGAAGAGGATGACGTGACAGGTTTAACATTGATTGCAGAACCTGTAGGAGTTGTATGTGGTATCACGCCAACAACTAACCCAACATCAACTGCGATTTTTAAATCATTGATTGCATTGAAAACTCGTAATCCAATTGTTTTTGCTTTCCACCCATCAGCGCAAGAATCATCAGCTCATGCAGCACAGATTGTACGCGACGCAGCAATTGCAGCAGGAGCTCCAGAAAACTGTGTGCAATGGATTGAAAAACCCTCTCTTGAAGCAACAAATGCTTTGATGAATCATGATGGCATTGCAACAATCCTTGCAACCGGTGGTAATGCGATGGTTAAGGCGGCTTATTCATGTGGTAAACCTGCACTTGGGGTAGGAGCTGGTAATGTTCCTGCTTATGTTGAAAAATCAGCTAACATCCGTCAAGCAGCTCATGATATTGTGATGTCTAAGTCATTTGATAACGGTATGGTTTGTGCTTCTGAACAAGCAGTTATCATTGATAAAGAAGTTTATGATGAGTTTATAGCAGAGTTCAAATCTTATCACACTTATTTTGTCAATAAAAAAGAAAAGGCTCTTCTTGAAGAATTTTGCTTTGGTGTCAAAGCTAAAAGTAAAAACTGTGCCGGAGCTAAATTAAATCCAGATATCGTTGGTAAGCCAGCAACTTGGATTGCAGAACAAGCAGGTTTCACCGTTCCAGAAGGAACAAATATTTTAGCAGCAGAATGTGCTGAAGTGGGTGAAAAAGAGCCATTGACTCGTGAAAAATTGTCACCAGTTATTGCAGTATTGAAAGCTGAATCAACAGAAGATGGTCTTGAAAAAGCACGTCAAATGGTTGAATTCCACGGTCTTGGTCACTCAGCAGCTATTCATACAAATGATGAAGCTCTTGCTAAAGAATTCGGAACACGTGTTCGTGCCATTCGTGTGATTTGGAACTCTCCGTCTACTTTTGGTGGTATTGGTGATGTTTACAATGCCTTCTTGCCATCCTTGACATTAGGCTGTGGATCATACGGCCGCAACTCAGTTGGTGACAACGTTAGTGCTGTCAATCTCTTGAATATCAAAAAAGTAGGAAGACGTAGAAATAATATGCAATGGTTTAAAGTTCCTTCAAAAACATACTTCGAACGTGACTCTATCCAATACCTTCAAAAATGTCGTGATGTTGAACGTGTGATGATTGTCACAGACAAATCAATGGTTGAATTTGGATTCTTAGACCGTATCCTTGAACAATTGCATCTTCGCCGCAATCATGTAACGTATCAAATCTTTGCAGAGGTTGAGCCAGATCCAGATATTACGACTGTTATGAAAGGTACTGAATTGATGCGTCAATTTAAACCAGATACAGTTATTGCCCTAGGTGGTGGTTCGCCAATGGACGCAGCGAAAGTAATGTGGCTCTTCTATGAACAACCAGAAGTTGACTTCCATGACTTAGTTCAAAAATTCATGGACATCCGTAAACGTGCCTTCAAATTCCCTGAACTTGGTAAGAAAACAAAATTCATTGCCATCCCAACAACGTCTGGTACTGGTTCAGAAGTAACACCATTTGCTGTTATTTCGGATAAGGCCAATAATCGTAAATACCCAATTGCCGATTACTCATTGACACCAACAATTGCGATTGTTGACCCAGCGCTTGTTATGACGGTTCCTGATTTTGTTGCTGCTGATACAGGTATGGATGTCTTGACACATGCGACAGAAGCTTATGTATCACAAATGGCCAATGACTTTACAGACGGTTTGGCACTTCAAGCAATTAAGATTGTATTTGAATACCTAGAAAGCTCTGTTAAGAATGCTGATTTTGAATCTCGTGAGAAAATGCATAATGCTTCAACTATGGCTGGTATGGCTTTTGCTAACGCATTTTTAGGTATTTCACACTCAATGGCACATAAAATTGGTGCTCGTTTCCACACGGTTCATGGTCGTACAAATGCTATTTTGTTACCATATGTTATTCGATACAATGGTACACGTCCTGCCAAAACTGCAACATGGCCTAAATATAATTACTACCGTGCTGATGAAAAATATCAAGATATTGCAAGAATGTTAGGCTTGCCAGCGTCTACACCAGAAGAAGCAGTTGCTTCTTATGCAAAAGCGGTATATGATCTTGGTTGTCGCCTTGGTATTAAAATGAACTTGCGTGATCAAGGAATTGATGAAAAAGAATTGAAGGAATATTCTCGTGAACTTGCTCTACTTGCTTATGAAGATCAATGTTCACCAGCAAACCCACGCCTTCCAATGGTTGATCATATGCAAGAAATTATTGAAGATGCTTACTATGGTTACGAAGAACGTCCAGGTCGTTTAAAATAGTATTATCAGAGAACTTTAGAAGAGAATGCTGTCATTGAAGAGCTTTCTCTTCTTTTTTTGCATCAGGTCGATAATGTTAAATCTTCGGTGATGTTATGCTCAAAGGCTGTCCATATTTCAAAAATTAATATAATAATCACAATAAAACTAATGAGATATCATCTGGCTTCGATGCTACTAAGTCAATCTATCCTATTTAGGAAATAGTCTAAAAACTTATTCTAATAAAATACATAACCAGTTAATTATATTTTCAGAAAAAAATCTGAAAATCATCTTGACTTTTTTTGTGAATTCGTTTACAATTTATATGTAAGCGATTTCTTTAATTGAACATAAAAAATATTTTTGGAGGCATTTATGAAAGCAGTAGTAGTAAATCAAGCAAGTACAGGCGTTGAAGTTGTAGAACATGAACTTCCAAGAGTCGGTCATGGAGAAGCTCTGGTAAAAGTGGAGTACTGTGGTGTATGCCATACAGACCTTCATGTTGCTCATGGTGATTTTGGACAAGTACCTGGACGTATTCTTGGACATGAAGGTATTGGTATTGTTACAGAATTGGGTGAAGGAGTAACTTCACTTAAGGTTGGAGACCGTGTTTCAATTGCTTGGTTCTTTGAAGGTTGTGGTCATTGTGAGTACTGTACTACTGGACGTGAAACACTTTGCCGTTCTGTAAAAAATGCTGGTTACTCAGTAGATGGAGGTATGAGTGAGTATGCGGTTGTTACAGCTGACTATGCCGTAAAAGTGCCAGAAGGTCTGGATCCAGCACAAGCATCATCAATTACCTGTGCAGGTGTAACAACTTACAAAGCGATTAAGGAAGCAGGAGCTGCTCCGGGTCAGTGGATTGCCATTTATGGTGCAGGCGGTCTAGGCAATCTTGCTGTACAGTATGCTAAAAAGGTGTTCAATGCTCATGTTGTAGCAGTTGATATTAATGCTGATAAACTTGAACTTGCCAAAGAAGTAGGAGCTGACTTAACTGTTAACGGTAAAGAAGTAGATGATGTGGCTGCTTATATTCAAGAAAAAACAGGTGGTTGTCATGGTGTTGTTGTAACAGCTGTTTCTAAAGTAGCCTTTAACCAAGCTATTGATAGTGTTCGCGCAGGTGGAACTGTTGTAGCAGTTGGTCTTCCATCAGAATACATGGAATTGAGTATTGTTAAGACAGTTCTTGATGGTATTCGTGTTGTTGGATCACTTGTAGGTACTCGTAAAGATTTAGAAGAAGCTTTTGAATTTGGTGCGCAAGGTTTGGTTGTACCTGTTGTAGAAACGGTGCCAGTAGAAACGGCTCCAGATGTTTTCCAAGAAATGGAAGAAGGTAAGATTCAAGGGCGTAAAGTTTTAGATTTTACTAGATAATAGATTAATCTAACTAGAATTTGGGCAAAACGTCTAAAAAATAGTAAATGGTTTAGAGTAACGTCGTCAAAAAACGTTGATTCTAAACCATTTTATTTTGTCTAATTCTTAATAATGGAATATAGATAGAAAACAGATAAAGAATACTCGAACGAGATAGCTATATCTGTTTTTTTGATTTAAACTAACTAGTAGTTAAGATAATTTTATCCAAAAGGATAGTGTCACAGAAGAAAGGAAAAATCACGTGATAGTAAAAAATAAAAAAGAGTACTACAGTCTTCGCAAACTAAAGGGAGGCGTAGCTTCTGTCCTTGTCGGGGCTCTTCTTTTGACAGGAACAAGTGTCGCTATGGCAGAAGAGTTAAGTGGACTTGAAAGTTCAGAAAGTCAATGGCAACTTATTGATGGAGATGAGGATTGGGATGAGTCAGAGTACTCACAGCCACTAGGTGAAGGACATGTTCTTATTTTGGATGGGGAGGGTCGAGGGATTTATGACAGCTTTCCTCCTGGAAGTCCGGAATCAGACTGGCCAGGTGTTCTAACATCTAAAGTTGAATTGCCAGAATTTCCTAAAGAGTCAGAGGGAAAGGAGCAAAAAGAGTCGGAAAAGACCCCTGAGTCTACACCTGCTCCTAAGGCAAGTCTAGCTCCCGAGACTAGTCCGGTGCCAACACCCAAAATACCCGAAGAGCAACCGAAATCACAAGAGATTATTTCTCCTGCTCCTCCGAAGTTGGAACTTGGAGAGGAGGCGGTCACTGTGACGCCGCCAGAAGGGGATGTAACGGCTGTAAACGTTTCAGCTGTTGTTATACCAGAGGAGGGTGAGGACCCTACCTATATCTCAATTGATGCTGACAAAGTAGATAAAAAATGGAACCTTAGAGGAAGTGGTGTACCGATTAAGGTTGATTCAACTTCAGGTCAATGGATTATTCCGCTTGACCGTCTTGGAAAAGGAACGCAAGTCACTGCTAAATCAAAGAGTAAAGATGGCGAATCGGAGGAACAGGTTTTACAATTGCCAGGGGAAACTCCGGAGTCCATCCCCGCTCCTGAGGTTACTCCAGCTCCAGAGCTAGAAAAGGCTCCTATGCCAGACTCTACACTATCACCAGCGCCTATGCCTAAGTCATCAGAAAAGACCCCTGAGTCCACACCTACCCCTAAGACTACTCCGTTGCCAGAGTCTGAGAAAATTCCGTTTGCACCCAAACTAACAGAAGAGGAACTGGTGGCGAAGCTTCTAAAAGATACTTACACTATTTTCTTATATACGGATAAAGAGTGGATTAACTATCCCTTCTATGGTTCACAAAAAGAATTGGAAGAAAAATTAAAGGAAACGATAGAGGCTTACAAATCTGGACACTACCCTTATGTGGAAAGATTCCAAACAGATAAGCGTGTGCTTCTTCATTTCTACAAAGAAAAATATCTGTTGAGAGTTATTTCAGGTGAAGAAGGAAGTCGTCAACAGGTAGAGACTCCTTTCTACGATAAGAAAAAACTAGAAGATCGTGTCAAAGAATTGGAAGATAGCGCAACAGATTTCGATATTCTTAGGCAAGAAGATAAGGATCAAGAGTCAGATGTTAAACGTGTTACCTTGACCTTTACGCGAAAAGTTGAGAAGAAGATAGATCCTGAACTGCATGAGGAAAAACCATTCTTCCCAGAAACAGAAGCGCCTAAAGCAACTCCGGATTCGTCTACACATAAGCCAAGAGGATTAGATTTGGGAAGCTCTAAACAGGGTCTTTCAGAAGAAAAACTGATAATGGGCTTTTTAGACAGTGCTTATGCTATTTTCCTACGTACCGATAAAGAGCAGATTGGCTATCCTTTCTATGGTTCACCAGAAAAATTGGAAGAAAAGATAAAGGAAACGATTGAGGCTTACAAATCTGGACACTACCCTTATGTGGAAAGATTCCAAACAGATAAGCGTGTGCTTCTTCATTTCTACAAAGAAAAATATCTGTTGAGAGTTATTTCAGGTGAAGAAGGAAATCGTCAACAGGTAGAGACTCCTTTCTACGATAAGAAAAAACTGGAAGATCGTGTCAAAGAATTGGAAGATGGTGCAGAAGGCTATGACGTGTTCAAACAAGAGGATGAGGATAAAGATAAGAAGTCATATATCAAGCGCGTCACCTTGACCTTTACGCGAAAAGTTGAGAAGATAGAGCCTGAACTGCATGAGGAAAAACCATTCTTCCCAGAAACAGAGGTACCACAGAATCCTGCAACCCCAGAGAAATCGGAAGAGCCACAAAAATCAGAATCGCAAAAGAGTCCAGAGGTTCCAAGTAAGTCCGAAACTCAAAAGAGTCCAGAGGTTCCAAGTAAGTCTGAAACTCAAAAGAGTCCAGAGGCTCCAAGTAAGTCCGAAACTCAAAAGAGTCCAGAGGCTCCAAGTAAGTCCGAAACTCAAAAGAGTCCAGAGGCTCCAAGTAAGTCCGAAACTCAAAAGAGTCCAGAAGTTCCAAGTAAGTCTGAAACTCAAAAGAGTTCAGAGTTATCACAGAATCCTGAAAATCTACAGAAACCGAAAGTACCAATGACATCAGCTATTTCTAATGCAACAACTATGGCTCAACCTCAACAGGTCAAGCAGTTACCGGCTACAGGTGACTTGCCGTCAGCATTAACTTGGCTAGGAGGCAGTCTTTTAGGCTTGTTAGGTGCTATCTATCAAAAGAAAAAAGATTAAAAGAGCTCTTTGTAAACGGCTTATTCCTTCTTATTTCTTCCTTTTGGGATAAAATTTAGGTATAGAACTAGCTCTTATAACCTTTTAGAACAGTACACGGTATATTGACAGTAGTCATAGAATGGGCGTAGATGCAAATCTGTTACCTTAAAAGATATAAAAGGAATAGGAATGAATGCTTTAACAGCGCTTTGAGGTTTCTCCTGCTCTTACACGAAGCAACTGAGCTAATGTCTGACTTCTTAGCTATATCCGACGAACATTTCTCAAAAATTTCAGCAAACCCATTGCCAAGACATCTAAATGATCATAAACTATTAAAAATTGCGAATAACTTTAATGATGTCTTGTGAGACATGGAAGTTAATCTAAAAAAGAAGTCTTGTTTTGTTAATAAGTCATGGTTTTTGATGAGACTTTCACTGAGAGTGGGGCAGAAGTCATGATGTCGAAGTCTTGACTTTCCCTCTCTCTCTGGTCTCTAAGCTCAGGCTGAGACTGTCCACTGGACACTTTCACTCCCACATCCGCACAGCTCTAAAGGTCTGGGAAACCTTTGGAGGTTGGAAATAAATAAGATGAACGACATTCATCACATTCGTATAGGATGGCTGCTAACGATTGTGTGGTACTAAAATAGTCCAGTGGACTATTTTAGGTGGACACTTGAAAGGGAGAGAAGTGTCAACCTACAGACCGCCTATCAACACTGCGTTAATCTGTTATTGCTATCAAACATACTAAGATTAGTAGTGAGGAAATCTCCGACGGGAGAAAGTCCTCACTACTTTTTCATTATGTTAAAGTAGTGGTGTCTTGTTAAGTCGTACTCTTTTTAGGCGCTAGACGTCGCATATCAAAAAAAGAAGGTTGAGATATTTTATCCCAAACTCTTTTCTTATAGAGTAGGTTCCAATTTAATAAAGGCAGACAAAGAGCTAGCATTAAAGGAGGAATACTATGTTGGGGTTAAAACTCGATAAAAACAATCAACGTGCGCTTGCCTCTGCCATTGTGGCGTCTGGAACAGATGATTTAAATGTTATGTTCTTATCATTTTCGATGTCTAGTATCATTGCAGATTTGGCAATTTCAGGGACTCAGGCAGGTTGGATTGCTACCATCACTAATTTGGGAATGTTATCGGCTTCTTTGTAAATGGGATGTTTGCAGGCTACGGTGCTATGATTACTCGCCTTTACCACCACATTCGCTCAACAGCCAACAATATTATCTCAAATGTCAGTCGATCAATCGGAGGCTTTTCCTCGGTGATTATTGGAATACTCTTAGATGTAGATGTGTCAGGTCCTTCGACAGTGACGCTTTTCCCGGCCAGTCTTTACCTGGTTAGTTTGGTGGCTATGTTCTTCATTACCAGCCTCAAAACGCATCAATACAAAACATTGGGAGCTGACTCATTCTTGAGTTAGAAAACCCAATTGAAAAAGATATTTGCTTCAATTTTCTGGTAATTATGGTAAAATAGACAAAACATTATCAACAAATGAGGATATCCAATGACCCTAGTTTATCAATCAACTCGCGATGAGAATAATAAAGTAACTGCTAGCCAAGCAATTTTGCAAGGTTTAGCCACAGATGGTGGTTTATTTACACCTGTTGCTTTGCCAGAACTCACTCTTGATTTTGAACAATTAAAAGATGCATCTTATCAAGAGGTTGCAAAGCTAGTTCTTTCGACTTTCTTGGATGATTTTAGTGAAGAAGAGCTTGACTACTGTATCGCCTCAGCCTACGATGAAAAATTTGACACAGTAGTTATTGCCCCTGTTGTCAAGTTGGGTAATCAGTACAATCTGGAACTTTTCCATGGGTCAACCATTGCCTTTAAAGACATGGCCCTATCAATCTTACCTTACTTGCTAACAACATCAGCAAAAAAACAAGGTGTTGACAACAAAATCGTCATTTTAACAGCGACTTCAGGAGATACTGGTAAAGCTGCTATGGCAGGTTTCTCTGATGTTCCGGGAACAGATATTATTGTCTTTTATCCAAAAGACGGCGTATCAAAAATCCAAGAATTACAGATGACTACACAGACAGGTGCCAATACGCATGTGGTTGCTATTGATGGAAACTTTGATGATGCTCAGACAGATGTGAAGCGCATGTTTAATGATGCAGATTTGCGTGAAAAATTGCTAGCGCATAACGCTCAATTCTCATCAGCGAACTCAATGAACATTGGTCGCTTGGTGCCGCAAGTCGTTTACTATGTTTATGCCTATGCTCAGCTGGTTAAAGCGGGCCACATCACCAACGGTGAAAAGATTAACATCACGGTGCCAACTGGTAACTTTGGGAATATTTTGGCGGCTTATTATGCACGTGAAATTGGGGTACCGGTAGGGAAACTCATCTGTGCGTCAAATGAGAATAAGGTCTTAACAGACTTCTTTACAACGGGGACTTACGACAAAAAACGTGACTTTAAAGTGACGACGAGTCCGTCAATGGACATCTTAGTATCGTCAAACTTAGAGCGTCTCATTTTCCATTTGGTGGGCAATAGCGCAGCGAAAACCAAGGCTTTGATGGAAAACTTAGCGACTGCAGGAGAATATACCTTGTCTGATGTTGACCAGTCTATTCTTGACCTTTTTGAAGCAGGGTATGCAACGGAGGAAGAAACTGCTCTTGAGATTAAACGTGTGTACGAAGAAAGTAAGTACATTGAAGATCCTCATACAGCTGTCGCCTCTGCGGTTTACCAAAGGTATGTTGCTAGAACAAATGACCTCACGCCAACAATCATTGCTTCAACGGCCAGCCCTTATAAATTCCCACGTGTGGCTATCGAGGCTGTGACAGGAGAAGATTCAGGTGATGACTTCACAGCGGTTCAAAAATTACATGACCTATCTAAAGTTGCTATTCCTTCAGCAGTAAATGGTCTGGAAACAGCTGAAGTTCGTCACACAACTGTTGTTGCGATAAGTGATATGCAACAAGCTGTGGAAACCTATCTAGGATTGGAATAGTCTTGTGATTTTAAACACTGAGAGTTGCTTTCTCAGTGTTTTTTTCTATATAATAAAAGCATGTTCAAGTATTCAAAAAAAATCCTCTCCATTGCTCTACCAGCGATGGCAGAAAATCTCTTGCAGACCCTTATGGGAGTTGTTGATAGTTATTTAATAGCTCAGCTTGGTCTTATTGCTATCTCCGGAGTATCGGTAGCTACTAATTTACTAGCGGTTTACCAAGCTCTCTTTATTGCTTTAGGAACAGCTATTTCAAGTCAGATTGCCCGTAATCGAAGAGATTCTAAAAAACTACTTTTCTATCAAAGGCAGGCAGTTATATTGACAGTTTTGCTTAGCAGTTTTCTAAGTATCTTAGCCATATTTGGAAGTCATTTTATCTGGCCGTTATTAGGTGTCAAGGGAGAGGTTCTTTTAGCTGCGAATCGGTATTTTGCTATTGTTGGGGGTGGGGCAATTAGTTTAGGTTTGCTGACTAGTCTTGGAGCTATCCTACGTTCTCAAGGAAGTCCCAGAATACCGATGTATGTTAGTTTGACAACGAATATTTTAAATGCTCTTTTATCAGCTTTATCGGTATTTGTTTGGGATTTTGGGATTACTGGTGTTGCGGTAGCGACGGTTTTATCGCGTTTTATAGGGATTATAATTCTTGCTAAACAGCTTCCAACTCTCTGGTCTGCTCAGCCTTGGTCTTGGGAAATCAATAGAGAATTATTGAGCCTGAGCTTACCAGCGGCAGGGGAGCGCTTGATGATGAGGGCAGGAGATATTGTCGTTCTTTCGATGATTATCCCCTTAGGAACGACAGTAGTATCTGGAAATGCAATTGGAGAAACTCTTACTCAGTTTAACTATCTACCAGGTGTTTCGATTGCGACAGCAGTAGTTATTCTAATAGGAATATTATCTGATGCAGATAGAAAACGGTTGATAAGGACGGCCTATGCCCTATCCTTGATTTTTATGCTTCTTATAAGTGGTTTGGTTTTGGCCTTTGGCCCAATTCTTATTTCATTTTTTACGGAAAATAGCAGAGCTTCAGAAACAAGCGAGCTAGTATTGTTGGCGTCGTTTTTAGGAACAGTAGCTACTGCGGGGACTTTAGTTTATACAGCGGTCTGGCAGGGGGTAGGAAATGCCAAACTCCCTTTCCACGCGACAACTATAGGAATGTGGTGTGTCAGAGTTCTATGTACTTATCTAAGTGTTACTGTTTTAAAGATGGGATTTGTGGGTGTATGGATAGCAACGATTTTGGACAATCTCTTTAGATGGCTAGTATTAAGTTATATCTATAGAAGACAGGGATATCAAAACTAACACTCGAAAAATTGATTAAAACGATGAGTTCAGTTTAATACATTTGAACAAATCACACGAAAATTTTCGAAGATAATTCTGACTTTTTAAGAGAAGTGAGAGCAAGGTTAAAAAATAAGCCAAAAAAATAAAAAATCGCATTAAATCTCTTGCAACAGCAGGAGATTTTTGTTAAACTATTATGGTGCTGTAAATAAACAGCTATAGCTTTGACGCAAGAGGTTGCGACACGCACGGTTGCATTGCCACGCAACGCGAGTCGGTTTTTCTTGAAGAGCTAGCCTATTATCTTAAATAGACGAAAAAAGGAGAAAAAGATGGCAAACAAAAAAATCCGCATCCGCTTGAAAGCGTACGAACACCGTACACTTGACACAGCAGCTGCAAAAATCGTAGAATCTGCAACTCGCACAGGTGCAACAGTTGCTGGACCAGTTCCACTTCCAACTGAACGTAGCCTTTACACAATCATTCGTGCGACACACAAGTACAAAGATTCTCGCGAACAATTTGAAATGCGTACACACAAACGTCTTATCGACATCATCAACCCAACTCAAAAAACAGTTGATGCTTTGATGAAACTTGATTTGCCAAGTGGTGTTAACGTAGAAATCAAACTTTAATTGATTTCGGAGCATAAAAAACGCTCCTAAAAAACTTTTTTGAGCATAAAAAACGCTCATTAAAAACTTTTTGAAAAACAAAATTAAGAAAAGGAAATATTTTCTCATGACAAAAGGAATCTTAGGGAAAAAAGTGGGAATGACTCAAATCTTCACTGAATCTGGTGAATTTATCCCTGTTACTGTCATCGAAGCAACTCCAAACGTTGTTCTTCAAGTGAAAACTGTTGAAACAGATGGTTACACTGCAACTCAAGTTGGTTTTGATGACAAACGCGAAGTATTGAGTAACAAACCTGCCAAAGGCCATGTCGCAAAAGCGAACACTGCTCCTAAGCGCTTCATCCGTGAATTCAAAAACATTGAAGGCTTAGAAGTGGGAGCAGAACTTACTGTTGAACAATTTGAAGCTGGTGATGTTGTTGATGTAACTGGAACTTCAAAGGGTAAAGGTTTCCAAGGTGTTATCAAACGTCATGGTCAATCACGTGGTCCTATGGCTCACGGTTCTCGTTACCACCGTCGTCCAGGTTCAATGGGACCTGTTGCACCTAACCGTGTATTCAAAGGTAAAAACCTTGCAGGACGTATGGGTGGAAATCGTGTAACAGTTCAAAACCTTGAAATTGTTCAAGTTATCCCAGAGAAAAACGTTATCCTTATCAAAGGTAACGTACCAGGTGCTAAGAAATCTCTTATCACTATCAAATCAGCAGTTAAAGCTGCTAAATAATAAGGAAAGGGGAAATCAGTTAACATGGCAAACGTAAAACTATTTGACCAAACTGGTAAAGAAGTTAGCTCAGTTGAATTAAACGACGCTATCTTCGGTATCGAACCAAACGAATCAGTTGTCTTTGATGTAGTCATCAGCCAACGTGCTAGCCTTCGCCAAGGTACTCACGCGGTTAAAAACCGTTCAGCAGTATCAGGTGGTGGTCGCAAACCATGGCGCCAAAAAGGAACTGGACGTGCTCGTCAAGGTTCTATCCGCTCACCACAATGGCGTGGTGGTGGTGTTGTCTTCGGACCAACTCCACGTTCATACGGCTACAAACTTCCACAAAAAGTTCGTCGCCTGGCTTTGAAATCAGTTTACTCAGCAAAAGTTGCTGAAGATAAATTTGTAGCTGTTGACGCTCTTTCATTTGCAGCACCAAAAACTGCTGAATTTGCAAAAGTTCTTGCAGCTCTTAGCATCGATACAAAAGTACTTGTTCTTATTGAAGAAGGAAACGAATTTGCAGCACTTTCTGCACGTAACCTTCCAAACGTAACTGTTGCAACTGCAACAACTGCAAGTGTTCTTGATATCGTAAACGCAGACAAACTTCTTGTTACTAAAGAAGCAATCTCTACAATCGAGGAGGTTCTTGCATAATGAATTTGTACGACGTAATCAAAAAACCTGTAATTACTGAGAAGACAATGATTGCTCTTGAAGCAGGTAAATATACTTTTGAGGTTGACACACGTGCGCACAAACTCCTTATCAAACAAGCTGTAGAAGCTGCGTTTGAAGGTGTTAAAGTTGCAAGTGTGAACACAGTAACATCAAAACCAAAACAAAAACGTGTTGGTCGTTACGTAGGTTACACTTCAAAAACTAAAAAAGCTATCATTACTCTTACAGCTGATTCTAAAGCAATCGAGTTGTTTGCAACTGAAGCTGAATAAGACAAAGGAGAAATAACGTGGGTATTAAAGTTTATAAACCAACGACAAATGGCCGTCGTAACATGACTTCTTTGGATTTCGAAGAGCTTACAACAAGCACACCTGAGAAATCATTGCTTGTTTCTTTGAAGAAAAAGGCTGGTCGTAACAACAACGGTCGCATCACTGTTCGTCACCATGGTGGCGGTCACAAACGTCACTACCGTTTGATCGACTTCAAACGTAACAAAGATGGCGTTGAAGCAGTTGTTAAAACTATTGAGTACGATCCAAACCGTACAGCTAACATCGCTCTTGTACACTACACTGACGGTGTTAAAGCATACATCATCGCTCCAAAAGGTCTTGAAGTTGGTCAACGTATCGTTTCAGGTCCAGAAGCTGATATCAAAGTTGGTAACGCTCTTCCACTTGCTAACATCCCAGTTGGTACAGTGGTGCACAACATTGAGTTGAAACCAGGACGTGGTGGTGAACTTGTTCGTGCTGCTGGTGCTTCTGCACAAGTACTTGGTCAGGAAGGTAAATATGTCCTTGTTCGTCTTCAATCAGGCGAAGTTCGTATGATTCTTGGTACTTGCCGTGCTACTGTTGGTACAGTTGGTAACGAACAACAATCACTTGTTAATATTGGTAAAGCAGGACGTAGCCGTTGGAAAGGTATCCGCCCAACAGTCCGCGGTTCTGTAATGAACCCTAACGATCACCCACACGGTGGTGGTGAAGGTAAAGCACCAGTTGGACGTAAAGCGCCATCTACTCCTTGGGGTAAACCTGCGCTTGGTCTTAAAACTCGTAACAAGAAAGCGAAATCTGACAAACTTATCGTTCGTCGTCGTAATCAAAAATAATCAACTAGCAAGTTGATTCATCCGCCAGCTCGGTAGCCAGCTTTTGCTGGCAGGCCGTTGTGGTACATACTTTAAAGGAGAAAACTACAAAATGGGACGTAGTCTTAAAAAAGGACCTTTCGTCGATGAGCATTTGATGAAAAAAGTTGAAGCTCAAGCAAACGACGAAAAGAAAAAAGTAATCAAAACTTGGTCACGTCGTTCAACGATTTTCCCAAGTTTCATCGGTTATACAATCGCTGTTTACGATGGACGTAAACACGTGCCTGTATATATTCAAGAAGACATGGTAGGTCACAAACTTGGTGAATTTGCACCGACTCGTACTTACAAAGGTCACGCTGCAGACGACAAGAAAACACGTCGTAAATAATCTAGGAGGAACACATGATGGCAGAAATTACTTCAGCTAAAGCAATGGCTCGTACAGTGCGTGTTTCACCTCGTAAAACACGTCTTGTTCTTGATCTTATCCGTGGTAAGAAAGTTGCTGACGCAATCGCAATCTTGAAATTCATGCCAAACAAAGCTGCTACTGAAGTTGAGAAAGTTCTTAACTCAGCAATCGCTAATGCGGAAAACAACTTTGGTTTGGAAAAAGCAAACTTGGTAGTATCTGAGACATTCGCAAACGAAGGACCAACAATGAAACGTTTCCGTCCACGTGCGAAAGGTTCAGCTTCACCAATCAACAAACGCACAACTCACATCACAGTAGTTGTGTCAGAAAAATAAGGAGGTAAAATCGTGGGTCAAAAAGTACATCCAATTGGTATGCGTGTCGGAATCATCCGTGACTGGGATGCGAAATGGTATGCTGAAAAAGAATACGCGGATTACCTTCATGAAGATCTTGCAATCCGCAAATTTATTAACAAAGAGTTGGCTGATGCTTCAGTTTCTACAATTGAAATTGAACGTGCAGTAAACAAAGTTATCGTGTCACTTCACACTGCTAAACCAGGTATGGTTATTGGTAAAGGTGGTTCAAATGTTGACACACTTCGCGCACAACTCAATAAATTGACTGGTAAACAAGTACACATCAACATCATTGAAATCAAACAACCTGATCTTGATGCACACCTTGTAGGTGAGTCAATTGCTAAACAATTGGAAGCTCGTGTGGCTTTCCGTCGTGCTCAAAAACAAGCTATCCAACGTACAATGCGTGCAGGTGCTAAAGGTATTAAAACTCAAGTATCTGGTCGTTTGAACGGCGCTGATATTGCTCGTGCTGAAGGTTACTCAGAAGGAACTGTTCCACTTCACACACTTCGTGCAGATATCGACTATGCTTGGGAAGAAGCAGACACTACATACGGTAAACTTGGAGTTAAAGTATGGATCTACCGTGGTGAAGTTCTTCCAGCTCGTAAAAACACTAAAGGAGGTAAATAACAAATGTTAGTACCTAAACGTGTAAAACACCGTCGTGAATTCCGTGGAAAAATGCGCGGTGAAGCTAAAGGTGGAAAACAAGTTGACTTCGGTGAATACGGTCTTCAAGCTACTACAAGCTCATGGATCACTAACCGCCAAATCGAAGCTGCCCGTATCGCTATGACGCGTTACATGAAACGTGGTGGTAAAGTTTGGATCAAAATCTTCCCACACAAATCATACACCGCTAAAGCTATCGGGGTACGTATGGGTTCTGGTAAAGGGGCACCTGAAGGCTGGGTGGCACCAGTTAAACGTGGTAAAGTAATGTTTGAAGTTGCAGGCGTTTCTGAAGAAATTGCACGCGAAGCTTTCCGTCTTGCTGGCCACAAATTACCAGTTAAAGTTAAATTCGTAAAACGCGACGCAGAATAAGGAGAAGACATGAAACTTGAAGAAATCAAAAAGTTTGTTGAAGAGCTTCGTGGCTTGTCTCAAGAAGAGCTTGCGAAAAAAGAAAACGAACTTAAAAAAGAACTCTTTGAACTTCGTTTCCAAGCAGCTGCAGGTCAACTTGATCAAACAGCTCGTTTGAATGAAGTGAAAAAACAAATTGCACGTGTTAAAACTGTGCAATCTGAAATCAAATAATAGATTGGGAAAGGAGAAATTCAAATATGGAACGTAATCAACGTAAAACTCTTGTTGGACGCGTAGTATCTGACAAGATGGAAAAAACAATCACTGTTGTAGTTGAGACAAAACGTAA
This sequence comes from Streptococcus caledonicus, assembly GCF_042656225.1. Lineage (NCBI taxonomy): Bacteria > Bacillati > Bacillota > Bacilli > Lactobacillales > Streptococcaceae > Streptococcus > Streptococcus caledonicus. The sequence goes on from NZ_JBHSOJ010000017.1 coordinate 76,724, forward strand.
CCACCCAGTCTATGGTAAACGTATCAACTATTCTAAAAAATATAAAGCTCATGATGAAAACAACGTTGCTAAAGAAGGCGATATCGTTCGTATCATGGAAACTCGTCCACTTTCAGCTACAAAACGTTTCCGTCTTGTAGAAGTTGTAGAAGAAGCTGTTATTATCTAATCACACTAAAAGGAGAATATTGGAATGATTCAACAAGAAACTCGCTTGAAAGTTGCTGATAATAGCGGTGCCCGTGAAATCCTTACTATCAAAGTACTTGGTGGTTCAGGACGTAAATTCGCTAACATCGGTGACATCATCGTTGCTTCTGTAAAACAAGCTACTCCTGGGGGAGCAGTTAAAAAAGGTGACGTGGTTAAAGCAGTTATCGTTCGTACAAAAACAGGTGCTCGCCGTCCAGATGGCTCATACATCAAATTTGACGACAACGCTGCTGTAATCATCCGTGAAGATAAAAACCCTCGCGGAACTCGTATCTTTGGCCCTGTTGCACGTGAATTGCGTGACGGTGGTTTCATGAAGATTGTATCACTTGCACCAGAAGTTCTTTAATTAACTCAAACAATTAGTCCCCTGCATCATTTGCAGGGTGCCCTAAGGGGCGTAAGAAATATATAGGAGAAACTCTCAATGTTTGTAAAAAAAGGCGACAAAGTTCGCGTTATTGCTGGTAAGGACAAAGGCACTGAAGCTGTTGTTCTTAAGGCACTTCCAAAAGTTAACAAAGTTATCGTAGAAGGTGTTGCTATCGTTAAGAAACACCAAAAACCAAACAGCGAAAACCCTCAGGGTGCTATCGTTGAAAAAGAAGCAGCTATCCACGTGTCAAACGTACAAGTTCTTGACAAAAATGGTGTATCTGGTCGTGTTGGTTACAAATTTGTTGACGGCAAAAAAGTTCGTTACAACAAAAAATCAGGCGAAGTGCTTGATTAATCACGAAGGAAAGGAGAAGTATAATGGCAAATCGCTTAAAAGAAAAATATCTTAAAGAAGTTGTTCCTGCGTTGACAGAACAATTCAACTACACATCAGTTATGGCTGTGCCAAAAGTTGAGAAAATCGTTCTTAACATGGGTGTTGGTGAAGCTGTATCAAACGCTAAGACTTTGGAAAAAGCAGCTGCTGAATTGGCACTTATCTCAGGTCAAAAACCACTTATCACTAAAGCTAAGAAATCAATCGCCGGCTTCCGTCTTCGTGAGGGTGTTGCGATCGGTGCAAAAGTTACCCTTCGTGGTGAACGTATGTACGAATTCTTGGATAAATTAGTTACTGTTTCACTTCCACGTGTGCGTGACTTCCACGGTGTTCCAACAAAATCATTTGACGGACGCGGGAACTACACACTTGGTGTTAAAGAGCAATTGATTTTCCCTGAAATCAACTTTGATGATGTTGATAAAGTACGTGGTCTTGATATCGTTATCGTTACAACTGCTAACACAGACGAAGAAGGACGCGCACTTCTTAAAGGCCTTGGAATGCCTTTTGCAAAATAATATAGGAGGTAAATCTAATGGCTAAAAAATCTATGATTGCTAAAAACAAACGTCCAGCGAAGTTCTCTACGCAAGCTTACACACGTTGCGAAAAATGCGGACGTCCACACTCAGTTTACCGCAAATTTAAACTTTGCCGTGTTTGCTTCCGTGAATTAGCATACAAAGGTCAAATCCCAGGTGTTACTAAAGCATCTTGGTAAAAACATGATACGAGTGCGTTAAAAGTTCACAGTTAAAATAGAAGACAGACGTAGAAGTCTTTTGACTTCAAGAAAGTCTATCTATTTCACTAGGATTTTAGCCGTGCTCAAATAATATGATACTAAGGGCGTAACGGACTAAGTGAAAATAGGAAATCTGACGAAGAACATTTGTGCTCTAAGAAGATTTACACCCGTTAAAAGGGTAGAACCTCTTTTTTACACAGGCCGTAGCCCGAGTTTAAATCAAATAATGCGAATGTATACATACGCATACACGCCTTCGGGCATCATTAACTGGTAAGTGAAGTAATCATACTGCCAGTAAGAGGAGAAATTTAAAATGGTTATGACTGACCCTATTGCAGACTTTTTGACACGTATTCGTAATGCTAACCAAGCACGTCACGAAGTACTTGAAGTACCTGCGTCAAACATCAAAAAAGGTATCGCTGAAATCCTTAAACGTGAAGGTTTTGTAAAAAACGTTGAAATCATCGAAGATGATAAACAAGGGATTATTCGTGTATTCTTGAAATATGGACAAAACGGTGAACGTGTTATCACTAACTTGAAACGTGTTTCAAAACCAGGTCTTCGTGTTTATACTAAACGTGAGGATCTTCCAAAAGTTCTTAATGGACTTGGAATTGCAATCATCTCAACATCAGAAGGTCTTTTGACAGATAAAGAAGCTCGTCAAAAGAACGTTGGTGGAGAAGTTATTGCTTACGTTTGGTAAATAATGATACAAAGCCCGTCAAGAACAAAGCAAATTTAGGAACTCTTTGAAGTTTGCTTGCAAACAAAAAGAGTTGTCTAATTTGCATGGTTCTTAAGGCGTGTTCAAATCAGTTTTTATGCTTTGAACGGTATTTTATTTATCATCGCCCCGTGAAAACTAGTCGCTAGTCGGCTTGATAATTTAACAGGAGAAAATAAAAACATGTCACGTATTGGTAATAAAGTTATCAACTTGCCAGCTGGTGTTGAAATCAAAAATGACAACGGTTTGGTAACTGTAAAAGGACCTAAAGGTGAATTAACTCGTGAATTCAACACAAACATTGAGATCCGTGTTGAAGGAACAGAAGTAACTCTTCACCGTCCAAATGACTCAAAAGAAATGAAAACAATCCACGGTACTTCACGTGCAAACTTGAACAACATGGTTGTTGGTGTTTCTGAAGGGTTCAAAAAAGAACTTGAAATGCGCGGGGTTGGTTACCGTGCTCAACTTCAAGGTACAAAACTTGTACTTTCTGTTGGTAAATCTCACCAAGATGAAGTGGAAGCTCCAGAAGGAATTACTTTCACACTAGCAAATCCAACCTCAATCACTGTTGAAGGTATCAACAAAGAAGTTGTTGGACAAACTGCTGCTTACATCCGTAGTCTTCGTGCACCAGAACCATATAAAGGTAAAGGTATCCGCTACGTTGGTGAATTTGTACGCCGTAAAGAAGGTAAAACTGGTAAATAATAGATTATGGCAAGCGCAGCAAGAAGTTCTCTCTTGTTGGCAGTCATACTCTAAAATTTTACTAGTGTCTTAATAGACAAAGAAAATTTTAAGAGGTGAAAATTGTGATTTCGAAACCAGATAAAAACAAACTCCGCCAAAAACGTCACCGTCGAGTACGCGGAAAACTCTCTGGAACTGCAGAACGCCCACGTTTGAACATTTTCCGTTCTAATACAGGCATCTACGCTCAAGTAATTGATGACGTAGCGGGTGTAACGCTCGCAAGTGCATCAACTCTTGACAAAGAAGTTTCTAAGGGAACTAAAACTGAACAAGCCGTTGTTGTCGGTAAACTCGTTGCTGAACGTGCTGCTGCTAAAGGCATCACTGAAGTCGTGTTCGACCGCGGTGGCTATCTCTATCACGGACGTGTGAAAGCTTTGGCTGACTCAGCTCGTGAAAACGGATTGAAATTCTAATAGGGAGGACACTTAATAATGGCATTTAAAGATAATGCAGTAGAACTTGAAGAGCGTTTGGTTGGTATCAACCGCGTATCGAAAACTGTAAAAGGTGGACGTCGTCTTCGTTTCGCTGCTCTTGTAGTTGTTGGTGACCGTAACGGCCGTGTTGGATTTGGTACTGGTAAAGCTCAAGAAGTTCCAGAAGCAATCCGTAAAGCTGTTGAGGACGCTAAGAAAAACCTTATCGAAGTACCGATGGTTGGTACAACAATTCCTCACGAAGTTCGTTCAGAATTTGGTGGAGCTAAAGTATTGTTGAAACCTGCTGTAGAAGGTGCTGGGGTTGCCGCTGGTGGTGCAGTTCGTGCCGTTGTTGAATTGGCTGGTATCTCTGATATCACGTCTAAATCACTTGGTTCAAACACACCAATCAATATCGTTCGCGCAACTGTTGAAGGTTTGAAACAATTGAAACGTGCTGAAGATGTTGCAGCTCTTCGTGGCGTATCAGTTTCTGACTTGGCATAAGAAAGGAGATTAACATGGCTCAAATTAAAATTACTTTGACTAAGTCTCCAATCGGACGCATTCCTGCACAACGTAAAACAGTTGTTGCCCTTGGACTTGGTAAATTAAATTCTTCAGTTATTAAAGAAGACAACGCAGCTATTCGTGGAATGGTTAACGCGATTTCTCACTTGGTAACTGTAGAAGAAGTTTAAAAACTTTTGAAGTCGTAGAATTTTCTGCGACTTTAACTTGAATATATGCATAGGCGAGTTTCATTAGAGCGTCCTTTTTCACTCTGGTGGAGCGTTAGCATTATGCCCATAAAAAGGAGAAAAATAAATGAAACTTCATGAATTAAAACCTGCAGAAGGTTCACGTAAAGTTCGCAACCGTGTTGGTCGTGGTACATCATCTGGTAATGGTAAAACTTCAGGCCGTGGTCAAAAAGGTCAAAAAGCTCGTTCAGGTGGCGGTGTACGTCTTGGATTTGAAGGTGGACAAACACCATTGTTCCGTCGTCTTCCAAAACGTGGTTTCACTAACATCAACGCTAAAGAATACGCATTGGTTAACCTTGACCAATTGAACATCTTTGAAGATGGTGCAGAAGTAACTCCAGTTGTTCTTAAAGAAGCTGGTATTGTTCGCGCTGAAAAATCAGGTGTTAAAATCCTTGGTAATGGCGAATTGACTAAAAAATTGACTGTTAAAGCAGCTAAATTCTCAAAATCTGCTGAAGCAGCAATCACTGCAAAAGGTGGTTCAGTCGAAGTCATCTAAGCGAGGTAACTCAGATGTTCTTTAAATTATTAAAAGATGCGCTGAAGGTGAAACACGTTAGAAGAAAAATCTTATTTACGATTTTTATTATTTTCGTATTTCGTCTAGGGACTCATATTACAGTCCCTGGTGTAAATGTAAAGAGTCTGGAGCAATTAGGTGATCTGCCATTCTTGAACATGTTGAACCTTGTTTCAGGGAATGCGATGAATAATTTTTCAGTATTCTCTCTGGGTGTTAGCCCGTACATCACGGCATCAATCGTTGTTCAATTGCTACAAATGGATATTTTGCCAAAGTTTGTAGAATGGGGTAAACAAGGTGAGGTTGGACGTCGTAAGTTAAATCAAGCGACGCGCTATATCTCGCTCTTCTTAGCCTTTTTCCAATCAATTGGTATCACCTATGGATTTAATGCCCTATCAAGCGTAGCGCTTGTTCCGACACCAAATCCACAAACCTACATCCTAATTGGTGCAATCTTAACAACTGGTAGTGTAGTTGTAACATGGCTTGGGGAGCAAATCACAGATAAAGGTTTTGGTAATGGCGTTTCAATGATTATCTTTTCCGGTATCGTCTCTGCTTTACCAAATACATTTTCAAGTATTTATGAAGATTACTTTGTCAACGTTCGTTCGAGCGATTTACAAAGTTCATACCTCTTTATTGTAGGCTTTATTGTTGCAGCGCTCATCATTATCTTCTTCACGACCTTTGTTCAACAAGCGGAGTACAAGATTCCAATCCAGTATACTAAACTTACAAAAGGAGCTTCAACGAGCTCATACCTACCGTTAAAAATTAACCCTGCAGGAGTTATTCCTGTTATCTTTGCAAGTTCGATTACAGCACTTCCAAGTACTATAATTCCTTTTGTCCAAAGTCAAGGGTGGAATTTGCCTTGGTTATCATCTGTACAGTCAGCATTTGACTATCGAACATCTGTTGGGATGGTAGTTTATGCAATTTTGATTGTTGTGTTCTCATTCTTTTATACTTTTGTTCAGGTTAATCCAGAAAAAACAGCTGAAAATCTACAAAAGAATGCTTCTTATATTCCAAAAGTTCGCCCAGGTCGAGAGACTGAGCAATACCTCACTCGCTTGCTTAAAAAATTGGCAACTTTAGGAGCTATCTTCTTAGCCTTTGTTGCCTTGAGTCCAATCTTGGCCCAACAATTGTATGGCTTATCAGCGGGTGTGGCTCTAGGAGGAACAAGTCTTCTTATCCTAATTTCAACAGCTATCGAAGGAATGAAACAGCTAGAGGGTTACTTACTTAAGAGAAAGTATTCTGGTTTTATGAACATTGAAGATTAAACGCTTTGCAAACAAAATTGAGGATAGGGATTTCCCTATTCTTCTATTTTGTTTTTAGATAAGTTTGTCAAACCTGGCAAATTTATGTGAAAACAAAATAAAGTTGTCCAAATTTAATATATAAAAACTAAATTTATTAATGAGAATCATTCTAAGAGTTGAGTTTAATAACAATGAGGACAACATCTTTAAGAAACTTTATATCATATAAATAAAAGGAGAAACTCATGAATCTTTTGATTATGGGCTTACCAGGTGCCGGTAAAGGTACTCAGGCAGCTAAAATTGTTGAGCGCTTTGGTGTGGCGCATATTTCTACTGGAGATATGTTCCGTGCAGCAATGGCCAACCAAACTGAAATGGGCAAACTTGCCAAGTCATATATTGACAAAGGTGAGTTGGTTCCAGATGAAGTGACTAATGGCATTGTTAAGGAACGTCTTGCACAAGACGATATCGCAGAAAAGGGCTTCTTACTTGATGGCTATCCACGTACTATTGAACAAGCATATGCTTTGGACAAAGCGTTAGCAGATCTTGACATCACACTTGACGGTGTTATTAATATTGAAGTTGATCCGGACAGTCTCTTGGAACGTCTTAGCGGGCGTATTATCCATAAAGTCACAGGTGAAACTTTCCATAAAGTTTTCAATCCACCAGCTGGTGATTACAACGAAGAAGACTATTATCAACGTGAAGATGATAAGCCTGAAACAGTAAAACGTCGTCTAGATGTTAACATTGCTCAAGGAGAACCAATTCTTGCTCACTATCGTGCGAAAAAACTTGTTCATGATATTCAAGGTAATCAAGCAATTGATTCTGTTTTTGCCGATGTAGAGAAAGTGATTTCATCTCTAAAATAATGGATAATGTCACTTGCATACTGATTAAACTCATGATATAATAGCTTAGTCTGACTTATAATTGTTACCTCTGTGCTCAGAGGACATCAAATCGAAATTTAGGGGGTGCTTTTGCGTGGCAAAAGAAGACGTGATTGAAATTGAAGGTAAGGTGGTTGAAACCATGCCTAATGCAATGTTTACGGTTGAACTCGAGAATGGACATCAAGTTCTTGCTACTGTATCAGGTAAAATTCGCAAAAATTACATTCGAATTTTGGTCGGTGACCGTGTTACAGTTGAGCTCAGTCCATATGATTTAACACGTGGACGCATCACATACCGCTTTAAATAATTCGAAATAATTGGAGGGATTAGAACATGAAGGTAAGACCATCGGTTAAACCAATTTGCGAATACTGCAAAGTTATTCGTCGTAACGGTCGTGTTATGGTTATTTGTCCAACAAATCCAAAACACAAACAACGTCAAGGATAAGATAGAAAGGAGAAAACATGGCTCGTATTGCTGGAGTTGATATTCCAAATGACAAACGTGTAGTAATCTCATTGACTTATGTCTATGGTATCGGTCTTGCGACATCTAAGAAAATCTTAGCAGCTGCTGGAATTTCTGAAGATATCCGCGTTAAAGATTTGACATCTGATCAAGAGGATGCTATCCGTCGTGAAGTGGATTCAATCAAAGTTGAAGGTGACCTTCGTCGTGAAGTCAACCTTAACATCAAACGTTTGATGGAAATCGGTTCATACCGTGGTATCCGTCACCGTCGTGGTTTGCCAGTTCGTGGACAAAACACTAAAAACAATGCTCGCACTCGTAAAGGTAAAGCTGTTGCGATTGCTGGTAAGAAAAAATAATCAAAAATAAAATAGGAGGTAAAAATCTTGGCTAAACCAACACGTAAACGTCGTGTGAAAAAGAACATCGAATCTGGTGTTGCTCACATTCACGCTACATTTAATAACACTATTGTTATGATTACAGATGTGCATGGTAACGCTCTTGCTTGGTCATCAGCTGGTGCTCTTGGTTTCAAAGGTTCTCGTAAATCTACACCATTCGCTGCTCAAATGGCTGCTGAAGCTGCTGCTAAATCTGCACAAGAACACGGTCTTAAAACAGTTGAAGTTACTGTAAAAGGTCCAGGTTCAGGTCGTGAGTCTGCTATTCGTGCACTTGCTGCTGCTGGTCTTGAAGTAACTGCAATCCGCGATGTGACTCCTGTGCCACACAATGGTGCTCGTCCTCCAAAACGTCGTCGTGTGTAATCATAATAACTAAACTACACAAGATTCGTTTCGAGGGAGTAACTAAATGATTGAGTTTGAAAAACCAATAATAACAAAAATTGATGAAACAAAAGATTATGGCAAGTTTGTTATCGAACCACTAGAGCGTGGCTACGGTACAACTCTTGGTAACTCTTTACGTCGTGTACTCTTGTCATCTCTTCCAGGTGCAGCAGTAACATCCATCAAGATTGATGGTGTTCTCCACGAATTTGATACAATTAAAGGTGTCCGTGAAGATGTTATGCAAATCATCCTTAATATTAAAGGGCTTGCTGTAAAATCACACGTCGAAGACGAAAAAACTATTGAACTTGATGTTGTAGGTCCAGCTGAAGTAACAGCAGGTGACATATTAACGGACAGTGATATTGAAATTGTGAATCCTGACCACTATCTTTTCACCATTGCTGAAGGCGCAACCATGAAAGCAACTATGACAGTTGCAAAAAAACGTGGTTATGTTCCTGCTGAGCAAAACAAACGTGAAGATTTACCTGTTGGGACTCTGGCAGTAGATTCAATCTACACACCAGTTAAAAAGGTTAATTACCAGGTTGAACCAGCTCGTGTTGGTAGCAATGATGGCTTTGATAAATTAACCATTGAAATCATGACAAATGGCACAATCATACCTGAAGATGCCCTAGGTCTTTCAGCTCGTGTCTTGATTGAACACCTAAATCTCTTTACTGATTTGACAGAAGTGGCTAAAGCTACAGATGTAATGAAAGAAGTAGAAAAGGTTTCAGATGACAAAGTGCTTGACCGAACAATCGAAGAACTTGATTTGTCAGTGCGCTCTTATAACTGTTTGAAACGTGCAGGTATCAATACTGTACTTGATTTGACAGAGAAAACAGAGCCTGAAATGATGAAGGTCCGCAACCTTGGACGTAAGAGCCTTGAAGAAGTCAAGGTGAAATTACATGACCTTGGTCTTGGATTAAAAAACGATAAATAATAGAGGAGGAACACATGGCTTACCGTAAACTTGGACGCACTAGCTCACAACGTAAAGCAATGTTGCGCGATTTGACAACAGACCTTTTGATCAATGAATCAATCGTGACTACTGAAGCTCGTGCGAAAGAAATTCGTAAAACCGTTGAAAAAATGATTACTCTTGGTAAACGTGGTGATTTACACGCGCGTCGTCAAGCAGCAGCATTTGTTCGTAACGAAATTGCATCAGAAAACTATGATGAAGCAACTGATAAATACACATCAACAACTGCTCTTCAAAAACTTTTCTCAGAAATCGCACCTCGTTATGCAGAACGTAACGGTGGATACACACGTATCCTTAAAACTGAACCACGTCGTGGTGATGCAGCCCCAATGGCTATCATCGAATTAGTATAAAATCATCAATTTTGTTGAGTGTTATGATGATGGAAAGGAAACTTTCTTAGTCTAGCTCTGGTCTACCGCTAGGAATTTTCCTAGCGGGAACACTCATCATATGATGAAAAAAATAGCAAGTCAACGCTTGTTTACGAAGTGTTTCTAGTTTTAGAACCACTTCGTAAGCAGGCGTTTTTTGAGTTCTGTAATTTGGCTCTTTGTGACTCTTTGAGCTCTTTGTCAACTGTAGTGAGTGACTTATAGTTAAAGACGAGATTCGTCTTATCTTCTACCATTTGTCAAGCCTACCAAGGGTTTAAAGCAAAAATAATTTGAGAGCAGCAACTAACGATCAGTTATTGTCCTCTTTTTCTGTGCTAAGCAGCGATAAAAGTGTACACCAAAGGAACACCTTATCTAGCCTTTTTTAAAATAAGGTGTTAGAATAGTATGGCATAAACAACTTTATTGATTTTGGGTTGAAGTGTAATCGTAAAGTTTGTTATGCGTTATGAGGTAATACATTGTCCTTATGAGGCGATGTATAGAGGCAATCGTATGTGGCTTAGTTGAAGCTATTTGCGATTGTCTTTTTCGTTTCTCATAGAAGTCTGCGATGTGACAAGGATTAGTGTGGCTAGCTGAAGCGATGTTGTGAATACACTTGAAGAGAATCTTTCTGGCATAAGGATTCCCTCGTTTGGTGATGTGTTCCTTGGCAAGAAAGTTCCCAGACTCATAGTGTCTGAGATCAATCCCGATGAAAGCATTGATTTGATTGGCAGACTGAAACCGACGAATATCTCTCAATTCGCCAATGATAGAAGTCGCTGTTGTTTCTGCGATACCAGGGATAGACAGTAAGATATCGTATTCAGGTAAAGGCTGAGCTAGGGATACCATAATGTCTAAAACCACTTGTCTGCGTCCAGAAAGTCGAAGCAGTTCTTGCGCATAATAACGAACCTCTTCAATGACAGGAGAGGTTTTCTTGACAGCACGGTAGGACTGTTTAGCGAGTTCAGTAAACTTCTCAGCCAAATAATAAGTCACACGCTTGTCAGAGATACGTTCTGATGTCAAGTTTCGAATGACATGTGATAACTCATCACTACTCAACTCAAGCACCATTTCCTTACAAGGAAAAGCTGTGACTAAGTTCCAGTATTGTTCACCAGTTGGTGTTGACAAGAGGCTTTCCAACTCTGGGAAAGTGACTTGCAAGACCTTGTGGAGACGGTTCTTAGTTCGAACGATATCTTCTGTCAGGTTCTGATAGAATCGGCTTAAATCACGTAACTCTTGATAGACTTCCTCTTGGACGTAAGTTGGTTTACGATTCAGCACAAACTGAGACTGAGCCAATTTTTCAGCGTCAATTTTGTCAGTTTTACGGACACGTAAGCTGTTTAGTTGCTTTTTAGCTTCGAGAGGATTTAGCCGTGTATAAGCCTAGCCATTGTCCTCAAGAAAGGCTTGAAGGCGACGAGAATAGACGCCTGTTGCTTCGAAGACAATCTCAGGATTTTGGGCGGTTTTCAAGTCACCAAGTAGCCGATTGAATACGATAGAATCATTAGGCATAGTGTAGCCATGAACCTTATCACCATTGACTAAAATAGCTACTTCCGAACTTGCTTTATTCACCTCAATCCCAAATACAACTCGCATGGTATTACCTCTTTGTCTTGAATGATTCCGTGTTTTAGTGATTTCATTTTCAATACACGATGTCAAGCGTCCCACATACTTTGATAACATTCACCCTAAAACAGGTGTTTTGCCAGTTTGATATGCGACGTCTAGCGCCTAAAAAGAGTACGACTTAACAAGACACCTCTACTTTAACATAATGAAAAAGTAGTGAGGACTTTCTCCCGTCGGAGATTTCCTCACTACTAATCTTAGTATGTTTGTTGTGTTCAAAGCGATTAAGATAAGTTTCTTGAAATTGTCAAAGTTATTGTAACCAAAGGCATTGCGTTTGATATCTTTGATGAGTTTGTTAGTGGCCTCAAGTTTAGCGTTAGAATAAGGCAATTCAACGGTGTTAGTGATATAGTTTTTATAGCGAGTAAACGTGTTCAAAGCGGTTTTAAAGGTGCGATTAAGATGAGGTAACGTGTCTTGAATTAATCCCCCAAAACTGGTCAGTATTCTTCTCTTGTAGATGAAACAGGAGCAGTTGGTACAGGTCGTAGTAATCTTTAAGTTCAGGTACTAGAGTAAAGATTTTATTCAGACACTTCCTAGGAGTTAAGGTTTCTCAGTCCTCCTGAAGAGTTGGATAAGGCCAAAATTTGCATTGAAACAATTAATGAAAAAATTTTAGTGAGCTAAAGTCAAAAGTAAGTTCATTACCAAATAGTAGCCAGTTGGCGCTATTAATTACTAAAATAGAAAAAATTGATAGCAACTAATGACGAGTTTGATTCTAGTCAGTTCGAAGTTAAAAATACTGGGATGCAAAGATAAGTAACTACTGCGTCAAATTGTCGGGAATAGAAATGGAGGGCTAGTATACTTTTCCTAGTTCTGTTTTCGTTAATAATATTTTTAGAAAGAGAAACGGAACAGAAAAAATCAAATCGTAAAATTAATAAGAAGGCTGATATTAGGAATATTATCTGAAATATTCCATTAAACAAAAGTTAACTAATATCCTTTAAAAATCGGTATTTGTAGCAGTTCAGAACTAATGAAAGTGTTTTTGATAAGTATCATATCGTAGTCAATGATCAACAGTTTGGCTAAGTAATAAGGTAGCTAGAAAAACGATATAAATAGCTTGTATTGTGAAAGGTTCAGCTAAAGTCAGATGATGTTATCTTTGTAGTAATTTCTAAATGGCAAAATAGAAACTACAGGTGAGGCTGTAAAAGATTTCTTTGAAAATACTTCAACGTTGCATTTGCATAAGAACAGGTGTTATCTCAGTATTATAGCTAGGATAGCCCGACAGTTACTACTTGAACTTGCAAAATGAGGCTTTATCATTTCAAAAAAATTAGCAAAAAATCCCCAAAAAAGAAAAAAGTTAAAAAAAGGTATTGACAAGACGAGGATATATTTGGTAAGATATATGAGTTGTCTCGTGAGAGAGAAAGGCAGATATAGGAAAAAAACTAGAAAAAAGTAGTTGACACCGTTAGAAATATTTGCTAGAATAAAGGAGTTGTCTCTAAGGAGAAGTCCATTGAAAACTGAACAAGACGAAGCAAGTGCGGGTT
>NZ_JBHSOJ010000018.1:0-627 GCF_042656225.1 Streptococcus caledonicus
CACGTCAAACGCATGAAAAACTTCTCATAGTCTTTTTGTGCTTTGGAACGATTTTTGAAAGGGATATAATTGCCTACATCCATTGGTCGTCCTCTACTTTCCAAATAACTGAGGTAAGTAATCCTCCAAATGGATAGAAATATAACGTTGTTTCCTCCGATAACTGAGAGCTTTCTTCGGAAATTGAATGACTTTTAAGAAATAAAGGCACACCTTACGAATGGCATTCAGATTGAATGCAGCCCGCTTATCCAAGTTTTGGTTATGGTCTTCGTGGTAAACGACATCTAGTAACCAATGCATGCTTTCCACTGACCAATGCCCTCGGACACATGAGGCACAAGTTTCAATCGTCTTTTTGAAACTAACGATAAAGTAACGAATCTCCTTACTCAGAACACCATCCTTATCAATAGTGTTCTGGGTCATGCCAATGCCACGTAGCTTCTGCCACTTAGGATGTCTTTCTGATAACCAGTTGACATCGTATGAAACCCAGTAATCGCGAATCTCAATTTGGCTGCGGGCTGTCTCTACTGTTTGGTAATGTTGACCTTTCTTGTTTAGTTTCTCAAGCAATTTAGCATCACTAAAATAAAGGTCAATATCCTCGTGAAGCGTCCCTTG
>NZ_JBHSOJ010000019.1:0-14762 GCF_042656225.1 Streptococcus caledonicus
AATGCCAATAAGTATAGTTTCGTGTGGAAAAAGGCTACGGATAAGTTTTCCGCCAAACTTCAAGAACAGATACAGGTCTATTTCCAAGAAGAAATCACACCCCTTATCCATCAGGCCATTGTGCTGGATGAAGAAGAACCTATTACCTCAGAACAGTTAACAGAGTTCACTCAAGTCCTTGAAGAAGAATTGGCTAAACTAAGCCAAGCCATTGAGGGGGAGCCTGTAAAAGGAAAGGACGACCGTAAAACTCAACGTCGTAAACTCAAGAAAGTCCTGCGTAAAGTTAAGGATGATTTTTCAGTACGCGCTGAAAAATACGAGAGATATCAGGATACTTTCGAGGGACGCAATAGCTTTTCTAAAACAGATACAGATGCCACTTTCATGCGGATGAAAGAAGACCACATGAAGAATGGTCAACTCAAACCAGGCTATAACCTCCAAATCGCTACTGAGAACCAATTTGTTCTTCACTATGATGTCTTCTCAAATCCGACAGATACTAAAACTCTTTTGCCATTTTTCGAAACCTACCCACATGATGTGAAGACCGTTGTCGCAGATGCTGGATACAGCAGTGAAGAGAACCTTCTTCGCTTGAATGAAAGCAATGTGAACCATTTGTTTAAGTATGCCATGTTTGATAAAGAGCAGAAGAAAGGGTATAAACCGTCAGCTAGGAACTTAACGAATTGGCACTATGATGACAAAGAGGATAGCTATACTCATCCTGACGGGTGGTGCTATCGTTTTCACCATGTCAAACATCAGAAAACACAGACGGACTTTCAACAGGAAATCAAGGTTTACTACGCCGATGAACCTGAAGTAGCCCTCAAAAGGGACTGTATATCAACGAACATTATCAGCACTTAAAGGCTAAAGAATGCCAAGCACTTTTATCTCCCGAAGGTAGACAGATTTTCGCTCAATGCAAGATTGATGTGGAACCTGTCTTTGGGCAGATAAAGGCTTGTTTGGGTTACAAAAGATGTAACTTAAGAGGCAAATGTCAGGTGACAATTGACATGGGATTGGTACTTATGGCCAATAATCTTCTAAAATACAGTAAAAGAACAACTCAAAACTAAAAAGCTAGAGTTCCACTATTAGGAATCTCTAGCTTTTTTGTCGCTGAGAACTACTTTTGTCTCAGACTTTTTTTCATTTCCTGTTCTTTCCAATTTTTTTCGTTCCAAAGGCTGAGGTTAATGTAAAAAAGTGGTAGTATAACAAATCCTAAACCATATTCTCCTAAATAGTTTGAAATAAAAGTAGACAAGGCAACTCCTAATGCAAAAGTAAAAATAATCAAAAATATATTTCTACCTGCTTTTTGGAGCTCTGTATTTTTCTCAATTAAGCCTTTGAATAATAAAAAAGCACCATTTTTGACATTTCCAGTCATCATAACGTTAGCATAAGGAGCACCTCTAAGTTTTCGAAAGGATTCTACCTGAATGGAAGCAACTAGAGCTAAATTTGCCATTGTAAAAAATGAGGGTAAAATAGGTGTCAATAACACCGTAATGACGATAATTATCTGCATAATAACACTAGCTCCAAAATGCCAAAATATATTTTTCCTGACAAACCAGCGACGAACAAGATAAGTAACACATTGGCCCAACATAAAAAATATAATAGGGATTGTAAAATTAAGAACTTTTTGCCAATTCCCTTGAGCCGAATGGTAAGCCCACATAATCACATTGCCAGATTGTACCCCCGCAAAAATGCCGTTCTGAGTAACAAATGTAAAGGCGTTAATATAGCCACTAATAAATGTCAAACAAGCTGCAATACGTAAGCCTTCAAAAACGCGATAATTTTTCACTCTATGTTTCATTTTTTCTCACTTTAATTGATTTTTTTACTTATGATAGGGGCTTCCCTGTTGAATCATAAAAGATCGGTATATTTGCTCAATCAGAACAAGTTTCATTAACTGATGTGGAAGAGTTAATTTGCCAAAGCTCATCAATAAATTAGCACGTTTTTTGACACTAGGTGCTAACCCTAGGCTCCCTCCAATAATAAATGTTATGTCTGAGTAACCTTTAACAGTAATATTTTCTAAAATTCTACTAAATTTTTCTGATGGAAATTGTTCTCCTTCAATTGCCAACGCTATGACAAATTCCCTGTCTGAAATTTTTCTTAGAATACGACTAGCTTCCTTTTCCATAATTGATTGATTTTCAGAATCACTAGCTTTATCTGGTGTTTTTTCATCTAGGATCTCTACCATTTCTAATTTACAAAATCGTCCTAAACGTTTTTGATATTCAGCGATACCATCTTTTAGGTATTTTTCTTTTAGTTTTCCTACCGTTATCATTTTTATTTTCATACTTTAATTATACCACAAATATTTTTCAGAATAAGTTATCCACAGTTTAAATCATAAGATTAACCTTATAGTTAGAGGTGTTTTGGTCTTTATCCACAAAAGTTTTCCACAAGTTGTGGATACTTTTATTTTTCATCAGTTTAAGGTATAATTAAGTCAATTTTCTTAAACTGATGGCAATTGGAGGTCATTCAACATGAAAAAAAATCTATCTTTTATTTTAAAATTTATTTTACTCGTCGGTTCTGGTTTTTTAGGAGGAGTAGTGGCGACATTTTTGATATTACAAAATAATTTTGTTTTATCTAAATTGTCAGGAAATTCATCTCCAACTACAAGTATTAGCAATGTGAGCTATAAAAATACTAGTGATACAACTTCAGCAGTAGCGTCTGTACAAGATGCTGTTGTATCTGTGATTAATTATCAAAGACAACAAAATAATTCATTGCAAAATATCTTTGATAATTCTACATCTAGTGAATTAACTGTAGCTAGTGAAGGTTCTGGGGTTATCTATAAAAAAGATGACAAGTCAGCCTATGTTGTGACAAACAATCACGTTATTGAAGGGGCTCAACAAATTGAAATATTATTTTCTGATGGTTCAAAAGTCGTCGGTGAATTGATTGGAAGCGACACCTATTCTGATCTTGCAGTTGTTAAAATTTCATCTGACAATGTCAAAACAATAGCTACATTTGCAAATTCTGAAACATTAACGGTTGGTGAGACTGCAATTGCTATTGGTAGCCCTCTTGGATCTGAATATGCCAATTCTGTGACTGAAGGTATTGTATCTAGCCTTAGTCGTACTGTTACAATGAAAAATGAACAAGGTCAAACTACCTCTACAAATGCTATCCAAACGGATGCTGCAATCAATCCTGGTAACTCAGGTGGTGCTCTTATCAATATTCAAGGACAAGTCATTGGTATAAACTCTAGTAAAATTTCATCAATCTCTACTTCACGATTAAATGGTTCTTCAGTTGAAGGTATGGGCTTTGCAATTCCTTCAAATGATGTGGTTAAAATTATTAATCAATTAGAGAAAAATGGAAAAGTCAATCGTCCAGCTCTCGGTATTACAATGGCAAGTCTAAGTGAATTATCTACTAATTTTATTTTCCAACTAAAACTACCCGAAGAAGTAACTTCTGGAATTGTTATTGCTAGCGTTCAAAACAATATGCCTGCTTCTGGTAAATTAGAAAAATATGATGTCATTACAAAAATTGACGATAAATCTGTAGCTTCACCAAGTGATGTACAAAGTATTCTTTACGGTCACAGCACCGGTGATGCTATAACAGTTACTTTCTACCGCGAAGGTAAAAAACAAACTATTGATATCATTCTTGATAAAACCACTCAGGATTTGAATTCAAATTAAGTTGACAGACTTTATTACTGCCTTTACAATAGTGTAAAGGCAGTTTTTTATTTAGGAGAACAGATGACAGAACATTTACAGATTATAAAGATTGATCATATCCAAAAAAATCCCTATCAACCTAGATTACAGTTTAATCAGGAAGAATTGAAGGATTTAGCAAATTCCATTTCTGAAAATGGTTTAATTCAACCGATAATTGTCAGAAAATCTTCTATTTTTGGCTATGAATTGATTGCAGGAGAACGTAGACTGAGAGCTTCTAAAATGGCTGGTTTAATTGAAATTCCCGCTATTATCAAAAATATTTCTGATGAAGATAGTATGAAGCAAGCTATTATTGAAAATCTCCAGCGCTCCAATCTCAATCCAATCGAAGAGGCTAAAGCCTACCAACAAATGATTGACAAAAATCAAGTAACACATGAAGATTTGGCACGATACATGGGGAAATCCCGACCATATATTAGTAATCTTCTTCGTTTATTAAACCTGCCAAAACCTATTCAGGAAGCTGTTATTTCTGCTCAACTATCTCAAGGACACGCACGTGTTCTTCTAAGTATCAATGATGTAGAAAAACAACTTTTTTGGCTAAAAGAAATTCATGACAAACAACTCAGTGTTAGACAATTAGAATCACTCATTCTTGGAAAGAAGAAAAAAATCCTTCCGACATCAAAAAATCTTTTTATTACCCATTATGAAAAAGAACTAAGCCAAAAGCTTGGCCTTCCTGTCAGCATTACATCTGACAAATCACACCGAGGGAAAGTCAGTATCCAATTTTCTAACCAAGAAGATTTCCACAGAATTATCAACAGCCTAAAATAAGCTGTTGATTTTTTTATTTCTAAACATCATTATCCACAAAAAAATCTCAAACAAACCTTTATTTTATCAAGTGTTTCAGGGTTATTCACAGGTTGTGGAAAACTTTTTTCTACAATGTGGATTATTTCTAAAATACTTGTGGAAAACTTTTTTTAAATATGTTAGAATAAAACAACTAAACATACAGATAAGGAGACAAGATGACCGATAATGAACTACGATTTTGGAATCGGGTTTTGGAATTAGCAAGACAAAAATTTTCACAAGCTGTTTTTGATTTTTTTATTGCTGATGCTAAACTCATACGTATTTCAGATCATGTTGCCACTGTCTTCATGGAAGAAAAAAAAGAACTCTATTGGAAGAGCAATCTTACTGATATCGTCTTAACTGCAGGTTTTGAAGTCTTCAATCAAGAAATCTTGATTGACTACATTTTTGAAGAACCTATTGATGAAGATAGTCTGGAAGAATTTCAGTCACCAATCCAAACTTTAATACCAGAAGATTTTTTATACCAATCACCGGTTATTTCAGATTTAAATCCTAAATATCGTTTTGATAATTTTATTTCTGGTAAGGGAAGTCAGTGGGCACTGGCTGCCGCACTTGCAGTCGCTGGAAGTCCAGGAACCGTCTATAATCCTCTTTTTATTTGGGGAGGTCCTGGATTAGGAAAAACGCATTTACTAAATGCTATAGGAAACAGTGTCCTTGAGGATAATCCACGCGCTCGAATTAAATATATTACAACTGAAAATTTCATTAATGAGTTTACAACTGCTATTAGATTAGGCACAATGGAAGAATTAAAAGAAGCCTTTCGCCACCTTGATGTTCTATTAATTGATGATATTCAATACATGGCCAAAAAAACAATGGCAGGCACTCAGGAAGAATTTTTCAATACTTTTAATGCACTTCATTCAAATAATAAACAAATTATTCTTACTAGTGATCGAGCTCCTGAGCAGCTAAATGATTTAGAAGAACGTCTAGTATCACGCTTTAGTTGGGGACTAACCCAAGATATTACACCGCCTGATTATGAAACTAGGATTGCTATTTTACAAGATAAAATCCAAGACTATCCTTACCAATTTTTACCAGCTACTATAGAATATCTCGCAGGGCAATTTGATTCAAATGTTCGTGAGCTTGAAGGCGCTCTTAAAAACATCAGCTTAGTCGCTAATGTCAAGAAAGTGGATACAATCACTGTTGATATTGCAGCTGAGTCCATTCGTGCTAAAAAAC
This sequence comes from Streptococcus caledonicus, assembly GCF_042656225.1. Classification (NCBI taxonomy): domain Bacteria; kingdom Bacillati; phylum Bacillota; class Bacilli; order Lactobacillales; family Streptococcaceae; genus Streptococcus; species Streptococcus caledonicus. The sequence continues at coordinate 5,844 of NZ_JBHSOJ010000019.1, forward strand.
AAGAACCTTTAACGATATCTGTTATTCCTATCGAAACCATCCAAACTGAGGTTGGTAAATTCTATGGGGTCTCCGTTAAGGAAATCAAGTCAACTAAAAGAAATCAAAATATTGTCCTAGCACGTCAAGTTGCTATATTCCTTACTCGCGAAATGACTGATAATAGCCTCCCAAAAATTGGTAAAGAATTTGGTGGAAGAGACCATTCAACTATCCTTCATGCCTATAATAAAATCAAAAATATGTTAAAAATAGACGATGGACTTCGTATTGAAATTGAGACATTAAAGCAAAAAATAAAATGACTTGTGTATAACTAGATTACTTTTTAGCTCTTTTTCCACAAGTTATCCACAGTGATAATACCTTTATCTTATCAAAAAAAGAAAACTTTTCCACGTTATCCACAAGTCCTACTACTACTACTAATCTAATACTTATAAAATAAAGGAGAATCCATGATACATTTTTCAATTAATAAAGCCTATTTTTTACAAGCTCTAAATGCAACCAAAAGAGCTATTTCATCAAAAAATGCTATTCCTATTCTTTCAAGCTTAAAATTAGAAATCACTAATTCAACTATTATCTTAACTGGATCAAATGGACAAATTTCTATAGAAAATACAATTTCAAGTCAGGATGATAATGCAGGTCTTCTCATTACTCAACCAGGTGGTATTTTATTAGAAGCTAATTTCTTTATTAATATTGTCTCTAGTCTTCCAGATGTTACTTTAGATTTCGAAGAAATTGAGCATCATCAAGTCGTTCTTAGAAGTGGAAAGTCTGAAATCACATTAAAAGGGAAGGATATTGATCAGTATCCTCGTTTACAGGAAGTAATAACAACTAATCCACTTTTATTTGATACTAAAATTCTTAAAGATATCATTTCTCAAACTGCTTTTGCTGCTAGTACACAAGAAAGTCGTCCTATTCTGACTGGTGTACATATGACATTGAAAAATCATAAGTTCTTTAAATCAGTTGCTACAGATTCTCATCGTATGAGTCAACGACAAATTGAACTTGAAAAATCAACAGAAGATTTTGATGTGGTTATTCCAAGTCGTTCCCTTCGTGAATTTTCAGCTGTTTTTGGTGATGATGTGGAACAAGTTGAACTATTTTTATCGCAAAGTCAGGTTCTTTTTAGAAGTGAACATACTTCATTTTACACACGTCTTTTAGAAGGAAATTATCCAGATACAGATCGTCTTCTAACAAATACTTTTGAAACAGAGGTAACATTTAATTCTTCAGCTCTTCGTCAATCAATGGAACGTGCGCAGCTTATTTCAAATGCTAGTCAAAATGGAACTGTTAAGCTGGAAATTAGCAATGGCAAGGTAAGTGCCCACGTTAATTCTCCAGAAGTTGGTAAAGTTAACGAAGAAATTGATGTTATTGAATTGACAGGAAATGACCTAACTATTAGTTTTAACCCAACTTATCTTATTGATGCACTAAAAGTTTTGAAGAGCACAACAGTTGTCATTCGTTTTATTTCTAATGTTAGACCTTTTACTTTAATTCCAGGTGATGATACTGAAAACTTTATTCAATTGATTACGCCTGTTCGTACAAACTAAAGTTAGTTTATGGGATTTGGCTTATATTAAGCTATTCTAAAACTTTTTCATATTTCATAGACACTCAGCTTTCTTTGCTGGGTGTTTTTTTGATATAATGACAAGAAGTAAAAGGAGCAACAAATGTATCAATTAGGATCTGTAATAGAAATGAAAAAGCCACATGCTTGTACGATTAAATCAACTGGAAAAAAAGCAAATGAATGGAAGATTATACGTTTAGGAGCAGATATCAAAATACAGTGTACTAACTGTGAACACGTTGTGATGATGAGTCGACATGATTTTGAACGAAAGATAAAAAAAGTTCTGCAACCCTAGAAACCTTTTCTATTCAGCTTTTCTAGCAGTTGCGCAACGGTTGGTTGCCATAAAAAGTGCTAGTCTGCTTTCATATTATTGATTATAATGAGGCTAGAAAGAAGAAAGGTGGATACAGTAATGACTATATTTGCAGAACAGCTCAAAAAACTTCGCCAAAAGAAAAATATTTCGCAGGAAGAGTTAGCCAAACAGTTATTTATTTCACGTCAAGCTGTTTCAAAATGGGAAAATGGTGATGCAACACCTGATTTGGATAATTTGGTCAAACTATCTGAGATTTTTACTGTTAGCTTAGATGAATTGGTTAATGGTAAAAAGTCTGTTCCTACCAAAGAAGATGATGACAATTTACATCTTCTAAGAGGACGTGAATACGTGATTAATCCTGAAACTGGAAAGTATGAGAAAAGAGATGGCTTAGCCATTTTTATCGACCTTATTTCAGAATACTGGTGGATCATCTTTTTTGTGCCGCTCTTTGTGATGTGGATAAAAATAATTATCGATTTATTTTAGTGGCTCTTGCCAATCAGCAAGCTTTTTTCTTGTTTTTTTGGTATAATACTCATGATTGAATTGAGAATGGAGAAATAGAAAATATGGCTTTAACAGCAGGTATCGTTGGTTTACCAAACGTTGGGAAATCAACCCTATTTAATGCGATTACAAAGGCTGGTGCAGAAGCTGCTAACTATCCTTTTGCGACCATTGACCCAAATGTAGGGATGGTTGAAGTACCAGACGAACGTTTACAGAAGTTGACAGAATTGATTACACCAAAGAAAACTGTCCCAACAACCTTTGAGTTTACAGATATTGCAGGGATTGTAAAAGGGGCTTCAAAAGGGGAAGGCCTTGGAAATAAATTCTTGGCCAATATCCGTGAAGTAGATGCCATTGTCCATGTTGTTCGTGCTTTTGATGATGAAAATGTCATGCGTGAGCAAGGGCGTGAGGACGCTTTTGTGGATCCATTGGCAGATATTGAGACCATCAATTTGGAGTTGATTTTAGCTGACCTTGATAGCATTAACAAACGCTATGCGCGTGTGGAAAAAATGGCGCGTACGCAAAAAGATAAGGATTCTGTGGCTGAGTTTAACATCTTGCAAAAAATCAAGCCTGTTCTTGAAGATGGTAAATCAGCGCGTACCATTGACTTTACAGATGATGAACAAAAAATTGTCAAGCAACTTTTCCTTTTAACCACTAAACCAGTGCTTTATGTAGCAAATGTTGACGAAGATAAAGTTGCTGAACCAGATGATATTTCTTATGTGCAACAAATTCGTGAGTTTGCGGCAACAGAAAATGCTGAAGTGGTTGTGATTTCAGCACGTGCCGAAGAAGAGATTGCTGAGCTGGAAGATGAAGATAAGGCAGAGTTCTTAGAAGCTATTGGTTTGACTGAGTCAGGCGTAGACAAGTTGACCCGTGCTGCTTATCACTTGCTGGGTCTCGGCACTTACTTTACAGCTGGTGAAAAAGAGGTGCGTGCTTGGACCTTCAAGCGGGGGATTAAGGCGCCACAAGCGGCTGGTATTATTCACTCTGACTTTGAAAAAGGCTTTATACGTGCCGTGACTATGAGCTACGACGATCTCATGCACTATGGCAGTGAGAAAGCGGTCAAAGAAGCTGGTCGCCTTCGTGAAGAAGGCAAGGAATACATCGTTCAAGATGGGGACATCATGGAATTCCGTTTCAATGTCTAAACATATTGTTAAAGTATGAGGCCTGTGTCTTATACTTTTTTCTGCTAGATGAGAGGAGTTAATAATAATCACATGGTAAAACTAATTGTCGGTTTGGGAAATCCAGGTTCAAAATATCACGAAACCAAGCACAATGTTGGCTTTATGGCGATTGATTTGTGGGCTAAATCCTTAAGCGTCACTTTTTCAGAGGAGAAGGTCTTTAAGGCAGAAGTTGGCTCAACTTTTGTCAATGGTGAGAAGGTTTATCTGGTCAAACCAACTACATTTATGAACCTTTCAGGAATTGCTGTACGAGCTTTACTAGCTTACTATAACATTCCTATTGAAGATCTTATTGTCATTTACGATGACCTGGATATGGAAGTTGGTAAGATTAGATACCGTCAAAAAGGCTCAGCAGGTGGTCATAATGGGATTAAATCCATTATTGCAGAATTAGGAACACAAAAATTTGATCGGATTAAAATTGGTATTGGTCGTCCCAAACAGGGAATGACTGTTGTCAACCATGTTCTTGGTCGCTTTGAATCCGATGATTATATCAGGATCACAATGACCTTGGATAAGGTAGTTGAATCTTTGGAGTATTATTTGAAAACAAATGATTTTGAAGGAACAATGAGGCGATATAATGGCTAATATTGTAGAGTTATTTGGTCAGCATAAGACCTTAGTCGAATGGCGAGATAAGGCTCCATTATTAGGACGTCAACTCATCATGGGTTTATCGGGAAGCAGCAAGACTTTAGCCATTGCTTCTTACTTTGTAGAAGAAGGTGGAAAGCTAGTTGTTGTTACGGCTACTCAACATGAGGCAGAGACCTTAGCTGCTGATTTGATAAGTTTGATTGGCGAGGAAAATGTTTTTCAATTCTTTGCGGATGATATTGCCGCTGCAGAATTTATTATGGCTTCTCAAGAAAGAGCCATATCGCGTGTTGAGGCTCTAAATTTTCTAGTGGATGATGAGGCGTCAGGTATTCTCTTAGTTAGTTTGATTGGTACTCGGATTTTACTGCCGAATCCAATGGACTATGTTGCTCAGCTATTGACCTTAGCAGTCAGTGATGAATATGATTTAGAGACTTTAACCAAGCAACTGCTCATGATGGGCTACACTAAGGTTAGTCAGGTGATGAGTCCTGGTGAGATTAGCCGTCGAGGGGATATTTTAGATATCTATGATAGTAAAAATGACAAGGCTTATCGCTTGGAGTTTTTTGGGGATGAGATTGACGGGATTCGTCTTTTTGATGTGGAAACGCAAAAATCATTGGAAACTCTAGATGAGGTTCAACTATCTCCTGCTGAAGAAATGATTCTGACGAGAGATGATTTGGCGCGTGGTCAAAAACGACTGGAAAAAGCGTTGCAAAAAACAGCTAAGGACAATCCTGCCCATGACTGGTTAGTCGAGCTGATTTCTGTAACCGCAGATGGTCACAAGCACCGAGATATTCGCAAATTCCTCTCGTATTTCTATGAAAAGTCTTATACCTTATTGGATTATATTCCAAAAGGGACACCACTTTTTATTGACGATTTCCAAAAATTGGTTGATCGTAATGCCCGTTTTGATTTGGAAGTTGCTAATTACTTGACAGAGGAACTCCATCAAGGAAAATCTGTTAGTGATTTAATTTATTTTGCAGAGAGTTATCAGACCATTCGCCAGTATCAGCCAGCGACTTTCTTTTCTACCTTTCATAAGGGGCTTGGGAATATCAAATTTAACCAGTTGCATAACTTGACCCAGTATGCCATGCAGGAATTTTTCAATCAATTCCCACTCTTGGTTGATGAAATCAATCGTTATCTTAAAAATAAGGCAACAATTGTGATTCAAGCAGACAGTCAAGTTGGTCTGGAAAAATTACAAGAAACCCTTCGAGAGTATCAACTAGACTTACCAATTGTGGCTGCAGGTGCTATTGAGATTGGTCAGGCACAGCTGGTTGTAGGTCATTTGTCACATGGGTTTTACTTTGCTGACCAAAAATTGGTACTAATTACGGAAAAAGAAATTTTCCATAAGACCATCAAGCGCCGTATCCGTCGTCACAACATCAGCAATGCCGAGCGCCTTAAAGATTACAATGAACTGGAAAAGGGAGATTACGTTGTTCACCATGTGCATGGTATTGGACGGTTCATGGGGATTGAAACCATTGAAATTAAAGGTGTCCACCGAGACTATCTTACGATACAATACCAAGACGCCTCAACCATTTCCTTACCTGTGGAGCAGATTGAGAGCCTATCAAAATACGTTTCGGCAGATGGCAAAGAGCCGCAAATCAATAAACTTAATGATGGACGATTTAAGAAAACCAAGCAGAAGGTTACCAAGCAAGTCGAAGATATTGCGGATGACCTCTTAAAACTCTACGCTGAACGCAGCCAGTTAAAAGGCTTTGCTTTTTCACCAGACGATGATAATCAGCAGGAGTTTGATGACGATTTTCCTTATGTGGAGACAGAGGATCAGCTACGCTCTGTCAAAGAAATTAAGACTGACATGGAAAGTGACCGACCAATGGATCGTCTTTTGGTTGGAGATGTTGGATTCGGTAAGACAGAAGTCTCAATGCGAGCAGCCTTTAAAGCGGTTAATGATGGTAAGCAGGTAGCTGTTTTGGTACCGACAACAGTCCTAGCTCAGCAACATTACACTAATTTTAAAGAGCGCTTTGAGAACTATGCTGTCAATGTTGGTGTCCTCAGCCGTTTCCAAAGTAAAAAAGAGCAGACACAGACCCTTGAGAAACTAAGTCAAGGGCAGGTGGATATTATTATTGGTACCCATCGTCTCTTATCAAAAGATGTGGCATTTTCAGATTTGGGACTGATTGTGATTGATGAGGAACAACGATTTGGAGTAAAACACAAGGAAAAATTAAAAGAGCTGAAAACTAAAGTTGATGTTTTGACTCTAACGGCAACACCAATCCCAAGAACACTGCACATGTCTATGCTGGGCATTCGTGATTTATCAGTGATTGAGACACCACCAACCAATCGTTACCCTGTCCAGACCTATGTGATGGAAACCAATCCTGGAGTGATTCGTGAAGCTGTTATGCGTGAAATGGACCGTGGTGGTCAGGTATTTTACGTTTACAACAAGGTTGAAACGATTGAGCAAAAAGTATCCGAACTTCAAGATTTATTACCCGAGGCTAGCATTGGCTTTGTTCATGGTCAGATGAGTGAGGTACAACTGGAAAATACCCTCCTTGATTTCATTGATGGTCAATATGATGTGCTTGTGGCAACGACAATTATTGAAACAGGTGTCGATATTTCTAATGTTAATACCCTATTTATTGAGAATGCTGATCACATGGGCTTGTCAACCTTGTATCAATTACGTGGTCGTGTTGGCCGTAGTAATCGTATTGCCTATGCTTATCTCATGTATCGTCCAGATAAGATTTTGACAGAAGTTTCAGAAAAACGCCTTGATGCGATTAAAGGCTTTACGGAGCTGGGGTCAGGTTTTAAGATCGCCATGCGTGATTTGTCCATTCGTGGGGCTGGTAATATTTTAGGGGCATCGCAGAGCGGTTTCATTGATTCCGTTGGTTTTGAATTATATTCACAGATGTTAGAAGAAGCGATTGCTAAGAAGCAGGGCAAATCGCAAGCACGTCGCAAAGGGAATGCGGAACTCAACCTTGCTATTGATGCCTATCTTCCAGCTAATTACATCTCAGATGAACGGCAAAAAATAGCCATTTACAAACGTATCCGTGAAATTGAAAGCCGAAAAGATTATCAAGAGTTACAAGAGGATCTTATAGACCGTTTTGGAGAATATCCGGATCAAGTGGCTTATCTCCTTGAAATCGGTCTCGTCAAAAGTTACATGGATGCTGTCTTTGTCAATATGGTTGACAGAAAAGACAACCAATTGATTGTTCGATTTGAAAAGGTTGCTCAAGCACTGTTTTTAACGCAAGATTATTTTGAGGCTCTATCAAAAACCAATTTAAAAGCCCGTATCAGTGATGACAAGGGACAGATGGAAATCATTTTTGATAGCCGTGGTAAAAAAGACTACGAAATCTTAGAAGAACTTTGTAAATTTGGTCAGGGATTTGTGGCTATAAAAGAACGAAAAAATCAAGATAAAAATGCTTAAAAATCTCATGAAATCAACATGTCAAATCCTTTTGACAAAGAAAACCCTAGCTTGACAAAGAAGTTGTATGGTAAACTAGTGGGTAAAAGATTAGACTAAACTCATCAAGGAGGTCGAAATGGAACTACACAGTCGTTTGGTTGATTTACGGAAAAGTAAGCAGCTTTCCCAAGAAGAATTGGCAGAGAAATTGTATGTTTCACGGCAAACCATTTCTAACTGGGAACGTGGTAAGACTTATCCAGATATCAATTCACTCTTACTGATAGCTACCTTTTTCGATGTCTCCTTAGATAATCTAATCAAAGGAGATGTTGACATTATGAAACATCAAGTCGATCAATCGCAGTTCAAGAAGTGGCTGAAAGCTACTTGCCTATCGTTTTTTACTCACTCATTTATTCAGCCACTTGGGCGCTTTTATCAAATAGATAATTTTCAAATTCTAAATACCCTATCATTATTGCCTGTATTTTACTGTCTGCATAAGCTGTATCAACTAATGAAAAACCATAAATTACAGACTTATAGTCAAATTATTGATTTTGTGAACAATAAAGAAAAAAGTGACTTTTCTTGGTTAAGAGAGGGAAAGCTTGTAGTAATCATAATTTTTATACTTTGGTTTTTAATCATTTTAGGACAGTTTATCGGAACACTACTATTTCACTGAGGTTGAGACAAAAATATCTCAACCTTCTCTTTTTGATAGTAATAACAGATTGGCGCAGTGGTTGATTGGAGGTCTGTAACTGGACCCTTCTTTCATTTTCAAGTGTCCACCTAAAATAGTCCACTGGACTATTTTAGTACCACGCAATCGTTAGCGGCCATCCTATACGAATGTGATGAACGTCGTTCATCTTATTTCCAACCTCCAAAAATCTCACAGACCTTGGGAACTGTGCGGAGGTGGGAGTGAAAGTGTCCAGTGGACAGTTTCAGCCTGAGCTTAGAAATCAGAGAGCGAAGGGAAGTCAAGACTTCGAAATCATGACTTCTTATACGAAAACTTCAAAAAAAGTGCAAAACTTCCTCCCCCTATGTTACAATATAGGCGAAAAATTTTTAGTTTTGGATTGTTAGCTCGTCTCTAACAATCTTTTTTGTTGGCAAAATTCAGAATAAGTTAATTGAT
>NZ_JBHSOJ010000020.1:0-3585 GCF_042656225.1 Streptococcus caledonicus
GTAGTGCTTGGTGCAATTTCTTTCCCATCACTATCTACATATTTGATTGTTCTGCTAACCGTTTTGTTTTCTGTTGTTTGAGAACTTGTTGCCGAGTAGACCACTGTTTCTACACTATCTGCGCTGTCTGGTGATACAGTTTTTTCTGCAATTTCTGTTTGAGTAGTTGTGTAGTTCTCAAGAACAGGAGTATTTACTGTTTCCCACACCGCTTGTTCTGTTTCCCAACTTCCGTAAGTTTTCTCTCCAGTGACGTCATTTATGGATACTGTTCGTGTGAAGTTTACGGTTTGTGTAGTGCTTGGTGCAATTTCTTTCCCATCACTATCTACATATTTGATTGTTCTGCTAACCGTTTTGTTTTCTGTTGTTTGAGAACTTGTTGCCGAGTAGATCACTGTTTCTACACTATCTGCGCTGTCTGGTGATACAGTTTTTTCTGCAATTTCTGTTTGAGTAGTTGTGTAGTTCTCAAGAACAGGAGTATTTACTGTTTCCCACACCGCTTGTTCTGTTTCCCAACTTCCGTAAGTTTTCTCCCCAGTGACTTTATTGGTCATCATTTTCCGATTGAAGACTACTTTTTGGGTGACAGACGGAGCTAATTCGTCTCCAATTTCGTTCACATACTTGATGATACGAGTTACTTCTTTTGAGTCTACTGATTCTTCTATCTTAGCCCTATAATTTAATTTCACTACTAAATCAGTGTCAGAACTTTTTCCTGTGATTGGTGCGGAATCTTCTAGTGGCCCCACATACTCATAGTTGTCAAACTCCTTAATTCGGGCTGTGTAACCAATTCCCTTAACAACTTTGGATAAAACAAGTTCTTTGGAAACTTCTGGCATTGGTTTTCCATCTAAATAGTATTCTGTGTAAACGGAGCTAAGTCCCTCTGTGGAGATAAGCACTGCTGTACCATTAACGTTGACGCGGTCCCCTTCGCTAGCACTGAAAGTTTCATAGACCGTCTCTCCCTTACGTGTTAAAGTTACATGCAAATCATTAAATGTTTTTAAGCCATTATATCCATCGTATTGTGCGTTAAGTTTTGGCAGAACACCGAGGATAGTCCATTCATACGAATTGTATTTTGGATCGAGGGTACCATTAACACGGTAAGTAGTTGTTTTAGCATCTACCGATTGTAAAACTAAACGAACACTAGATTTAGTCATTTGCTTGTAAGCTACGCCACCATCTCCTACAGGAACCATTTCTTCAGCTCCACCTTCTAATATATAGGCTGAACCAATGACAGCTGAGTCGTTATCAAAAGGAATAGTGGGACCTTTACTGATGGTTAAGATATCACCATTTTGTAAACCTGTCATACCAGGGACAATATAGACTGAACGATAGCGAGCAGTGACTTCTCCATTTACAGTTGTGATAGTATATCCAGCAGAAATTTTTGTCTGATCTCCAACTTCTAAGTTTCGAACAACCAGTTCTCGAACCGGTACGGTTACGGTTGTTTCCTCTTTTCCATTGATACTAATGGAAGCTGGGATTTCATACGAACGATTTGCAGTCAGTGCTTTTACAGCTTGAGGAGTTGAAGCAGTTGTTTTTAAAGAAATTGGGAGATGGTCAGTAGCATACTTGTCTGCATTATTATTTAAGGTAATGGTTACAATCGTTTTATAGAGACTATCTTCAGGTGCTAATGTTTCAGCTCCTGTCATTTTACTATCTGTAGGAATGTTGCTTTCGACAGTAGATGTTACTGTACCGATTACCTTATTATCATAGATGAGGTCTCCGTCAGAAATGGTGGTATTGACATTTTTGTATTCAATAACTATGGGATCCCCTTGGCTTGAAGGATTAACAATATCGAAATCGAGAGTTGGCTTGGTGCGACTAGCAGCCCCCACTAAACCAGGAATAACCTCGATTTTTGCAGAAACATTCGCAATTTGATTTGTAGTAGAAGATTCTGAAGTGGTATTTGATGAACGTAGCACAGGTTCTGTTCGATCGTTTTTATCTAATTTATCTGCTTCAAGCGATTCATCGGTTGAAGCAGTGGAGGATTCACCCTCTGAAGTTGCTATTTCTACTGTTTCTACTGTTTCTACTGCTACATTCTCTGTTAATGCAGCCACTTCTGCAGTCGGCAGAATCAGCAAGCTCCCCATCGCTAATAAGAGGGTACAGCCACAACAGAAAAATTTTCCTTTTTTTATCAGTCTCCAATTTTTTTGTTGGCTATTTTTTTTATTGAAAAACATAGGAACAAGTCTCCTTATTATTTTAGATAAATTGAATAACTTTAATTATATATATATATATATAATGTCAACTAAAAACTTCGACGAATCATGACAAACTCTAAGCAGGCTTGTCCTGCTAACCCATGACAGAAAATAATTGTTGCTTTATACTAATAAGTGAACAATACAAATCCGTGGTCTTTAATAGGGCTTTGCCTAGCCTGTACGACAAACTAGATGAATAAGAATCATGGGATAACTCGACTACGCCTTGAGCACGAAAACAAAATTACTGTAAGCCACCTATTCGATTATTCAAAAATAGAATAGGTGGCTTTTCACATGGAAGTCATGATTGAAACTTGTTGTGACATTGATGTTCACCAAAAATCCATTGTTTGTTATATCTTAGACGGTCCGCTTGATATCAACAAACCCCAAAAAATTCAGAAGACATTTGGAACAACAACCATCGCTCTTCAGCATGCTTTAGCTTGGTTGGAAGAAAACCATATCACTCATATTTTCTTTGAATCCATAATCTTTTACAACGAGCAAAAAAAAGTCCCATAAGACTTATAATGAAATGCGCTTAAACAACTCATTAGAAAGTATCTTATGGAACACATCAATCATACCACATTACTCATCGGAATGAAAGACAAAAATATCACCTTAAATAAAGCCATTCAGCACGATACCCATATCGAAGTCTTCGCTACACTTGATTATCTCCCTCCTAAATGGAAACACTGTAAAGGAAAACAAATCAAATCCGACTTCCCAAACCCTTCTAAAATTCCTTTTATTGAGATTGCTGGTTTTCCTAGCCTCATTCGCTTGAAAAAGAGACGATTTCAATGCAAGTCCTATCGGAAAGTCACTGTTTCTGAAACATCTCTCGTTAAGAAAAATTGCCAAATCTCGGAAATGGTTAGACAGAAAATTGCCCAACTCCTACTCAACAGAGAGGCTCTTACACATATCGCTTCTAAGTTAGCCATCTCTACCTCTACCGTCTATCGTAAGCTCAAGCCATTTCATTTCCAAGAGGATGACACCACTTTGCCTAATATCCTCTCCTGGGATGAGTTCTCCTACCAGAAGGGGAAATTGGCTTTCATTGCTCAGGATTTCAACACCAAGAAAATCATGATCATCCTTGATGACAGAACACAAACAACCATCCGAAATCATTTCTTTAAGTACTCGAAAGAAGCTCGAAACAAGGTTAAAGTGGTCATTGTCGATATGTCTGGAAGCTATATTCCTCTCATCAAAGTTCTATTTCCTCAAGCTAAAATTGTTCTTGATCGTTTCCACCCCTCGCTTCCGAATTTCTTAGCTCGAGGCTAAAATAGTC
>NZ_JBHSOJ010000020.1:3725-8795 GCF_042656225.1 Streptococcus caledonicus
TGAATACAGAGCTCTTAAATACTACTGGAAATTTATAGTCGGAAACTCTCTCTTAAGGCGTTCTATGATCGAACATTTAGAGAAACCTTAACTCCTAGGGAGTGTCTGAATAAAATCTTTACTCTAGTACCTGAACTTAAAGATTACTACGACCTGTACCAACTACTCCTATTCCATCTACAAGAGAAGAATACTGACCAGTTTTGGGGATTAATTCAAGACACGTTACCTCATCTTAATCGCACCTTTAAAACCGCTTTGAACACGTTTATTCGCTATAAAAACTATATCACTAACGCCATTGAATTGCCTTATTTTAACGCTAAACTTGAGGCCACTAACAAACTCATCAAAGATATCAAACGCAATGCCTTTGGTTACAAGAACTTTGACAATTTCAAGAAACGTATCTTAATCGCTTTGAACATCAAAAAAGAGAAGACGAATCTCGTCTCCTCTCGTCTTTAGCTATAAGTCACCCACTACAGTTGACAAAGAGCCACATAGTAATGGATAATAATTTAATCTTCTTTACGACGACGCAAACCGATTAAACCAATTACTGTTGCAATCGATCCTATTACAACAGCCGTTGACGCTTTTTCTCCTGTATTTGGAAGTACTTGGTTTGAAGCTGATGCTTGCTTAATTACTTCTTTAGCTGGCTGATTCTCAATAGTAGGTTGACTCAGATGATTTGGAGTCAAAAGAGTTGGTATAATAGGTTGTTTCACTTCACGGTAAACGTAAGTCACGTTAGTTGTGCCTTCAACGACCTTACCTTCTTCAGGCGCTGACCCCTCTTGAATACGAACATACTCATAAACCTTGCCGTCTTCTGTCGTGATGCGGCTTGGCTTGTTGTCATCTGCTGTGTTATAGCTTGTGCCTGTTGGGCTTTCTGGCGTATCCACAACAGATGTCTTGATGGTTTCACCGGCTTCATTCACGTAGTGAACCTTAACATCACCCTTCACCTCTTCATAGACGTAAGTCACTTTTTGTGGTGTTTCAGTGACGGTTCCTGTCGGAGGTGCTGAATCCTGCTTCACTTCCTTGTAAACAAACGTACGGCCATCTTCAGTGACAATCTTGTCTTCTGGTTTGGTTTCGTATGGCGTACCGGTTGGCTCATTGGTCTTCACTGGCGTTTCTGGTTTCAATACTTCACCTGTTGTTGTGATGTGTTCTACAGTCACGTTACCAGTTGGTTGTGGTGTTTCCGGTGTCTTAGGTACTTCACGGTAAACGTAAGTCACATTAGTTGTGCCTTCAACGACCTTACCTTCTTCAGGAGCTGACCCCTCTTGAATACGAACATACTCATAAACCTTGCCGTCTTCTGTCGTGATGCGGCTTGGCTTGTTATCATCTGCTGTGTTATAGCTTGTGCCTGTTGGGCTTTCTGGCGTATCCACAACAGATGTCTTGATGGTTTCACCGGCTTCATTCACGTAGTGAACCTTAACATCGCCCTTCACCTCTTCATAGACGTAAGTGACTTTTTGTGGTGTTTCAGTAACGGTTCCTGTCGGAGGTGCTGAATCCTGCTTCACTTCCTTATAAACAAACGTACGGCCATCTTCAGTGACAATCTTGTCTTCTGGTTTGGTTTCGTATGGCGTACCGGTTGGCTCATTGGTCTTCACTGGTGTTTCTGGTTTCAACACTTCACCTGTTGTCGTGATGTGTTCTACAGTCACGTTACCAGTTGGTTGTGGTGCTTCTGGTGTTGGTGTTTCCGGTGTCTTAGGTACTTCACGGTAAACGTAAGTCACATTAGTTGTGCCTTCAACGACCTTACCTTCTTCAGGAGCTGAGCCTTCTTGAACACGAACATACTCATAAACCTTGCCGTCTTCTGTCGTGATGCGGCTTGGCTTGTTATCATCTGCTGTGTTATAGCTTGTGCCTATTGGGCTTTCTGGCGTATCCACAACAGATGTCTTGATGGTTTCACCAGCTTCATTCACGTAGTGAACCTTAACATCACCCTTCACCTCTTCATAGACGTAAGTGACTTTTTGTGGTGTTTCAGTAACGGTTCCTGTCGGAGGTGCTGAATCCTGCTTCACTTCCTTATAAACAAACGTACGGCCATCTTCAGTGACAATCTTGTCTTCTGGTTTGGTTTCGTATGGCGTACCGGTTGGCTCATTGGTCTTCACTGGTGTTTCTGGTTTCAACACTTCACCTGTTGTCGTGATGTGTTCTACAGTCACGTTACCAGTTGGTTTTGGTGCTTCTGGTGTATCTTCTTTGAGCTTATACACATAAGTAACTGCACGTTCACCTGGGATAATCTCACCTTTGATAGCATCAATGGCTAGTTTATATTCTTCTTTATTAGACGAACGAAGGTTGTTATCTTCCGTTACTTCACCAATCGGATAATTTCCAGCTGGGGCAAGAACATAGGTTTTGCCATCTTTGATAATTTCTGATGGTTTTTCATTGTTCTCAGTAGCATCGTATGATTTCCCTACTGGAGCATCCTTAGTATCAGTGTACTGTTGTTGCAGAACATTTCCTTCTGTATCAACATAATTGACGACTACTGAACCCGTTTTTGCAGGTTCTTTAATGTAGTAATATTCTACAACCTTGGTTTTGCCTGCTTCAACAGTTCCTTTCTCATCATCTCCACCAGTATCAGAAGGCGAAAGTACCCACTTCACTCCGTTAGCATCTGTAATGCTACTTGGACGAAGATCTGTCGTATCGTAGCTATCCCCTTCTTTTCCATCCTTGGTATCAACTTCAACTGCATTAACAGACGGTTTGTCGTTCAAGCCTTCAGCGTTACCAGACAATGGGGTTGATTGACCGTTTTCAAGTGTGAAATATTTAACTTCGACATTGCCTGTCTTAGGTGCTTCTACTGTTTTTTCAACATAGTAGTAGTTAACGACCTTAATCTTGTCTGCTTCTACTTGACCTGTTTCAGAAGCTCCATCTGTTGCTGGATGCTTGCTAGTCTCTGGTGTTACCAAGACATAAGTTTTACCGCCAACTTCGATCTCTGGTTTCTTCTTAGATGTCGCATCATACTCACTATTTTCTGGCGCGTCTGTCACAACCGCTTCTTTAGCAATAGCATCCTGGGTTACTACATTACCAGCTTTATCAACGATATGGTAGTGAGTTTCTACACTTCCTTTTTTCTCTTCCGTCTTAATTTCCTTATAGTAATAAGTAGTTGAAGTAGGGTTGTTATCTAGATGAGAAATAAAGTAAGTAATAGCATTTTCATAATAAGGCGTTTTTATAGTTGTCGTGTGAATTTTATCTCCAAGATTCACAATTCCCGTTGTTTCATTAGGGTGATGGATGGTATCAGCACCACCTGTACCAATTGTCCCACCTGTAGCAACTGTCGGCTGACCGTCTGGTGTTAAAACGGTCCAACGCAGAGATAGGTCTGTATCGTTAATCTTTTCAAATTCGATGCGATACCCATAGTCTGTTCCTACGGTAACTTTATCACCTTTTTTGGTGAATGGACTGATTTGCCCAGTTGGATTTTCTGTTTTTTCTGGAACTAGCTGATAGGTCTTGCCATCTGCAGTTTTAATCTCTTGTGGTGCAGCAGTTTGAACTTTATATCCAGCCATTTCTGTTTGAATGACTGTCCCAAGAAGTTGATTTGTACCTTCAACCTTGTAGTAAGTTGGCCTATCTACCAAACGTGGCACATACCAGCCATATCCCAAGTGTCTATTAGATGTCAGCCAGTTGACTGGTTTAGTATAGTTAGTATACAATTCGTTGAACCAGCCGTCTGGGTGAGGCCCATAAACTGACACATATGGAGAATTATTATTTGGGTTATAGATGAAGTGATAAGCCTCTCCACCTGTACCATAAGTAATGGTCTTTGGCTGGCCAGCAGCAAATTGGTCTTGCTTAACAACATTCCCACTCTTGTCATAGTAGGTTGCGTAAACGTTACCTGATCCATTTTTATCGGTTGAAAAAGCAATTTGGTCAACACGAGTGTATTCTTTTTTCCCAAAGAGACCTTTTTTCTCAGAAGTATTATAATCTCCACTAGAGTTAAACCAAATTTTTCCTGAATCCTCAAACCCGACATATGGGTTATTACGGTTTCCTAGATGAGCCGTGTAAATCACAGCAAAGGTTTGCTTAGATGGGTCGTGGTGAACAGTTGTTGGCGTAGAGCTATTTGTACCAGGCTGGCCAGTTTGCATATTGATCACAGTTGGTTCTGTTGAGGTAAAGCCAGTAGTTGGGATCGCTGAAGTTGCTGTACCATCAACCTCTTTAATCGTTACCCCATCAGCAGCTACAAAAGTTGCTCCTTTTTTCCTATCAGCTACTGCACGTTCGGTTCCAGCAGATGCCGGTGTTGCGACTGCCATAGCTGAAAGACGATCCAAATAGGAATTTAAGATTGTGGCTAATTCATTAATTTCTTCCTGACTTGAAACAGCTGCAGCAGCATTTGTCAGGTAATCAATTTGTGCCAATTGATCGGCTGGCAAACTAGAACGGTCCAAAGCTGCAGCACGATTCAAAGCAGTTTCTAAAGCTGACTTATTTTGAGTAGGTACTGCTGCTAATGCTAAAGTTTCTTTACCAGTTGCAACTTCCGCTTCACTTTTCTCAATATCTAAAGTTGGTTTGGTAGTTGCTTGATCGGTAATTTTCTGGTCAGCTGTTGTACTTTGATTTTCTGAATCAACAGTTGTAACTGGTGCTTCGGTAGCTGTAGCTTCTGTATTAGCGGAAACAACTGGAGCACCATTGGTTATCCAAAATGCCGCAATCGCTACTGAAGCCACTCCAGCTTTAAACTTACGAATAGAAAAGCGCAATCTTTTATCAGACTGTGCCGATGAATTATGTCGCATAAATTCTCCCATATTTTTATATCACTTAAGGAATAGTATTCCCTTTTTTATTTTACCATCCTCCCCGTTTGTTGTCAAGTATTTCGATTCATGAATCACGTCAAACGCATGAAAAACTTCTCATAGTCTTTTTGTGCTTTGGAACGATTTTTGAAAGGGATATAATTGCCTACATCCATTGGTCGTCCTCTACTTT
>NZ_JBHSOJ010000021.1:0-815 GCF_042656225.1 Streptococcus caledonicus
CTGGACTCAGAAGCATGTGAAATGGCTTCAGTCGCTCCAACCAGTAGGACTGTATGCTGAAATCCTAACCGAATATCTCCTCAGCTACGAAAAGCTAGTTGACCAGATTGAACGCTTTGATAATCGTATCGAACAACTCTCTCTAGGAGACAGTTACCAAGAAAAAGTGGTTAAGTTGGCTTGCTTTATCGGTGTGAAGACCTTGACTGCTCTTTCCATCGTAACAGAGATTGGGGATTTTAATCGTTTTGCGACCGCTCAACAAGTTGCCTCTTACCTTGGGTTGACCCCTAGTGAAAATTCTAGTGGGGAAAAAGATCGAAAAGGAGGGATCACTAAGGCTGGCAACAGTCATGTCAGACGATTGTTGATTGAAGCGACTCAGTCTATAGCGAAAGGAAGGGTCGGTCATAAGTCGAAAAACTTGAAAAAGCGTCAAAATGGCAATTCTCCTGAGGTTATTGCCTATACGGATAGGGCTAATGAACGGTTGAGAAGACGTTACTACAAGTTGGTCTTATCGAACAATAAGAAACAAAATGTGGCTAAAACAGCGATTGCTCGTGAATTTTCAGGGTTTATCTGGGGGATGATGACAGGGAGAATTATTTGAGTTTAGGCTTTGTTTTCGTATACTTTTTTGACTTATTTTATCATCGCAGAGCGATGAGGAATCCTTAGTACCATCAAAAATCACAGGTGAATTCTGACAGCACTAAGGATTGAAAAAATGAGATTGAGGGCATCTTGAAGGAGTTTAGAACTTCAAGGTTTGAGTCATCTACGAATTCACTAAGTGGCACCATTGTGATCCA
>NZ_JBHSOJ010000022.1:0-42833 GCF_042656225.1 Streptococcus caledonicus
AGATGAGTGTAGGTCATTTATGTTAGTCCCTTTCAGACAAATGTGGTAGTTTATCTGAGACTAACATAGATGGCTTTTTCTGTCTAGCTTAATTTTACAACGCGGGAAAAACAATCGTTTCAGAAGTTTCATTCTGAAGGGATGTTTAAGTTACTGCTTTTTTCTTAATCCTTGCCTATACACAAAAATTAGGTAACTATTACATTACCTCCGTTCCCTTTCTCTCTTCTTATAGCTATAATGATGATTATAGAGCACCTTCTAATTTCAGAGGTAGAAAGCGAGATATTTTTATGTTATTTGATAACCGAAAACGTTATAGCATTCGAAAACTCCAAGTTGGGGTAGGGTCTGTTCTCATTGGAACCTTGCTGATCGGACTACCGACACAATTCGTTCAAGCTGATGGTAAGGATGAAGTAGCAATCAGTTCACCACCCAGTACAGAGATTTTTTCTCATACAGAAGCCAGTCAACTAAAAGAAGAGCAACCGGCGATAGTTTCGGATGCGGAAATCTCTAAAACTGAGAATCGCACTGATGATACGAAAATCAAAGGAAGCGAGATTTCGGAAACAACTGACGCTACACTTGAAACGAAAATATCTGAAAGAGGTCACTCAAACTCAGATTCATTAGCCACATTAGAGCAAGAAGTCATCGGCAATAGTACACCTACACCTGGTTCATCTCAAATAGACAGCCTCCAACCTGCTGAAGCCACTTTACCTGAAATAGCTCAAACAAAACCAGAAACAACGAGCCTAAGAAATTCTACACAAGCACAGGAAATCAAATCCCCTCAAGCAAGTGATGGTATCGTTAATAAAAAGTCAACAACTGTTCCAATGGCTTATGAAGAAGATGTTAATAATACGCATAAAAGCGTAACTTACCAAATAGGATATCACTATGATGGTATCGGCAACAATAAAAAGATTACTCATATAACTTGGACTGTCTCTTTCAACAACGCTGGAGAAAATTGGGTTGGACCTAATATGATTTTTATGCTCCCCAAAGGAGTTCAATTAGAAAACATTGATTTTGAAAGGACTGGCGAAAAGAAAGAACGTTTCCAAATAAAGGATTCTCATTTTTTCACTGGCGATTTCGATCATACCTATGGATATTTAAAACGAGACAATGGTAGCTATAACTATCAAAGCGAGTGGGACACACATGTTTCTCGTGTAGAGCCTGATAAACAGGGATTTTCACCAAATGATTTCTCCACTATGTTAATCGTTAAAAAAACAGGTAAAACCTATCTGGATACATCAGATAAGTATCGATATCAAATTACTGCGAAGCTATCTGATACAGTCGATCCCACAAATCTTCCATTCTTAACGGGGATAAATCAAATCACTCAGGGAGCTGGGAACTGGTATCGTTTTAAAGGTGAGAAAATAAATCAAGAAGAAAAGAAAAAATTTGAAGACACCCTCAAAAATGAACTAGTCAAAAAGTTACTAGAACAAGTTGAAAGGGAAAAGCAGGAAGAAAAAGGTATAGGAGACAGCTCCTTAATAATTTCTCCAGCGCCCAAGCCTAAATCAACACCTGAGATGGCCCCTAAGTCTGAGGAGAGAGCAGTGCCCGAGGCTAAGCCAGAGACTGAGCCTAAACCAGCGCCTGAGGCTGAGCCAGAAACCGAGAAAAAGCAAGTACCGGAAGTAAAACCAACACCCGAGGCTGAGCCAGAAACCGAGAAAAAGCAAGTACCGGAAGTGAAACCAACACCCGAGGCTGAGCCAGAAACTGAGGCAAAACCAACACCTGAGGCTAAGCCAACACCTGAAACAAAACCAGCACCTGAGGCTAAGCCAGAAACCGAGAAAAAGCAAGTGCCGGAAGTGAAACCCATGCCCGAGGTGAAACCAAAACCTGAGGTAGAACCAGAACCTGAGGTGAAACCAATGCCCGAGGTAAATCCAGAGACTGAGGTGGAACCAGAACCTGAGGTAAATCCAGAGACTGAGGTAGAACCAAAACCTGAGGTAGAACCAAAACCTGAGGTAGAACCAGAACCTGAGGTGAAACCAATGCCCGAGGTAAATCCAGAGACTGAGGTGGAACCAGAACCTGAGGTAAATCCAGAGACTGAGGTAGAACCAGAACCTGAGGTGAAACCAATGCCCGAGGTAAATCCAGAGACTGAGGTAGAACCAGAACCTGAGGTGGAACCAGAACCTGAGGTAAATCCAGAGACTGAGGTGGAACCAGAACCTGAGGTAAATCCAGAGACTGAGGTAGAACCAGAACCTGAGGTGAAACCAATGCCCGAGGTAAATCCAGAGACTGAGGTGAAACCAGAGACTGAGGTGAAACCAATGCCCGAGGTGAAACCAGAGACTGAGGTGAAACCAATGCCCGAGGTAAATCCAGAGACTGAGGTAGAACCAGAACCTGAGGTGAAACCAGAGACTGAGGTGAAACCAGAGACTGAGGTAAAACCAAAACCTGAGATAGAGCCAAAATCTGAGAAAAAACCATCGCCTAAGTTTAAATCAACCCTCCCTCCCAAAAATGAACAACCTAGAGAATCTACTCCGATTGTTCCTAAAACGTCAATGACTCCTGATGTCAGCAAGGAAGTTCAAGTAAAATCTAACAAAATGGAATTACCTGCAGAAAATTTGGAGATAAAAGTCAAGCAAATACCTGTAACATCCAAAACGAAGACAACTTCTATTCAGAGAACAGCTCAGTTACCGATGACTGGTGACCTACCGTCGATCTTAGCCTTGTTGGGTAGCAGTCTACTAGCATTATTAGGAATTACACAAATCAAGAAAAGCAAGGACTAACCTCCCAAATGATTTTGCAACGATTTAACTTTCCAGTTATTTTGCTATCAGAGCTATACGTTGGACTCTCTCTCTAAACAGTAGAGCACTGTCCTTTGTAAGCTGTAAGGGATTGTGAAAACCACATCCTAGAAAGGACTGAACTGCTTCTTTTAAGTGGACAATACTATAATATAAAAGATTGAGCAGCGGCCTTGTTCCTCGTTTAAAGAGGTGCAAAGCCGTTTTGATTCCCTTGAAATCATTCGCTATTGTATAGTTATTTGAATTAAGAACAGGACACAGATGGATCATTTTAACCCGCGATAATACTATTGGTTATTCTATTATTTATCCTAATCTTTTTTTCAATTTACTATAATGCATGCTGCCAGATGAAAAAAATCATCAGAGAAGAACTTAGATTCAGATTTTGAATTTAAAGTAAGTATAAAAACAGATACAGTAATCCGTATCCACTGAAGCGACTTTTATATAGAAGCATCGTACTTCTCTAGAGTTAAGAATAATCCTTCTCGTTGACAATGTTAAAAAAGACAATATCCATAAGTTTTCAACAGTATTTTGGTATCCTTATTTCATTCATCAGTAGCCTTGAGTTCCTTTACCGCTACCTACTCTTTCAGCCATCCTCAGAGCACAAAATCTCAAGAAATATCATGTTTTGGTACTAGTAGGTAAACGAGTTCTTGCTGATCAAACTTATTTTTAGCTCAAAAATAGTCTTCATCAATATCATTTAAGAAACAGCACTAACGGTAATCTCCTAGTGTATGAAAGTCTCGTTAATTGTCTTATGTTGGAAGTCAAAAACCTCCAGCAAATATTAAGCATGTATGAAAGTAGATTGATTAAGTGAAAAAAACTAACAATATAAAGATAGCATTAATAATATTTAGATAACCTTAAGATTGTCTTATCTTTAGATAAAATCGTCACGAAGCCTATTGTAAAGTCAAAAAAAGCCTGTAAAATTAAGTATGAATAAATAAAAGGAGTTAAAAATTAAATGAAAATTCAGTATATCATGTCAAAATGATTAAGAGGAAAAAGCATGGATTAGTATGGTAAGTACATAATGTTGGCAGTAACAAATGTCATGACTTCGACAGTTCATGCTAAGGAAAATACTACCGATCGATTTACACGATTTGCAGAGTAAAGTGAAGGTCAATGGGTATATTGTTCCGGCAGCTGATGAAAAGTTTATTGAGGAGAAAGTCTTATCAAAACTTTCTTATCCAGGAGGAGGAACAGCTCAGTTAACAGGAGAGGTTACTGTAACTGTGCTAGCTAAAGCTAGTGTTGATAAAGTGTGCTATGTTTTAGGCTCTATGAAAGAAAGGTTGCCGTTTATAACAAATCCCGATGGAAGCGTAGGATTTAAGGTTACACACTTTAGTGTTTATGTACTTGTTTATAAAGTGGTAGAATAACCAAGACAGGATATGGATACTATATCTGAGATGCGACCAAAAGATGGGATGCTTGTGCAGATGTTAAGTCTCAACCAAAGCCATGAGATGAACAAGAAAGAACCTGGTCGGTCACAAAAAAGTCATCGTGATAAGGAACAAATGAAAGTATTGGAATTAAAACCAATCGTTAAAGAGCAGTTGTGTTTAACATCAAATCATGATGTCATTGAATCTAATAAAGCAATGGCATGTCGTATACCGAAAAACTTCCACGAGCAAATTCATTGGAATCAAGTCTAACAACAGAGTTGGTGGTATTTCTAGGCGTTTTAGGAGTTTTATCATTTATAATCTATGTGGTGAAACGTCATCGTAAATCTATGAAGTAGAGAATTACAGTACATAGAGAGGTTAAAAAACTCTTTTCTATGTTTATTTAAAATTGATTGAAAGGAGAAAACAATAAAATGATTTTAATGATTGTTGGAGCTATTTTCATACTCCGACTAGCTTTTTTAACGATTTCTAAGAAAAATGAGGCTGATATTCTAGCAAATGGTGGTATTGAATATGGCGTTAAAAATACGAAATTACTAACCGTTGCTCATATCTTATTTTATCTAGGATGCTTCGTGGAGGCTTATGTACGTCATACAATACTTGATCAGGTAGGTTTCTTAGGGCTAGGTTTACTTTTATTTGCCTTTATCATGCTTTGTGTTGTTATCCATTTGTTATCTGATATTTGGACTGTTAAGCTGATGATTGCTAAAAATCACCAATTTAACAATCACTGGCTATTTCGTGTCGTGAAACATCCTAATTACTTTTTAAATATTGCGCCAGAACTAGTAGGTCTTAGTTTGCTATGTCATGCTTGGTGGACCTTGATTTGTGTCGGTCCATTTTATGCTTTGATACTTCGTAATCGGATCGTTGAAGAAAATAACCTTATTATCACACAAATACTACCTAATACGGAAAACAACTGTAAACATGTAACGGGTGAAGGCAGAAGGTTTTAACTAGAATTGGTGCTCATATTTTGTCATAAAATGCTACAATAGGAGAAAGAAATTATTGAACCTTTACGAGGAGGAAAGTGATGTATACGATATTGCTTGCTGAAGATGATCAGGATATTGTTGAATTACTCAGATTATATCTAGAAAATTCGTCTTATACAGTATTGATTGCTAACGATGGCGAAGAGGCTTATGAGCTTTTTAAGCAAAATCAGGTAGACTTAGCGATTGTCGATATTATGATGCCGAAATTGGATGGTTATGGGCTGACAAAATTAATCAGACAGGATAGTAATATCCCAATTATTATTTTATCGGCTAAAATGTCAGACATGGATAAAATTCTAGGCTTAAATATTGGTGCTGATGACTATATCACAAAACCTTTTAATTCTTTGGAAGTTGTAGCGCGTGTGCAATCGCATTTGCGTAGGTTCTATGAACTGAATTCAAAATCGAAAGAGACAAAGGAAATTGTTGCGGGCTCTCTGAGATTAAATATTGATGAGGTGTTGTTAAGGAAAAATGGAGAACCTATTGCAGTAACGGCGACAGAATTTAAAATTCTTCAAAAATTGATGGAATACCCAGGGCAAATTTTTACGAAATTGCAGTTGTATGAAGAGATTAATGGAAGTCATCAATTTATAGATGGTGATGAAAGTACAATTGTTGTTCATATTTCTAACCTTAGAGATAAGATTGAAGATGATCCTAGACATCCTGACTATATAAAAACGATGAGAGGTATAGGCTATAAATTTGAAAAGCAGACCTAAAAAAAGCGTTAGCTTAGTTCGAATGCTCCTATCTCAATTCATTATCTATATGGTTGTTTTATTTGTGGCAATATTTACTTGGATTTTTTTATCACTAATTATGCTGGAGAAAGTAACGATGGGTATTTCCATGACTGATCTTTCTAAAATTGAGAAGGAATTGAAGCGTGAAAATTTTGCAGATAAATCTCTTTCTATTATTAATAGATATGGTCAATTTTATGAAGTCATTTCTGATGGAAGTGTTATTTATTCTAGTAATCCCTCTAAAAGTTACTCTTTTTCTCCAGAGGAGTTAGAGATTATGCTACCTTATGATACAGAATCTTATTATACAAGTACAAGGTACACGGAAGTTGATGGTAAAGGACGTTATTTTATTCAGAAAAATAAGGAAATCGCAGATAAATATGTTGCTTCAGGAGTAATTGTCGAAGAAGAAGAGTTTGTTTATTTATTAGACGAGCAATTAAATGTTTTAATTGCGAATACGTCAACGCGAAAAGAGAGTTTTACACCACGTGAAATTGGTCTATTGACTCAAACCTTGTTTGATGATTTTCACGTCTATAAGTATGACTTTAAGACTAATAGTGGTAAAAAAATGACATTAGTTATGTTTAGGCCATACGATATTATGCTGGTAGAACAACGTTTTTATGACAGTACCATCTTTAATCTTGGAATTTTATTAATTATTGTTACGATAATTATTATCGTATTTACATGGCGCCTAAATAAAAGAATCTCTATGCCGTTGAAAGTATTGAATGACGCTATTAAAAAATTATCTCAAAAAGATCGGATTGAGACAGTTACCGATTACAATGGTCCGAAAGAATTGATGGAAATTTTTAAAACCTTCAATATAGTATCTCTTGAATTTTATAATAGTGAGAAGAAGCGTCAAGAAGTTGAAGAAAGTAATCAAACGATGATTGCCAACCTTTCTCATGATTTAAGAACACCTGTGACGGTAATTCAAGGTTATTCAAAAGCCTTGGCAGATAATTTGATTGCTAATGAGACACGTGAACGTTATACGCAAATTATTTATCAAAAAGCTGTCTTGTTAGATGAATTGATTTCATCCTTGTTTGATTTTAGTCAAGCACAGCATCCAAAATTTCAATTGCAGACCAAAACGATAGACTTTTGTGAATATTTAAGAAGTTACTGGGCAAAACATTATGATGAATTCATTTTGCAGGATTATGAATTGGAGATAGATATCCCAGAAATTGCCTATTATGCTCAATTAGATACTACAAGTTTTACAAGAGCCTTGGACAACTTGTTGAATAATTTTTTGAAGTATAATCCTCCAAAAACGCGATTGACCTTTACCTTGAAGCGTGAGAAACATGTGTTAATTTTGTCAATTGCTGATAATGGAACAAAAATATCCAAAGAGGTAGCAAAAACCCTTTTTCAACCTTTTGTCACTGGCAGTCCTGCCCGAACTGCTGGCAAGAGTGGTGCAGGGTTAGGTTTGTCCATTGTTAAACAATTTGTTATAATGCATCGTGGTAATATTATTCTCCGCACGGAAAATGTAGCTCCTTATTCTAAGATATTTGAGATAACCTTACCGATTGATTCGTATAAAAAATAATATTGTAAAAACTCTAAAGACGGATAAAAACTACTCATAATAAGTTCTTATTTAGACCGTACCTGCTCAGGTTATTTTGTGTTAGTGTTATAATTGTTTAGTTTTTTAATATTAAGATTAAGATAAATTGTCTTAGTGTTACAATTCATTATAAAATATAAATGATGATAACTGTATAATGTTGGCACTCGAAATATATTAAAAACTTCCAAAGTCAGTGATTTTGGAAGTTATTTTTGTCAAGGACAGTATTTGATCAAAATATAGTCATTCCACTTTAAAGAACTGTTCTCAAACACTCCTCAATTGTTTGGCACTAAGCGAGTAGTTTTATGACGCTTTTTTTTAGGATTACCCAAGATTTTTCAATGGGGTTACATTTAGGTGGCTAGGTTGGTAGGGGTTAAAAATAGTAACCTTGTGAAATGCAGGTCTTGTCTAGCGCTTTCTTTGGATGGAAACTGGCATTATCCATGACAATAACATATGAGCCGCCTAATACTGGTATAAGGTAATTGTCGAATCATTTGATAAAGAACTCACTGATCACATGTTGTTTATAAATTAAGTGGGCAATAAAACGCTATCAATCTGATCAACGACAATCGATATCCATCCGTTCAAATCATCTGCCACTAATGTGCTATAAACCTTTTGTTCGCGTTTTGCTCTGCCATTTTTCCGATAAAGGGAGGTGTCAATACCTGTTTCATCGATATAAAACAATGGGAATCATGATTAATGCAGACAGGATACCCAGGAATTGTTCTACGCTTTATGGCTTTTGCTCGTGATAGGTAGTGGCCTTTTTTTTAAGTGATGCCATGTTTTCTGAAAGATTTCCATACGGCATTGATGGTGCAGCAACAGTGCTCGGTGATTTCACGTATATAAGCTTTTGAATGTTCTTCAACGTAGGCGAGGAGCTCGTTTTTAGGAAGTTTCTGGGGGAGGTTCTCTTGAGCTGTCCTCTAAATGACTTTTGGTTCCTAACATTACTTCCTATTTTTTTAGGGTTGTGAGTCTCATTTTGAAAACACGGCAAGCTTCTACTTTGGTGTGGCCTTCATTGACAACATCTAAGGCGGGTTGTCTAAAATCTTGGATAAAGGTCATAAAGATATGATAACACATTTTTGAAGTGGAAGGACTGTAATGACTGTCCAAGTGTTTATGTTTATCTAAAATTCATTTCAACCTCATATTGGGGGCATAAAGACTAAATGATGATTGATTAAAAAAGAAATAGTAAACACATTTGCTACGAAGTGGTTCTTATAGGCCAGTCAGTATTCAAAGCTATCAAAATGAAAAATTTTGGCATTCTGTGGGGAGATTGTTAGACATTATTGGATGTTTCAATATCAAAAAAGTATAACTAATCTTTACTTACTTCATCATAATTCCTTAACTCGGATGGTTTCACTCCATACTCTTTTTCAAATTTTTTATAAAAGAAGGTGCGGTTTGAAAACCCGGTTTGTTGGGCAATGTCTTGAATGGAGAGTTGAGTGGATTCGATGAGGAGTTTGGCGCGTGAGAGGCGTTTCTGATGGAGGATTTGGGTAAAAGTTTTGCCGCTTCGTTCCTTGATGAGATTACCAAGGTAATTTTTATTGAAATTGAGTCTTTTAGCGGCATCTTTCAGGGTAAGTTTGGAAAACTCTTGGTCTATTAATTCAAGCACTTTAGCAAAGGGATCATTGGTCTTTGTTAAAAGATTTTCCTGTGTCACTTTAGATAAGGTCCGTGCTAAATGATACATGAGAATGGAAAGATAGTTACTGATGATTTTATCAGAAAAATCTCCCGGGAAGAAATATTCTTCCAATAATTGATTAAGGATGGGAATAACAGAATGTGTTTTTTCGGCAGGAAAAATGGCAAAATTACTCTGTTTTTTATCTGAGAGTGTCTCGTTGAGAAGAAGTTGGTAAATAAGACTATTATGACTCTGTAGTTCGGATAGCCAATCCAATGAGATGGACTTATCACGAAATAAAATGTTAATTAAGATATCATCCTCACCGAGGGATTTGATAGATTGTACACTATCGGTGTCCATCAGGATAAGATCACCTGTTTGAAAGTGATAAGTCTTGCCATTGATTACCTGTTCACAAGTGCCGTGATAGACATAGTTGATTTCAAGGAATTGATGAGAATGAGCAGGGTAATCTGCAAAACGACTATGCTTACTAATGTAAACTTCTTTATTTGTTCCAAAAATTTGCTGGCTAATGATTGGAATATCGGCATCATTTAGCTGTTTTAATTCTGGAAAATCACTGACAAACTGGTGTTCAGAGAGCTGCTTTTCTTCGTGTTCTGTATGAAGAAATAGGAAATTTTTAAGTTTAGTCATAATGTCCTTGTTAATCTGTAAATTTGATACAATTTTACTGTTTTTAGGATATTGTAGCAAAAATAGTAGAAATGGTAAAATCATAAATGTAAACGATAACAAAAAAATAAGAAAGGACGATTGAATGACTTATCATGTTGCCGTTGATATTGGTGCTTCAAGTGGGCGTGTGATTTTGGCAGATACGCGTCAATCCCTTGAATTAACTGAAATTCATCGTTTTAAAAATGGTTTTACGAAACAAAATGGGCATGATCGCTGGAATGTTAGTCAACTACTCAATGAAATTTTAGCAGGACTTGAAAAAGTAAAAACCAAAGGTGTTATGGACTGTACCGTTGGTATTGATACCTGGGCAGTTGATTATGTTCTCCTAGATAAAGAAGGAAACTTGCTAGAGGAGCCGATAGCTTACCGTGATGCTAGAACGCAAGGCATGATGGAAAAGGTTTTTGAAAGTATTCCGAAAAATGTTGTCTATGAAAAGACAGGGATTCAATTCTTAAATTTTAACACATTGTATCAATTGTGTGCTGAAGAAAGAGAGTTGCTTGAAAAGTCGCAAGATATCTTGTTGATTCCTGATTATATTGCCTATCGTTTAACGGGCCAAAAAGTTGGTGAAGTAACAAATGTCTCAACGACTCAATACCTTAATATTCACAGTCGTGATTATGATAAAGACTTGCTGGATGTGGCTGGAGTTTCTCTTGATCAATTGCCTGAGTTAATGGAAACAGGAACAGTTATTGGAGAAATCTTACCAGAACTTCATGAGACCTATGATTTGCCTAAAGCACGGGTGATTGCCGTAGCAACTCATGATACAGGCTCAGCAGTTGTTGGAGTTCCAGCGACCTCAGAGAATTGGGCTTATATCTCAAGTGGCACCTGGTCTCTCATTGGTGTAGAAAATAGCGAACCGTTGGCAACTCAACCTGCTTTTGAGGAAAATTATACCAATGAATGGGGAGCCTACAAAACTTACCGCTTCCTCAAAAACATTACTGGCATGTGGGCTGTTCAAGAAATTGCTCGAATGTTGGATTATCAGTATTCTTTTGCAGAAATGGCAGAGCAGACCTATCAGGTAGAGCCGTTCTTGCAGTATATCAATCTCAATGATGACCGTTTCACCAATCCAAAGAATATGATTGAAGAGATTCAAGCTGCTTGTCGTGAGAGCAACCAAATTGTTCCAAAAACAGTAGGCGAATTAGTCATGTGCGTGTATTCCAACCTAGCATTGGCTTATGCCCATGAATGGAAGGTGTTAGAACGTCTGACAGGAAAAGAGTTGGAAGTACTTCATATCGTTGGTGG
Source organism: Streptococcus caledonicus (assembly GCF_042656225.1). Classification (NCBI taxonomy): domain Bacteria; kingdom Bacillati; phylum Bacillota; class Bacilli; order Lactobacillales; family Streptococcaceae; genus Streptococcus; species Streptococcus caledonicus. The sequence goes on from NZ_JBHSOJ010000022.1 coordinate 11,339, forward strand.
TGGTAGCAACGTGAAACTCCTTAACCAATTAACGGCAGACGTTATCGGAAAACCAGTTATCGCAGGCCCAAGCGAAGCGACAGCTATTGGAAATATTATGGTACAAATGATTTCGTCTGGTGAATTAGAAAATCTGGCAGAAGCGCGAGCTTGGTTGTCCAAAAATCAAGCATTCGACCGCTATGAACCACAGCCTATTGCAGACCGAGATCACTTGAAACAATATCAAAAATTAGTATTTTAATAGGAGAATAAGATGACAACAGTAGAACAACGCTATCAAGAAGCAAAAGCAACATACGCTAGCATCGGTGTAGACACAGATGCCGTTTTGAAACAATTGCAAGAGGTCAAAATCTCAATGCATTGCTGGCAAGGAGACGATGTAAAAGGTTTCCTTAATCCAGACGGAGAGTTGACCGGTGGTATCATGTCAACAGGAAATTATCCTGGAGCAGCTCGTACGCCAGATGAATTACGTGCGGACCTCGAAAAGGCTTATTCTCTCATTCCTGGAAAACACAAATTGAATCTTCATGCCATTTATCTTGATACGGATGAGACGGTAGATTTGAATGAGATTGAGCCAAAACACTTTGAAAAATGGGTTGTTTGGGCAAAAGAACAAGGTCTTGGACTAGATTTCAATCCAACGTTCTTCTCACACCCAATGATGAAAGATGGTTTCACACTTTCTCACCCTGACAAGGAAGTCCGTGATTACTGGATTGAACACGGAAAACGCAGTCGCCGTGTTGCTGAATATTTTGGAAAAGAGCTTGGTCAAACTTGCTACACGAACTTCTGGGTTCCGGATGGTTTCAAAGATAATCCAGTTGACCGCCTATCTCCTCGCAAACGTCTCATGGAATCGCTTGATGCCATTTTCTCAGAAGAAATTGATGAAGCGTATAATGTTGATACCGTTGAAAGTAAACTCTTTGGGCTTGGTGCAGAAGCTTATACCGTGGGTTCGCATGAATTTTACATGGGTTATGGTTTGACACGCAATAAAGCGATTTTGTTAGATGCTGGGCATTTCCATCCAACAGAAGTGATTTCAAATAAATTGTCTTCATTGTCACTCTTTAGTGAAAAGAACTTGATGCTCCATGTGTCACGTCCAGTGCGTTGGGATTCTGACCACGTTGTCATTATGGATGATGAATTGCAGGACATTGCTAAAGAAATTGTTCGTAACAATCTACTTGATAAGACCGTTATTGGACTTGATTTCTTTGATGCGACAATCAATCGTGTGGCTGCTTGGGTTATCGGTACCAGAAACACTCAAAAAGCACTTTTGAAAGCCATGCTTGAACCAACTGCAGAATTGAAAGAATTGGAAAATAAATTTGATTTCACGGCACGTTTGGCTTATACAGAAGAACTCAAAGATTTCCCATATGCGGATGTATGGAATTATTTCTGTGAGCAAAATGGCGTTCCAGTAGGTCTTGATTGGCTTAAAGAAGTGCAAGCATACGAAAAAGAAATCTTAGCAACGCGTTAAAAGGCTTAATAAAATAGCTGAAAGAAATTGAACTCGTCTGCAAGGCTTAGCAAAGGGTTCAAACATAAAAAGGAAAGGAAATAAAGGGGTTCGAGTCGTTGAACTCGAGTTATGGACTCTGCGAAAATGATAGATTCTACTAGAGGAAAATCTCCTATTTTCGCTCTGTCCGTAAATTCCCTCTAGTATCAGAAAAATGACAAAATTTGTTGATTCATCATTTGTTAAAAACATGCGTGAGGTGACGCGCGAGTCTTATCTTCGGTATTGGGATGAGCGTAATGGTGGTAACGTTTCTTATCGACTTTTAGCAGAGGAAGTAGAAGGTTTTGAAGATGTTTCAGAGGTCAAAGCGACTTATGAACTTGGCTTTAATGCTTCGGCTATTGCTGGTTTTTATTACTTGGTAACAGGGACTGGGCGTTACTTTCGTAATGTGTATGACCGTCCAACATTGGACCTCGGTCTTGTTAAAATTTCTGAAGATGGTAAATCTTATGATGTCGTTTGGGGATTTGAAGACGGTGGTAAACCAACGTCAGAGTTTCCAAGCCATTTGCTCAGTCATATTGAGCGGCTCAAAGTGAATCCTGAGCAACGCGTTGTTTTCCATTGTCATCCAACAAACCTGATCGCGATGAGCTTTACACAACCTTTGGATGAACGTCATTTATCACGTATTCTTTGGAAAATGCAGGCAGAATCAATCGTCGTCTTTCCAGAAGGCATTGGGGTGATTCCTTACATGACCCCAGGTACAAATGCTATTGGTGAAGCGACAGCAGCAAAAATGTCAGAATTCCAAGCAGTCCTTTGGCCACATCATGGTTTGTTTGCTTCGGGAGTTTCACTTGATGAAACCTATGGTCTTGTTGAAGTTATCGAAAAAGCTGCTATGATTTTTTCTCAAGTTGGTGCGCAAGGTGGTCAAATACTTCAAGAAATTACAGATCAAGAATTGCAAGAAATTGCAGATTATTTTGGACAAACACCACATGCAGGGTTTCTTGACCTGTAAATATTGAAGCGTGTTTAAATAATGGGTTAAGGGCAGTTAGGCTCTTAACTTTTTGAAAAAATATGTGAAAAAATCAACAAAATTTCTTGTGTTTTGGCTAGATTAATAATAAAATAAAGAAGAAAACGATTACAAAAAATCTATAAATAGCTTTGAAATTTTTAATTATTTATAGATAAACATTTATTCATATTGTATTTAAAATAAAGGAGTCTCTTATGTCAACTTTTTATGTCCCTTCAGTCAACCTTATTGGTCGTGGTGTTATCAATGAATTTGGTGCCCATGTTGCTGAACTTGGTTTCAAGAAAGCTTTAGTCGTCACTGACCATTTTATTGCTGGTAGTGATATTCTGCCTAAAGTGACTGCACCGCTTGATGCAGCAGGTATTGCTTACGTCGTCTTTGAAGATGTCGATCCGAACCCATCAACTAAAAATGTTTATGATGGTCTTGCAGTGTTGAAAGAAAATGACTGTGATTTTATTGTTTCAGTTGGTGGAGGTTCACCTCAAGATGCTGCTAGCTGTATCTCAGTCATGGCAACAAATGATAAAACTCCACAAGAGCTTGAAGGTCTCCATAAATCTGATAATAAAGGGCTACCAGTTGTTGCAATCAATACAACAGCTGGAACTTCGGCTGAAATTACCATTAACTATGTTATTACTGATGAAGAACGCAAAGTCAAAATGGTTATGGTAGATAAAAACAGTCTTGCGCTAATGTCAGTTAATGACCCAGAACTTATGCTTTCTAAACCAGCAGCGTTGACAGCAGCAACTGGTATGGATGCATTGACACATGCTATTGAAGCCCTTGTTACCCCAGGTGCTTATGGCGTGACGAAGAAATTGTCAATCGGTGCTATTGAGTTAATCAATGAATTCTTACCTCGTGCCGTTGAAAATGGTCAGGATATTGAAGCACGTGAGGCAATGGTAAATGCGATTTTCCTTGGTGGTATGTCTTTCAATAATGCTGGTCTTGGTTATGTCCATTCTATGGCCCACCAATTAGGTGCTGTTTATCACTTGCCACACGGTGTTTGTTGTGCGATGTTATTACCAATTATTGAACGTGAAAATGCTAAACGGGTGCCAGTAGCTTTCCGTGATGTTGCCAAAGCCTTTGGATTTGTCACAGAAGGTAAAACAGATGAGGAATGTGCAGATTTTGCCATTGCCAACATTGAACGCTTATCAGAAACAGTTGGTATTCCTAAAAAATTGACAGAATTAGATATCAAGGAAGAAGATTTTGATTTTGAATATCTCTCTAAGAATGCCCTAATTGATGCCTGTGCACCAGGTAACCCATTCATGCCAACTCTTGAAGAAACAATTGCTTTTTATAAAGAATTGTTCTAAAGAGAATATGGTTTGTCATGATAGTGGGATAGAAGTCTTGACTTCTATCCCACTATCACAAGTTAAAGTTTTTTGCGTCAGCTTAAAAAGAGAATATAAGGTCGCTCAACACAGACAGTTGAGACCGTGGTCAAAAGACGATTGACTATATTCTGCCAATTGTCAGGTTAGCTTTAAAACTAAAAAGCTAACGGAGATATTAGGTTTAAAAATAGCAGTGGAACTGCGTTAGGAGGTTTTGACGCCGGCTTTGCTGGCTTTATTTTAACCTCCAAAGGGCTCCTAGACTCTTGGAGCATCCCTAAAACATAAGACTAACTGTCCAAAAAATTGTGAATATAAGTTATCATATTTTGATTTTAAATGAGTATAACTACTGCATCAAATTCTCTCCACATTAAAAGGTCAGAAGTTAGAACACTTTTCCTTGCCAATAATAAATGTAATTACTCTTCTTGTCTGAACTGCTTCGGATAGGGAGAGATTTTTATTATAAGATAACAGTATTTTAAAACATTTATGCATTTATTATTGTTCGTCGAAATAATTAAGAAAAGTTTTTATCTGTAGAGTTTCTTGACAGATTTGAACAAGCAGGTATGTATAGTATCGAATCACTTTTAATATCTATTTGAGAAATTAAAGTGGAACTTATTTTGTGAAATTCTCTCCTGTGTACGGCATGGCTAGTTTTACAAAAATAATGGTCAACCGCTTACTTTTTTGCTATAATGTTAAACATAAACGTATATAGAAAGAGGTTCTCTCATGGGAAATTTCCAAGTTATTGCACATCCACTAATTCAGCATAAGTTGTCTATTTTACGTCGTACAACGACTTCTACGAAAGACTTTCGTGAGTTAGTTAATGAAATTGCTATGCTCATGGGGTATGAAGTATGGCGTGATCTTCCACTTGAAGATGTTGAAATCGAGACGCCGATTACAAAAACTATTCAAAAGCAGTTGGCTGGTAAAAAATTAGCAATCGTTCCAATTTTGCGTGCGGGTATCGGTATGGTTGATGGTCTTTTGAGTCTTGTCCCAGCCGCAAAAGTGGGACACATCGGAATGTACCGTGATGAGGAAACACTTGAGCCGGTTGAATACTTAGTGAAACTTCCAGAAGATATTGAGCAACGTCAGGTCTTCTTAGTTGACCCAATGCTTGCGACAGGTGGTTCAGCTATTTTAGGTGTTGATTCATTGAAAAAACGCGGTGCTACTAATATTAAATTTGTCTGCTTAGTAGCTGCGCCAGAAGGAGTTGCAAAACTCAGAGCTGCGCATCCAGACATTGATATCTATACAGCAGCCCTTGATGAAAAACTAAATGAACAAAGCTACATCGTCCCAGGGCTTGGAGATGCTGGCGACCGACTCTTTGGGACTAAATAGGTCTGTGTGACCTATTTAGGTCGTTGTTTGAAAACTAGAGAACAACGAGGTTCGGGCGACCTATTATTTAGGTCAGTCGTCAGAATTTGAGGATGATAAAAAATGATTGCTTAGAGTTCTTCGTGTTGCTAAGCCGAGAAGAATTGGGGTTGATTATATCATCAATATGAGAAGGGGCAATTGGGTTTGCTCTTTCATTTTCAAGTGTTTTAGCACTCTTGTGAAATGAGTGCTAAAAATAAGTTTTTTTATTTGACCTTTGCTGACTAAAAGCATATAATAGCATTAAGAAATAAGAAGAAAAGAGGAAAACTATGATTCCTGTAGTTATTGAGCAAACTTCACGCGGTGAGCGTTCTTATGATATTTATTCACGTCTTTTAAAAGACCGTATTATTATGTTAACAGGTCCAGTTGAGGATAATATGGCGAACTCAGTGATTGCCCAGCTATTATTTTTAGATGCGCAAGACCATACAAAGGATATTTACCTTTATGTAAATACACCAGGCGGTTCAGTGTCAGCAGGGCTTGCGATTGTTGATACAATGAACTTTATCAAGGCTGATGTGCAAACTATAGTTATGGGGATGGCGGCCTCAATGGGAACTGTCATTGCCTCATCAGGTGCCAAAGGTAAACGCTTTATGCTTCCAAATGCTGAGTATATGATCCACCAACCTATGGGGGGGACTGGTGGAGGGACCCAACAGACAGATATGGCTATTGCAGCAGAACACCTACTCAAAACACGTAACCGCTTGGAAAAAATCTTGGCAGACAATTCTGGTAAAACCATTAAGCAAGTTCATAAAGATGCTGAACGTGATTACTGGATGAGCGCAGAAGAGACGCTTAAATATGGGTTCATTGATGCTATCATGGAAAATAATAATTTAAATTAAGTTGCCAAAGCAGGGGTTCCCTGCTTTTTTGCTGTTGCGGATTTGGAATTATGGTACAATAAAAGTGTTGTATTATTGGGAGTATACATTTTGAAAATCAACAGATTTATTACTGATTGCCCCTAATGATGCCAAGAGTACAACACATTCAGCCTCACTAAACTTTATTGTCAAAGGGAATCCGGCCGTAGCAGCCGATAAAATATGTGCCAATAAAAACGATATGACAGGTGCAGTCAATAATGACTAGTGTAAAAATAAGGTAGAAAGGAAAAATCATGTTTGAAAAACAAGAACGAATGAGTTTAGCAGTGTATCTTTACTATAATCGTGATGCTCGTAAATTAAATAAATTTGGTGATATTTTTTACCATTCCAAAAAATTGCGTTATGTTCTCCTCTATGTGAATACAACAGATGTGAATGATCTTATCCCAATGATTGAAAAACAAAAATTTGTAAAGCGTGTTTTGCCATCTCACTTGCAAAAAATTGATCAGAATTTTGTTGGAAGCCTTTCCAAAAAAGTAGAAGAATTAGCAACTAAATAAAAGAGACAAAAAATATAAAAATTGAGATAAAAGTGTTGCAAATTTTCAGATAATTCAGTATACTTGTACAGTATTAAATTTTAGAAATTATTAAGGAGTATATCTCGTGAAGAAAAAATTAACATTTGGAATGCTTGCTTTTACAAGTTCAGTAGTTCTTGCTGCCTGTGGTGCGGCACCATCAGCTGGCTCCTCGGCATTAGGAACGGAAGTTGGAGATACTTTGAAGATTGGCCTTAATTTTGAATTATCAGGTAGTACAGCAGCATATGGTACTGCAGAAAAAAATGGTGCCGAACTTGCTATAGAAGAACTAAAGGCAACAGGCGAGAAATTAGAAGTCGTTACCCAAGATAATAAATCTGAAAATGCTGAGGCTGCAACTGTAGCGACTAAATTAGTAACAGAGAATAAAGTTAATGTCATGGTAGGACCTGCTACATCTGGTGCAGTTGCAGCAACTATTCCAAATATTACATCTGCGGGTGTTCCGATGGTTACACCTTCAGGAACACAAGATTCTCTGACAATTGGTGCAGATGGTAAGGTTAATGAATATGTTTTCCGTACAACCTTTATTGATAGCTATCAAGGTGCTGTTTTATCTAACTATGTGACAAATACGTTAAAAGCTAAGAAAGTTGTTCTTTATTATGATAATTCTTCGGATTACTCTAAAGGAATTGCAGAAGTATTTAAAGAAAAATATAAAGGTGATATCGTCATTGAAGAAACCTTTGCAGCTAAAGATACGGATTTCCAAGCAGCTCTTTCAAAAATCAAATCAGCTGACTATGAAGTGATTGTTATGCCAGGTTACTATGAAGAAGCGGGTTCAATTATTAAACAAGCTCGTGAGATGGGAATTGAGAAAGCAATCGTAGGTTCTGATGGTTTAGCGGATAGTCGTATGATTGAATTAGCCGGCGCTAACAATGTTGATAACGTTTTCTATATTTCAGGTTTCTCAGCTGAAGCTTCTGATAAAGCAGCAGCGTTTGTTAAAGCCTATAAAGCAAAATATGGTGAAGAACCTTCAATGTTTGCAGCACTTTCGTATGATGCAGTCTATTTAGCAGTGAGTGCTGCTGAAGGTGCTAAAACATCTAAAGATATTGCAGCAAATATTGCTAAAGTTAAAGATTTTGAAGGTGTAACAGGAACAATGACAATTGATGAGACACATAACCCAGTAAAATCAGCCGTTATGATTGGCTTGACTGATGGTAAAGTGACTTCTTCAACAGTCGTAAAAGCTGACTAGTCATATTAGTTTGAATGTAAGAAAGGAATTTGTTAATTCATCCTTCTTGCATATCACTGAAAAAGAAGTTATATTAATCTGGGAAGCAAACTGTCTTCCCAGATATTGTTATTTTATAGAAAGATTGGTAAATAAACAGATGATCCAACAATTGGTCAATGGTTTAATTCTAGGAAGTGTGTATGCCCTCCTAGCTTTGGGTTATACCATGGTTTATGGAATATTAAAGTTGATTAACTTTGCTCATGGAGATATCTATATGCTAGGTGCCTTCATTGGTTATTATCTTATCAACACCCTCCAGATAAATTTCTTTATCGCTTTAGTGTTAACAATGATGATAACAGCATGTATTGGGATGTTGATTGAATTTTTAGCCTATCGTCCCTTGCGGAATTCAACAAAAATAGCTGCACTAATTACTGCGATTGGTGTGTCCTTCCTTTTGGAATATGGCATGCAATATTTTGTTGGAAGTGAAAAACGTGCATTCCCTCAAGTTATTGAAAAGGTTCGTTACGATTTTAGTGCTTTTACAATTGATAGTCATCAAATCATTATTTTAGTAACCTCTTTGATACTTATGATTGGTTTGCAATTTATTGTTAAGAAAACTAAGATGGGTAAAGCTATGCGTGCTGTTTCTGTTGATGGTGATGCAGCTCAGTTGATGGGGATAAATGTCAACACAACAATCAGTTTTACTTTCGCTCTTGGTTCAGCTTTGGCTGGAGCGGCTGGTGTCCTAATTGGTCTTTATTACAACTCAATCGAACCACTTATGGGGATGGCTCCTGGGATTAAATCCTTTGTAGCCGCAGTACTTGGAGGAATTGGAATTATTCCTGGAGCTGCTCTAGGAGGTGTTGTAATTGGTATATTAGAAACATTTACTTACGTTCTTGGTATTTCAACCTATAAAGATGCTGTTGTGTATGTGATTTTAATTTTGATTCTTTTGGTTCGTCCAGCAGGAATCCTTGGTAAAAATGTGAAAGAGAAGGTGTAAGCATGAAGAAAAATTTAAAACCTATTCTAGCTTGGCTCGTTCTTGTTCTAGCTATTTACGGGATTTTATCTATGTTTGTAAGTACTGGTTTAATTGGCCTCTACTATGTCCAAATCTTAATGGGAATTGGTATCTCTATGATTATGGCTTTGGGAACTAATTTAGTTCTTGGATTCTCTGGTCAATTCTCGCTTGGTCAAGCGGGTTTTATGGCTATTGGTGCTTATACGACAGCTATTTTAACTAAAACAATGCCAACTTATGGAGGATTTTATATCTCTATGCTTGTTGGGGCACTTGTTGCAGCTTTGGTGGCACTAGTAGTTGGTTTACCAACCCTTCGTTTAAAAGGGGATTATCTTGCCATTGCGACTCTTGGTGTCGCCGAGATTATTCGTATTGCTATTGTCAACGGTGGAACATTGACAAATGGTGCAGCCGGTATGTCTGGAATTCTTCCTTTTACAACTTGGCCTGTTGTCTTTATCTTTGTTGTTTTGCTGACAGTATTAGTTTTGAACTTTTTAAGAAGTCCAATTGGTCGAAGTGTCATTTCTGTTCGAGAGGATGAAATTGCAGGAGAATCAATGGGTGTAAATACTACTAAAATTAAGGTTATGGTCTTTGTTCTAGCAGCTATGATGTCAGCCATTGCAGGCTCTCTCTATGTTGGCTATATTGGAACAATTGTTCCTAAAGATTTTGCTTTGATGAAATCTATTGAGTATCTTATTATTGCGGTCCTTGGTGGCATTGGTTCTATTACGGGGACAATTATTGCTGCGGTGGTGCTTGGTATTTTAAATATGTACTTAGCCTCATTTGCTGACATCCGAATGATTATCTATTCACTAGCATTGATTTTGGTGATGGTTTTCCGACCAGGCGGTTTATTGGGAACTAAAGAATTGATGTTTTCAAAATTCTTTACAAAAATTAAGGAGGGCAAATAAGTATGGCACTTCTTGAAGTTAAAAACCTAACGAAAAATTTTGGTGGTCTGACTGCTGTCGGTGATGTGACTATGGAACTCAATGAAGGGGAATTAGTTGGCCTTATCGGTCCTAATGGTGCTGGTAAAACGACTCTCTTTAACCTTTTGACAGGTGTTTATGAGCCATCTGAAGGTTCAGTAACTCTTGATGGTATTTTGTTAAATGGGAAAGCTCCTTATAAAATTGCTGCGCTCGGTCTATCTCGTACCTTCCAAAATATTCGATTGTTTAAGAATATGACGGTTTTAGAGAATGTGCTAATCGGCTTTAATAATCATCATAAGTCACATATCCTAGCTTCTTTACTCCGATTACCAAAATATTATGCTCATGAAAAAGAGTTGGAGGAAAAAGCTTTAGCGCTATTGAAAATCTTTAATCTTGATCAAGATGCTAGAACTCTAGCTAAAAATCTTCCTTACGGACAACAACGTCGTTTAGAAATTGTGCGTGCTCTTGCAACAGAACCTAAAATCCTCTTCCTTGATGAACCTGCAGCTGGTATGAATCCGCAGGAAACTGCTGATTTGACAGCTCTTATTCGTCAAATTAAGGAAGAGTTTGGAATTACCATTATTTTAATTGAACATGACATGAGTTTGGTTATGGAAGTAACAGAACGTATCTATGTACTAGAATATGGTCGTTTGATTGCCCATGGAACGCCAGAAGAAATCAAAAATAATAAACGTGTTATTGAAGCTTATCTTGGAGGTGAAATTTAATGGTAATGTTAGAAGTAAAAAACCTCTCGGTTAGCTATGGGGCAATTGAAGCAGTTAAAAATGTTTCTTTTGAGGTAAATGAAGGCGAGGTTGTTACTTTAATCGGTGCTAATGGTGCTGGAAAAACATCTATTCTTCGTACGATTTCAGGGCTAGTTAAACCAAGTGCTGGAGAAATTTTTTATGTTGGCAATGATATTACAAAAATACCAGCACGAAAAATCGTAGCAGATGGTCTAGCTCAGGTGCCTGAGGGACGTCATGTTTTTGCAGGTTTGACTGTTATGGAAAACCTTGAAATGGGTGCCTTTTTGAAAAATAATAAGGATGAAAATGCTGCGAATTTGAAAAAAGTTTTTGCTAGATTCCCACGTTTAGAAGAACGTAAAAATCAAGATGCAGCAACCCTTTCAGGAGGAGAACAGCAGATGTTAGCTATGGGGCGCGCTCTCATGAGCCAGCCCAAACTCCTTCTTTTAGATGAGCCTTCAATGGGATTAGCACCTATTTTCATTCAAGAAATTTTTGATATTATTCAAGATATTCAAAAGCAGGGAACAACAGTTCTCTTGATTGAACAAAACGCTAATAAAGCACTATCAATCGCTGATCGTGGTTACGTTCTTGAAACAGGAAAAATTGTTCTTTCTGGAACAGGAAAAGAACTTCTGGAATCAGACGAAGTCCGCAAAGCATACTTAGGTGGTTAATGCTAATATAAAACCGAAATAAAGAAAAGAGAGGCTGGGCAAAAACTCAAATTTTAGCCTTGCTGTTGAAAATTGCACAAAATAAAATGGCTTAGAATCAACGTTTTTTTTGATGACGTTATTCTAAGCCGTTTACAATTTTGAAAACTTTTTGCCAGCCTCTTCTCTTTTGACAATATAGTCAATTGAAATAGGGATAGGACAAAAGAGCTTCATAAAAAGTATTGTAATTTGGCAATACTTTTTTGAGGTGCTTTTTGATATGAATCCATGTTTTCTCAATAGGATTATACTCAGGAGAGTAGGCTGGAAAAGGTAAAAGTTTATGCCATACTCTTCACATAAGAGTTCTAGCCTATTCATTCTATGGAATCTTGCCTTATCCATAATAATAACTGATGGTGTGCCTAATGTTGGTAGCAGAAATTTCTGAAACCATGCTTCAAAAAAGTTGCTCGTCATTGTCTCTTCATAAATCATAGGAGCGATTATGTCACCATTTATCAGCCCTGCAACCAAAGAAATCCTCTGATACCTTTTTCCAAACACTTTACCTTTTATCAATTGACCTCTTAATGAGCGACCATATTTTCGATAAAAATAAGTATCGAATCTTGTTTCATCACTATAAACAGGTGTTAAGTGCTTTAAATGGTTAAAATTTTTAAGAAATAAAGCTACTTTTTCTGGATCTTGTTCATAGTAAGTGTTGAGTATATCCCATAGCTTTGAGAGCATAGTGAATGGTAGGAGGATGACAGTCAAATTCAGAAGCTATTTCAGCCAAATAAGCATCTGATGATCAGTAAGATAGTTTTTGAGGCTATCTCTATCAACTTTCCTAGGTTTTGTTCCTTTGACTTGATGTGATGGTTTAGATTCCTTGTTTTCTCTTTTAGTTTTAACCAGCCATAAATGGTATGTCGTGAGATTTGGAAAACATCTGATGCTTTTGTGATACGACCTGTTCGCTTACAATATGCGGGAACTTTTTCACGAAAATCTAATGCATATACCATAAGAAGCTCATATCACATTATGTACTATTAGTATTTCATTTTACTATCATATTAGAGAATTTATAAATCTAATTTTGATTTTGAATGAGTATGACGACATTTTTTATAGTTGGATAGTATAGGCGTTTGGTTTTTAGATAGTAAGCATCGTTGGGATAAATTGTCCCAGTTGTAATTTAGTTGTTATCAATACATGAGGGGCAATTGGAGTTTTCTGAAATCATTACAGGCGACGAAGTTGCAATAACGAGAAATTTCTGTAGTGAAGCAAACGAGAATGAGGGTAAGTCAAAACTTTGAAAACATGACTTATCCTCACTCTATTTTTGATTTCTTAAATCTATTAGCAGTTCTTGTGCAGTTTCTTGATTTCGGTGCTTTTCTTTAAGTAATCTGGGGAGAAGTATGGTGGCCTCTTTTTCTGTTGCACCGACAAGGAGTAGCAATGACTTAGCCTGAAGTTTCATATGTCCTTCTTGGATACCTGTTCCAATTAATGCTTTTAAAGCAGCAAAATTTTGTGCTAGTCCAACTGAAACAATAACACTTGCTAGTTCTTTTGCACTTGGGGAATTGAGAAGTTCGTGTGCTAATTGCACGGTTGGATTAAGGCCGATGGAACCTCCTTTGGTTGCGATTGGCATTGGTAGTGTGAGTTTACCGTGAACTTGTTGTTTTTTTCTATCGTAAAACCAATTAGATAAACCACGATATAAACCTCCTTGAGTAGCGTAGGAATGTCCGGCGGCTTCAATAGCTCTCCAATCGTTTCCTGTTGCTAAAACAACAGCATCAATACCGTTGAAAATTCCTTTATTGTGAGTGGCAGCACGATAAGTATCAACCTGTGCTAAGTGAGTTGCGAGTTCCATTTTTTGAGCTAATTGTTGAGCTTCTTCAATGTTACGACTTAAAAAACGTAGGTCAACGGAACATTCAGCAGTTACTAAACTTTCGGTAGCATAGTTGGACAAAATTGCCATAAGACTTTTCCCAGCTGTTATCTCTTCCAAAATAGGGGCAATAGCTTCTAACATAGTGTTTAACATATTAGCTCCCATTGCTTCCTGTGTGTCCACAGACAAATAAACGATGAGAAACTCTTCTTTTTCTTCTGTCCAAATATTACGAGCACCACCCCCGCGTTTGAGGATAGAAGGATGGGCTTCGTTTGCATGAGATAAAAGCTGTTCTTTGTGAGATGAGATTATTTGCTCTGCTATTTTTTTATCCTTAAGATCGTAAAGAGCAACTTGACCTATCATAAGTCGATTGTGGATTGTAGTAGTAAAGCCACCTGAACGCTTGATAAGTTTAGCAGCAAAGCTAGCAGCGGCGACGACAGAAGGTTCCTCTGTTACCATAGGAACATGGTAAATTTTATTGTCAATTAGAAAGTCTGGAGCTATAGAAAATGGCAAGGAGAAAGTTCCTAGGACATGCTCTGCCATCTGATCGGCAGTTTTAAGAGCGAGTTGCTTGTTGTCCCTAAGAAGTGTCTGTTTTTCTTCTGTTAAGAGAGATGAAATAAGTTTTTGGCGTTCTAAGGGTGTTTTTTTTGAAAAGCCAGTCCAATTAATCTTCATTTTTGATATAAATCCGTTGATGTTGTTCAATGCCTTTGAGGCGATAAGATCCAGTTTTATAGTTGTTAAAAGTGGCTGAGCCCTCTTCATCTAGGTCAGCTTCTTCATAGAATAATTTCTCATATTCAGTTACAGAAAGGGGAGAGCGTTTGTCTAAATCGAGTAGTCGAGATGGTTTTAACATTGCCTTGTACCCTTCAACTAAGTTAGCTGAGAAAATTTCAGAGACTGCTCCTGAACCATATGAAAATAACCCGATTTTATCTCCTGCTTTGATGGTATCACTAGTTTCAAGAAGAGATAGGAGTCCCAGATAAAGGGATCCGGTATAGATATTTCCAACTTTCCGGCTATAGGCAATAGAATGCTCAAAATTAGCCAAAAGCTGTGTTTTGTTCTGCTCTGGGAGATTTTTTGTGATTAATTTATTGAGTCCTTTGAGGGCTAATTTTGGAAATGGGAGGTGCAGACACATAGCCGCAAAATCTTTTAAATCTGTCTGGTGGCGCTTTTGATATTCTGCCCAGGTTGTTTTTAAACTATCCAAATATTGTTTAGTAGAATAAATTCCATTTACATATGGGGTAGTAGAATAGTTTGGACGCCAAAAGTCCATGATATCACGCGTCTGAGCCACATTGTCATCGTTAAATGTAAGAATCCTAGGATTTGAGCTGACTAGCATAGCTACAGCACCGGCTCCTTGTGTTGATTCTCCGGCAGAGCCAATGCCGTATTTAGCAATATCAGAAGCAACTACTAAAACCTTACTATCAGGATTAGTAGAGACGTGTAGTTTAGCGTAATTGAGCGCAGCAGTAGCCGCATAGCAGGCCTCTTTTATTTCAAAAGAACGCGCAAATGATTGGATACCTAAAAGGCTATGAACATACACACTAGCGGCTTTTGACTGGTCAATGCCAGATTCGGTCGCTAGGATAACCATATCAATATCTGCCTTATCTTGTTCTGTTAGGATGTCATGGCTAGCTGTAGTAGCTAAGGTTACAATATCCTCTGAGATGGGTGTGATACTTAGGGCATCTAACATAAGCCCTATTGAAAATTTTTCAGGTTCGGCTCCGCGAGCGCAAGCTAGATCATTCATGTTGAGGACGTATTGTGAGGTTGCAAAACCAATTTTATCAATTCCAATGTTCATCGATTTATTCTCCAAATGGGTAGAAACTGCTATCAAGTTAGAAAGTAAGCAATTTTGCCAAGTTAACTTAGTCATGTGCAAAAATGTCATAACTTTAATATACTGTAGAGATATTCCATTTATGTACACAGTTTCTTATTTAGTTTTATTAGGGGATTTTACCATTGTCCATTTTATCATATTTTTTTGAAAAACCCCTAAGACTTGAGACCAATTTTTTCGTTGGCTTTTTTAGGTATTTTTCGGTAAAATAGCATAGCGACTAACAAAGTAAAGTGTCTATTCAAATGTGTAAAGAAGGGTAAAAAATGACTAAAGCGGATGCTATTTTCAAAGATAATATCAGAAAAATTTTAGAAGAGGGAGTTTGGTCAGAACAGGCTAGACCTAAGTATAAGGATGGAAGGGTAGCAAACTCTAAATACATTACAGGTGCTTTTGCTGAGTATGATTTAAGTAAAGGAGAGTTCCCTATTACCACATTGCGTCCAATCGCAATAAAATCGGCTATTAAAGAGATGTTATGGATTTATCAAGATCAATCTAATAGCCTAGATGTTTTAGAGGATAAATACAATGTTCACTATTGGAATGATTGGGAAGTAGCAGGTGTTACTGCTAATAATGGTGATGCTCGTTCCATCGGACAACGCTACGGTGCAGTCGTTAAACAGCATGACATTATCACCAAGTTATTGAAACAACTAAAGGAAAACCCTTGGAACAGACGTAACGTCATTTCTCTTTGGGATTACGAAGCATTTGAAGAAACTGCTGGGTTGTTACCGTGTGCCTTTCAAACCATGTTTGATGTCCGTAGAGTTGATGGTGACATATATCTAGATGCAACTTTGACGCAACGTTCCAATGATATGTTGGTGGCTCATCATATTAATGCCATGCAATATGTAGCTCTCCAAATGATGATTGCCAAGCATTTTGGCTGGAAGGTTGGGAAGTTTTTCTATTTTATTAATAATCTTCACATTTATGACAATCAATTTGATAATGCGGCTGAATTACGACGTCGCACGCCATCAGATAAAGAACCACGTTTAGTGCTCAATGTGCCTAATGGAACTGATTTCTTTAAGATTAAACCTGAGGATTTTGAATTAGTAGACTATGAACCTGTTAAACCACAGCTTAAATTTGAATTGGCAATCTAATCTAGAGTCAATGTTTACGACAGGGATTGATGCAGTTGTAAAAGATGTCACAGTGTCTTTGAAGTTTTGGGCATCTTTTGATTTCAAACAAGCTTTTTTAGCTTATTTTTGGTAAACTATAGACATGACTAATGAAAAAAAGATGATTGCTATTTGGGCACAAACGGAAGACGGTATTATTGGAAAAAATCAAACCATGCCTTGGTATTTACCTGCCGAATTAAACCATTTTAAAGAAACCACAATAGGGCAAGCGATTTTGATGGGGCGTGTGACGTTTGATGGTATGAACCGTCGTAAGTTACCAGGACGAGAAACCTTGATTTTAACCCGTGATACGAATTATAGTGTTGAAGGAGTTACTGTAGTTCACTCTATTGAGGAAGCTTTAAATTGGTTTGAACAGCAAGAAAAAACTCTCTATATTGCAGGTGGTTCAGCTATTTATAAGGCTTTTGAAGCCTACTATGATGGTTTAATTAAAACGACTATTCATGCAGATATTGATGGAGACGCCTATTTTCCATCATTAGATATGAAGCCGTTCGTTCAGATATCTGAACGAAATATTCAAAAAGATGATAAAAATCCCTATGATTTCACCATTTCCATTTTTGATAAAAAGGAGGGAGACTAGTGCAACGTAGTCTTTTTGGTGTGTTTACCGCCTGCTTAGGTGTCATTTGTGTACTTGCTATAGGGCCAGCGCTTAAGAAAAAGCGATATGGTTTAGCAATTTTTTTCTTACTCAATGCAATTAGTAACCTTGTCAATACGATTCAAGCCTTTTATGGCAACTTATTTTAAATAACTAGAAAGTGAAGATAATGGCCTCAAATAGAAAAATGGATCACAGAGTTTATTGTTCTTTCTGTGGAAAAAATCAGGAAGAAGTTCGTAAAATTATCGCTGGTAATGGCGTTTTTATCTGTAATGAATGTGTTGAACTTTCTCAAGAAATTATTCGAGAGGAGTTAGCAGAAGAAGTTTTAGCTGATTTAACAGAAGTTCCAAAACCAAAAGAATTACTAGAGCTTCTAAATAGCTATGTTATTGGTCAAGACCGTGCCAAAAGAGCTCTAGCGGTAGCAGTCTATAATCATTATAAACGTGTTAGTTTTACAGAAAGTCGCCACGATGATGATGTTGAGTTGCAAAAATCAAATATTCTTATGATTGGTCCAACAGGTTCTGGTAAAACTTTCTTGGCTCAAACGTTGGCTAAAAGTCTAAATGTTCCATTTGCTATTGCTGATGCTACATCATTGACTGAAGCAGGGTATGTAGGTGAGGATGTCGAGAATATCCTACTAAAACTGATTCAAGCAGCAGATTATAACATTGAACGTGCTGAGCGTGGTATTATCTACGTGGATGAAATTGATAAAATTGCAAAAAAAGGGGAAAATGTTTCCATCACCCGTGATGTTTCGGGAGAAGGAGTTCAACAAGCTCTTCTAAAAATCATTGAAGGTACAGTGGCTAGTGTGCCCCCTCAGGGAGGACGTAAACATCCAAATCAAGAAATGATTCAAATAGATACTAAAAATATTCTATTTATTGTTGGTGGTGCTTTTGATGGTATTGAAGATATTGTTAAACAACGCATGGGTGAAAAAATCATTGGTTTTGGACAAAATAATAAAAAACTTGATGATGAAGCATCTTATATGCAAGAAATTATTTCTGAAGACATTCAAAAATTTGGTTTGATTCCGGAATTTATTGGGCGCTTACCGGTGGTAGCGGCTCTTGAGCAACTAACTGTAAATGATTTGGTTAAGATTTTAACGGAACCTAAAAATGCCTTGGTTAAACAATATCAAACATTACTTTCCTATGACGGTGTTTCATTAGAGTTTGAGCAAGAAGCGTTAGAAAGCATTGCTTCAAAAGCTATTGAGCGTAAGACAGGAGCACGTGGACTACGTTCAATTATAGAAGAAACTATGTTAGATGTTATGTTTGAAATTCCAAGTCAAGAAGAAGTGACCTGCGTTCGTATCACCAAAGAAGCTGTTGAAGGGAAAGCCGGCCCTGTTTTGGAGACAGCGTAAGGAGGTCACATATGGCAGAAGAAATTTTTCTAAATACCCATAATGCCTCAATCCTTTTGAGTGCGGCTAATAAATCTCACTATCCTCAAGATGATCTCCCTGAGATTGCCTTAGCAGGTCGTTCAAATGTTGGAAAATCTAGTTTTATTAATTGTCTTTTGGGCAGAAAAAATCTGGCGAGAACATCAAGTAAACCGGGGAAAACTCAGTTACTGAACTTCTTTAACATTGATGACAAGCTTCGCTTTGTTGATGTTCCGGGCTATGGCTATGCCAAGGTTTCTAAAACAGAACGTGCCAAATGGGGCAAAATGATTGAAGAATATTTGACTAGTCGTGATAATTTGCGCGCTGTTGTCAGTCTTGTGGATATGAGACATGATCCATCAGTTGATGATGTGCAAATGTACGAATTTCTAAAATATTATGAGATTCCTGTTATTGTTGTGGCAACTAAAGCCGATAAGATTCCACGAGGTAAGTGGAATAAACACGAATCAGCGATTAAGAAAAAATTAAATTTTGATAAAAATGATAATTTTATTGTTTTTTCATCTGAGACCCGTCATGGCTATGATGAAGCATGGGATACTATTTTAGATTATCTCTAAGAATAATTGTCATTGATAAAATAAAGGCTTGAAGTTCGGGTTAGAAAACCAAAAACTTCAAGCCTTTTAAGGTGTTTTTGTAAGCAGGAGATAGTTATGGGAATGAAATTGCTATCTCTAAATCTTACCATCATAGGTGAATACTGACATCGCAACAGAAAGTGCTGATAGGATGTGTTTTATCAAAAAAACGATGGAATCCTGTAGGAGGGAATTTTGATACTAGCTTCGTTAACTTTTCTTAAAAGGTCCCCTGAATCTTTTGAATGTCCCACACGTTAGAAAAATTGATTAGATACTAGAATAGGTATTTAATCCATCTAATGATAGCTCGGGAATCAGACTTCCATCGGCATGAAATGACCGACGATGATTCCGATGATACGAGGCTCCTCATCATAGGGGGCAAATTTATCCTTATATTTAGGATTTAGGGATACCAAACGGAGGCCGCCCTCTTCTCGGTAAACTTTTTTGATATAGGTTTGGCCATCCCAGTCAACAGCATAAACAGCACCATCGTAATCAAAACCAGTTTGTTTGATAAGAGCCACTTCACCGTTTAGATAAACAGGATTCATGCTATCACCAAAAATCCAAGAAGCAAAGTCATGATCAAGCTCTTCTTCGTAAAAAACGCTGTCGTAGTTGCCATCATTATAATAAGAGAAGCCTCCTCCAGCTGATAATTTTTCATAAACCTTATATTCAAAACGTGGTTTGGAAAGGCGAACTTGTTCTTCAAGTTGCAAATGAGCAAAGTCTATTACCTTTTCTTTGCGGGCACTTTCTAACTGGGCAAAGATGGTATTCAATTGAGGGGATTGATTTTCTTGACCATAAAGAATGTAATCAATGCTTGTATTTAAGAGCTCTGCTAATCGGCTTAGGCGTCGTCCTGTCGGAAGGGTTTTGCCAGCTTCCCATTTGGAAATGGTACTATCAGATTTATAGCCTAATTGGTTTGCTAATTCTGCTTGTTCAAATCCAGCCTTTAATCGTAACTGCTTTAATCGCTCCGCTATTTCCAAAGACATCATATTTCTCCTTAATACTTGTTTAATAAAAGTGTATCATCTGTATGAAAAAAAATCAAGTTTATTGAAAAAAAATCAATAAAAACAATTTTATTTTGCAAAATTCAATAAAAATCGGTAAAATGGTACAGATGAAAATTTTCGGAGGCTATTTTGGCTAAAAAAGATATTAATGTAAATAACTATAATGATGATGCGATTCAGGTATTGGAAGGGTTGGATGCCGTTCGTAAGCGACCAGGAATGTATATTGGATCAACTGATGGGACTGGACTGCATCACCTGGTTTGGGAAATTGTGGACAATGCGGTTGATGAAGCTCTATCTGGCTTTGGAAATCAAATTGATGTGACATTAAATGCGGATGGCTCTGTTAGTGTAGCTGACAGTGGTCGTGGGATGCCTGTTGGGATGCATGCTATGGGTAAACCAACGGTTGAAGTAATCTTCACCGTTCTTCACGCAGGTGGTAAATTTGGTCAAGGGGGCTATAAAACTTCAGGTGGTTTGCACGGGGTAGGATCGTCAGTGGTTAATGCCCTCTCAAGTTGGCTTGAAGTTGAGATTACTCGTGATGGTGCTGTTTATAAGCAGCGCTTTGAAGATGGCGGAAAACCTGTAACCACCTTGAAAAAGATTGGCACAGCACCTAAGTCTAAGACAGGGACGACCGTTACCTTTATGCCGGATAACCGCATTTTTTCCACGACTGATTTTAAGTTCAATACGATTTCAGAACGTTTGAAAGAATCTGCTTTTCTCTTGAAAAATGTGACCATGACGCTTACTGATTTGCGTGGAGAAGAGCCTGTATCTGAAGCTTTCCATTATGAAAATGGGGTGCAGGATTTTGTCGCTTATCTGAATGAAGACAAGGAAACCTTGACACCAGTTATTTCTATCGAAGGGCAAGATCAGTCATTCCAAGTGGAAATTGCTATGCAGTACAATGACGGTTACTCGGATAATATCTTGTCCTTTGTCAATAATGTCCGTACCAAAGATGGTGGAACGCATGAGACGGGTCTAAAAACAGCGATTACAAAGGCGATGAATGATTATGCCCGTAAGACAGGTCTACTCAAAGAAAAAGATAAAAATTTGGAAGGGTCTGACTACCGTGAGGGCTTGTCTGCAGTTTTGTCCATCCTTGTGCCTGAAGAGCATCTACAATTTGAAGGGCAGACCAAAGATAAGTTAGGTTCACCTTTAGCTCGTCCAGTTGTGGATGGGATTGTCTCTGAAAATTTGACCTTTTTCCTCTTGGAAAATGGTGAACTGGCAACGAATTTAGTACGTAAAGCCATTAAAGCAAGAGATGCTCGTGAAGCGGCTCGAAAAGCGCGTGATGACGCTAGAAGCGGTAAGAAAAATAAGAAGGACAAAGGACTTCTGTCTGGGAAATTGACCCCTGCTCAATCTAAAAATGCGGCAAAAAATGAATTGTACCTTGTCGAAGGGGATTCTGCCGGTGGTTCTGCTAAACAAGGGCGTGACCGTAAATTCCAAGCCATTCTGCCATTGCGTGGTAAGGTCTTAAATACTGAAAAAGCTAAAATGAGTGACATCCTTAAAAATGAGGAAATCAACACCATGATTTATACGATAGGTGCAGGCGTTGGTGCGGATTTTAGCTTAGATGATATCAATTATGACAAAATTATCATCATGACAGATGCCGACACCGATGGTGCCCATATCCAAACCCTCCTATTGACGTTCTTCTACCGTTACATGCGACCACTGGTTGAAGCAGGGCACGTTTACATTGCACTTCCACCTTTGTACAAAATGTCTAAAGGCAAAGGTAAAACAGAAAAAATCGCCTATGCTTGGACAGATGGAGAGTTAGAAGAGTTGCGTCGTGATTTTGGAAAAGGTGCCATGCTCCAACGCTATAAAGGACTTGGTGAAATGAATGCCGACCAGCTTTGGGAAACGACCATGAATCCAGATAGTCGCACTCTTATTCGAGTGACCATTGATGACCTTGCGCGTGCTGAGCGCCGTGTATCGGTCCTTATGGGGGACAAACCAGCTCCTCGCCGTCAATGGATTGAAGATAATGTCAAGTTTACCTTGGAAGAAGCAACAGCCTTTAGCAAGTAAGGAGATATGATGGTTTTAGAAAATAAGCTAGGAATAGGAAATTCTCTAGAATTAGCAGAAGCAGAAGAAAAACTCAGTAAGCTCCGTGCAAAACAACTGTTTGAAAAACAATTGTTGGAGGATAAGCCAGCAGGCATATTTGAAACATTAGCTTATATCCATGATTTTCTTTTTGAGGAAATCTACGATTTTGCTGGCAAGGTCCGTACGGTCAATATGGCTAAGGGAGCTTTTAGATTTGCACCAGTTATGTATCTTCAAGTTTCCTTGGAAAACATCGACAAAATGCCACAGGATAGTTTTGATGCTATTGTTGAAAAATATGTCGAGATGAATGTTGCCCATCCTTTTCGTGAAGGGAATGGTCGCAGCATGCGTATCTGGCTTGATCACATCTTGTCAAAAGAGCTAGGTCAAGTGGTTGACTGGTCTAAGGTTGATAAGGAAGATTACCTCTTGGCTATGGAAAGAAGCCCTATCCGTGATATTGAAATTAAACATATTCTGAATAAGGCATTAACTTCCGACATTACTAATCTTGAATTGTATATGAAAGGAATTGACTACTCCTATTATTATGAGGGGTACACACTGTATAAGATTGAGGAGTTATAGTTAATGGTGAAGTCATTTCCTAATAAATTAGTTTTATTTCTCAGTCTAACTTTTTTTATGACATGGGGTTTAGGCTGGGGTGCAATGGCAATCTTTCATATCCCTTTGACCTCGTCCATAGGCAATGTGATGCATATTTTTTCAGGTTTAAGTCCGACCATTGCAGCTATAATGTATTTAGAAGATAAATCATTAAGTGGGTTAAAAACTTTCCTATTTAGTATAAAAAGAAATTCTTGGCAATATTTAATCTTGTTTTCAGTATTATTATTGCTTGTATTTAGCTTATCTTCTGTCGGGATTAGTGGGCGTTTTTCAAACTCACTCATTCTAATTTTACTGATACAGGCAATCTTAATTGGTGGTGGTAATGAGGAGCTAGGATGGCGAGGGACGATGCAACCTTTGCTAGAGGAAAAGATTGCTTATTGGAAATCTAGCTTGCTAACTGGATCTGTGTCGGGGTTCTGGCATTTACCACTATAGTTTATTGACGGTAGTATTCAGCAACAATTTCCCTATTATCAATTTTTAATCTACGCCGTTATTTTTAGTTTTGTGCTAGCGACATTATATCGTAAAACGCAATCGATACTTTTTTGTATGATTTTGCACGGCTTAAACAATATTGTATTAGGTTACTTTATTACAAAAGTAGATTCAGTATTGATAGCAGGCTTAATGATTTTATGGGGAATTTCAGTGTGCTTAGCCAATTCAGATATCGACATGCTAGAATAAAGATAGTATTACTTAGTAAATAAACGATATGGTCGCCTATTCAGAAATCTCCTGCCGTAGTGAAAGAGAGTGGAACAGGAGCCATGATTTCGAAGTCTTGACTTCCCCTCGCTCTCTGATTTCTAAGCTCAGGCTGAAACTGTCCACTGGACACTTTCACTCCTACTTCCGCACAGCTCCGAAGGTCTGGGAGATTTTTGGAGGTTGGAAATAAGATGAACGACGTTCATCACATTTGTATAGGATGGCCGCTAACGATTGCGTGGTATTAAAATAGTCTGGTGGACTATTTTAGGTGGACACTTAAAACTAAAGAAGTGTCCAGTTGCAGACTGCCAATCAACCACTGCGTCAATCTGCTATTACCATTAAAAATAGAAGGTGGAGATATTTATGTTTCAACCTCTAGGGGACTATTGAGACCTAGGCTCAACAGTTAGGGATGGAACGGTAGGCTCGCTTCCGTCCTCACTACTTAAAGGAGCTTTCAAAAAATCATACGAAAGAAAGATATTTAGAAAATGTCAAACATTCAAAACATGTCCCTTGAGGACATCATGGGAGAGCGTTTTGGTCGCTACTCCAAATATATCATTCAGGAGCGGGCGCTTCCTGATATTCGAGACGGGTTAAAACCTGTTCAACGTCGTATTCTTTATTCGATGAATAAGGATGGCAATACCCATGATAAGGGCTACCGTAAGTCGGCTAAGTCTGTCGGTAATATCATGGGTAATTTCCACCCCCACGGGGACAGTTCGATTTATGATGCCATGGTGCGCATGTCTCAGGATTGGAAAAACCGTGAAATTTTGGTGGAGATGCACGGGAACAACGGTTCTATGGACGGTGATCCACCTGCTGCCATGCGTTATACGGAGGCTCGGCTATCTGAAATCGCAAGCTACCTCCTTCAAGATATCGAAAAAAATACCGTGCCATGGGCATGGAACTTTGACGATACGGAAAAAGAACCAACGGTTTTACCAGCTGCTTTTCCTAACCTTCTGGTCAATGGTGCCACAGGTATCTCAGCAGGTTATGCGACCGATATTCCACCACACAATTTATCAGAAGTGATTGATGCAGTGGTTTACATGATTGACCATCCATCAGCTAAGTTAGAGAAATTGATGGAATTTCTCCCTGGTCCAGACTTCCCGACAGGAGGTATTATCCAAGGTGCGGATGAAATCAAAAAGGCCTATGAGACAGGTAAGGGACGTGTTGTTGTTCGTTCACGGACAGAAATCGAAACCCTCAAGGGTGGCAAACAACAAATTGTGGTAACTGAAATTCCTTACGAGGTCAATAAGGCTGTCCTTGTCAAGCGGATTGACGATGTCCGTGTGAACAATAAGGTTCCGGGAATCGCGGAAGTTCGTGATGAGTCAGACCGTACCGGTTTGCGCATTGCAATTGAGTTGAAAAAAGATGCCGATAGCCAGACGATTCTCAATTATCTACTCAAATACACAGACCTTCAAGTCAATTACAACTTCAACATGGTTGCCATTGACAACTTTACCCCTCGTCAGGTAGGACTTCACAAAATCCTCTCTAGCTACATCGCGCACCGCCGTGAGATTATTGTGGCGAGATCTCAATTTGATAAGGAAAAAGCAGAGCGCCGTTTGCATATTGTAGAGGGACTTATTCGTGTTATTTCGATTTTAGATGAGGTCATTGCCCTTATTCGTGCTTCGGAAAATAAAGCTGACGCCAAGGAAAACTTGAAGGTTAGCTATGACTTTTCCGAAGAACAGGCAGAAGCGATTGTGACCCTACAACTGTATCGTTTGACCAATACTGATATTGTGACCTTGCAAAATGAGGAAGAAGCGCTTCGTCAGCAAATCATGGAGTTAGCCGCTATTATTGGCGATGAACGAACCATGTACAATGTCATGAAAAAAGAACTCCGTGAGGTGAAAAAACACTTTGGTAACCCACGCCGTTCAGAATTGCAAGACGAGGCTGTTGCCATTGAAATCGATACAGCCAGTCTTATCGTGGAAGAAGACACCTTTGTCAGCGTAACCAAAGGAGGTTATATCAAGCGTACTAGCCCACGTTCGTTCAATGCTTCAACGGTGGACGAAATTGGAAAACGTGATGACGATGATCTCCTATTTGTACAAGCGGCTAGGACAACGCAACATTTGTTGATTTTCACGACTTTGGGAAACGTTATTTACCGCCCAGTCCATGAGTTGACGGATATTCGTTGGAAAGATATTGGTGAGCACTTGTCGCAAACCATTACGAATTTTGCAACTAATGAGGAAGTTCTGTATGCAGAGTTGCTTGATCAGTTTGACCAGGGAACCTACGTTGCGATTACCGCATTAGGTCAAATCAAACGTGTTGAACGCAAGGAATTTAGTCCATGGCGGACTTACAAATCGAAATCTGTGAAATACGCTAAACTGAAAGATGACAGTGATCGTATGGTAATGGTTAGCCCGATTCTCTTGGAAGATGTGATGCTTGTGACACGAAACGGTTATGCCCTTCGCTTTACGATTGATGACGTTCCTGTCGTCGGGGCGAAAGCGGCAGGGGTTAAAGCCATTAACCTTAAAGATGCTGATGTCATCCAGTCTGCTTTTATTGCAAATACGGATAGTTTCTATCTCTTGACACAGCGTGGTAGCTTGAAGCGAGTAGCACTCAGTGAGATTCCACAAACCAAGCGAGCTGGTCGAGGTCTGCAAGTTTTACGTGAACTAAAAGCCAAACCTCATCGTGTCTTTGTAGCTGGCCCTGTTCTTTCGGAAAATAGCGGAGCTGTACTCGATTTATTTACGACAGAAGTTGCAACGGATGACGCACAAATTCTTCAGATTACAGATACTGCTGGTCAAGTGATTGAAAAAGATTTGAGTCAACTCAGCCTTTCTGAACGTACCAGCAACGGTAGCTTTGTCAGTGACACGATTTCAGAACATGAAGTTTTATCAGCTAAAATACGATAACAAACCAATCTCTAGCCATTTCGGTTAGAGTTTTTTTGTGTTCAGTATCGCTAAAAGACAGAATTGTCTGAAAATTTATTGATTTTCTTTTCCAAAAGCGTTATACTAAATAACAATTATTAATGAGAGAGTGGGTATAAACAATGACAGTTGAATTAGATTGGGAAAATTTAGGATTTGAATACCGCAAATTACCATTTCGTTACATTTCTTACTTTCAAAATGGGAAATGGGATGATGGTGTGCTAGTAGAAGACACGCAATTGCACATTTCAGAAAGTTCTCCAGCACTGCATTATGGGCAACAAGCGTTTGAAGGTTTGAAAGCCTATCGGACGAAAGCGGGAAGCGTTCAACTTTTTAGACCAGATCAAAACGCAGAGCGCCTACAACGGACTGCAGATCGTCTGTTGATGGAACCTGTTCCAACTGACAAATTTATTGATGCTTGTAAACAGGTGGTGAAAGCTAATGCTGATTTTGTTCCTCCTTATGGCACAGGAGGAACACTCTATCTTCGTCCTCTATTGATTGGTATTGGAGATATTATTGGCGTAAAACCTGCAGAAGAATACATTTTTACTGTTTTTGCGATGCCTGTCGGCAATTATTTTAAAGGGGGCTTGCAGCCAACGAATTTCTTGATTCAAGACGATTATGACCGTGCGGCACCAAACGGCACAGGAGCGGCTAAGGTTGGCGGAAACTATGCAGCAAGTTTGTTGCCAGGTAAAAAAGCTAAATCTGCTGGTTTTTCAGATGTGATTTACCTTGATCCGGCCACCCATACTAAAATTGAAGAAGTTGGATCAGCCAATTTCTTTGGCATCACAGCTGATAATGAATTTATCACTCCAATTAGCCCATCCATTTTGCCTTCAATTACTAAATATTCGTTGCTTTATCTAGCAGAGCACCGCTTTGGAATGAAGGCAATTGAAGGTGATGTCTTTGTTGATGATTTAGCTAAGTTTACGGAAGCAGGTGCCTGTGGTACAGCAGCAGTTATTTCACCGATTGGTGGGGTACAACACGGAGAGGAATTCCACGTTTTCTATAGTGAGACAGAAGTTGGACCAATCACTAAAAAATTATATGATGAATTAACAGGCATTCAATTTGGTGATAAAGAAGCACCTAAAGGTTGGATTGTTCCCGTTGATTTATAGAAAAAATAACAGCTTGCACTTGCAAGCAGTTTTCGTTTTCGGTAAAATATTAGTGTTGCCCGAAAAATAAGACAAGGAGAATAAAAGTCGGTTACTAACAGTGGAAGATGAATGACAAGTGATTGTTTGAAAACTTCCATTTGATAGCCATAGTGTTTTAGAAATTATGAGTAAAAAAGATAAAAAAATTGAAATTCAAATTGTAGATGCAAAAATTGAGGTGAATGGGACCGAAGTCGATGGTTATCAGCTTAATATTGCCAAAAAAATGATTGGTGAAATTGCAGAGCTTGATGACCGCTTTGCCCTTGTAAAAGATAGCAAAGTTGATAGGTTTTATAAGACATTGGATCAAGCGGTTGAAAAAATTATTGAAAACTACAATTTAAATCATTAAAAATTTAAATATATGACTTGATTTCAACAAGGAACTGTGTTATACTAATCCTTGTGTTTTGGAAAGATAGCGAAGAGGCTAAACGCGGCGGACTGTAAATCCGCTCCTTCGGGTTCGGGGGTTCGAATCCCTCTCTTTCCATCTAATGGGGTATAGCCAAGCGGTAAGGCAAGGGACTTTGACTCCCTCATGCGTTGGTTCGAATCCAGCTACCCCAGTCATGGTAAGCTCTTGCGAGTAACCTTGAAAATAAGATATACCAAAACCCAGAATAGGCTGGGTTTTGTTGGAGGATTTTTTAGAATGAATGAATTTGAAGATTTGCTAAACAGTGTTAGCGAAGTTAACCCAGGTGATGTTGTCACTGCAGAAGTATTGACAGTTGACGCTGGTCAAGCTAACCTTATCATCAGTGGTACTGGTGTTGAAGGTGTATTGACTCTTCGTGAATTGACTAACGATCGTAATGCTGACATCAATGACCTTGTAAAAGCTGGCGAAACACTTGAAGTGCTTGTTCTTCGTCAAGTTGTAGGTAAAGATACTGATACAGTAACTTACCTTGTATCTAAAAAACGTTTGGAAGCTCGCAAAGCTTGGGACAAATTAGTTGGTCGTGAAGGCGAAGTTGTTACTGTTAAAGGGACTCGTGCTGTTAAAGGTGGACTTTCAGTTGAGTTTGAAGGACTTCGTGGTTTCATCCCTGCGTCAATGATTGATACACGCTTTGTTCGTAACACTGAACAATTTGTTGGTCAAGAGTTTGATGCTAAAATTAAAGAAGTTGATGCTGCTGAAAACCGTTTCATCTTGTCACGTCGTGAAGTTGTTGAAGAAATAGCTGCAGCAGCTCGTCAAGAAATTTTCTCAAATATTGAAGTTGGTTCAGTTGTTACTGGTAAAGTTGCTCGTTTGACAAGCTTCGGTGCTTTCATCGACCTTGGTGGTGTTGATGGACTTGTTCACGTGACTGAATTGTCACACGAACGCAACGCTTCTCCAAAATCAGTTGTATCTGTAGGTGAAGAAGTAGAAGTTAAAGTTCTTGCAATTGATGAGGAAGAAGGACGTGTATCACTTTCTCTTAAAGCAACAACACCTGGACCATGGGATGGCGTTGAGCAAAAACTTGCAGCTGGCGATGTTATTGAAGGTAAAGTTAAACGCTTGACTGACTTCGGTGCTTTCGTTGAAGTATTACCAGGTATTGATGGACTTGTTCACATCTCACAAATTTCACACAAACGTGTTGAAAATCCAAAAGATGTTCTTTCAGCAGGTCAAGATGTAACTGTTAAAGTTCTTGAAGTAAATGCTGAAGCTGAACGTGTGTCACTTTCAATCAAAGCATTGGAAGAGCGTCCAGCACGTGAAGAAAATTCCAATGAAGAAGGCGAAAAACGTCAACCACGTCGTCGTGCTCCAAAACGTGAAGCTAAACGCGATTACGAATTACCAGAAACACAAACTGGCTTCTCAATGGCTGACCTTTTCGGTGATATCGAATTGTAATTTTAACCAAAGACCTGTTAAACAGGTCTTTTAATTTTTGGTTTTTCATGCTATAATAATTTAGTTGCCACTCTTAGTGTAATGGATATCACGCAAGATTCCGGTTCTTGAAATAGGGGTTCGATTCCCTTAGAGTGGATGAAGGATACAGAGAAGTCCTTGTGATTTAAGCTTTTTAATGTTCATAACAAATGCTAATCGCTGATATCTTCTATTTGCTCTAAAAGCTTGTCTGAAGATTGCAAGGGAGATGAAAATTTGTTATACTTAAAAAGTGTTACACGTAATGGGGTCGTTACGGATTCGACAGGCATTATGAGGCACATTTTGCGACTCGCGTGACGGCGTTAACGTTCAGTTAAATATAACTGCAAAAAATACAAACTCTTACGCTTTCGCTGCCTAAACACCAGCAAGCGTGATTTCTATAAGATTGCTTGTGTCTTATTAGAAGTCTTAAAACAGCAAGCTACGTTTGACTATTGTCTAGCTAGTTAAAAAGAGATTGATAGACTCGCAAGGTTTGGGCTTGAGTTATGTGTCAAAATTTTGTTAAAGCAAGACATAACCTATGGTTGTAGACGAATGTGTTGGCAGGTGTTTGGACGTGGGTTCGACTCCCACCGGCTCCATATCTATTTGGCAGATTTTTTCTGCCATTTTTTTAAAGGAAAAAAGATGAAAAAAAACTTATTATTTCTAGGACTTGGGATATTTTTTCTTTGTTTATCAGCTTGTTCTTCTAAGAAAGATACAGAAGTAAAAACTGTTGAAAATGTTACATTAGATACTAATGTTGTAAAAAAAGATACAACCCCAATTCATCAAGATATACGACTGAAGTTTAATGATATTCAATTAGCCAGTGCTGCTAATGAGTTTAAAGGTGGTACAAATCTTGAAGGTTTAAAAAATCTGTTTGGTGAGCCTATGAGCCACGAAACAGTTCCTGCAGGTAGTGTTTCTGTTGATCTATACACTTGGAATTTTGACCAAGTATCGTTACGTGTCCACATTTATCAAGATAGTAGTATTGTTCGTTCTATTTCAAACTTTCAATTTAACCGTGAAGAAACTATCACAAAATCGGATGTTGATGCTTTAAAGATTTCTCAAGAGAATATACCTGGTGATAGTTTCAAAGCTATATCGGATAAGCTTGGGCAACCTGATGTGATGTCACAGGCAGTTTCCTCAGAAAAAGAGGAAATACAAGCGGTTTGGACCAGTGGTCTTAAAACGGATAGTGGAGCTACTCTAATTCTAGATTTTGAAAATAATGCTCTGGTAAGAGTTGAACAGAATGGAATTAAGGATTAATTACCCAAACTATTAGAATTTGTTTTATATGATATAACCTTGGCTAGTCTGTTTGGAAAATTTAGGGATTCTTTTTGTTGTTCTTATGTTTAAAACATGGTTAAAAGGCATAGAATCCGATTGTAAAACAGATGATTTTGTGCCTTTTAGTGTTTAAATCGTAAATAAAAAAATTCATGCTTATTTTGTATGTTACCATTAAATGCTTGTACAACTTTTGGGTAATAGTGTGTCGCTTTTTTGATTTTTTATCTTTAAAAAACACAAGTGAACGACTACTTTGGCTATAGTTGTTGGCGTTCTGTAGGAGTGTTGTCATAACTTGCTAAATCAGGTCATTTAGAAATTAGGTATAAGAGGTTGACTTGTTTGGTATAATAACTGTTATCTTGATAGAGGATTTTTTACTGACTTGTTTTAGTTGTTTTTTTGATGGTAAATGATTTATAACATTTTCCCGCGTTGTAAAATGAAGTGCAACAGAAAAGACATGTTCTTCTGATATACTAGAATTCCCCAACTCAGTATAGAAAGCAGATGAACATGTCCACTAAC
>NZ_JBHSOJ010000023.1:0-64518 GCF_042656225.1 Streptococcus caledonicus
GTATTTAATGAGTGGGGAATGTTTTAAGGGGAGACGTGCTTTTCAGAGAAAGATTAAAGCTAAGTTAGGGAGACTTGGATGGGGGAGCGATTATCGGTGGGGTGCTTCTAGGAAACAGTAACATGAGATCTTAGGATGACTTTACCAATAGCTTTGAATGTTTCACCGCGTTCTAAGCTAAGTTGGATATCATTGCGGTCTGAGAGGGTAAGGTGTCTGTGTTTTGTAATAATAAGGACTCATTTCTAACGCAAACGTCTCAGACTTAATTCTACCATAAAAATCCATTTTAGACTAAGAACACTTCGAAAGCTAAAGTGGAACTTACTTTGGGAAATTACCCTCTCTGCGTTGTAAAATGAAGTGCAACAGAAAAGACATGTTAGTCTGATATACTAGAGTTCCCCCAACTCAGTATAGAAAGCAGATGAACATGTCCACTAATCATTCTACCAAAAATCGATCTTATTCACACCTCTCAGCCTCTGAACGAGGAGAAATTAGTGCCTATCTCAAGATGGGTAAGAAAACCGCTGAGATTGCTCGCCTTCTAGGTCCTCATCGCTCGACGATCAGTCGCGTGGCAGCGTCACTCAAGTTCAAGATAAGAATGGAAAACTCTTATACTCAAATGTCTACTTTCCAGACAGTGGTCAACGTGTCTATGAGACCAATCGACAAAATAGTACTTATTGCAAACTAGGAGATTGTTCCAAGACCTTCTTTGAGAAGTTGGAGAAGACTTTGAAATCCCAACCTCGCTGCCACAGTATCGATACCTTTGTCCAAACCTACAAAGAGGAACATCCGTTTGAAGTCATTCCGTCAACCAAAACAGTGTACCGTTACATCAAAGATGGCCTGTTGACGATTAAACCAATTGATTTACCTAAGATGGTGAGCATCCGAAAACGGTCTAAAGTCACATCTAAGGTCGCAAAGAAAGTCCTAGGTAATTCCATAGAAGAACGTCCTGAGTCAATTAACGACCGTTCTACGTTTGGTCACTGGGAGATTGACCTTGTACTCGGTAAGAAAACCAAGAGTGAAGCTGTTGTTATGACCTTGGTAGAACGCCAGACTCGGTTTGCCCTTGCTTGTAAATTGCCGAATAAGCAAGCAGAGACGATTAACGCTACAGTTAAGGAACTTCTTTAAGGATATTGAAACATTTGCTCGTTGTGTTAGAGGACATTGGTCGGTAGAAAGCATGCACTGGTTATTAGATGTTGTTTATCGAGAAGACCATAACCAAACCTTGGATAAACGGGCTGCCTTCAATCTGAATGCCATCCGTAAACTATGTCTTTATTTCTTAAAAGTCATTCAATTTCCTAAAAAGGATCTCAGTTATCGTAGAAAACAACGCTATATTTCTGTCCATTTGGACAATTATTTACCACAGTTATTTGGATAGTAGAGGTCGACTAATGGATATAAGTAGTTATCCACCTTTCAAAAATTGCTCCAAAGTACAAAAAGACTAGAAGAAGTTTTTCATGCGTTTGGCGTGAAATATTGGTTAATTATCTAGCATTTTGAAGTTATTTGTGATAGAATATCAAAAGCGTAGGTTTTTAAACTCATCCCGTGAGGTGAGAAAGACATTTCAGGAAAAACGAAGAGCCTATGACTACTAATTATAAGACTGGGCTCTTTTTGTGTGCCTAGATGGAGGAATCATGGAATTAAAAGTGCATGTTAGAGAACATGAGAATCATACAGCGTTAGATCTTGATGTTTCAAAGGTTGATTTGATTTTAGATGTTGAGGAAAAGCCAGAGTTTGCTCAAGGATTGTTGCTTTCTTTCCAGCACGTTTTTGCGATGTTTGGGGCTACGATTTTGGTGCCGCTTATTTTGGGAATGCCTGTGTCAGTAGCACTTTTTGCATCTGGTATTGGAACTTTGATTTATCAGGTAGCTACGAAGGCTAAGGTACCGGTTTATCTGGGGTCATCTTTTGCTTATATTACAGCTATGGCAACGGCTAATGAAGCTATGGGTGGAAATGTTTCGGCGGCTCAAACAGGTGTCTTCTTTGTTGGTTTGATTTATGTTGTAATCGCTGGTCTGATTAGTGTTTTGGGGACTAAGTGGATTGACAAGGTTCTGCCGCCAATCGTTATTGGTCCTATGATTATTGTCATTGGTCTTGGTTTGGCTAATTCTGCGGTCACTTCGGCTGGCTTTGTTGCGGATGCTGATTGGCGTAATATTTTAGTGGCTATTGTAACTTTCTTGATTGCTGCTTTTATCAATACTAATGGTAAGGGATTTGTTAAAATCATTCCATTCTTATTTGCAATTATTGGTGGGTATACCTTATCAATTCTTTTAGGACTTGTAGATTTTACCCCTGTCTTAAAAGCTGCTTGGTTCGAGGCTCCGCAATTCTATCTTCCGTTTAAAGCGTCTGGCTTTAAATCTTATGACTTTTATTTTGGACCTGAGATGATTGCTATTTTGCCAATTGCTGTGGTAACAATAGCAGAGCATATTGGAGATCACACGGTTTTAGGCCAGATTACAGGGCGACAATTTTTGAAGGAGCCAGGGTTACAACGTACGTTAATTGGTGATGGTGTAGCGACAGCCTTCTCAGCTTTTATTGGTGGCCCAGCTAATACAACCTATGGTGAAAATACTGGGGTTATTGGGATGACACGTGTTGCTTCTGTCTCAGTTATTCGTAACGCTGCTTTTATTGCCGTTGCCTTTTCATTCTTTGGAAAATTTACAGCTTTGATTTCAACGATTCCGAATGCTGTTTTAGGAGGGATGTCAATTTTGCTGTATGGGGTTATTGCGTCAAACGGATTGAAAGTATTGATTGAGCGTCAGGTAGATTTTGGTCAGGTTCGTAATTTGATCATTGCTAGCTCAATGTTAGTACTCGGTCTTGGTGGGGCAGTGCTTGATTTAGGAGCTATTACATTGTCTGGAACTGCTCTTTCAGCTATTGTTGGGATTCTTCTTAACTTGATTTTGCCGAAAGAATCAGTTGCAAAATAGATAAAAAGCAAACTCACTGTTATGGTTGAGTTTGCTTTTTGGTTATTTTTTGATGTCATTTAAGATAATAGCCATTGCTTCATCTAAGGTGTGTTCAGAGGTGAAATAAGTTTCTGAGAAGCGCTCCAAGTAATCTTTTTCGAGCCACCATCGCTTCATATCTGATACTGAAAAGTCGTTAACCTTGTCTCTGGTTTGATGGCGTCGGATGGTTTCTTGAAAGGGTAAATCATAATAATAAGCATAAGCATTGTCTCCGTAAAGCTCGGCTATTTTATCCCAAAGAGGGGCATACCAGTCTCTATGGAGAATACCTTCAATAATGACGATGTCATGATGCTGGTAGGCATGTTCGAGGAGAGTGAGGTAGAGAGGTATGGTCGGTGTTTCATAACCATCTTTGGCGTTTAGAATGAGGCGACGTAGGGTGTCTTGAGGAAGAAGAATGGTCTTTTGACCGAGTTTTTGTTGAAGTTGGAGCGCTAGAGTGGATTTACCGGACCCAGAATTACCACGAATGAGGATGAGCTGTTTCATTTGATAACTTCTGACTTGAGATAGGCATCAACTAAACGTTCGGTTGCCTCAACAGAATCAGTGTGCGTACGTTCGTAGGAATGGCTAGACTCAATACCTGCTCCGAGTAGAGCGTGCTTAACTTCTGCGCCAGCTCGCATAGCTGCAGAGGCGTCACTACCGTAATAAGGATAGATGTCGAGTTTATAAGGGATATTATTCTTTTCAGCTAGAGCTACCATGTGTTGGCGCAACTCGTAGTGGTAAGGCCCTGAACCATCTTTGACGCAGATGGAGACAGTGTATTCATCGGTTGCCTGGTCATCACCCATGGCTCCCATGTCAACGGCAAGGTATTCGACTGTTTCAGCTGGTAGGCTAGAGTTTGCACCGTGTCCAACTTCTTCAAAGGCTGAGAAATAGAAATGGGTGGTATGTGGCAACACGACAGCATTCTCTTTGTAGGTTTTGAGGAGTTTGATGAGAATGGCTGCGCTGACTTTGTCGTCGAGGTGGCGAGACTTGATAAAGCCTGATTCTGTAACAACAACGCGAGGGTCAAAGGAAATGAAGTCACCGACTTCGATACCTAGCGCACGTGTTTCCTCAGCTGTTGTGACTTTTTCATCCAAACGAATTTCCATATTGGTTTGATTACGCTCAGCAGTTCCAGCATCACGATAAACATGAACAGAGGTTTGGTGCATGAGGATAGTACCAGAGATTTCTTTGCTGTTTTTGGCAACGTGAACAGTACAGTTTTCGCCTTCGATAGCGTTATAAACAAAGCCACCTACTAAATCCATTTTGAGACGACCGTCTGGCTTGATGGCACGAACCATAGCACCAAGAGTGTCAAGGTGTGCGGTTACGACGCGGTGTTTGCTGTCATCAGTTCCTTTAACAGATACCATAAGGCCACCTTTGGCAGTACGGACAGGGGTATAACCAAATCCTTCAAGTTCCGCTTGAACGTAGTCCATAATAGTGGTTGTGAAACCTGTTGGTGACGGGATATTACAGAGGTTTATGATGTAATTGATGGTTGTTTGCATAAAAATCTCCTTCAAAAGTAGTGATAATATAGTAAACTGAGCAGGAAATAGAACAAGGCGAAGAGTTGCTGATAAAGTGAGAGCATCAAAGCGACTTAACGATTCCCGATTCTATATACCAGACAATACTTTTGGCCAATTCAAGCTCATCTCTAATAGGCAAGCCGTTCTCAAAAGCGAGAGGAATACTTGGTTATAGGTCTCTTGCTTTAACCATGGCATTTGGAAATAATCGGGTTAGTTGATAGCCTATTTTTGATAAAATCCCAAGGCTAAGAGATTGTCATTGGTCGTTATCAGCTGGCAATGAGAAAAGCCCAGTTTGTTTACTCCTTGATCTGCTAATGTTAGTAATTGACTACAGATTCTTTGTTGTGGAAGAAGGCTATCTGAGGATAGGATTTCAAAGTGTTGTTCATTGATTTTCCAAGTAACCATGCCATAAATCCTATTTTGCTCTATGGCGACCATTCCTTGACAGTCGAGTAGATTGATGGATTTTCCTCTGATAGCTACGGTAGGCTTCCCAATGTTGTTGGAAAAATTGGCGATATCATTCTAGTGACAGAGAGCTTAGTGGTTGGTAATCCATTGCACTTGTCTTTCTAAAATAACAGCTGCTAGGCGTTCAATATCAGCACTGGTCCCACGAAGTTCAAAATCGCCAAGGAGGGGAAATCCGAAACGTTTGCTGTATTGTTTGGCAGTAAGGATGTATTGGTGGTTGAAATTTTTATTGCCTGATCCAATAATGCCCATGCAGTTTTTAGCATTATCATGGGCAGCAATAAAGTCACCAAGTGGGCTGGTAAGGATTTCAATATCACCATGATCAACACCGTTCCCTCCTTCAAGATAGGTCGGAAGAAGTGCAATGAAGGGTTCTGTGACAGGGAAGGTCTCGTGATTGAGTTCCTTGATATTGATTTGACGTGTTGTGAGGTTGTGAGTTATTGCGAGATAGTCAGAGAGTCGTTTCACGAAGCTCTGCGTATTACCGCTAAGACTAATATAGACTAAAGTTAAGTCGGTCATAGTACTCCTTTCAAAAAATGCTAGTTTCATTATAGCACTTTTAAAAAGCTTGGTCATGGTAAAATCGGAATTATCTGAGATTAAAGTCGTGACAATGCTGAAGTGTTAATAACTTCTGATGATGTCAAAAATCAGAAATTTGAGGCGTAAGGGTTGTAATGGGACTAGCATGAGTAAAACAGCTGAGAGGTCTCTCAACTGTTTGTGATCATACTACATGATTTTAGCGTGGTAGTAGCAGTATCGTTCCCAAAGTTTTTCTGAGAGTTCCCCTCGCTCAAGAGAGTGTTTTACAGCACACTTTGGTTCGCTAATGTGTTGACAGTTGGAGAAATGGCAGAGCTTGGCAGTATCTAGAATCTGTTTAAATAGAAGTGATAAATCCAATTCTTTTACCTTATCAATTCCCTTAAAACCAGGAGTATCAATCAGTTGTATTTTCAATTCGGAACAATCTAACAAGAGACTACTAGTTGTGGTATGACGACCTTTTTCATCTGAACGTGTCTGGTTAGTTTTAACAGTTTTTTTCCCTAGTAGGTGATTAATTAGGGTTGATTTTCCGGCGCCAGAAGCCCCTAGAAGTAAGACTGTGTGATGTGGTTGAAGCTTGAATAATAGAGTTAGTATCTTGCGTGCTGATTGCTGACACATTGATTTGTGGGTACAGTTGGTTGATTTGGTCAAGGATGGATTGATAGGTAGGAACCAAATCTTTTTTAGTGAGTATAATGTTTAAAGCAATGTTTTCTTGAGAAAAAACTAAATAAAAACGTTCTAGTTTAGCTAAAGAGAAATTTTGATCTAGAGCAATTAAAATGAGTATTTGGTCAACATTGCTAGCAAGTACCTGCTCTTTTTTGATTTGGTGATCATCTTTAATGGTTCTATTGCTCGATTTTGTGACTAGATTTTTTCGTGTCTGAAGTGTTAGGTGATTTTGTTTATACTTAACAATGTCGCCAACATAAAGAGGAACATTGCATAGTTTTTTTAAAACAGTCAGTTCTGCGTCAGCATTTTTCAAAAGATAAGAGATACGAGTCTCTGAGATGATGCGAAATAAAGTCATAAGTTTCCTTCTGGAAAACTAGGTTGGGAAGAATGGGAAGTTTATCTGATTAGGAGCTAGTAGCCCGTTTTCCTATTTTAGACTAATAGACCTCGCTTAATCAGATGTCCATTATATTGTTTCATAGGTATCACTCTCCTTTCATAATGTTATTATACCAAAAACGAACCGCTGATTTAGCAGTTCGTTGGAAAAATTAATGCCCTTTCCGACGGATAAGTTCTGCAAGGCTTGCTAGCAGTCCAAATCCAAAGAAGGTTATGGCAACTGAATCAGCTTCTCCTGT
The DNA here is from genome assembly GCF_042656225.1 of Streptococcus caledonicus. Taxonomy (NCBI): domain Bacteria; kingdom Bacillati; phylum Bacillota; class Bacilli; order Lactobacillales; family Streptococcaceae; genus Streptococcus; species Streptococcus caledonicus. Next base: position 6,979 of record NZ_JBHSOJ010000023.1, read on the forward strand.
TTTTGGTAACATGGTTGAGGATGCTTTTGCTTGTTGTGCTTGATAAGAGTGAGCTACAAGCTGATGGATGTCTTGACGTTCTTTTTCTGAAAGCGTTGGTTTAACGACAGTATTAATAGTTGGAACAGTAGTGGCTGGTTTGATGTAAGTGAATTTGAAGTCACCAAAGCCTCCAACACTGGAAGCTCCAATATATGAGATATCGTTGGCATTCCAATTAAGTCTTTAGCTTTCTCAGCACTTAGAAAACGTAAGTCTAAATTAGCAATGCTATCTGTAAAATACCAGTTGCTATCGGCGGATGGGTTGATTGTCTTTTCAGAAACAATATAGTCGATAATAGCTTGGCGATTTTCTAAGTTGAGTAGGTAGTTTACACTTGCATTTTTGACACCTGGGGAAGTTCAACTTGCACGATAGTTGTTTGTGACTACCATAAATTCTTGATTGTCAGCAACTGCTACACCGTTATATTTGAGGTTCCGAACGCGACTTGCATCTGCATTGACAAGATTACCATTACGATCATATTTGCTTGGTTGAGTCACATCGTATTCGTAAGTGACACCATCAATCACATCGAAATTGTAGGTACGGTAGTCTGTGTTGACGAGATTTTGCGGTTCTTTTTTATTTGGATCGATGGTGTTGAATTGTCCTGCTGACATTTCTAGCTATTCTTTTAAATCAGTGCCAGTGATTTTGAGGATAGCAGCAACATTATCATAGAGGTAAAGGTCGGCAACGTTTTTGATAGCGATTGGACCAGCAGGGATATCTGTATAGGCTGTTGGATCATTCCGTGTTCCAACTTTAAATGGAGCTGCAGCTGATAGAAGAGGGAGATTAGCGTACGGTGTGCCAGCTAGTTCTTTTTTAGCGTACCAAAGTTGTGCATTATTCACGATTTGAACAGATGAATTGTCTTTGACTAATGCAAAGTAGCTAGTAATAGGTGCGGTTGTTGTGCCAACTTGTTTCCGAACGTATTCGATGGTACCATTGTGAGCTTCTTTTGCAATGTCAAGGATAGTTTGATCAGCTTCAGATGATTTTGTATTAATTTTACGGATTGAGCTTTGACTTTTATCTTTGTTAACAGTCCATCTGCCATTTGTATAAGTGGTATTGAGGTCAATGATTCCTAAATGATCACCGTATTTTCCTGCCATGGTAACAGGGGTTCCGTTAATTAAAACGCGTACTCCACCAACACCAGCATATTTTTCGTAAAATCCAGTTCCTTTACCAGATGGAAATTCAGCGTGAGAGTGTCCTGTTACCACAGCATCAACACCTGAGATACTTGCGATTTGGTAACCAACGTTTTCTTCACCTTTTTCATAGTTATCATCACCGATACCAAAGTGAGAAAGGACAAGGATGAGATCCGCGCCAGCATTTTTCATGGTAGGGATAATCTCAGTAATAGCTTCGACAGCATCTTGAACAACAACCTTACCTTCAAGATTTGCCTTATCCCAGTTCATAATTTGTGGCGGTACAATACCTGTAATACCAATGTTGACAGTAACATTTTTGCCAGTGGTGTCTTTAAAGTTTTTTGGTAAAATCACATAAGGATTGAAGGCTAGTGCATTTGTTTTAGCATCACGTACATTGGCATTGAGGACAGGAATATCAGCGGTATCAAGAACTGTTTTGAGGTAATCTAAACCGTAGTTGAATTCGTAGTAACCAAGTGTGCTAGCATCAAAGCCAAGTGCTTCAAGTGCAGCGTACATTGGGTGCTGCTCACCTGGTTCAACTTTATCTATGATAGCCTTATAAGTACCGAGAGGAGTTCCTTGGATGAGATCACCATTATCAACAATGACAACGTTTGGATTTTCTGCTTTTGCTTTTTTAAGAAGAACGGCTGTTTTAGATAAACCTATATTCTGAGCTTCTTTATCTTGATAATAATCATAGTTGACAAGATTTGTATGAAGGTCAGTTGTCGAAGCGATACGAATATCAACAGTTTGCCCTTCAACGGGCGTTACGAGAGTTGTGTTTGGAGTAGGTGGATTTTCTAGAGAAGTCGCTATAGGTGTCTTATCAGTAACATTCTCAGTGGTATTTTCGATAGGAGCAAGACCTTCAGTAACCTCTTCTGTCGTTGAGGGTGCTTCAAGTGTAGGTGCTGTTACTGAAGTAAGTCCAGTTGTATTTTCATCTGCTTGAGCAAGGCTAGCGCTGGCTAGACCGGCTACTATTAAAGAGAGGGCAAGAGCATTTTTTGAAAAATAGTGTTGTGACATAATAAAACATCTCCGTTTGATAGTTTAAAATTTTTTTAGAAATTTTGGTGCTTATCCACTATACAATATGTAAGCGTTTTTTTAACTGGTTTTTAAAAATAACCGTATGTTATTCGAAACTAAAACATTTAATATTCGGTATATATGGAAGATGTTATCTTTTTTCAGGATAGAATAACTAATTTTTAATTGAAATATCTAGTTTTTATATTTAAATTTTCGGTTTTTACAGCTATTTTTTAATTTATTGAGTGTAAAGGGGGCTAGAATAATAGTTTGCTAGTGGGAGGAGACAGGGGAAAGTCACTATTTGAAGTGTTGAGCACTAGCGTTGAAAAAGAAAATAATGTGACAAATCAAGGCTATAAAAATCCTTTTTATTTCTTCTTTTAATTTGAAATGTTTGTGAAAAAATGCAGTTGTTGCCAGCTATTATTTTTAACAAAAAAGTGTTAAAATAGATAAAATAAAATTCAAAAAAGTCAGATTTAAAGGCTAGTTCAGAGTTAATATAAAAAATAGAAAGTGAAAGGGAGCGATTATGCCGAAAGAAGTCAATTTAACAGGGGAAGAAGTAGTTGCTCTCGTAGCTGAATACTTATCTGAAGAAGATGTGGCCTTTGTTCAAAATGCTTTAGAATATGCAACTCAAGCACATTTTTATCAGGTGAGAAAATCGGGTGAACCTTACATTATTCACCCTATTCAAGTAGCAGGCATTTTAGCTAATCTTCATTTGGATGCTGTAACAGTGGCTTGTGGCTTTCTTCATGACGTTGTTGAAGATACAGAGGTAACCTTAGACGATATTGAGGATGCTTTTGGAAAAGCGGTGCGAGACATTGTTGATGGGGTAACGAAGCTAGGTAAAGTTGAATACAAATCTCATGAAGAACAACTTGCTGAAAATCATCGCAAGATGCTCATGGCCATGTCTAAAGATATTCGTGTGATTTTGGTCAAGTTAGCAGACCGTCTCCACAACATGCGTACCCTAAAACATCTTCGAAAGGACAAGCAGGAACGCATTTCGCGTGAAACCATGGAGATTTATGCTCCGCTTGCTCATCGTTTGGGAATTAGTCGTATTAAGTGGGAATTAGAAGATTTGTCATTTCGTTATCTTGAGGAGAATGAATTTTACAAGATCTCTCACATGATGAATGAGAAGAGACGTGAGCGTGAGGCCTTAGTTGATGAAATTGTTGGTAAAATCACCACATATACTCATGAACAAGGTCTGTACGGTGATGTTTACGGACGCCCGAAACATTTATATTCTATCTATCGTAAGATGCGTGATAAGAAAAAACGCTTTGACCAGATTTATGATTTGATTGCTATTCGTTGTATTATGGAGACACCGAGTGATGTTTATGCGATGGTAGGCTATATCCATGAGTTGTGGCGTCCGATGCCTGGGCGTTTCAAAGATTATATCGCAGCACCCAAAGCAAATGGTTATCAATCCATTCATACAACAGTCTACGGACCAAGAGGTCCAATTGAAATTCAAATCCGTACCAAGGACATGCATGAAGTTGCAGAGTATGGGGTTGCGGCTCACTGGGCCTATAAAAAAGGGCAAACCAGTAAGGTTGATAGCAAGGAATCAGCGATTGGGATGAATTGGATTAAGGATTTGGTTGAACTTCAAGATTCATCAAATGGTTCTGCCAAAGCTTTCGTAGACTCTGTTAAGGAAGATATCTTCTCAGAGAGAATCTATGTTTTTACACCAAATGGAGCTGTTCAGGAATTGCCAAAAGATTCTGGGCCAATCGATTTTGCCTATGCCATCCACACGCAAGTCGGTGAAAAAGCTACAGGAGCCAAGGTCAATGGTCGCATGGTACCTTTGACAGCTAAATTAAAAACAGGTGATGTGGTTGAAATTGTAACCAATCCTAATTCGTTTGGCCCGAGTCGTGACTGGATTAAGATTGTTAAAACGACTAAGGCAAGAAGTAAGATTCGTCAATTTTTCAAAAATCAAGATAAAGAACTGTCAGTTAATAAAGGCCGTGAGCTTCTCATTGATGTCTTCCAAGAAAATGGTCTTGTTGCCAATAAATACCTAGATAAAAAACATATAGAGGTAATTTTACCGCGCGTGAGTGCACGTAGTGAAGAGGCGATGTATGCAGCGATTGGTTTTGGTGAAATTTCTGCTCTTAGTGTTTTCAATAAATTAACGGAAAAAGAGCGCCGTGAGGAAGAGCGTGCCAAAGCTAAAGCAGAGGCAGATGAATTACTAAATGGTGGAGAGGTTAATCGTAGCAATCGCGATGTTCTTAAGGTAAAAAGTGAAAATGGGGTCATTATTCAAGGGGCTTCTGGCCTTCTGATGCGTATTGCTAAATGCTGTAACCCTGTTCCGGGAGATACGATTGAGGGGTATATTACCAAGGGACGTGGGGTAGCGATTCACCGTTCTGATTGTAATAATATCAAGAGTCAAGACGGCTATCAACAGCGTTTGATTGATGTTGAATGGGATGGTAATACAGGAAAAGAGTATTTAGCTGAAATTGATATTTATGGTTTGAACCGTTCTGGTTTATTAAATGATGTGTTGACTATCCTATCTAACCAGACAAAAAATATCTCAACGGTCAATGCACAACCAACCAAGGATATGAAGTTTGCGAATATTCACGTATCCTTTAGCATTCCGAATTTAGCAACCTTGACGACGGTTGTTGATAAAATCAAGGTTGTTCCTGATGTTTACAGCGTTAGAAGGACAAATGGATAGGAGATAGAATGAAAATTATTATTCAACGGGTTTCTCAGGCTTCTGTCTCTATTGAGGAAGAAATTGTTGGAGAGATTGGACAGGGGATCCTATTGTTAGTTGGTATTGGTCCGGAAGATGGTCAGTCTGACTTGGATTATGCCGTTCGTAAAATTCTTAACATCCGTATTTTTTCAGATGAAAATGGTAAGATGAACTTATCCATTCAAGATATTGGTGGTTCGATTTTGTCGATTTCACAGTTTACGCTTTTTGCGGATACCAAAAAGGGGAACCGTCCAGCCTTTACAGGGGCAGCTAAACCAGAAATGGCTAGTCAATTTTATGATGATTTTAATGCTGCCTTGGGACAAGTGGTGCCTGTTGCTAGAGGACGATTTGGGGCGGACATGCAGGTTTCTCTTATCAATGATGGTCCTGTGACTATCATTCTTGATACTAAGCAACCGTAGTAGCGTCTGCTATTTTCCTCAAAAATAACAAATTTTCCGTCATAAAGGCATAATTTTTTATAATGAAAAGGAGAGAATATGAGAGTATTTGTATTGGTGATTTTGGGAGTTTACCTAACTTTGGTAACTCTGATGGCAGTTAGCGGGCATTTTGTAGGTAAGATTATTACTAAGCGAAATATGCTGATGACTGTATTTGCAGTAGTTGTGACGATTGCCTTTACTTACATCTATCTAGGTCAACATCAGCCAGCGGGAATTTATGGTGTTGCTGGAGGACTGTTTGGGATTTCTGCTATTGCACTCAATAACGGCATTGCAATGCACCAGCGTCCAAATGTTAAACATCATGTTATTAGAATGCTTATTAATATCGTCTTTTTAGTCTTCTTATATATGGTAAAATAGCAGAGCTAAGGAGTTTTCAAAAGAATTGAGAATATTGTCGTCAAAAGGGGATTGATATTTAGGAGGAGAGTGATATGTTACAGTTGATTTTAGTCATTTTAGCGATTTTATTAGGACTTTTACTCTTTATCTTTTCAGCTAATCAAACTCATTATTTTTGGAATGATAGGCTTAAGAAAAAATAATAAAGGCGCCCTGGTGTGGGCGCTTTTGTCTATTTAAGGGGTGAATATTTATAATTTTCTTCTTGCAAAATCAATAAATTGGAATTTTTCGAGTTTGTGTCGGCTTTCGGTGAATTGGAACTGGCGGTTATCGGCTAAGTAGACTTTAGAGCGTATACAGACCACGTGTTTATCGCTACCCAAATCTAATAGAATTTTGTCCTGATCACGTGCGTTGTCAATGGTGATTTGTTTTTGAGCATAAGAAATAGCAAGATTAAGCTCTTTTTCAAGATAGGCATAGATAGACTGCTCTGCTATTTCCCGTGAAATAGAAGGGACGATAGGTTTGAGGAGATAGTCAATATCAAGGACGGAGGCGATGCTATCGACGACCCGTTGGCGCGTAATACGAAAAATATGGGCACCGATTGGAAAACCTGTTAGCTTGCGTAAGTCTTTATCAACGATGAGATTGTTAAGGCTGATGACGTTAGTTTTGGAATTCATGCCGTGAAGGGCTACTAATTCTTGATAGCTGGAAAGTTCAGAAACTGGGAAATTAATTAATTCTTGTTTTTTGACTTGTGATCCACGACCTTGAGATTTGCTAATCAGACCTTCCTTTGTCAAAAGGCTGAGTGCTTTTCGAACGGTGTCTCGGCTGGCCGTAAATTGTTCACAAAGCTCCATCTCAGTTGGCAAGTAATGTTCTACAGGGTAATGCCCTGATAAAATATCCTGTTCTAATTCTTTATAAATACGTTCATATTTTTTCATTTGAAACGATTTTTAACTCCTTTTGGGATTGGATGTCTATATTTTACCATACAAGTTGTTGTTTTTTAAGAAAAATTACAACTTTAGACCCAAACAAGTTGCATACAAATTTAGTATCGGATACAATTAGACTTGTAAAAAATAATAAATCCCTGAGGAGAATTGAAATGGGAAAATTTGAAAAAGATGCCAAAGAGCTCTTGAAGCTTGTTGGTGGTAAAGAAAATGTCAAAGCAGTAACTCACTGTGCGACACGTATGCGTTTTGTGCTAAATGATGAGTCAAAAGCTGATACAAAAGCTATTGAAAATTTAGCGCCAGTTAAGGGTACTTTCACCAATGCAGGTCAGTTCCAAGTCATTATTGGTAACGATGTGCCAATCTTCTACAATGACTTCACAGCCGTATCTGGTATCGAAGGCGTGTCTAAAGAGGCTGCTAAATCAGCTGCTAAGAGCAACCAGAATCCAGTCCAACGTGTCATGACCATGTTGGCTGAAATCTTTACTCCAATCTTGCCAGCTATCATCGTCGGAGGTTTGATTCTAGGTTTCCGTAATATTTTGGAAGGTGTTGGTTTTGAATTTCTAGGCCAAGCTATGGCAGATGGCAAGCCAGTTTTTGATGCGCAAGGTGAGCCTGTTTGGAATACCATTACAAACGTTTCCACTTTCTGGAATGGGGTTAACCACTTTTTGTGGTTGCCAGGTGAAGCTATTTTCCATTTCTTGCCAGTTGGTATTACTTGGTCAGTTACTCGTAAGATGGGAACATCACAAATTCTTGGTATCGTTTTAGGTATCTGTTTGGTGTCTCCACAGCTTCTTAATGCTTATGCTGTAGCTGGAACATCTGCCGAAGAAATCGCTAAAAACTGGGTTTGGGACTTTGGTTTTGCTACTGTAAACCGTATCGGTTACCAAGCGCAAGTTATTCCAGCTCTTCTTGCAGGCTTGTCACTCTCATATCTTGAAATTTTCTGGCGTAAATATATCCCAGAAGTGGTATCAATGATTTTTGTACCATTCTTGTCACTTCTGCCAGCTCTTATCCTTGCTCACACTGTCCTTGGTCCATTCGGTTGGTGGTTAGGTCAACTTCTGTCAACAGTCGTTCTTGCCGGATTGACTGGACCACTTAAATGGCTCTTCGGTGCTATCTTTGGAGCACTTTATGCGCCATTTGTTATCACTGGCCTTCACCACATGACAAATGCGATTGATACGCAATTGATTGCAGATACTGCAACACATACAACTGGTCTATGGCCAATGATTGCTTTGTCAAATATTGCTCAAGGTTCAGCAGTTCTTGCTTACTATTTCATGAATCGTCACAGTGAGAAAGAAGCACAAATTTCACTTCCAGCAGCAATTTCAGCATATCTTGGTGTTACAGAACCAGCCCTCTTTGGGGTTAACGTAAAATATGTTTACCCATTCGTCGCAGGTATGGTTGGTTCAGGTATTGCAGGCCTCGTGTCAACAACATTTAATGTTCAAGCTAACTCAATTGGTGTCGGTGGTCTTCCAGGATTCATGGCAATTAATGTGAAATACATGGCTCCATTCTTCCTATGTATGGCAGTAGCGATCGTGGTACCATTTATCTTGACTTTCTTCTTCCGTAAAGCGGGTATTCTTACTAAAACAGAAGACGAAGCAAAAGCATAATGTTATAATAGATTAAAATGGAAAGGGGGCTTGGGTTATCAAGCTCTTTTTCTCTATATTATTTGAAAAGAAAAGGAAGGTCTCTAAAGAATGATTGATAAGACAAAAGTGGTTTATCAAATCTATCCAAAATCTTATAAAGACACAACTGGAAATGGTGTTGGTGATTTACGCGGTATTATTGAAAAAATACCCTATCTTGCTGAACTTGGCATTGACATGATCTGGCTCAATCCTTTTTATCCTAGCCCACAACGTGATAACGGATATGATGTTTCAGATTATACAGCTGTTAATCCAGATTTTGGTACTATGGCAGATTTTGAAGAAATGATAGCTGTTGGTAAAGAATATGGTATTGACTTTATGTTAGATATGGTGTTGAACCACTGTTCAACAGAGCATGAGTGGTTTCAAAAGGCTCTAGCTGGAGATAAGTACTATCAAGATTTCTTTATTCTACGTGATGAACCAACAGACTGGCTATCAAAATTTGGTGGTAATGCATGGGCACCATTTGGCGATACAGGAAAATATTACTTGCATCTTTTCGATGTGACTCAGGCGGATCTTAACTGGCGCAATCCAGCTGTTCGTGAAGAACTTTTTAAAGTCGTTAACTTTTGGAAGGCAAAAGGAGTTAAAGGATTCCGTTTTGATGTGATTAACTTGATTGGTAAAGATGAAGTATTGGAAGACTGTCCAATTAATGATGGTAAACCAGCCTATACAGACCGTCCAATCAACCATAACTACTTACACATGCTCAATCAAGCCAGCTTTGGACAGGATCCAAGCTTTATGACTGTAGGAGAAATGTCAGCAACAACAGTTGAAAATTGTATTCTCTATACTGCACCAGAGCGTGAAGAATTGTCAATGGCCTTTAATTTCCACCATCTTAAAGTAGATTATGAAAATGGTCAAAAATGGACTATCAAAGCCTTTGATTTCGAAGAATTGCGCAGCCTTTTCCATACATGGGGAGAAGGAATGAGTCAAGGAAACGGTTGGAATGCCTTATTTTATAACAATCACGACCAACCGCGTGCTCTTAATCGCTTTGTCAATGTTAAAAACTTCCGTGAAGAAGGAGCGACGATGCTAGCTGCTAGCATTCATCTGTCTCGAGGAACACCCTACATCTACATGGGAGAAGAAATTGGAATGTTAGATCCTGATTTTGAAAGCATGGCGGATTATGTTGATGTGGAAAGCCTCAATGCTTATCAAATCATGCTTGATGAAGGAAAAAGCCCAGACGAAGCTTTTAAAGTTATTACTGTAAAATCGCGTGATAATTCTCGGACACCGATGCAATGGGACGCCACAGCTAATGCAGGATTTACGACTGGGACACCGTGGCTCAAAGCAGGTAAATCATATCCTCAAATCAATGTAGAAGCTGAAAAAAATGGAAAAATTTTCCCATTCTATCAGAAACTCATTCAATTACGTAAGCAGTTATCAATTATTGCTGAAGGTGACTACAAAGCAGCTTATCAAGACCACCAGCAAGTCTACGCCTTTGAGCGTGAATTGGATGGACAGAAGTTGTTGGTATTAAACAATTTCTACGCTGATGAAGTGACTTTAGATTTACCAGAAGTGTATCAATCAGGTAACGTCTTAATCAGCAACTATGACGATGTTAAAGTTGGAGAAAAAATCACACTTAAAGCTTACCAAACAGTGGCTGTTTTGGTGGGGGGATAGATAGCAATAAATGAAAAACAGTACATTATTGTTTCGTTAAATACAATAATGTACTGTTTTTGTTTTATATTTTTATAGAAACTATCCATCGTCTAGTTTATTTGAATAATAGCTAAGTTAGTCATTTTTAATCCATTTTTAGACTTCAAACCAAAATGATTAAGTGATTTTAAACAAAAATTTAGAAACTTAGCTAATAGCAATAAAAGATGGTTAGATTCGAAGAATATTATCCAAATAATTTCATTAAGGCTGAAGCGGTAATGACTAAGACAAAGAAATAACTAATAGTCATAGAAATTTGCAATAAACGAGGTGCTTTAAAACCTGTGTGCACATCTTTACGCCAAATCATTAAAGTGACAAACAATCCTGCAACTGGTGTAGCAATTGCGGTTGCTACATTTGCTAAAAAGATAAGTTCGGTAGGAGAACCATTATAAGTAAAGCAAATAGCGCATGCAAAGGCTAAGCAAATAAAACATCCCCAACGAATAATTTTACATTCTAAAGAAACATCTTTATTTAAACCTGCGCTTAGTAAAACCATACCACGTTGAGTATTGCCTAAAAGTGAGGAAAATCCGGCGCCGAGAAGTGCTATCCCCATGACAAATTTAGCAAAATTTCCGAGGAATGGAACAAGTAAGTCTGCTAATTGAGCAGGTGCCTTGATTGCAATATGTTGAGGATTAAGTACAATTGCACCCACTAAAATAATAGCTCCAGATATCAAGACAACAGTTACTACATGGGCAATGGCATCCCAGAACATGGCTCCATTAAAAAGATCCTCTTTTTTCCATTTCTTTTCAGCGCCAAGATAGGTTCCGTAAATTCCAGCTGTAACGGCTGCATTGGTGGAAATATAAGCAAGAGCTGTAGTAAGGCTCCCTTTAGGTAGGCTCCAAGTTGTCAATCCTTTGCCCATTTCTACCCAATTAGGACCTCCTGTGGCGAATAAAGTAGCGTAAAACGCAAGAATCATTCCTAAAATACAGAGTAAAATCCCTTTTTCAACTTTTGAATATACTCCTTTGCTGAAGTAACAGTAAAGGAGTACTGCTAACATAATAAGTGCTCCAAGTTTCCAATCTATGCCAAACATGAGAGTCATACCGGCTCCAGTACCGCTAATGTTACCTAAAGTGAAGAACAAACAAGATAGGAAAAGAGCGATACCAACAAATGTTGAAGCAAAACCACCATAGTAATGTCTAATGGCGTGTAAAATTGGACGACCGGTTAACATAGAAATTCGGTAAGAGGTCAACATAAATGTTGTTCCCATGAAAATAATAGGAATGATGAGCCATAAGAGTTGATATCCATAACTAGCACCTAGCATAGCTGATGTTGTTATATTACCAGGGCCGATAACAACCCCTGTAAGAATAATTCCTGGTCCAATACGTTTTAAAATGTCACGAAAAGAGAGTTTTTTAACTGATTTGATGTCGAAAGGAGTATCCTGTGACATAAGACCACCTCATTTCGTGATAACTAATTTGTAAATTGAGACATATCAACTTCTGGTAAATTACTACGCTCTAATCCAAGTTTAATCCAGTCTTTTTCTTCTTGGTTCAACGGAAGAACAGGTTTTCTCATTAGTCCAGAACTAAAGATACCACGTTGTACCAAAGCTTCTTTCAAACGAGCGTGAGCTTCACCAGAAGGTTGGCCTCCGCCATAGATTGCTTGAGAAATGTGGTAAATACGATCTGACCAGTCTTGAGCTTCTTTCAAAGTGTGTTTATCAGGGTTTGCAAAAACTTTACGTGCTGGGCAGATGATTTCTGGAACACATCCTGCAAAGCCAATAAGAGCTCCGTCCATACCAGGGAACCAACTTACACACAAAGTTTCATCATGACAGGTAATGAGTGAGATGTCAGGGCATTCTTGACGAAGAAGACGGACATCATGTTCATAAATAGAAGTCACACGAGTACCCATCTTGATACATTTGACGTGATCGATTTCTTGACACATTTTAATCAAAGTTTCAACTGGATAGAATGCCTTACTTGTAGCAGGATAGAGGTGAATGATGATATCAATATCAGCACCTTCAGCTACATCTTTAACATATTCAAATGGGGCATCTGCGTGCATACCAAAGCGAAGCCACATATGAGGAGGCATTAGAAGAATACCATCTGCGCCTGCTTCTTTAGCTTCTTTAGCCATCTCAATAGACTCAGCTGTATTTTCGCAGTTTACACCAGAAATGATTGTCATAACATCGCCACATTCTTCAGCACAAATTTCAACGATACGTTTACGTTCTGCGCGTGTTAGGCCAGTGATTTCACCGGTATGACCATTACATACTAAACCGTCCATTCCTTTTCCATAAAATGTTTTAATCCAGCGAAGGTAAGCACGGAATTCTGGTTCGTTGATAGAGTAGTCATCGTTGAGTGGAACAGAAACAGCAGGGAAGATTGTTTTGAAATTTTTTACTTTAGCCATGATAGTGACTCCTTTATAATAATTTTAAATTTTGTACAAACGTTTGTTTACCAAAATGAGTATATTCTTTTTAGAAAACGCTGTCAATAGGTTTTTATTTTCTGCAAAAAATTGTATAAATTCAACGATTTCAACTCTTTGTGATGAAATAATTATTGAAATTATTTTTTTTAAAATATATAATCAATGTAGATAAACAAACGATTGTAGAAAGTAGTGAGGAAATGGCTACATTAAAAGATGTTGCTAAATTAGCATGTGTTGATGTTAGTACGGTTTCAAGAGCATTAAATAATTCTGCCTATGTACATCCAGAAACGAAAGCAAGAATATTGGAAGCGGTTAAGGAGTTAAGTTATCAACCCAATATATTAGCTAAAGGTCTGCGTCAAGGGAAAAGAAATACGATAGGTGTTTTGGTACCTCACCTGCATATGACAATTTTTGCAGAAGTTACCCAAGGAATTGAAGAAATGGCAACAAAAGAAGGGTTTGCTACTTTATTGTGTCATACGGAAGATTCTGCAAGTTTAGAAAAAGAATGTTTAAACCGATTGAGAAATGGCTTTGTTGATGGTGTTATTATTGCGGCGACTGGGCATAACAAAAAATTGGTTAGAGATATTCAAGCAAGTGGTTTACCAGTGATGCAGGTTATACGCAAAGTAGATGCTGATATCAGTAGTGTTACCGTTGATTATGAAACAAGTACCCAAGAAGCGGTTGCTTATTTTGCCAATAAAGGTTGTTCTCATATTGGTCTAATAAACGGAAGTATGAGTTTAGCTCCATATGCAGAACGATACAAAGGATATAAAAAGGAGTTGAAGTCTAGAAATCTTAAAGAAACAACGGCAGGGTTTGATCAACCTGTTAATACAATGGCTTATGGATATGATTGCACTAAGGCTTTGTTGCAACAAAATCCAGAGTTGGATGCGATTGTTGCTGCTGTTGATACGCAAGGAATAGGAGCGTTGAGGGCGTTGAAAGAGGCGGGTAAACGAGTCCCAGAAGATATCAAATTGATGAGTTTGACTGGACAAGAAGTAGGGGCAATGCTTGAAACTTCTATGACAGCCATGGAGATTCCCGCAAAAGAAATAGGTGCAAAAGCAGCGCAATTACTTATAGAGGAGATTCAAAATCCTCATAATTATCCTGTTGGAGCAAAGCATCTCATTTATAATTCAATATTGGTAGAGAGAGAAAGTACATGAGGGATTTTATGATGAATCGTTTACATCATGTTGCTATTGGAACAAAGAAGTATGACTGGTATGTTGAGGTTTTTAGCAACTTATTTGAAATGGAGAAAGAAAAGTCAGTAAATATTGAAGGTAAGAGAAAGATTTGGTTTAAACAAGGTATTCAAATTAACGAAGTTGTTGATAGTAGTCAACTAAATGGGAAATTAGATCATATTGCTTTAATGGTTAGTAATATTGAGAAGTTAGTTGGTGATGCGAAAAGTTATGGCATTCAGAAAATGGAACAGTCAGGGTATTGGCTACAATTTCCAGATGGTTTAAGTATTGAATGTTTTGAGAGAAAAGAAGGTTGACTTTAGCTTCTAATTTCTAAACGAGAAGCAGATGGTCTCTACAATCCAACTTCAGGTGCTGGTGTCGAAAAATAGAGTGACTTAGACTCATTGATTTTTTCAATGAGTTTTTTTGATTCCCCTAACCGCTCACCAGTCAATTTCAACCACTTAGCGCAGATTTGCCCACAAGCATGGAAGTTTTTGATAAGATAAGAGCATGAAAGATATCTTTTAAGAACGATGTGGGGGAAGTTATGAAGTGGCAATTTAAAGAGAAAAATATAGAGGAACTTGAGGTGACCTTATCAAAAGCTACTTATGATGAAGAAGTTGCGGATATGGTAAATTATTTGGAAAAATTTGGCGTTCAAACAAGAGAGATTCTACCTATAAAAACACCGGACAGGATTAAGTTAGTCAAGCAAACTGACATTATAGTGATTGAAGTGGATGGTCCACAATTGGTTATTGAAACTTTAGAAGGTCGACTATTGACAACAGATAGACTCTACCGATTTAAAGAACGTTTATCCAGTGAAGACATGATACAAGTATCAAAGCAAAGTATCATCAATATTCAGCATTTGATGAGTCTAGAGGCATCTTTTTCTGGAAACATGCTGGCGCTGATGACTAAGAAACTTAAAGTGAGTGTCAGTAGAAGATATTTAAAAGACTTAGAAAAACGATTAGGATTGAGGTAAGGAAAATGAAAAAAATAGTAAATGATATGGTAGTAGGATTAGGAATCGGCTCATTCTCTTATATGCTGGCACTTATCAGTGTTCAAGAAGTTAATGCTAAAATGATTGTGAGTATTTTGGTAATGAGTGCTCTGATAGGTCTCACTGCTATGGTTTATGAGCAAGAGAGAATCAAGGAAAATTATCGCGGCTTACTCCACATGATGCTGGTCTGTGGATTGGTAGCAGGAATGTTGGCATTTAATAGTCTGTTTAATTGGCTTGCAATTGCCATGACGGCAGTCATTTATATCCTTGTCTTTTTAACAGGACGTTATGTAATGAAGTAGGGGGACCATATGAAAAAAACAATAGTTTATTTGATTAGTGGTATTGGAATTGGTCAGGTAGTTTATCTAGCGATGATTCTGTTGATGGGGGTGGCTACTCAAAAGGGTTCTCAAATGGTGGTTGTAACAGCCTGTTCAAGCTTGATGGGACTTTCTAGTTATGTTTATGAATTGAAAATAGCACCACGTTTACGACAGCTTTTACACCTTAGCCTCATTTTTTTATGGGTAAGTCTTATGATGACTTTAAATGGTTGGTTTACAGAAGTTAACTTTCTATTTTTCTTTATCGAGTTTTTAGTGATTTATCTTGTTATCAGCTTTGTCATTTTTCAATACGAAAAGCAACAAACAAGAAGAATCAACCTAAAACTCAGCGAATTACGGAAATAGTTCTTGACAAGGAAGGCAAATTTTTATAGAATATTATGGTATGTTTAGTAACTGATATCACACTAGCCGGCTAAACGAATACGAAAATCTATGAGGAGGTATTCATTGTGAAACGTACATATCAACCAAGTAAAATCCGTCGTCAACGTAAACACGGATTCCGTCACCGTATGTCAACTAAAAACGGACGTCGTGTGCTTGCAGCTCGTCGTCGTAAAGGACGCAAAGTATTGTCAGCTTAATTAAAGTGAACAATGATTATAAGAAAAAGACTTAGAGTGCTCGAGACTCTAGGTCTTTTATTTTTTAGAAATCCATGACATTTTGTAAACTGTAATTGACAAAAAATCATATAAAAGTATGAGTAAGATGAAAAATATCAGAAGACAAGGAGAAATTGTTATGGCTAAACATAAACAAAATATCGTTAAAACTCAGTTGCTATTTATTTTAGTAGTAGGGTAATGGCACTTGTTGCCTTTGTTAGTGCTGTAAAATCAGATGAGCCTATTTTTAGAGTGATTTACTGGGTTAGTTTTCTTTTGCTGGTTATATTGTTTTTCTTATTAATCTGGGGCTTAAAATTTGCTAGGAAGTTTCAAGAGAAATTGGACAAGGGAGATTTTGAAGATAAGGAAGTACAAAAAATGTAGAACTTCCCTGTCTATGATGAACGTCAGAAACAATTTGTTCTCAAAAGTTATCAATACGGCTTTACCTTTACCATTTTTAGTGCCTGGTTTGGTTTGTTGCTGACACGCATGTTACCACATTTATTTTTGCCGTTCTTTTGGTTTATTTTCATCTTTGGTGGACTTGCGGTTAATGTTACCTATGCAATGTTAACAGGAGCTCACCCCTCGGTTGATCCCCGTTTTGAAAAACAGGGCTATATTTTGAGAATCTTACTCTTGCTATTTTCACTCATTGCTATCTGCATATCGATGATGTTGGAAATGATTACTAAAGGTTTAGTTTGGACAGAATTTTTCTCATATGGTGGCAGTGGGTCAATGCTCATTTTAGGATTATCACTATTTGCAATGGGAAGTTCAATCACTTATCGTCGCTATCTTGATAAACGAGAGGAGGAAGACTGATGTCATTTCTTTGGATGTTTATAGTTTTTGTTCTCTTGCCTGGCATTTGGAGAGTATTAGAGCTGTTTAGCGCATTTGATAAGCACCAACGATATTATCAATTAAAGTGCTATCAATGGCAATTGCAGGTGTTTTTGCTATTGCAACGGTGTTATTCCTTGTAGAAGAATGTCCTAATTGACTTGACTTTAGAAATAGTCTCTTTCTGATTATGGTTGGCGGTGTCATTCCTTTTACCGTCTACAGTATTTGGCATGATGCCTATTTTGAAGCACGGAAAAAGCCGTGGGAAGAAGTGAGTTATTTTCTAGTGATTCTTTTGATTGAGTTTTTATCATGGAAGGTTATTTTAAGTGAGCATTTTGAGTTAAAAGATAGCCTTTCCGTTATTATACAGGCGATTTGGATTGGTGTTGTTGGTTTGACAACTTTGGTCAAATTGATTGTGCGCTATTTTTAGAATAAAGAATGAAGAAAAATTTACGTTTAAAGGAGCTAGGATTGTGAAGGTTTTATCCTAGCAGGCATTAGCAGATTTAGTAGGCGTTTCTCATCAGACCATCAATGCCATTGAAAAGGGAGCTTACAATCCAACTATCAATTTATGTATTATTATTTGTAAGGTTTTAGATGTGACATTAGACCAGCTTTTTTGGCCAGAAGAATAGATTTTGAAAAGGTTTTCTTTGTTTTGGTATCAACCTTTTATAAAATTGTCAAAACTGTATCAAATTTTCTGAAAATTGTTGCTAAAGGTAGGCCTTTTTGGTATAATAAGCACGACTAAAAAAAGGAAAGAAGAGAAATGGCAAATCTACTTGAAAAAACGCGTAAAATTACCGCTATCTTGCAACGCTCTATTGACAGCTTAGAAGATGAACTTCCTTATAATGCAATGGCGGCTCAGTTAGCAGATATCATTGATTGTAATGCCTGTATCATTGACGGAAGTGGTAACTTACTTGGTTATTCTCTGAAATACAAGACTAATAACGACCGAACGGAAGAGTTTTTTGAAAATCGTATTTTTCCGGAGGACTATGTAAGAGCTGCTAGCCGTGTTTATGATACTGAGGCTAATATTCCTGTTGATAATGTTCTTACCATCTTCCCTGTTGAATCGAAAGATATTTATCCAGATGGTTTGACAACATTTGCCCCAATCTACGGTGGGGGGATGCGACTAGGTTCATTGGTTATATGGCGTAATGACAAGGCTTTTGAAGAAGATGATTTGGTCTTGGTTGAAATGGCAGCAACAGTAGTTGGTATTCAACTTGTGAACCTTCAGAATGAAAATCTTGAGGAAAAAATTCGTAAGCAGACAGCCATTAATATGGCGATTAATACCTTATCTTATTCAGAAATGCGTGCAGTAGCGGCAATCCTAGCGGAACTTAATGGCAGCGAGGGACGATTAACGGCCTCTGTTATTGCGGATCGCATTGGCATTACTCGTTCAGTGATTGTTAATGCCCTTCGAAAATTAGAATCGGCTGGTATCATTGAAAGTCGCTCACTTGGTATGAAAGGGACGTACCTCAAAGTAATTAATGAAGGCATTTTTGAAAAAGTTAAAGGATATGAGTAAAGCTCAAACAATAAAATGAAACAGAAAGAAGTTGGGAAATTCTCAGCTTTTTTCTGCCAATAAGGAGATTTTATGAAAAAAGCGCTGATTTCAATTGATTATACTTATGATTTTGTAGCGGATGATGGGAAGTTGACCGCTGGAAAACCCGCTCAAGTGATTTCTGAGCGCATTGCACAAGTCACTAAGGAAGCATATGACAATGGTGACTATATTTTCTTTACAATTGATCGCCACGACGAGGGAGATATGTTTCATCCTGAGACAAAGCTGTTTCCACCCCACAATATTGCTGGGACTTCTGGCCGCGACTTATTTGGTCCTTTAGCTGATTTTTATGTTAATAGCAAAGCAGACTCGAGAGTGTTTTGGATGGACAAACGTCATTATTCCGCGTTTGCTGGGACTGACTTGGATATCCGCTTGCGCGAACGTCAAGTGAAAACAGTTGTTTTAACAGGTGTTCTCAGTGATATTTGTGTTCTTCATACTGCTGTTGATGCCTATAATTTAGGTTACGAGATTGAAATTATTAGCTCTGCCATTGCCTCAACAACAGAAGAAGCACACCAATTTGCTCTTAGTCACTTTAAAAATGTTCTAGGTGCAACAATTTTAGACTAAATGAAAACTGCCCTCCTAATAATTGGAGAGGCAGCTTTTTACTGAACTTGTGATTTGATATAGCGTC
Source organism: Streptococcus caledonicus (assembly GCF_042656225.1). Classification (NCBI taxonomy): domain Bacteria; kingdom Bacillati; phylum Bacillota; class Bacilli; order Lactobacillales; family Streptococcaceae; genus Streptococcus; species Streptococcus caledonicus. Next base: position 26,026 of record NZ_JBHSOJ010000023.1, read on the forward strand.
CAGGTAAACTAGACCCGAGCCAGTTTCCTACTAGAAAGCTAAGGCTGTTTGCAATAATATCTCCAATGTCAAAATAACCTAGAGAAAAATGATACTGAGTCCATTCGACTCCTAAAATGAAGATGAGAAAGAAAAAGCTGTGTTTTAAGTTTGGTTTAAATAATAAGCCTAAAGGAATAAACATGATAAGATTGAGAAATACTGTAATTCTATCATAGTATAAATCTTGAAGGCTAACAGAAATAGAGAGATTAAAGCCACTTAATCCGATATTTTTACCAAATAATCCAAAAATAAGGGCAAATGTATAAATGGTATAGATAATGATGAGAGACGTTTTTTTGAGTTCTTTGGCATAGATTGGTCGAATAAGAAAAAAGAGACAGGTTGTAATTAAGGTCACAACAAAGGGGGTTGTGAGAAAGTCTGGAATAGGAAGTCGCCCTTGTGCAAAAAGGCGTACAGCATACCAGTAGAAATATCTAGTAAATACTTTGTAACCGATGAACCACAGACTTAGAAATAGTAGTGTATCTAATAAGAATACCCCTAATTTTTTCATGTTCCACCTCTCTTTGATTAATGTTGTGATTTTAAAAGTGATGTGTCCATTATATCAAAATATCACGTCTAGGTGGAAACAGGGAGATGATGGTAGTGAGGTTAATCGGTTTCTTTTTTGTGAAGGTATTGAGTTCACCGGCCTTTTGTTTAAAAGTAAGCTGATAAATTACTAATATATGAGTGGTAGTTATGGCTACCTTTCAAGTTGTCTAAAATAATATGTTGAAACATATTTGGACACTAGATTTAAAAATGTATCCAAATTTAGTGAAAATATGAAAAAGTTACAAAAAAGTATTGACAGACTGGGTGACTCTCTGCTATAATTTATTATGTTGCCGAGCGGGGATGGCGGAATTGGCAGACGCGCAGGACTAAGGATCCTGTGGCCGCTTTAGGCCGTGTGGGTTCAAGTCCCACTCTCCGCAGAATAAACCAGTCTTAGGACTGGCTTTTTAAATTTTTGTTGATAAAAGAAACCTATCGCTCCGATAGGTTTTTAATATTATACAAAGTCATGTCGTCGTGGTATCATAGTCTTATTATCTTTAGGAGGATTAACATGAAAAAATTAACTTTAGGAATCGTTGCATTCGCATCAGCAGTTTTGCTTGCAGCCTGTGGTTCAAATGAAAAAACAGAAAAAGCTGCAGATAAGGCTGAATCAAGTAAGGAGAAAATTGTTCTTGCAACTGTAGGGACAACAAAACCATTCTCATTTGAAAAAGATGGTAACTTGACTGGTTACGATGTTGAAGTTGCAAAAGCTGTCTTTGAGGGTTCTGACAAGTACGAAGTAGAATACAAAAAAACAGCTTGGTCATCAATTTTTACGGGACTTGATGCTGGTAAATTCCAAATGGCTGGTAATAACTTCTCTTACAGTGAAGAACGTGCAGCTAAATACCTTTACTCAGCTCCAACAGCGACTAACCCACTTGTACTTGCTGTAAATAAAGATAGTGGTATCAAATCAATCAAAGATATCGCAGGTAAAAAGACTCAGGTTGTTGCAGGGACATCAACTGCCTCAATGCTTGAAAAATACAATCAAGCAAGTGCTGATAAAGCAACTGAAATCAACTACACTAACGAAGACATTACACAAATGTTGACAAGTGTTGATGGTGGTAAATTTGACTACAAGATTTTTGAAACACAATCTGTGAAAACTATCATTGAAGATCAAGGCCTTAACAATATTGAATTGATTGAATTTGATGCTGCAGACCTTGGTGCAGATACAAATCCATACGTTTACTTCATCTTTGCGGATGGTCAAGACGACTTGCAAAAATTTGTAAACACACGTATCGTTGAGTTGTACGAAGATGGCACACTTGAAAAATTGTCTAATGAATTCCTTGGTGGAACTTACCTGCCAGAAGAAAAAGACGTTAAAGAAGCAAAATAAACAGGAAAAAGGATATCGCTTGACAGTCTGATTAAGCTTTGGTATCCTAAAAATAGAAAAAAGCGTTGAGCTGGAACTCATCGCCAACAGGACCGCTTTGCGGTGGTTCAATTTGACGAATTAAAAATAACCGTCCGACTGTTCAAAGCTTGCTGACGGTTATTTTTTGTCTATAATTGCTAAAATGATGATAATGATTAGTCCTATCACATCTACAAGTAAACTTGCAAAAGCGATGACAATCATTAAGTCACTAGCTGACAAAAGCGTTCCTCCTCTCTGTAAGATTTTGTGACTATCTTCATAGGCACCACCTCCGTTCAGAAACTTAGAACCACCGTCAAAACTTTCCTGTCACTTAATCATTCGTCAAATAAAGAAAATTGTTGTTTTGACTACCATTTTCTTGAAGAATCTTAAAAATCAAAAAGGGTGAGAAGCTGAGCTTTCTTGTCCTTTTTGATATAATGAAACTATGTTATTACACCAATCAATTGCAACGCTCAAAGGTTTTGGTCCCAAGTCTGCGGAAAAGTTTCAAAAGCTTGGTCTTTATACCATCGAGGATTTGTTGCTTTATTACCCTTTTCGTTATGAAGACTTTAAGAGTAAGTCTGTTTTTGAGTTACTGGATGGCGAAAAAGCTGTTATTACAGGGACAGTCGTTACGCCAGCCAATGTCCAGTACTACGGTTTTAAGCGGAACCGTCTTTCCTTTAAGATAAAGCAGGGCGAAGCCGTTGTTGCTGTTTCGTTTTTCAATCAGCCTTACCTTGCTGATAAAATTGATCTTGGGACTGAGGTAGCTATTTTTGGGAAATGGGAAGAGAAAAAGTCTGCGGTGATGGGGATGAAGATTTTGGCTCAGGTGGAAGATGACATGCAGCCAGTCTATCATGTTGCCCAAGGAATCTCGCAGACTGCTCTTGTCAAAGCTATTAAAGCAGCTTTTGAGAGAGGTGCCTTAGAAGAAATTAAAGAGAATCTACCAGATGTTTTTCTGATGAATTATCGTCTACTGGGACGCCAGGAAGCGGTGCGTGCCATGCATTTTCCCAAAGATTTGGCAGAATACAAACAGGCTCTACGTCGCATCAAATTTGAAGAACTCTTTTATTTCCAAATGCGTTTACAGCTTTTAAAGGTAGAAAACAAATCTGAGACAAATGGACTAGCTATTTCCTATGACAAGCAGAAAGTGGCTGATAAGATTGCTGCTCTGCCATTTCCCTTAACCAAAGCTCAGGAACGGAGTTTGTCTGAAATTTTAGCTGATATGGCATCAGGTGCCCATATGAATCGTCTCTTGCAGGGAGATGTGGGGTCTGGTAAGACCGTTATTGCTAGTCTTGCCATGTACGCTGCTCATACGGCTGGACTTCAGTCTGCTCTTATGGTTCCAACAGAGATTTTAGCCGAGCAACATTTTGAGAGCTTAACCAATTTATTTCCAGAGCTCAATGTCGCTCTTTTGACCTCTGGGATGAAAGCGGCAGTGAAAAAGGCGGCTCTAGCTGGTATTGCGGACGGTTCAGTGGAGATGATTGTGGGGACGCACTCGCTGATTCAGGACGCTGTGACCTACCACAATCTTGGTTTAGTTATCACTGATGAACAGCACCGCTTTGGGGTCAATCAGCGCCGTGTTTTCCGTGAAAAGGGTAACAATCCTGATGTACTCATGATGACAGCAACGCCAATTCCCAGAACCCTTGCCATTACAGCCTTTGGAGAGATGGATGTGTCCATCATTGATGAACTCCCTGCTGGGCGCAAGCCTATTGTCACCAGATGGGTCAAGCACCAGCAATTAGAGACGGTTTTGGACTGGTTAAAAGGTGAATTAGCCAAAGGTTCTCAAGCCTACTTTATCTCTCCTCTTATCGAGGAATCCGAGGCGATGGATTTGAAAAATGCAGTAGCTCTGCATGAAGAATTAACGGCTTATTTTAGTGATACCGCCACAGTCGCCCTTATGCACGGTCGGATGAAAAATGACGATAAAGACCAAATCATGCAGGACTTTAAAGCTAAAAAGTCACAAATTTTAGTATCAACGACCGTCATCGAAGTAGGGGTTAACGTTCCCAATGCTACAGTTATGGTCATTATGGATGCCGATCGTTTTGGGCTCAGTCAACTTCATCAGCTGCGCGGACGTGTCGGACGTGGCGATAAGCAGTCCTACTGTGTTTTAGTGGCCAATCCTAAAAATGAAGTCGGTAAAAAGAGGATGTCTGCCATGGTTGAGACGACTGACGGTTTTGTCTTGGCAGAAGAGGACCTCAAAATGCGTGGCTCAGGTGAAATCTTTGGGACACGTCAATCAGGTATTCCAGAATTTAAAACGGCTGATATTGTAGAAGACTATCACATTTTAGAAGAAGCCAGACGCGTCGCCTCGGAAATCGTCACCGATAAGAACTGGAAACAAGATACTCGCTGGGTAGCTATTGTTGAGCATATTGATACCAAAGGAGAGTTTGATTAGTGGTTGTAAAATTAGGGTTTAAGAGATAGGATGAATATGAGATAAGTAGTATAAACAACTTGTTAGAAGGGAGGCTTTTTGATAAATCAAGTTGTTTGCGATTAAATAATGAAAATCAGAAAAGAAAGGTGTATATTATAAAGAAAATATTTATGTTGCTAGCTTGTTGCTCATGCTTATTAGCTACTAATTCTATGGTATCTGCTAATGTGACTGATTCAATGTCGTCAGTAGGTAAGGGTGTTCCAGTATCTGAAGAGCAACTTTCTCATATTGATGAGCAAACCGACATCGCTGTAAAATATTTAGTCTTTGATGGTGATAGAATTTATTTTGATCTATCACTGATGAAATCTCAGAGGAAGCTTTAGATATTGGATTAACAATTGAAACGGTCAGCGAAGATTATACAAATGGAACATTTAAACCTTCTAATTATTTTAGAGCTGTATCACTTCCTATTTACGGTAATTATTGTGGTCCAGGTCATACTGGTAATAATTTTACTTTACCAACTATTGATTTATTGGATTGGGGGTGCAAGCAACATGATGAATGTTATAAACCTTGATCTCCTGGACAAAATTGTGCGTGTAATAGACAATTAGTTGAATTTATTAGAGTTAATCAACGTTGGATGCCTGAATCGGCACTTGGAATAGCTAACGCAATAAAAGTTTATTTTGAGACAGTGGGGCTTATAGGATGTTAAAAAGTATCAAAAAAATCGCTGATGATTATTTCGTACTAATTATCGGTATACCAATCCTTATGTGGTTATCTTTAGCTTTTGTTCCAAATCAATGGCTAGGTCAAAATTATTTTATTAGTAATACTTTACTTCTTAATGTATTTCCATTATATGGAATATGTTTAGTGATATTATCATTAGTATGTAAAAAAATAAAATATTTTTTATTTGGTCTACTATTCTTGTTTGCGTTCTTTGTAACGATGGCTTTAGGTTACTTATTTTTAGGTGGTTAACTCAATATTTAAAATAATAAAGAGGTTGGGATATTTTTTCTCAGCCTTTTTAGCTATTACGGCTTATTTTTTTGAAAAACTTTCAAAAAACAGGAAAAAGATTGGCAAACGGTTTCAAAAAATGATAAAATGATGAAAACTAATTGGGGAAAGGATACATTTAGCGTGGGACCTGTCAAAAAATCAATTACGATGAAAGATGTTGCTAAGTTAGCTGGAGTTAGCGTGGGAACAGTTTCGCGTGTGATTAATAATGAAAATGGAATTAAAGAGTTAACCTTAACAAAAGTTAAATCTGCTATTGAAGAGCTCAATTATATTCCAGATGCCTATGCGCGTGGCATGAAAAAAAATAAGACTGAGACAGTTGCCTTGATTATTCCAACAATTTGGCATCCATTTTTTGCTGAGTTTGCTTACTATGTAGAAAATGAGCTGAGCAACCAGAATTATAAAATGTTGCTCTGCAATATTTCCGGGTCCAAAAAGGAAATTGAATACATCACCATGCTCCAGCAAAATAAGGTGGATGGGATTATTGCGATTACTTATAGCCCAATCGAAGATTATTTAACGACCAATATTCCATTTGTGAGTATTGACCGTACTTATGACAATAAAAACATTGCCTGCGTGACTTCTGATAATAAGGCGGGTGGTCGTTTAGCTGCAAAAATATTACTTGAAAAAGGGTGTCAGCAGTTAGCTTTTATTGGTGGGCATAATCAGACGACCAATGAAACCAAAAATCGTCACAGATATTTTAAGCAGTTCCTTGAAGAGTTAGGAAAAAACTGTCATGTTTTAGACTATGATGAGGATATGGGAGATACCAAAGAACAAGTTAGAGATTTTTTGGAAGAGCATCCGGCTATTGATGGCATTTTCACGATTAATGACTTCTTGGCATTAGACGTTATCGAAATTTTAAGACAATTGGGTAAACGTGTCCCAGAAGATGTTCAGGTGATTGGGTATGACGGAATTCGTTTAGCGATGGAACGAAAAAATCCAGTGAGTACGATTAAGCAACCTTTGGAGGATATGGCTAAAGAAGCTGTTCAAATTTTGCTAAGTATTATAGATGGTGTGCCCCATAAGGTGCAGTCTGTGTTACCGATTTCTTTTATGGAAGGGCCTACGACAAAAAATTAATTTTTTATAAAATCTGTTGACAGAAATCGCTTACAATGATAAGATATTACTGTAATCAAATGATGCAATTTTTATTTAACAAAAAATGAAACGTTTCAAAGGTTTTTGGAGACAAAGACCTCCATCTATTTTTTAAAAAATGAAACGTTTCAAAAAGGAGGACCTATGGCTGTTGCTAGTGCTAAAAATACTGGTTTATGGGAACGCATTAAGCGTCAACGTTTCTTGCTCTTGATGCTTTTACCAGGACTTTTACTAACCTTTATCTTTCGCTATATCCCTATGTATGGGGTCTTAATTGCCTTTAAAGATTTTAACCCATTAAAAGGTGTTATGGGGAGTGATTGGGTAGGTTTTACAGAGTTCACTAAATTTCTCTCTTCACCAAACTTTATGGTTCTTTTGGGAAATACCTTGAAATTAAGTGTTTATGGGCTTATTTTAGGATTTTTCCCGCCAATTATCCTTGCCATTATGCTTAACCTATTGATTAGTGATAAGGCTAAGAAACGTATTCAGCTTATCCTATACGCACCAAACTTTATCTCAGTTATTGTTATTGTCGGTATGATTTTCCTTTTCTTCTCAGCAGAGGGACCTGTAAATGGAATCCTCGCGCACTTTGGCCTTAAGACAAACTTTATGACAGAACCAGATTACTTCAGACCATTATATATCTTTAGTGGTATTTGGCAAGGTATGGGGTGGGCTTCAACACTTTACACAGCGACTTTGGTCAATGTAGATACGTCGCTGATTGAAGCAGCACAGCTTGATGGGGCCAATATTTTCCAACGTATCCGTCACATTGATTTACCAGCCTTGAAACCAATTATTGTTATCCAATTTATCTTGGCAGCTGGTAATATTATGAGTGTTGGATACGAAAAAGCTTTCTTGATGCAGACTAGCTTGAACTTAACCGCTTCTGAAATCATTTCAACTTATGTATACAAGGTCGGCCTTGTTTCAGGGGATTACTCATACTCAACAGCGGTTGGTTTGTTTAACTCAGTGATTAACATGATTCTACTCTTCTCTGTTAATAAAATTGTTGAACACCTAAATGATGGTGAGGGACTCTAGGAGGTTACTATGAATACAAAATTATATACCGACTTCGACAGAAAAATTTTATTCCTTAATAAAATTTTAATTGCAGGTTTGGTTTTGATTACAGTTGTACCGATGGCCTACATTCTAGTAGCTTCCTTTATGGATTCACAGGTGTTAGCTATTAAAGGTATTAGTTTTAATCCAGATGATTGGACTGTTCAAGGTTATCAAAAAGTTTTTGGTGATGGTTCTATCTTACGAGGTTTTATCAACTCACTCATTTACTCAACAGGTTTTGCTTTTTTGACGGTAGCCATTTCAGTTTTGACGGCGTATCCGTTGTCACGTAAGGACTTGGTTGGTCGAAAATGGATTAATTACTTCCTTATCTTTACCATGTTCTTTGGTGGTGGCTTAGTTCCAACTTACTTGCTCATTAAAAATTTGGGTATGCTAAACACTGTCTGGGCGATTATCGTTCCAGGTGCGGTCAATGTTTGGAATATCATCTTAGCTAGAACTTACTTCCAAGGGATTCCTGAAGAATTGGTAGAGGCAGCGGTTATTGATGGTGCCAATGATTTCCAAATCTTTGTAAAAATTATGTTGCCACTAGCAAAACCAATCATGTTTGTTCTTTTTCTTTATGCCTTTGTAGGACAATGGAATTCTTATTTCGATGCCATGATTTACATCAAGGATCCAAATCTTGCACCGCTTCAATTGGTTCTTCGCAATATTTTGATTCAAAATGAAGTCAGTGCCAATATGATTGGTGCGCAGGCAGCTATGAATGAATTGAAGAAAATTGCTGAAATGGTAAAATATGCAACTATCATCATTTCAAGTCTCCCATTGATTGTAATGTACCCATTCTTCCAAAAATACTTCGATAAAGGTATTATGGCTGGTTCACTCAAAGGGTAATCCCTTCTCAAATCGTTATTATTTTATATAGAAAAACATAAAGGAGTTTTCTCATGAAAAACAAATGGATGACACGTTCAATGCTCGTTGTTACGACAGTCGCAACAAGTTTAGCTCTTACAGCTTGTGGTTCTAAAGATTCAGCAGCGAGTCCAGACTACAAATTGGAAAATGTCAAATTCCCACTTAAAGACAAAGTAACCCTAAAATTCATCACAGGTAGCTCAACTTTGGCACCAGAAGACCCTAATGACAAATTGATTTTCCAACGCATGGAAGAACAAACAGGTGTTCACATCGAATGGACTAACTACCAAGCAGACTTTGCTGAAAAACGTAATTTGGACATCTCATCTGGAGATCTACCAGATGCGATTCACAACGATGGTGCTTCTGACGTTGAGTTGATGTCTTGGGCAAAACAAGGAGTCATCGTTCCAGTTGAAGATTTGATTGACAAGTACATGCCAAATCTTAAGAAAATCTTGGATGAGCACCCAGAATACCGTTCACTAATCACAGCACCAGATGGGCACATCTATTCGTTCCCATGGATTGAAGAACTTGGTGAAGGTAAAGAATCCATTCACAGTGTTAACGACATGGCTTGGATTAACACTGACTGGTTGAAAAAATTAAATCTTCCAATGCCACAGACAACAGACGAGTTGATAAAAGTTCTTGAAGCCTTTAAAACACAAGACCCTAACGGTAATGGCAAAGCTGATGAAATTCCGATGTCATTCATCAACAATGGTGGTAACGAAGACTTCAAGCTTCTCTTTGGTGCCTTTGGTGAAGGGGACAATGATGACCACCTTATCGTAACAAATGATGGCAAAGCTGACTTTACGGCTGATAATGACAGCTACAAAGAAGGTGTGAAATTCATGCGTAGCCTTTATGAAAAAGGACTTCTCGATACAGAAGCTTTCGAACAAAACTGGAACAGCTATATTGCTAAAGGTGGCGAAAACCAATACGGGGTTTACTTCACTTGGGATAAGGCTAATGTTTCTGGTATGAATGATAGCTATGATGTCCTTCCAGTTCTCGCAGGTCCAAGCGGTAAGAAAAATGTCACTCGTACAAATAATATCGGTTTCTCCCGTGACCGTATGGTGATTACAAGTGCTAACCAAAACTTAGAATTGACTGCTAAATGGATTGATGAACAATATGCACCAGTGCAATCAGTTCAAAACAACTGGGGTACTTATGGTGATGATAAACAACAAAATATCTTTGAATTTGATGAAGCAACACAAAGTTTGAAACACTTGCCACTTGAAGGTACAGCGCCAGCTGAACTTCGTCAAAAAACAGAGGTTGGTGGACCACTTGCTATTTTAGATAGCTACTATGGTAAAGTAACGACTAAACCAGACGATGCTGCATGGCGTTTAGATTTGATTAAAGAACACTACGTGCCATACATGAGTAATGACATGATTTACCCACGTGTCTTTATGAAAGAAGAGGACTTGGATAAATTAGCACAAGTTGAAGCTGACATGATGGATTTTGTCGCTCGTAAACGTGCAGAATGGATTACTAAAGGTGGCGTTGAAGCAGAATGGGATAGCTATAAGGCTGAGCTTGAAAAATATGGTCTTTCAGACTGGTTGAAAATCAAACAAGACTACCTTGATAACTACCTTAAATCACAGGAGTAAGTTATGACAGAACGTTTTACTGTGGAAAGAGCCAATACTTATATTAAAGCGCCTACTGAGGCTCTCGACACAACTTTTAAACCCGAAAAACATTTTTCAGCACCGATTGGTTGGATTAATGACCCGAATGGATTTGTTTATTTCCGTGGGGAGTATCACCTCTTTTACCAATTTTACCCTTACGACAGTGTATGGGGACCAATGCATTGGGGACATGCCAAGTCAAAAGATTTGATTAATTGGGAGCATTTACCAGTTGCTTTAGCACCAGATCAAGATTACGATAAGGATGGCTGTTTCTCAGGCTCTGCTATTGTCAAAGACAATACTCTTTGGTTGATGTACACAGGTCATAATGTGGATCCAGATGGAAGTGTTCGTCAGATTCAAAATATGGCTTATTCAACTGACGGTGTGACCTTTACTAAGATTAAAGAAAATCCAGTGGCGACTGGAGATATTCTACCAGACGAGTTGGTAGCAGCAGATTTCCGTGACCCTAAACTTTTTGAAAAAGATGGTCGTTACTATTCAGTAGTTGCTGCTAAGCATAAGGATAATGTAGGAGCCATTGTCCTACTGGGGTCAGATGATTTGGTGAACTGGAACTTTGAATCCATCTTTCTTAAAGGTGAAGCTGACCAAGGCTTTATGTGGGAATGCCCAGATTACTTTAACTTAGATGCTCAGGATGTTCTTGTCTTTTCTCCAATGGGCTATCCAAAGGCAGGTAATAACTTTGCCAACCTGAATTCATCTGTGGCCGTTCTTGGTACAGTTGATTGGGAAACCAAAACCTTCACCTTAGAATCTGTTCAAGAAATTGATCATGGACATGACTTCTACGCTCCACAAAGCCTCGAGGATGGTCAAGGACGTCGCATTATGATTGGTTGGGAGCACACATGGGGACGTACGGTTATTCCACATGAGTTGCGCCACAGCTGGGCAGGTAGCATGAGCCTTCCTCGTCAACTGACTCTTGTTGATGGACGAGTGAAGCAGACGGTTCTTTCAGAAAGCATAGCGGAGCTTCCAAAAGTAGCTTTGGGAGATGTGGTGGCAGGAGCTGGCTACATTGATCTCTCATTAGAAGCTAGCCGTCATTTCCGACTCGGCTCAGCAGAAGACTTTGTGACCTTTGGTTATGATGCTGATAAAGTAGAAGTCTACATCGACCGTAGCAAATTGGCTTATCAGTTAGTTGGTGAAGAAAAATGGGAGACTACTCGCCGAGCAGTAACAGTGAAAGCAAAACGATTGCAAGTTGTGATTGATAAGAACTCACTTGAAATATTTGTCAATGATGGACAAGAAAGTTTGACCAGCGTTGTGTACCTTACACAAGAAAAACGACTAGAAGAGTTGTAATAAGAAGAAACCCTAGGATTCAATGAAGAGTCCTAGGGTTTTTATACTTTAGAATAGAGATTTAGTTGTTCATGAGGGCAAGAGGTCTTAAAGATGAAACCGATAAGTTGAATAGCATAATTGTAGTTATATTAAAACACCTTCTCTTATCTTTTTATAGCTATTTAGATTCCATATTTAGTATTGTATTTTTATGAGTACCTATCCTAAGATTGTGTGGAGACCTAAAAGGTCTGGGAGATCTTTTGAGGAGGGAAATGTATTGCAACTGAGACAATTTATCTTATAAGAGAGCTTGCTATTAAAAATAACTGAGCATATTATAAAGGTTTGTTCTGAGGTTTCTTAGAGGGAGGGGATTAATTATTAAAAAACTCAAATTCACATCAATCAAAAAGTACTAGCGCTGAGTCAACAGTTCTAGTACTTTATTAAAATTAAAAAATAAAGTGAATTTAAAAATCAATACTTATAGAGTTCGACCAAGTAACAGCTTGGTGTTTCAGGTAAGGTAAAACGCATTTTTTCATCACCATTGAGTATGCGACCTTTTTGCCATTCTTTATTGATAAATTGTCCTTCGCTGAGCTCGATAATGTCAACTTGGACATTTTCACCAGATTTTGGTGAGAAAGTAATCGTTGACATCATACCAAAAACGATGAATTTATTTTCAGTTAATTCAATGATTCCTCCTGAAGCGATTGGCTTACTATCTTGACGAGGTGCGTAGGCAATAAGAGCGTTATAATGTTGAAGGCTAATCAATTTACCATAATCGTGTTCATGGCGTTTAATAAAACAATGACGCTTATCTGATGATTCTAAAAGAAATGGTTTTAAACTTTCTACTAATTCATAACTTTTTGATAAGAATTTAGCACTATCTTTAATATCAAATGCAGAAGGATCAATATTTAGAGCTTGCATAACAGCCATTGGAGGCATGTCAACACTTTCTGGAGGCAATGTGATTTCTTCAATTCCAAATGGTGAATAACAAATTGCATTGTGTTGAGCGAAGGCATATAAACAATACGAAGCTGTAGTGGCATCTTTTCGAACTTCTGGTATGACTAGAGGATTATCGGCAGTCGCATATTCATCAATAACTTGGGCAACATAAGGCACATAAATATCTGGAGCTAGTGTAAATAGACTAGGAGCTATTGCTTTCCAAATAGGATGTGTTTCAACTACTGGGCCACCGCTTGGATAGGTACCAGGAGACCAAGGGTATTGACGTAGCCAAGCATTTGCATAAAATGGTAATGGATATTCAGCTTTGCCGGCTTGTGCAATAGTTTCAACAGCTTTAGCGTAATGATAAGCCATAAAAAATTCTGGAGCATTTTCACCAAAAGCTTCTTTCCAAGTTCCAGTTACCGACAAATGTTTCCCTAAATCAGTCGGAATAGGTGCATTAAATTGATCGTTAGCAATCTTACTATAATCACGATCAGTACCTAGAAGACCAATTTCATTTTCAATTTGGATCATAAGGACAGTTGAGTCGTTTTTATCCACCTCTTTAATATGAGCCATCAAGTGTCTAAAAGCTAGTGCATCTCGTTCAACGGCAACTTGACACAGTGGTGAGATACTGTTTAATCTCTTACCGCTAACAGTTTCAGCGCGGAAATAAAGATTAGCATCCTTTTTCATCCAGGATGGAACATACATGCTTTCTGCATTTTTCCATAAGCCAAACCATAGAAAAATGAGATGCATACCATTCTCTCTTGCTTGGTTGATTACACCATCAACTAAGCCGAAATCAAACTTTCCAAGTTCAGGTTCAAGACATTCCCAATATATTGGGACAATGACGGTATTCATGTTTAAGCCTCTTAGATTGGTCCAAACATCATTTTCCATGTAAGCTAAATTGCTAGCGCTGGAATTGTGTATTTCTCCAGCATAGCAAAAGAAAGGTTCGCCTTTTACAAATAAAGTATGGTGACCGTTGTGTAATTTTATTTCTGGAATCATTTTGTGAATCCCCTTTCATTATTCTTGTTTATTATTATAAAGTGGTTGACAAACTTGGTAAATCGTAATATATTTTTGTTTATAAAAAAATATTAAGGAACTGCTATGATTTCAATCATCCCTCCACAAATCACATCCCATGTATTACCTTTACAAGTCGTTCTTATCGGCATTAATCATGATCAAGAGCGTGTCTATCGTCCAACAGGCATGAGTTTTTTTCAATGGTTTTCGTGCCGTAAAGGGGTTGGAGAATTTATTGTTGGAGGTAAAAAGCATATTATTCGAGAGGGAGAAGGATTTTTAATTTATCCTAATTTTCCGCATGAGTATGAATCTCTGACTGAACATTGGCATCTTGATTTTATGGGATTTCAAGGAAGCTTAAGCCATATATTGTTGGAACAATTAGGGATGACGACATCTGGCGCCTATCATTTTTATGCCCAAACTCCTTTTGAAGAAAGTCTCTATGATATGGTCCATTTTTATGAAAAAGAACAAGATTATTCGATTGGCTTATCAATACGATGTTACGAATTACTGCTAAAATTACCACAGTTAACAGAACCTTTAGTAGAACAAAGTGATTCTAATTTTTCCCATGCAATTCATGCAGTTATTCAATATATTGAGCAACATTTTCAAGATGATATAAATCTTGATGATATTGCAAAAGCTTGCAATTATAGCAAAACTTATCTCTGTACTCTTTTTAAGAATGAGATGAAGCAAACCATAAATGAATTTTTAATCAGTTACCGTATTAGTAAAGCACGAATTAATTTGTTACAAAATCCAACAAAAAAAGTCTATCAAGTCGCTAAAGAATGTGGGTACTTAGATACTAGTTATTTTTGTAAAGTTTTTAAGAATTATGAGGGGAAAACGCCAGAAGAGTATCGGAAAAATAAGGTTTTGCAAGAGATGTTTTAAAGAAATAAACCATTTAAGTGACGATTAGGGAAACTGATTTTGTTGCTTAGATGGTTTTTGTTTTAAAATGAACAATTTTTAATGGTACTTTTTTAACATTTCTTTTTATTTTTATCTGATTTATTCAAAAAAATATTGATTTAAAAGCAAATAAGTGATGAGAAACTTTAATTTGATAAGTCTATAATACTAAGTGTAAAGAAAATCAAAACAAAAAACGGAGGTCATGAAAATGACAAAACTTAGATTTGGTATTATCGGTTGTGGTGGTATCGCAAACAGCAAACATTTCCCAGCTCTTGCAAAATTATCGGATGAACTTGAAATGGTTGCTTTCTGTGACATTATTGAAGAACGTGCGGTTAAAGCTGCAGCTGAATACGGTGTTGAAGGTGCACTTGTCACAACAGACTATCGCGATATTGCTAATCATCCAGATATCGATGTTATTCATGTTTTGACACCGAACGTCTCTCACTCAGAAATTACAGTTGCTTCACTTGAAGGTGGTAAACACGTTATGTGTGAAAAACCAATGGCTATTAACTATGAAGAAGCTAAAGCTATGCTTGATGCAGCGAAACGTACAGGTAAAAAATTAACCATTGGATACCAAAACCGTTTCCGTGCAGACTCACTTGTGACGAAAGAAGCATGCGAAAATGGTGAGCTTGGCGATATTTACTTTGCTAAAGCACATGCGGTTCGTCGTAAAGGCGTACCAACTTGGGGAGTATTCCCAGATAAATCAAAACAAGGTGGCGGACCACTTATTGATATCGGTACACACGCCCTTGACTTGACGCTTTGGTATATGGATAACTATGAACCTGAAATGGTACTTGGTTCAACTTACCAAAAACTCAAAGATAACCCAATGGGTAATATGTTTGGTAACTGGGATCCAGAAACTTTTGAAACAGAGGATTCCGCATTTGGATTAATTAAAATGAAGAATGGTGCAACAATCTTCCTTGAAGCAGCTTGGGCACTCAACATGATTAATCCGAAAGAAGCACAAGTAACCCTTTGTGGTACAGAAGGTGGTGCCGAAATGTTCGGTAAAGCATTCATGGACCAAGGTTATGTAGTCTTCAACCGTGCAGCACATGGTCAATTGGAAGAAATTCAACCTTCAGAAGCTGGTGGTGTGTTTGGATTTGCAGGCGAAAGTAAAGAACAACGTGACGTTGAAGCTCGTCAATGGGTAGATGCTATCCTTAACGACACAGAACCACTTGTTAAACCAGAACAAGCAATTGTGGTTACTCGCATCCTTGAAGCAATCTACAAATCAGCTGAGACAGGAAAAGCAGTAGTATTTGAGGATTAAAACAGTCCAGTGGACTGTTTTAACCGAGGCTAGAAAACAAGAGAGCCTCGTGAGTCCAGTGGACTGTTTTAACCGAGGTATAGAAATAGGGAGAGTCTCGTAAGTCCAGTGGATTGTTTTAGGTCGAAGCTAGGAAATGAAAAAGCTTCGAAAGTGCGGAAACTGTTTAGATTGAAGCTAGACTAATCTAGCAAAAAATATCAAATTGGCATGAGGTAGAAGGAACATGACAGAAAAGAAATTACATTTTGGGATTATCGGATTTGGCTTTATGGGACAAACCCATGCCAATATGATTACTAATGACTTAGATTATGCAGAAGTAGTTGCGGTTTGTGACATCAATAAATTGCAGTTGGAAAACGCTGATGCTTCGTACAAAACGTATTTGACAGCAGATGAGTTGTTGACAGAAGAAACTATTGATACGGTTATTATCGCTGTGCCAAATCACCTTCACTTGGAAATGGTTAAAAAGGTTGCGGCAGCAGGTAAAGATATCATTTGTGAAAAACCAGCCGCAATGAATGCAGAAGAATTTGCTGAAATGCAACGCGTTGTTGCTGAAGCTGGTGTGCGTTTTACCATCCATCATCAACGCCGTTGGGATAAAGACTTTAACATTGCTAAAGAAGTTTATCAAAGTGGTACATTAGGCAAAACGTATACTATCCAAAATAGTCTTTATGGATTTAATGGCAATATGCATGACTGGCACATCTATCCTGAATTTGGTGGTGGGATGCTCTATGATTGGGGTGTTCATCTTCTTGACCAAATGCTTTACATGGTGGATAGTGAGATTGATACGGTTTACGCAACGGTTAAAAATGTCATCAATAAAGATGTAGATGATTACTTTAATATTCAATTGCAATTCAAAAATGGTGTGACAGGACAAGTTGAACTGGGTACTTATTTCCTTAGCCAAGAAGATGGCTGGTTTGAACGTCATTGGTTCCTAGGTGGTAATGAAGGCTCTGCTAAGATTGATGGCTTCCATCCACAAGGAGAAATCACGCGTACAACAGACCTCCTTCGCAATGTTCCAGGTCAAATTACGATGACAGCTGCTGGTCCAACACGTTCATTTGGTCCAGCACCGGAAGGTCGAATTGTAACAGAACCGCTGCCAGAGGTGAATACGCAGCACCGTGATTACTTCGATGCGTACTACGATTATATTACTGGCAAAGGCGAACTAGTTGTTAAACCAGAACAAATCTTACGCTTGATGAAACTCATGGATGCGATTCGTGTATCTGCTAAAGAGCACCGTAGCATTTCATTTGAATAAGAAAAAGGTAAACTTGAGCTCGCGCCTGAGCGGGCTCTTTTGATTAAGAATGAGGAAAAAATATGAAATTAGGACTTGTATCAGCGATTCTTGGTGATTCAGATTTTTACGAATTGATTGATATCGTTGCTGAAAATGGTTTGAACTGTGTAGAAGTGGCATGCTGGCCACAGGGAAAAGCTGCGCGTCGCTACGCTGGAGTATCCCACATTGATGTGGCCAATTTGACCGCAGAAAAAGCGGAAGAACTCAAAGTCTATGCAGCTGGTAAGGGAGTGGAAATTTCATCGCTTGCTTACTATCCAAATCCGCTTGATGAAGATTTGGAAAAACGCCAAGAAGTGATTGAACACTTGTACAAAGTCATTGATGCGTCAGCTTTGATGGGTGTGAATATGGTAACGACTTTCATCGGACGTATGCCAAGTCAAACGGTTTCAGTTAATGTTGAGGAAGCCAAAAAAGTTTGGACACCAATTCTGACTCACGCTAAAGAAAAAGGCGTTAAAGTGGCGATTGAAAACTGTCCAATGCTCTTTACAGAAGACGAATGGCCAGGAGGACAAAACCTCTTTACAACACCAGCCATTTGGCGTCAGGTCTTTGAAGCACTGCCATTTGACAATCTAGGTATTAACTATGACCCCTCACATTTCGTATGGCAACAAATCGATTACATCGCACCGCTTTATGAGTTCAAGGATAGGATTTTCCATGTTCACTATAAAGACATCAAGGTTTATCCTGATAAATTGAAAGATGTTGGTGTGATGGCGACTCCGCTTCAGTACATGAGTCCAAAACTTCCGGGTCTTGGTGACGTTGATTGGGGTAAATATGTATCAGCTTTGACAGACATAGGCTTTGATGGTTATACAGTAATTGAAGTGGAAGATAAGGCTTTTGAAAAAACATTTACGGATGTGAAAAACTCAATTACACTTAGCGCACGTTATCTCAGAAATTTTGTGATTTAGAAAGAGGGAAAAATGGCTATTAAAACAGCAGTGAGCTTGTATAGTTTACAAGATGAATTTATGAATGGTCGCATGTCACTTGAAGACATTATGGCCTTCCTTGATGAGCAAGGTGTCGAAGGATTTGAAATACTTCCCGACCAAATGCTCCATGGTACTCCAAATCCAAGTGAAGAAACCCTTGCTGAGTGGGATCGTATTATGGCTAAAACAAAGGAAAAACCAGTCTGTGCAGATGTTTTCCTTAATACCAATCTTTATAAGAACAGGACATTGACACAAAAAGAATGTGTTGATCTCTTGATTGAAGAAATCAAATTAGCTAATCGTCTTGGTTTCAAATTGATTCGTTTAGTATCAATGGTTCCAGCATTTGTTATTAAACCTCTTCTTCCTTACTGTGAGAAGTATGATGTGGCTATCGCTCTTGAAATTCATGCCGGCATGAGCTTTACAGAACCAGAAACAGCAGAATTTATCGAAGAGATGAAACGTGTTAATTCTCCTTATGTAGGTTTGGTTGTTGATACAGGTATCTTCTGTGACCGTATTCCGCGTGTTTTCAATGAGTTCAACAAACAAGTTTTAGGTGTCAATCCAGATATCATTGATTACTTTAATTCTTTCTTTGACAAAGGCCTTGATGGGACACATGCTTTTGATGAGAATCATCAATTCCAACCAGAATTGGCAGCGATGGTACAACCAAAAGATATGCCGTATGTGATGTTGGCAGATGGTTATGAAAATACACCACTTGAGGTGATGGATGACCTCATTCCGTTCATCAAGCATTTCCACTTCAAGCTTTGGGAAATGACTGAAGAAGGTATTGAATACTCAATTGATTACAAACGTATCCTCCAATATTTGCATGACAAAGGTTATGACGGCTACGTTGCGACTGAGTACGAAGGCAACCGTTGGATTCTTCCAGGAAACCCAATGGTTGAAAAAGAACAAGTAGCAGCGCATCAAAAACTCTTGCGCGAAGCTATTGCAGAAATTGAAGGCTAGGAGGGAAAGACATGTTTGATAATAACGTCTTTAAAAAAGATTCTTGTAAAAATCGTGTAGTGGATGGTCAAACAGTTGGTTTTGAACTCGAAACCTTCATCACTTACTACCGTGCTATTCCATTATCAATGGTGGATGATATCCAAGTCAAGGTAAATGGTGAACAAGTGGCTCGTGAAGCCATTACATGCAGCCCAAATGGACAAGACTGGTTCACATTGGATGAAATGGAGACCGTGACTACCTATAAATGGGAATACAATGTCCCACTAAAAATTCGTGTAGCCCAAGAAGGCGGTCTTCCAAAAGGTGAAAATGATGTCGAACTCACCGTCATCACACGCACAGCCTACATTCCAATCCCAATTAAAGGTGTGAATTCACGTAAGGTGGTCGTTTAACGTAATAAAAAAAGGGTCATCATTTCAAATGGCTCTTTTTACTTTAAAAAGGGAAGTTTTAGGAAAAATTAATAGAGTTTTTAGGATTGTTCTAAAAACTCATGTTTTGATTCTGTTATGATAATTATGCTATTGGTGTGTGTTATTCATGCTATTCTGGTGAAAAAGTGCAATATTTTTGGTGTGTTATCGTTTACAATTGATTTATCAAAAACAAAGGAGATAAGCAATGGCTTATAAGAATCTTATCAATCAAATTATTGAACATGTTGGTGGGGAATCAAATGTTCAGAGTGTTGTTCATTGTGCGACGCGTCTGCGTTTTGTCTTAAAAGATGAAAGTAAATTCAATGTAGACGAATTAAAAAACTTAACAGGGGTTTTGACAGCCTTGCCATCAAGTGGGCAGTACCATGTGGTTATTGGTAATCATGTTCCTCAAGTTTATGAAGAATTAATTACATTATACCCTGGTACAGTTGCTGATGCTAAGAGACAGGAAGTACATGAAAACCAAGTAGCTGATAAAAAGAAAAATCCGTTAGGACTTTTCGTTGACACTATTGTAAGTATTATGTTGCCGATGGTTAATATTATGGCTGCTTCAGGGATTTTAAAAGGGATTGTTATTCTGCTTAATGCTTTGGGGTTTCTAGCGTCTGATAGCGGAGCTTACAACATCCTATATGCTTCTTCTAATGTTTTTTATTACTTTTTACCATTATTTGTTGGATATTCTGCTGCAAAACGATTTAAGCTTGAAGAAACGATTGGTATGGCTATAGGAGCAATCTTCTTCTATCCAAGCTTGGTGTCTTTGCTACAAAATACTGAAAAGGTTAAGACTATCTTTACGGGAACATTGATTCAGTCAAATGTTTCTACCGATTTCTTTGGTATTCCGGTTATTTTTAACGATTATTCGACGACGATTATTCCTACCATTTTTGCAGTGTATTTCACTTCTAAAGTGTATCATGCGATTAAAGGAAAACTTCCTGCTATTGTTGAAAGTTTTGGAACTCCGCTATTGACACTTGCCATTTCAATGCCAATTTCATTGATTGTTATTGCCCCGATTGCTAATATTATCTCGCTCTTCTTGGCCAATTCAGTTATGGCACTTTATAACATTAGCCCAACACTTATTTCGGCCCTTCTCGGAGGTTTTTGGATTTTACTAGTATCTGTTGGTGTCCACAGTGCGATTGTTCCAATTGCAATTGCAAACTTCTTTATCAACGGGTACGATGTTATCTTCCCAATGATTACAGCACATGGATTTGTTATCGCTGGTATTAGCTTTGCAGTTGCACTTAAGCAAAAATCAAAAGAACAAAAATCATTGGCATGGTCTGCGGGTTTCTCAGCTTGGATTCCAGGGGTTATTGAACCAGCACTTTATGGTTTTGTTTTGGAAAATAAAAAATTACTAGCAATGGCAAGTATCGTTTCAGGTATCGGTGGTGCGGCAGCAGGATTCTTTAAAGTAAAACTTGTTCAGCTTGCACCAGGTGGTATCTTTGCTATCCCAGGATTTATCGAGCAAGGTGGCAATGGGCTTCCAACAGGTTTAGTTGTAACAATTGCAACGATTGTACTATCAACCATCGCAGGTTTTGTCTTGACTTTGATGATGTATAAAGAGGAAAAATAGGTGATATGATGAAAGAAAACTTTTTATGGGGAGTAGCTATGAGTGCTTCTCAAGCAGAAGGAGGTGCTCTGTTAGATGGTAAAGGACTGGTCATGGATGATGTGGTTTCTACTGTCCACAATGAACGGTTTCAAGCGACAGCCAATCTGGAAATTGCTTTAAATAAGACCTATGATTATTATCCAAGTCATCAAGCCATTGATTTTTACCATCGTTATCCAGAAGACATTAAACGTTTCGCAGAGCTAGGAATTAAGGTGTTACGGACCTCTATTAACTGGGCGCGTATTTATCCGAAAGGTATTGAAGAGGAGCCGAATGAAGCTGGTTTAACTTTTTATGATAAGGTTTTTGATGAATGCTTAAAGTATGGTATCGAGCCTGTAGTGACACTGAATCATTTCAATACTCCTCTTGAATTTTACTATTCAGGTGGTTGGAAAAATCGTGAGTTGATTCATCATTTTGTCAAATATGCTAAGACGGTTTTTACGCGTTATAAGGATAAAGTCAAATACTGGATGACCATCAATGAAATTAACATGATTTTAAGCCTTCCTCTGGTCGGTGGTCTAATTAATCCAACTTTAGAAGAGAATGTTGATTTTGCAAAATACCAAGGTGCTCATTATCAGTTGGTAGCGTCAGCTTTAGCTGTTAAAGTGGGAAAAGAAATCAATCCTAATTTTCAAATCGGTTGTATGATGGGGGCAGGGGTAACTTATCCTTATAGTTGTAGGCCAGAGGATGTTTGGGAAGCCTTTCAGGCAAATGAAGAAGAATATGCATTGATTGACGTTCAAGTCAAGGGGCAATACCCTCACCTATTTTTATCTAAGTTGAAGCATAAAGGTCTAGAGCTAGATATGACAGCCGATGACTTAGCCATTTTAGAAGAAAATACCGTTGATTTTGTAGGACTTAGCTACTATAACACTCGCCTAACAGCAGCAGACAAATCAAGTTTGCAAACGTCCGGTGCTAATCTAATGGGTACCTTGAAGAATCCTTACCTCAAATCAAATGATTTTGGTTGGCAGTCAGACCCTCTAGGGTTTAGAATCACCTTAAATGAGCTATATTCTCGTTACCACTTACCCCTATTTATAGTTGAAAATGGCTATTCTGCCATTGAAACTTGTGATGGCGATCCTATTCAGGATGATTATCGGATTGACTACATTCGTGATCATCTGAAACAGCTGAAAGCTGCCATGGAAGATGGTGTAGATATTATTGGTTACACACCTTGGGCTGGTATTGATATCATTAGTGCAAGTACAGGTGTCATTGAAAAACGTTATGGTCTCATTTATGTTGACTTAGATGATGAAGGTAACGGTAGCCTAGAGAGAACACCTAAAAAATCTTACTATTGGTACCAAAATGTTGTTAAAACTAATGGAGAGGAACTTTAAGCGAGGTCATGTTTGACTTTGCTTTTTTACTTAGAGTAGGTAGAATATAAATATGAAAGTAACATATCCATGGGAACATGTCACCATTTCTCAATTATTGCAAGGTGGCACTTATTCACACATGTCTCAAGATGCCCAGATTCTCTATGTGTTATCAGGTGAAGTTGAAATAGCAGCTCTTGATTATACAATGACTTTTACAATGGGTGAATTTTTTGTTGTGCCTAATTTTTCAGAGTTTAATCTTCATTTTCGAGAGGTAGCGAGTCGAGTGTACTTACTCAATTTTTCCTACTTTACGTCTACGGATGAAGAGATTATGGAAATCTTTAAAGGTGATTCAAAGAGTAAAGGAGAAGCTATTACTTCAACGTTATCGACGTCTTTACAACAGCTCTTGAGATTGTATTACCTTAATTATGAGACGGCTTCTTATTGGGAAGTAAATGCTTTATATTTTCAAATTATTCATAAACTTGAACGGAAATACCTCATAAGGGTACCAAGAGAAAAGGGAACGTTGACAAAAAACTTAGTCGCAAGATTCATCAATCAGCAACTCACTCAGGAAGTAACTATTGAAGACTTAGCGAAACAATTTTACGTTTCCAAACAAACAATGACGCGTTTTTTTAAAGCTAATTTTGGAAAATCTTTGGGAAAATATTTGCAGGAGAAACGGTTTGAACAACTTGAAAAAAGGTTAGCAGAGACAAACCTACCAATCAATACCTTGGTTTATGATTTGGGATTTAAAAATTTGAACTCCTTTAATAGACTGTTTAAAGCCACTTATGGTTTATCTCCTTCACAGTGGAGGCGGCAATATACCAGGACAAGGACAACAAGTGTGTCACCAAATGTCATTGAAGAAATAAAAAACTTTCAGGAGTTATTGAATGAGAAGACGAGCCGAGTATCTGCCTCTGTAAAGAATGACTTACCTTCTTCAGTTTATCATCGAATTTGGAATATTGAACATCCAGAGTTATTATCGTTTGACAATTTGGAACAGATATCGAAGGTAATCATAGGAGATTACATAAGGTTACCATTTAATTTAGAGTACCTTTCAGAAAGGCAGTATCTTAATCTGCTGTCCTATTTTAAAGAAAGAAACCTCAAGTGTTATATCGTTGTTTCTGGTAATCACTCCGAAATATTAGTTCAACTCTTAAAGAAGTATCATACTATTTATGGCTATATTGCTACTCAAGATTTAGTCATTGAGGTCTGTGCGGATCTTACTCATGATGATTGGTTGGCAGATTATTTGAGGTATTATGGGATTTTCAAAAATGAGATAAAGGTATCTAGATGTGGTTTAGGCAACTTTTCAATGTATCGTCCACTGGATAATGTTGCCACAGATTTAAAAAAAGCTACCGAGTTAAGAAAAATAGATTTTTTGGCTTTAGATGCTTGCCCATTGATTAAGCAGCATAGCAAGTATTCTCTCAGAGAAAATATTGTGCTATCGTCGCATGTCAATAGAGTTTTTACTAGTTTATCTACATTTATTTCTAATTTGAAGGAATATATTAATGAATTGCCATTATATTTGACAGCTTTTAATCTTACTGCTCATTTTACAGATAATATCAATGATCATTTGTATCATGCTGGATATTACTTGGCTTTTTTAGATAAAATGTCTCCGTTAGTTGAGGCAATTGGTTACCGTAATCTTTTTGACGGAGATAGTATTGGTTTAACTTTGCAGGAATTTTCTGGAGGCAATGGTCTCATCACTCGATCAGGATTATTAAAATCAACCTTACAGGCAGAAAAATTTTCTCAGGCTCTACTGCCTAAAGTAATTGGTAAAGGGGAAAATATTATTTTGACTGCTGATGATTTTGATAACATCACTATTCTTGCTTACAACTATCAGCCAATGGGAGACTACTATTCGAGTGATAAAGATATGGATATCTATCAGAACCAGAATTATATTTTTAACATGCAGAGCCAATCCATTCAAATTGGTATCAATGACTTGAGAAATGGAAAATATAAGGTAACTTTTCATATTATGGATTATGAAAATGGTAATGGTGTTGATGTTTTAAAAAAATATACTGGATTAAAAATTATTGACGATAACATGTTACATTTTATAAAACAGCAATACAGTCCCAGAATTTATCAAAAAGAAGTGACAGTAACTGATCAGACTTTGAATGAAAAAATTGTCTTGAAACCCTTTGAGATTGTATTGATTAGTTATGAGTGGATCAATGTTATCTAACTAAACATGACGATGTGTTGGACCAATGAGATCAAATCAATTTTGCTTTTTTAACTTAATATGGGTAAAATAGTAATGTAAGCGGATTACAAATGGAGGATTAGGATGGATTTATTGAACCCGTGGGGACACATTGTGATAAGCTCTTTGAGAAAAAATGAGCAGTATCAGTTTTATGATAATAAAATTCGTATCGTCTATTCATTGAGAGGAAGTGTTTGTATCCGACAGGATGATCATGAGATAGTCTTGGGGAATAATGATTTTTTTATTATAACTAAAGCTCAGCGATATGATATTTCACAAACAGTGGGGAAAGTCTTTTGTTTTACCATAGATTATGTTAGAAATAGTTTATCGCCTACAGAGAGTCTATTTAAGGGAGATTCTATCACCAAGGTAAGAAGTGCTGATTTTGAAGTGACACAGTCATTAAAACACCTGCTTCTCCTGAAATCGCAAGCAGATACGGTATCAATTAACCAGTTATACCGAGAATATTTTACACTTCTGACAATATTAGAAAAATATTATGCTTTTTCTGTCACGTTATCTAAAAATGCTCAAGGTAGAAATCGCATCGAAGAAATTAAAAATTATATTGATGTGAATTTTGAAAAGGAATTGACCTTAACCAATTTAGCGCAGAGGATTTTTGTCTCTGAACAATACCTTTCAAAAATATTTAAAGAGGAAATAGGGATAGGGGTTTCTGAATACATCATTAAGCGTCGTTTAGAAAAAGTGCGTCGTTATTTAACAGAAACAGAACTTCCTATTACAGATATTGCCTTTGAATCTGGTTTTAGTAACATCAATTCTTTTAATCGATTGTTTAAAAAATATCAAGGTGTTACTCCAAGTGTCTATCGAAATGAGACCAAACAGAGTGTGATTATCAATTCAAGTCCAAAAGAAGTTGTAGAGGAAGATTTTACAGATGTGCAACAGTATCTTTCCGATGGTTTTAGCACCAGTCAGCAAAAGAAAATCCTAGTATCTACAGAAGGTGGTAGGAAGCTTGATACGGATAAATTATTGATTAATCTTGGATTTGCTGAGGATTTACTACATCGTTCATACATCAAATCCGTTAAACCAATCAGTCAGTACGCGAGATTTAAATATGGGCGTATCTGGGGAATCATTGATCAATCAATTTTAAAAGATGTTGATGGAGAATTTGACTTTACAAAAATTGATGATATTTTACAAGCGATTTTAGATTTAGGATTAAAGCCATTTTTAGACTTAGGACTCAAAGGGAAAACAGTACATGGCGCTAATCGGCAAATACTCAGTCATACAGCCTTGAAATTACCAACTCAAGAAATGGAAGACTTGTTGAGAAGGTATGAAGCACTCATTGATCACTGTATTGAGAAGTTTGGTGTAGAAGAAGTTTCCGGCTGGTGCATTGAATTTTGGAAGCCTGAAAAATCAGTGCTAGACTTTCTAAAGTCAGAACAATTGACCACATTTAACTATAAAGGGAATAAGATTGACTTGGCAACTTATCAAGGTTATCTCACCTATTTTGAACAATGTTATAAGCGGATTAAAATCTTACTTCCGAATATTAAGGTTGGAGGTTGTGGTTTAAATGTCTCTGTTGAAACAGAGATACTTGAAACGTTTTTAAAAGAATGGTCACAGCGTGAAATCCATCCTGACTTTTTGAGTTTGTCGATTTTTCCTATTGATATGACAAAAGATATTATGAAATTACCAAGAATGCGTATTTCAGCAGACACTGATTACACTCTTCAATCGGTTTTTAGTGTTAAAAGGTTACTAGAAAAACTTAATTTTGCTACCTTACTATACGTTACAGAGTTTAATGTTACAATTAATAGTCGTGATATTATCAATGATACTTGTTTTAAGGGACCGTATATTCTAAAAAATACCTTGCCAGTTCTAGACGAGATTGATTTATTGGGGTATTGGCAGTTATCAGATTTTTCTTCTTCTGCGACCGATGTTGCTAAGCAAGAATTCTTTGGTGGCTCTGGTTTAATCACAAAGAATGGTATCCCTAAACCAGCCTTCTTTGCCTTTGATTTTTTAGGGCATCTAGGAGATGTAGTGTTGCATCAATCTGATGGGCTGATGATTACAAAGTCAAGCACTAAATTGTTTATTTTGTCTTATCATTACAGCCATCTGAATGGAAGGTATTATTATGAAGATGATCATGTTTTTGATCGCTATAATGCCTTGGAAATGTTTGAGGCTGATGGAAAAAGTCAAATTGAAATCACATTGAAAGGCCTGCTAGAAGGTCGTCAGTATCAAATCAAACAGAGAAAAATGGGAATCAATGATGGTGCATTGATCCACCAAGCCAATAATTTTAGTAGTTCCATAAGGTATCGGGAAGATGAAATAAATTATATGCGATATCGTTGTATCCCCACCTTAAGTAGAGACATTCAAGAAACGATAGGCGATAGTCTGACAGTGTCGTTAGAATTAAATCCACATGATATGATTTTTATGGAAATAACATTAGATTAATGGTTATTTTCAGATTGTAAAATGTCATTTTGCTGAATTTATAGGCTTCAAAGTAGTGTTATTCATAAAAAAACACTAAGTGGATTGAGTGATTGTTAGTTAGTCAGAAAGTGCAAGAACATCAAATAGGGACGACAAGGAGGAAGTATGCTTTTAAAAGAATTGTTAGTGTTGAACGAAGTGGAGAGAAAACACAAAAACGTTTATTTAGCAGACCGAGAGAGACTCCTTTTTTCACCATTAAGATTTGAAGACTATAGCCGTCTTCTTGATGATGAAAGATACTATTTTGATTATCGACAATTTTATCAGCAAACGAGCCGAGAAGGTAAGGGGTTGACCATTACGAGAAATGTTCTCTATGAAGATACAGCTATTTATGTTTCTAGGCATACCAGATATGCTTTTCCAATTTTGCATAATCATGATTTTATTGAACTTGTTTATGTTATGAATGGAAGCTGTATTAATTATATTAACGGTCAGGCAATAGCAATGCATAAGGGAGATTTTTGCTTTTTAGCTCCCGAAACTGTTCATGCTCTTTTAGCAGTTAGTGATGATGATGTCATTATTAATATATTGCTTTGGAAAGAAAGTATGGAGAGTAGTTTTGTAGATTTATTCAGACGTGATGGTTATATTACGAACTTTTTTAAACAATTTTTACTAGAAGACCATTACGCCCCATACATGATATTTCATACAGATGGAGACAGGAAGATTTTAAATCAAGTGTTACGTTTATACGGTGAGTTTTTAGAGAAAGATGTTAACTATATTGAAATGATTGGTTATATTCTTAATGAGATTTTTATTGACCTTAATCGAAACTATTTAAGTACGCTTGAAATTGGAAAGAAAGAAAATTATTCTTCAAAAAGCAGTCTTTATCCGATGCTTAGTCTAATTCGCTTGAATTATCAGACAATAACATTAACAACATTAGCAAAACAGTTTTCTTATAGTGAAAGTTATTTGAGTAAATTAATCAAGAAAAATACTGGGAAAACGTTTAAGTTTATTGTTGAAGAAGCGCGTATTGATAATGCTAAAAAACTGTTATTAACGACAACGTTAAGTCTCACGGAAATTAGTCAGAAAGCTGGTTATTTTGATTCGAGCCATATGAATCGTGATTTTATAAAATGGTTAGGTGTCTCTCCTAAAAAGTGGTTAGAAAGCCAAAGTAAGGATGATAGATGACACGACGTATTGGAAAGTAGATTGTATGCGAATTTAGGGGACTATTAATAATCAAAAATGAATGAGAGATGCTTTAACGGTATCTTTTCATTCATTTTTTTATTTAACTTATTCTGGCTTCTTATTTTTTCGTATAGATATGGTAGTAATCATATTTTTTACTAATGAAAAGACAAAAAAATACAATTTATTTCCATATGTAAGCGTTATTATATGTACAAATTAGTCAGATAGGGAAGTATTCTTAAAGCTATAAACTTATAGAAGTGAAATAGAGTCAATTTATATTTCTAGAAATGAAAGTCTCATGTTAGTGTGGGATTACTAATTTCTTAAAATTTAGCTAAAAAGAAATTTCCTGTCAGATATTTGTAGAATAAACGAGGTAATGAATATGACACGTATTTATCATTTAGAAGTTGTGCCAGAAACGAATGCACGCTTTTCTTGGAAATTAGAAGGATTACTAGATCAAGTTGCTTATCAGATTAAAGTAACAGATTATAAAGGAGAACTTATTTGGAATAGTGGACGTGTCTCAAGTGAGAAACGTCATGGTATTCTTGCGCCAGCTTTTCCAAAAGAAAAACAGCTGAATTGGACGGTTGAAGTTGAATTAGAAGATGGTAGTTTTATAGAAGCTCAAGGGGATCCGTTCTTTACAAGGATTGAAAAATGGACCGCTAAGTGGGTAGAACCAACACGGACTAGAAAACCTTTGATTGATAAAAAATTGGCTTGGGAGGTCCGTAAATTTGAACAAGAACCTCTGGAGCGTTTGGATGCTCCAATCTATCTACGTCAAGAGTTTGAATTAGAGGATATTCCAGAAGAAGCATTGCTATATATGACTGCGCGTGGGATTTATGTTGCTTATGTTAATGGAGAAAAGGTTTCTGATTTATTTGCACCGGGCTATACAGCTTACCAAAAGCATATTGATTATCAAGTGGTAGATGTTGTGCCTTATTTGAAAAAAGGTAAAAATATTTTGGGATTCCTCCTTGCGGATGGTTGGTATACAGGAAAGATTGAGTACATTGGTGTAGGACAGCAGTATGGTACTGAAAATAGTTTAATAGCGGAATTGAAATGGTATCAAGATAGTGTTCTTGTTGGCTCGGTTATTACTGATGAGAATGTTCGTTGGACAGATCAAGGGCCAGTTCGTTTTGCGGATTTATATGTTGGTGAACATTACAGTCAGGCCCATGAATTACCAGGATGGCTGGATGAAACTTATGAGGATGGTGATTGGCAGGAAGTATCAATTAAAGAATATGGCTATACAGAGCTTACTTTGCAGACAACTCCACCGATTTCTATTTCCAGAACTATTCGTCCTCAGATTATTCGTACACCAAAAGGCGAATTGATTTTAGATGCAGGAGAAATTATTGTCGGATACACTTCTTTTAATAATCTTTCACTTGCTAAAAATACAACAGTTAGTTTTGAGCACAGTGAAACACTAGATAAAGAGGGAAATTTCCTTCAGAATATTTTAGGGCAAAATAAGGAACAAAAAGACTATTATGTCGCTGGCAAAGATGGACTACATTCATGGACGCCAGCTACAACCTTCCATGGCTTCCGTTACGTTAAGGTCGAAGGAACACTGGATTGTGATCCAGAACATTATCAAATTCATGTCATTGTCACCCCATTGCGAACTGCCGGGACCCTAGTGACCTCAGATGAGCGTCTTAATAAATTGCAAGAAAATATTGTCCGCTCTCAAGAAGGCAATATGATTTCTATTCCGACTGATTGCCCACAACGTGAGCGTACTGGTTGGACGGGTGATATGCAGGTTTATGCACCAACGGCTTGTTATGAAAAGGATGTTGAGCAATTCTTACGTCATTGGCTAGACGATATGCGCCATGAACAATATGATGATGGACAAATTCCTCAAGTTATTCCATGCCCTCCTTCTCATGATTACATGAAACCAGAAGGGGAAGAGGCAGTGAACACAGCAGGGTGGTCTGATGCGTCAATTATTGTGCCTTGGAGATTATATGAGTTTTACGGTGATAAGCAGATTTTAGAAGACAATTATGAGATGATTTCTCGTTACATGATTTCTATTGAAAATCGTATGTCTTTATTACCAAAAGATTATGGTGAGATGACTCCTGAAAGGCAGGCTTATCAAAAATACTTATGGAATACAGACTTCCAATTTGGAGATTGGTTAATGCCAAGTGCTGGAATGGATAGCGCTAAATATACCGGCAATGAAGTTGCAACTTTAATGACAGTTTTAACAACAGAATTGATGGTTAAGATTTCTACTCTTTTAGGTCATGTGGAAAAAGCTATGCATTATGCCGAACTTAATCAAAATATTAAGTCTGCCTATGTTAAAGAATACATGACTGAAGATGGTCGCATGACAAGTGATTATCAAGGAGTTTATGTACTTGCTCTTGCTACCAATACGGTACCAGACCATCTTAAAGTAGCGAGTTTGAATCGTTTGAAAGAACTCATTCATGAAAATGATGACCGTTTGGACACAGGTTTCCTTTCCGTTGCTTATCTCTTACCGTTATTGCATGAATTGGGTGAGAAGGAATTAGCCAATAAATTGCTTTTCCGTGATCAGTCGCCATCTTGGCTCTATGAAGTTAAAATGGGCGCAACAACGATGTGGGAAGCTTGGAATTGTTATGCCGAGGACGGAACACCCAGTGCAGATTCAATGAACCACTTTGCCTTTGGTTGTGTCGGTGAATATTTGTTTAGAACAATTTTAGGAATTGATAAGCAAGAAGCTGGCTTCCAAAAAGTTCTCATCAAACCAGACTTATACAGTGGACTCCACTATGCCAAAGGACTATACGATTCGATTTGGGGTCCAATTTCAGTTGATTGGAAGATCACAGGACGAAAAGCAGAGCTGGCTCTCGTTTTACCACCAAATGTAACAGCTACGGTGGAGTTTGGCTCAAAACGTTTTGATAATATTACTCATGATTTTAGAGTAAACGTTAGCTTGTAAAATAAGAAAGAGGCTGCAAAAAGATAAAAGGCATAGACTTAAATATGGTGATTCTTAAGTATCTAGTTTTGAAAGAAGAACCGAGATAAGGTTATAAACTAATGAGAATGATTCTTGGTCTTTTGGGGTGTCCTCGATCCAATTAATGGTGTTCCAAGGGATTCTTTTAATTTTCCACCTTGCTACAAGGAATCCAAAAAGGTATGCTTGATCTTGTTAATCAGTGATGTTTTATCATCAGGAGTATTTTCTATCATACATTCATCATTATCTCTTTAATGATTGATAATTATTTTATCAAAAAGAGTAGTCAAATCTCAGTTTTTAGAATTCGTTTTCAAATAAAAATTAGAAAATTAAGGAGTGAGTGGATAGTATAAAGCATAAAATCTAATCATACTTTTTATAATGTACCAAACTTCCCTAAATGTTAGAATCGAGGGTGAAACAGTCTACCAGACGATTCACTCCCGCCTCCGCATAGGGGTGAGTTGCTGGGCCCTTATCAGGTTTTCCCGTCCTGAACCCCTCAACCACTGTGCCTTGATTAAATGGCGATAGTAACATTTTTATCTCAGCCTGAGCTTAAAAATCAAGACGTAAAAGGAAGAGCTTCTAAAATTTCAATTCGATCTTTTTTCTATCCTTTAGAACATGATTGGAAAGAAAGAACATGCTGAATATTTAAAAATTAGAGTTCTTTGACTCGCTTGGGCAAAAAGAGGCTAACCTGTGTAAAGTGGTCTTTTTCAGAAGTAATTTCCATGTGGTAGTCCTTGCCAAATTGCAGAGCTAGGCGCTGATCGACATTTTTAAGACCAACTCCGCCTTGATGGACGGTTTTTGTTGTCCCCGTTGCCTTATTTTGACTATCCATCCCTTTACCGTTATCGCGAATGTCAATGCGTAGGTGCTTTGCTGTTTCACTAACAGTAACTTCAATCAGTCCATCACGCTCGACTTCCTTGATACCGTGGTAAATGGCATTTTCGACAATCGGCTGTAAAATTAACTTCGGTACTTGATAGTCTGCATAGGCTGGCAATTCATGGAGTTCATAGTTGAGCTTATGGCCATAGCGCTGCTTTTGAATAAAGAGATACTGACGGACATGTTCCATCTCATCCTTAAGACAAATTTGCTCATTGCCATTATTGAGAGCTATGCGGAAATATTTTGCCAATGCCTTGGTAATCTCCACCACGCGCTTACGGTCATTGAATTCCGTCATCCAAACAATCGTATCTAGCGTATTGTAGAGGAAATGAGGGTTGATTTGACTGGCTAATGCCACCAGCTCATACTCCCGAATATCCTGCTCTTGTTGCTTGACAGAAGCCATGAGAGCGTCGATTTGATCCAGCATTTTATTGAAATAGCGCGACAAATCTAACAGTTCAGCCGTTCCCACTTCCTTGGCACGCAGGTGTGACTGCCCCTGCCCGACTGCCAAAATAACCTCCTGCAAGTCACGAATCGGTTTTAACCAGATACGAATGACCAAAGCCGAACCCAAGCCAGAAATCAAGAGGGCAACCAAGCCCGCTCCTAAGAAGGCGTATAGGATTTGATGACGAACCATGTGGAGCTCATCAAGGGACGATACCCCAACCAAGGTCCACTGGCTGTCTGGAATTTCAATCTGATAGACGAATTCTTTTTCAGAAGAGGTATAGCCATTTTCCACTGCCAAGTATGGCTGCATCGCATCCATCTCTTCCTTAGAGGAATAGACTTCTTTTTTTGGATGATAGACAAACTCTTTCTGAGAATTGACAATAAAAGCGAAACCTGTATCGCCTAGTGTTAGTTGATCCAAATAGTTTTCTAACCTACTATAGTCAATATCCAGTCGTAGTACTCCCTTATTGTTGCCCTCGCTGTCCTCAATCTCTCGTGTAATCGAAATAACCCATTGTTCTCCCTTTTGGGTCAGAGATTCCTTATGAGCAGGGGTCAAAACAGGCATGGCTTTCTGGTCAATGGCTGCTTGATACCAAGATTCCGCCATCATATCACTAGAAGTTTTCATGGTGAGCTGGCTATCTGTCGAAACCACCTGACCTTCTTTGGTCACTAAGACGGCAGAGACCAAATCAACATCTCCCATAAGCAAGCTATTCATCAAAAAGAGCAAATCCTCTTTGTGACCTTCATCAGGATGAGCAATATACTCTTTCAGTAACCGATTCTCTGCCAAACTATTGGTTGTCTGCTTTAGCTTGTTCAGATAGGAAGTAATGAATGAGCCACTTTGCTGCAAACTATCGCGCGTTTTCTGCTCGATTAGATGCCCAATTTCAGTAGAACTCGTCTGGTAATAGAAGGTTCCGACCACCCCAAGGAGAGCCATCATCACTAAAAAACTATAGAGAAATAATTGCACTGCCAAGGAATGTTTTCTCATTCACCTTCTCCTTTCCGAAATTGTCGCGGTGTCACACCAACTGTCTGCTTGAAGCGTTGAGAGAAATAATTGATATCCCAAAAGCCAACTTTTTCAGCAATTTCATAAATTTTTAAATCGGTTGTCAACAATAAGAATTTCGCTTGCCGCATTCGTTCTTGGTTGAGATAATCCTGAAAACTCATCCCCACGTCCTTCTTGATGAGAACGCTAAGATAATTGGGGCTAAAGCCTAGGTTATCTGCCAGATGCTTGAGCGAAAAATCGCTGTCACCTAAATGGGCGCGAATCTTTTTCTGCAAGTCCGAATAGTCTTCTTGCCTGATGTACTTTTCCAGTTTTTCTTTTTTTACATCTTGATCTAGCTTATCTTGGATTTTTGATAAGATGCCTTCCACATCTGCCTTACTAAAGGGCTTGAGTAGATAGTCATCTGCGCCCAGCTTGAGTGCAGAAAGAGCATAGTCAAACTCATCATAGCCTGTCAAAAAAACAAGATGACAGGCTGGGCACTCTTCTTTAATCAATTGTGCTAATTGAATTCCGTTCATTTTGGGCATATTGATGTCTGTCAAGACGATATCAAATGGTTGATCTTGGAACAGTTCCCAAGCTTTACGACCATCTTCTGCTTCAGCGACACGGTCAATTTGAAATTTTTTAAAATCAATCAAAGAACAAATACCTTGTCGAACAAGGTATTCGTCTTCTACTATCAGTATAGAATAAATGGTCTTCACCTTCTTTTGTTCGCTTTGTCCTTATTATAACAGAAGGACTAGACATAGGCTAGGAGGTAACCATATCCTTTAGCTTCCATCTCTGCTTTCGGGATAAATCTAATCGATAAGCTATTGATACAGTAGCGAAGACCTCCCTTATCTTCTGGTCCATCTGTAAAGACATGCCCTAGGTGGGAATCCCCAACGCGACTCCGTACTTCCGTCCGTGTCATATTATAGCTTGTATCTTCTTTATAACGAGCGACATCTGGGCTAATAGGTCGAGAGAAACTTGGCCAACCACAGCCTGATTCAAACTTATCCTTAGAAGAAAAGAGGGGCTCTCCTGTCACAACATCCACATAGATGCCATCTTCAAACTGATCCCAATAACGATTGGAGAAGGCTTTCTCTGTATCATTGTTTTGGGTGACATCGTACTCTTCCTTGGTTAATTTTTTCTTAATTTCTTCATCACTTGGCTTTTTATATTTACTTTCATCGATGACAGGGTAAACCGCATCATTGACATTGATATGACAGTAGCCATTTGGATTTTTCTTGAGGTAATCTTGATGATAGTCTTCGGCTAAGACATAGTGATCAAGTGGTACATTCTCAACCACGATAGGCTTGTCAAATTTCTGACTTAGTTCGTCCAAGGCTTGTTTGATGATAGGCTCATCCTCTTTATCTGTATAGTAGATACCTGTTCGATATTGACTTCCGACATCATTGCCTTGCTTGTTTTTGCTTGTTGGATCAATGATACGGAAGTAATGCAGGAGCAAGTCACGCAAACTGACTTCACTCTTGTCGTACTGAATGTGAACAGTCTCTGCATGCCCTGTCTGACCAATTAACTTGTAGTTGGTAGTATCACTCTTACCGTTAGCATAGCCAACCGTGACATCTACCACTCCATCTACCCGTTCAAAGTAGGCTTCCACTCCCCAAAAGCACCCTCCTGCCAGATAAATTTCCTTTAGATTTTCAGGGGCCACCTTAGACTTATCCTTTAATTGACGTTCTGTACTTGTTTGCTTGACAGTTGGAGCTGTACTCATCTTCTCACTATCGGTCTTTGACCCCATCTTCAGAAAGATAAAAGCCGATAAGACAATGAGCCCTAAAATAGTCACTCCTACTAAAAATGATTTCAGTTGAGGTTGCATACACTGACCTCCATTTCTTTATTATTTAATCGTTTCAAGCGTTTGAACAATATCTGCTTTCTCCATATGACCAGGCATCACCTTTGCAACAACACCATCGCTCCCAATGAACGCCGAGGTCGGATAGACACGAACGCCGTATTCTTCCATCAGTTTTCCACTTGGATCTAAGAGGACTGGCAAGTTCTTGTGCCCAAGTTCTTTGTACCATTTCTTAAACTCTTCTTCTGATTGTTCGCCTTTTTTATTAGGAGAAACAACTGAGAGAATGACCGTGTCTGCCGGTGCATCCTTAGCTAAGCCATCGACTTCTTCTAATCCAGCTAAGCAGATAGGGCACCACGAAGCCCAAAACTTGAGATAGACTTTTTTCCCCTTAAAATCAGACAAGGTATAGGTTTTTCCATCCACACCCATCAAACTAAAATCGGACGCTTCTTTGCCATCATTCATCTGTTGATTATCTTGTTTGTCTGCCATTTTAGCTGTTTCTGCCTTTTGATCATCTGTTTTTGTTTGCGTAGAGCAGGCTGCTAACAAGCCTGTACAAGCTAAAGCGATTGTCAGTAGTTGGAGTTTTTTCATAAACGTCCTCCCTTAATTCTTTTCTCCATCTGACATCTTGTCGTCTTCCATCTTGTCATCGGACATTTTATCGTCTGACATCTTATCATCTTTCATGTTTTCATCGGACATCTTGTCATCAGACATCTTGTCGTCTTTCATATTGTCATCTGACATGCTGTCGTTTTTCATTTTGTCGTCGGACATCTTGTCGTCTTTCATGTTATCATCTGACATGCTGTCGTTTTTCATTTTGTCATCGGACATCTTGTCATCTTTCATTTTGTCGTCGGACATCTTGTCCTTTTTCTCCATCATAGAGGACTCGTCTGTCTTGTTATTATCAGATTTAGGCTGGGTTGAGCAAGCTGCTAAGAAAGCACCGCAAGCAAGTAAGATAGCGACTGTTTGTAATTTTTTCATGATATATGTACTCCTTTATGTAAAATAGTTAGTTAAAAATTGTTTCGAAAAATGCAGTAATGGCATCGACCTTTCCTAAAACAAGGATAATTCCCATTAGGATAATCAAGGCCCCACCGACCTTTTTCATGGTGACCATGTGTGGTTTTAGTTTATTAAACTGTTTGACAAGGGCAGAGCTTGACAAAGTGATGAGTAGAAATGGCAAAGACAAACCCAGTGTATAAACCAGAAGCAAAAGCCCCCCTTGTACCGAACTGCCTCCGCCTGAAGCAGCCAATCCTAGAACAGAGCCTAGCACAGGGCCAACACAAGGGGTCCAGCCAAAGCTAAAGGTTAAGCCCAATAAAAATGCTGACAAGACACCATTTTTAGTTTGGAAATTAAAGCGAAGCTGTTTCTGTTTTTGCAGGCTAGCAATGTTAATCCATTCCATCTGGTGGAGCCCAAGAACAATAATGATCAGCCCCATGACCACTCTGAAATTTGGGCTGTTGAACAGACTTCCCAGACTGGCTGCACCAAAACCTAGTAACAGAAAAACAGAAGACAAACCAGCCATAAAGGCTAAGGTCTTGAGCAAGCTGTACCAGTTAATAGAAAAACCAAAGAAGGAAACTGTTCGCTCCTTGCTCTCATCCAGCAAAATCCCCAGATAGACAGGCAAAAGCGGAAAGATGCAGGGAGAAAAGAAAGATAAGATCCCAGCTACAAAAACTGAAAACATGAAGACAAGTGAGGTTCCCATTCGTAACTCCTTTCTAACTTATTTCGCTTGACATATTCAGTATAAGCCAGTCTCTCGAAAAAAAATATAGACAATCCCCTTCAAAAACTCGAATTTGGTATGCTATTTTCTCTATCGGATATCTAACGTTAAATAAAATTCAAAAATAGATAAATCAGGGACATTACCAACTGACTCTCAAAGAAAATAGTATCGCTTGATTTCCAAAGGCCACAATTAGCCAAAACCCTCTTCAGTCGCCCACAGGGCTACTAGAGAAGCACGCTATAGAGCTAGGAAACGTAGTGGCGATAGGGATAGACAGGCTACGTTCCAGTAAACAAACCATCTATACTTCCTATTTTTGATTTTGAAAGAGTCTAAAAGATGCTGAGCTAAACGTTTTCTCCGCCCACAAAAATAGAGATTCACAATAACTGTAAATCTCTGTGTTTGCATTGCACCATTTCCTTGTTTTACTTGAAAAGGCGATTAGCAATTGTTTTCAATATGGAATGTAGAGATTGAAGGACTTATTGAAGCTATCAGTAACCTCTACTTCTTGAACAAGGATTTTACGTTTAGACGCAACGATTGTTTAAGCATCTGCTGTCTTAGGAGGTCCGTAAATTTGAACAAGAACCTCTGGAGCGTTTGGATGCTCCAATCTATCTACGTCAAGAGTTTGAATTAGAGGATATTCCAGAAGAAGCATTGCCATATATGACTGCGCGTGGGATTTATGTTGCTTATGTTAATGGAGAAAAGGTTTCTGATTTATTTGCACCGGGCTATACAGCTTACCAAAAGCATATTGAT